>JALYOC010000188.1 GCA_030857095.1 Myxococcota bacterium | reverse complement strand
GGAGCAGGCGCGCCTGGCGCTGGTGGAGGCCACCTCCCCGCGGGTTGCGGTCACCCCCGCGGCCCCCCCGCCGGAGTTGGCGGCGTTGCAGACCCAGGCCCAGCTCCAGGCCCAGGCGCTGACCATGGCCCAGGCGCAGGTGCAGGCCCTGACCCAGGCGCTGGCCCAGTCGCAGGCGCGCGCCCTGGCCGAGCCGCGGAACTAGCCAACCTCCTCCTTCACGGACCGGAAGGGACCGCCCGTCCCTCCCGGTCCGGCTGCGTCTAGAGTGGACCCACCCATGTCGCTGCGCGTGCTGCTGATCGATGACGACACCCGCCTCCACCAGTTGCTGACGCAGTACCTGGAGCAGAACGGGGTGCAGTTGAGCTGCGCGCCGGACGGCCTGCGGGGGCTGGCCCTGCTGGAGGCCCAGGTGTTCGACGCGGTCCTGCTGGACGTGATGATGCCCGGGCTGGACGGGTTGGAGGTGTGCAAGCGGATCCGGGCCAAGAGCAACGTCCCGGTGCTGATGCTCACCGCCAAGGGGGACGAGACCGATCGGGTGGTGGGCCTGGAGCTGGGCGCGGATGACTATCTCTCCAAGCCGTTTGGTCCTCGCGAATTGCTGGCCCGGCTGCGGGCGGTGCTGCGCCGCTCCAAGCCGGAGGTGGTCTCCGAGCGGCTCTCCCTGGGAGAGATCCGGGTGGACGTGGGCACCCGGGAGGTCACCGTGGCCGGCAAGCTGGCCGACCTGACCGCCCTGGAGTTCGACATCCTGGTGGCGCTGATGCGGCGGCCGGGCCGGGTGATCTCCCGGGACACCCTGTTGGCGGAGGCCGGTCGCAGCGATGTGGTGGTGGGCGAGCGCACGGTGGACGTGCACATCTCCCATCTGCGGCAGAAGCTGGGCGACGACCCGCCGCGGCTGATCAAGACGGTGCGGGGGGTGGGCTATGTGCTCACCAGGGACGCGTGAGGGGACACCGGCACCACCACCACCGGGGCCCTCCCTTCCGCGGCTACTTCCGGGCCCACCTCCACCGGCGGATCTTCGTCTGGTTCGGGGTCACCATCCTGATCACCGGCCTGGCCACCGGTGCGGTGATGGCTGCGCTCTCCCCGCAGGGGCAGTACGCCTGGCAGCGGGAGGTGGAGCGGATCTGGGGCTTCGCCTCGGGTCGCTTCGCCCAGGTCTGGGACGACCCCGTGGCCCGCGAGGAGCTGGCCGCCGCCACCGCCCGGCAGTTGGAGGTGGGGGTGCAGCTGTTTGATGCGCGGGGGACCCTGCTCTCCTCCCACGGGCCCAGCTCCTGCCGGCGCCCCCATCAGGGCACGGTGGTGCGCCAGGGCGTCACCCTGGGCGAGGTGCGGGTCTGCCTCTCCCGGCCGCATCAGGGTGGGGTGTGGCGGGCGCTGTTGGCCCTGCTGGTGGGGGGGATCACCCTCTGGGCCGCCAGCGGCTGGATTGCCCGCCGGCTGGGGTGGCCGTTCTCCGAGCTGGCCCGGGTGGCCAGGGCCCTGGGGGAGGGAAATCTGCAGGCCCGCGCCCACGTCGGGCCGCGCTGGGATCAGGAGTCCCGGTCCCTGGCCGGGGCGATCAACGAGATGGCCGGGCGGATCGACCGCCAGCTGGCCGACCAACGCGAGCTGCTGGCCGCCGTCTCCCATGAACTGCGCACCCCCCTGGGCCACATGCGGTTGTTGATCGAGCTGGCGCGGGGCTCCCCCTCCGATCCCCGCGCCCTGGAGGAGATCGATCGGGAGGTGCTGGAGATCGACGCGCTGGTGGGACAGCTGCTGGCCAAGTCCAAGCTGGAGTTCCAGTCCCTCAGCCCCGCCCCGGTGGACCCGGTGGACGCTGCCCGCCGCGCCCTGGAACGGGCCGGGCTGGGAGCCGAGCTGCTCACCGTGGAGGGTGCGCCTCCACCGTCGGTGAACGCGGATCCCACGCTGCTCTCCCGCGCGCTGGCCAACCTTCTCGACAACGCCCGCAAGCACGCCGGGGGCGCACGCGCGGTGCGGGTCCGGGCCGACCGGGGCAGGGTGTTCTTCGAGGTGGACGACGCCGGTCCGGGCTTTGTCCCAGGCGACGAGGAGCGGGTGTTCGACGCCTTCTATCGCTCCTCCCAGGCCCCCACCCGCGACCCGGATTCGGTGTCCCTGGGGCTGGGCCTGGCCCTGGTCCGGCGCATCGCCCAGGCCCATGGTGGCAGCGCCTTTGCCAGGAATCGAGACTCAGGCGGTGCGACTGTCGGATTCGAGGTCACCGCCCTTCAGCCGGTGTAAGTCTTCGAATTTACGTCATTTCCGCCAGCAAATAACAGCAAATGGCCACGCAACTCCGGGAAGCGACACCCGAAAATATGTGTGTCTGCCTCCTCCAATGTCGCCTTCAAGAACACGGTGGGGGCTATTGACGCCATAAGTAGGCCTTGCTAACTAGCCGCGCCCTCTCAAGGAGTTTTCACACATGAAGAAGCTGCTCTTCGCTGCATTCATCGCGCTTGCCGGCTGCGGTGGTTCGACCCTGGATGTGGATTCCACCTCCGGTGTGGATGGCAATACCGCGGTGCTCGGAAACCAGGCGGAGCTTGGGCGCGGCTGCGCGACCCGCGAGCTGACCTCCGAGCAGATGGACTCCATCGAGATGCAGGTGGAGCGGGTGATGATGGCCAAGGGTGGCCCGGGCGGCGGCACCCCCACCGGCTCGGCCGGAGTGGTCGACGTCTACTGGCACACCATCACCAGCACCAGCGGGCAGGGCGCGGTCAGCGCCACCGCGATCAACAACCAGATCGCCGTCCTCAACGCGGCCTACCAGGGCACCGGCTTTAGCTTCCGCCTGGTCTCCTCCGACGTGACCGCCAACAACACCTGGTTCACGATGGCGCCGGACTCCACCGCCGAAGTGGCGGCCAAGTCGGCGCTCCGTCAGGGCGGCGCCGCGGCGCTGAACGTCTACTCCGCCAACCCGGGCGGCGGGCTGCTGGGCTGGGCCACCTTCCCCAACTGGTACTCCGGCAACCCCTCCGATGACGGCGTGGTGCTGCTGTTCTCCTCGCTGCCCGGCGGCTCCGCTGCCCCGTACAACGAGGGCGACACCGCCACCCACGAGGTCGGTCACTGGCTGGGCCTGTACCACACCTTCCAGGGTGGCTGCGCCAAGCGGAACGACTACGTCGACGACACCCCGGCCGAGCGCTCCGCCGCCTTCGGCTGCCCGGTGGGTCGCGACACCTGCGCCGGCGCTGGTCTGGACCCGATCACCAACTTCATGGACTACACCGACGACGCCTGCATGTATCAGCTGACCCCCGGCCAGACGGCCCGGATGCAGAACCTGTGGGCCACCTACCGCGCGGGTAAGTAGTCCCCCGCAGCGCCGGTTGAGTTTCCAGAACGCCGGGATCGCCAGTGAGCGGTCCCGGCGTTCGCATTTGTATGGGCGGACGCGGTAGAGCAGGGGACGTGAGCGCGATCCTTGGTGAACCCCAGCAGGTCCAGGTCTCCCTCCCGCTGGAGCCTGGCATCCCTCCGACCCGGGCCCGGGTGGGGGCGAGGCTGCTCTCCCACCGGCAGCGGGTGCTGCGGGGCGGGCTGGCCTGGGCGCTGTGCTGGGGACTGGCGTTGGCGTTCGTGCCGGTCCCGATCGTGCATTTCCTGCTGGTGCCCGCCTTCCTGATCACCGGGCCGATCATGGCCTGGAAGCGCTTCACCAGGACCGCGGTGATCGAGAGCGGAGAGGTCGGTTGCATCCGCTGCGGCAAGCCGGTCCCGATCGAAGAACCGCAGTTCGGCTGGCCGGTGGGCCTGTTCTGCAGAGCGTGCGGGGTCACCCTGCGCCTGCAACCGGTGAACGAGGCCTGACCGATGCCGCTCTCCTCCGGACCCGACCCGCTGCGCCCCTCCCCCCGGTGGGGGGCTCCCAGCCGGCCAATGTGCTGGACCCCTCCCGCCCCTCCCCCGGGCTGGTCGCCCCCGATCCCCGGGTCCTGTGGGCCGCCGGGGTGGCGGCGGGATTGGCCACCACCGGCGCGGTGATTGCCGCCTGGGTGGTGTGGTCGCTGGGGTAGGGCGTCAGCCGCGCAACTTGTGGCCCGGCTCGGCGGCCGGGTCCTCTTTCTCCGGGGGCAGCAGGATCCGGAAGGTGGCCCCCTGGCCGCTCTCGCTCTCCACGGTGATCTCCCCGTGGTGCTGGAGGATGATGCTGCGGCTGACCGACAGCCCCAGCCCGGTGCCTTGACCGCGGGGCTTGGTGCTGAAGAAGGGGCGGAAGATCTTCTGCCGCACCTCCGGGGTCATCCCCTGCCCGGTGTCCCCAACCTCGATCAGCACCCCTCCCTCCGGGGCGGAAGCGGTGGAGACGGAGAGGATCCGCTCCGGCGCGCCGGCCATGGCGTAGGTGGCGTTCATCATCAGGTTGACCAGCACCTGCCGCAGCTGGTTGGCGTTGCCGGTGACCTGGGGCAGGCCGTCCTGATAGCGGGTCTTGAGCTTCACGCTGGCCAGCGCCACCTGGTGGGCCACCAGCCGCACCGCGCCGCGCAGCACCTCGTTGGCGTCCAGGGCCACGAACTCCACGTGCTCCGGACGGGCGAACTCCAGCAGGTTCTGGAGGATCTCGTTGGCCCGGCGCGCGTCGGAGCGGATCAGGGTGAAGTACTCGCGGGCCTCGGCCACCGACTCCACCCCCTCCCCCAGCTCGGAGAAGCCCACGATCCCCACCATCGGGTTCTTCACCTCGTGCGCCAGCCCGGCGCTCATCTCCCCCAGCGCGGACAGCTTCTCCGACTGGATCAGCTGGGCGTTGGCGTCCTGCAGCAGCGCCTCGCGCCGGGACAGCTCTCCGCTCATCCGGTTGAAGGCCTCCGCCAGGCGGCCCAGCTCGTTGCTGCTGGTGACCGGGACCACCACCCCGAAGTCGCCGCGGGAGATCACCGCCATCGTCTCCTCCAGCTTGCGGATCGGCGCGGTGAGGCGCCGGGAGAAGTACACGCTGGCCAACAGCGCGATGGCGATCACGAACACCCCGAACAGGATCGATCGGCGGGTCAGCTCGGCGTTGGCCCGCAGCGCGTCGCGCTTCTCCACCTCCACCAGCACCGCCAGCCGGGAGAGCGGGACCAGCGAGAAGGCGCCGATCCGCTCGTCCTCCTGGACCTGATATTCGTGCACCCCGCTGGAGACGGCGCTGGCCAGGGCCCGCTGGACGATCTGCTGGCCCGACCAGTCCGCGTGGGCCAGCATCTGCGTCGGATCGGGGTGGACCACGATCTGCCCGCGGTCATCCACCAGGTACACGTCGGACAGCTTGGGGCGGGCGAAGATCCGCAGCATCCGGAACGGGGCCAGGTCGGCGACGATGATCCGCCGCCCGTCCTGGATCGGCACCGCCAGCCGCAGCAGCGCCAGATCCGGGGGGAGGCTGCCGTTGATCAACAGCGCCCGCTGCGCCGCCGCCTTCTCCAGCGGGATCGGGCTGGCCTCCCGCGCCGCGCGCAGGTCTTCCGCCAGGTAGTTCAGCTGCTCCAGCCGCTGGGTCTGCACCGAGTCGAACACCCGGCGGTAGCTGCCCCCGTTCTCCCGGGCCCACACCTCCAGCCCCAGCAGGTCCTCGTCGGCCTCGAACAGCGAGGCGGCGGCCTCTCCGCTCCCGGAGGCGGCCTGCTGCGCACCGAAGTAGCGCAGCTGGTCCAGCTCGCTGGAGAGGTGGGACCCCACCTCCTCCGCCAGGGTCCCCGCCAGTCGCCCGGAGAAGTCGAACAGGTAGGCCAGCTTGTCCGAGGTGAACAGCGCGCTGGCCAAGGACAGATAGGTCCCCAGCGCCAGGATCAGCACCCCGCCCATCAGGGCCAGCATCTGGTAGCGGATCGAGATGCGCATGCTTCAGCCCTGGGAGCTTTCCTGTGCGCCCAGATCGGGCAGGGGTCCGAACCAGCCGCCATCGGAGGGGCCGTTGACGTCCACCGGCAGCGGGGCCCCGGCGTTGATCGCTGGGCTGCCCGGGCGGAGCCGGAAGTCCCCCCGCGACGGCGCCAGGTAGCCCGGATCGGCCTGCACCGAACCGGCGTCCGGGCTGCCCACGCAGTAGGCGCCAAAGGCGTTGCCCCACACCCCATTGGGGTTCTGCTGGGCGAAGGAGGAGATCGCGCCGCAGGCCCCGAACTCCAGGTTCCCGGTCAGCAGATTGTTGCGCAGATCGACCGCGTTGGACTGGGAGCTGGCCTGGGCGCCGTCCCCGGCGTTGCCGTGCAGGGTGTTGTGCCAGATCCGGGTGCCAGAGCTGCCCTGGGACACAGCCAGCCCCGATCCTCCGTTGGCCCAGATCCGGCACTGCAGCACCTGGGTGTCGCTGGAGCTAGCCGCCACGTCCACTCCCCCCAGGCCGTTGTCCCGGATCATCACCCCGCGCACCGTGTTCCCGGCCTTCTTCACCTTGACCCCCACGCCGCCGAAGCCCCGGACCTCCACCCCCGGCCCCAGCTGGGAGGCGGCGCCGTTGAACTGCACCCCATCTCCGGTCCCGTCCCGGAGCACCGAGTCCGCCACCATTCCCCCGGAGGCATTGAAGAGCAGGGTCGTGGACGGACAGCCGGACAGCTCCAACCCGATCACCCTTTGACCGGCCCCGCCCAGGGTCAGACACGGGCTGCCGGTGCCGGCGGAGGAGAAGTCGATCCGTACTCCCGGGCCACCGGCGAGGCGGGTCCCGGGGGCGGTGAGCGGGGGCAGGTTCTGGCAGCCCACGGTCATCGGCGCGGCGAAGACGATGGTGCGCGAAGCCCCCAGCGCGTTGACGTGCAGGATCGCCTCCCGCAGCGAGAGCCCGGTGCCGCCCGGCGCCTGGGGGGTGGCGGCCAGATCCTGCTCGTCCGCGGGAGTGGTCACCACCACCGCCTCGGTGGAGGCGGCCACCGCCAGATACCGGGAGGCGGCGTGGCGGTTGCCGGCTTCGTCCTCGACCTCGACGGACAGCGGGAAGAGCCCAGCGGTGGAGAACAGCTGGCTGCGCGCGGCCAGTGGTTCGAAGGGGATCTCGAAGCTGCCGTCGCCATCCAGGTCCCAGCGGGCCCGAAGCGCCGCGTTGGGCGTCTCCAGATCCCGGGTGCAGCCGGGGTCCAGCCGCACGGTGACCGGCGCCACCGCTCCCTGGGTGGATAGCTGCAGGCAGGCTTGCGGATCGGTGTCCGCGCACACCGCGCTGCCCCGGCACCTTCCGGCCACGCAGACATCCGCGGTGGTGCAGTCGTAGCCGTCCTCGCAGCTCCCGGTGCGATCGGCGTGCTGGCACAGTCCGGTGAGGGGATCGCAGCTTCCCGCCTCCCGGCAGTCGCTTCCCGGGCAGCTGACCTGCGCGGTGGGGGCGGCGCAGACCCCGGCCTGGCAGGACTCGCCCAGGGTGCAGGCGTCGCTGTCGCTGCAAGGGGTGCCGTTGGCCTTCGCCGGCGTCGAGCAGAGCCCGGTGGCCGGATCGCAGCTGCCGTCCAGGTGACAGGCGTCCTGGGCCAGGCAGCTGACGGTGCCGGTGGGGGCGCCGCACACCTGGGACGTGCAGGTCTCTCCCGAGGTGCACCGGTCGCCGTCGTCACAGCCGGTGCCGTCTTGGGCCGGAGACCAGCCAAGGGGAGTGATCGCGGGATCGCAGCGAAGACAGCCGGCGCCGGGAGCGGCGGTGCCGGTCACCTGACAGGCCCCCTCGATCAGGCAGAAGCCCGGGACGAAGGTGGCCTCGCAGCGGAAGGCCACGCAGGCGTGCTGGGTGCAGGAAAGCTCATCCGCGCAGTCCGCTGCCGACAAGCACTCCTGGGCCACGGTGAACGCCGCCTCCAGGGCGGCGCTCCTTCCCCACGGATCGCGGATCTCCACCCGGTAGGTGCCGCCGGGGATCGCCGCCGGGACCACCGCGGAGAGCTCGGTGGAACTGATCCATTCCACCCCGGTCAGCTCCACCCGCACCGCGGCCGTGACCAGCGAGACCAGGAACGCTCCCAGCGGCTCCGCTTGCCCCGGACGGTCCAGCTCGGCGCGCACCCTGGGGGTGAACGGGCCCCCGGTGATCCGCACCGGGGTCGGCAGGGCGGCCAGGGTCTGGTCCGGGGAGATCGCAACCAGCGAGGGGGCGGGAGGCAGCCGCGCGCCGCAGCCGGTCAGCAGCGCCAGGGTCAGCAGCCACAGCGGGGCGCGGTTCATGGCAGCCTCACCCGGTAGCCCAGCGTGGCGGTCAGTCCGCCCGTCCTTAGCCGCACGTCCGGATCGGCGAACTCGCCCAGGGTATAGGAGAGCTCCAGGGTCGCTTCCCCCGGCCCCCACTGCCGCAGCGCGCCCAGCAGCAGCTGCAGGCCGGGGACCGCCCCCCCGGTGACCAGCTGGCCCACCGAGACCCGCAGCAGCTGGAGGGAGGGGCCCGCGGCCCCGTAGAGGGTCAACCATGGCAGGGGATGATCATAGGAGATCAGCAGCGAGGCGCGCCCCACCTGGGCCTGGGCCTCCAGCGGTCCGGCCAGGGTCTGCAGCTGCCGTCCGCCGAAGTAGCCGCCGGCGCGCAGGCCCAGACCCAGCCGGTAGCCCAGCACCGGCAGCCGGCCCTCCAGCAGCAATCCCAGATAGGGGGAGTTGAGGGTCCCCAGGGTGGCGTTCCATCCCAGGTCCGCCCCGGCCCGCAGCATCCCCTGGGGAGGCGTCAGCGCCAGCTGGGCGGTGCTCTCGAAGGTGCGCTCCCGGACCAGGATCCAGGCCTGTCGGCTGGAGGGAGCGGAGGCGGGCGCGGTGAAGGTGGCGGCATAGAAGCCCTCCTCTGCCCGCGCCGGGGTGATGGTCCCGCTGGTCACGCTCAGCTGGGGATGGGCGCCGCGGATCGGCCGGCCCTGGGCGTCGAACAAGCGGATGGAGACCACGGTGCTGGCGCGGCCGTCCGCGACCAGGGAGGAGGCGGCGGTCTGGATCTCAGCCCGGCGGGTGGGAGGCAGGCCCAGGTACATCCGGCGGCGCTCGCTCCACTCTCCCGGTCCCTCGAAGGCGTCCAGCGCGCGCACCCTCCAGGCGAAGGCGCCCTCTTTCGGCGGATCGACGGAGAGCTCGGTGGCGGTGGTGCGCGAGAGCAGCGGGGGCGCGTCGTCCGGAGGCTCTATCCGCAGCTGGTAGGCGGCCGCTCCGGGGACCGGCGTCCAACGCAAGAGCAGCCCACGGTCCAGCGGTACCACTGCTCCCGGTTCGGGCAGCAGCGGCTGGGGCGCGGCCAACGGTGGCGCCAAGGCCAGCTGCAGCGGTTGGGCGGCCGAAGCGCTGGCCACATTTCCGTCTTCGCCCTCCACCAGCACCCGCAGGAAGTAGCTGCCCTCGGAGATCCCGGTGAACAGACAGCTCTCCTTCTGCTCCAGCCTCAGGGAGGAGGCCAGGGAGGTGAAGTCCGCGTCCCGCGCCAGCTGCACCACATAGGCGCCGGCGCCCAGCACCCCCTCCCAACGCACCTCCACCTCTCCTTGGGGCTGGCGGAAGGTGAGCACGGCGTCAGGCTCCGGGGCGGTGATCCTTGGCGCGGCCAGGCTGACCAGGAAGCGGCGGGGCTGGCTCCAGGCGCCGGCCCCGGAGGGGTTCACCCCGCGGACCCGCCAGGACCAACTCCCGGCGCCGGAGGGGGTGAAGGAAAGAGAGGTGCGGGAGGTGGAGAGGGACTGCTCCTCGCCCGGGGGGGGCACCACCCGTAGCTGGTAGGCGGTGGCGCCGGGCACCCGGTCCCAGGAGAGGGGCACCTGCGGCGGCGGATCGCTCCAGGGGAAGCTGGCGTCGGAGTCCGGGCCGGTGGGCACCGCCGCCGGGAGCGGCGTCTCCTGGGCGGGGGGCGTGGGATCCGCGTAGGGCTGGATGGTGCGCGGCTGGCTCCAGTCCCCCCGTCTGCCGACGGAGTCCACGCTGCGCACCCGCCAGTGGAAGATTTGGGTGGGCAGCGAGCTCCAGCGGTAGCCGTTGAGCGCGACCCGCTCCCGGAGCACCACGTCGGTGAACCGGGGATCGCGGGCGATCTCCAGCTCATAGGCCACCGCATCCGTCACCCGGGTCCAGCGCAGGGCCACGCTCGCACCGGGGACCTCCTCGGCGGCCAAGGTGCACAGGGGCGCCAACAGCGCCAGCGCCAGCAGGGCGCGCCTAGAGGAGGCCCGCATCACGGCTCGGGAGCTCGATCTCCGGTTCGCTCAACACCGGCGCGGCGGGGAGGGGTTGGAGGAGGATGCGGAAGGGCGAGGGCGGTGACCACTGCCCCCTGTGGTCGGCGATCGTCGCCCGGACCCGCCACCAGAAGTCGCCCTCGGGGGCGCCCACCCACCGGTGTCGGGCGCCTGTCGCCTCCCATTGGAACAGCACCCGCGCGAACCCCGGCTCCGCCGCCACCTCCAGCTGGTAGCCCGCCGCGCCCTCCACCTCCGACCAGCGCAGCTCCACCGTGGACTCCGGGTAGCGCTCGTCCCGGGCAGGGGAGATCGTCTGGGGGGACACGTTCTCCAGCAGGGTCAGCCCCCGCCGCTCGGACAGCGGCCTGCCCTCCGCGTCCACCACCCGCCACCAATAGACCCCGGGGGCCAGCCCCAGGGAGAGTCGTCCGTCCGCGCCGGTCTGGGGCAGCGGCGACTCGAACGTCCGATCGGCGGACAGCTGCAGCGACGCCCCGGGGGCGCGGGGCGTCCAGGAGAACACCAGCGGGGTGTGCGCCAGCGCCCGGTGGCGGGGGGCGGGGGACTGGAGGGTGACCGGCGGCGCCTGGGTGCGGACCAAGGCGCCCCCGACCAGGAAGCGGCCCGACTCGCGCGGCCCCAACCGGCTGGGACCCTCTGGGCCCTGGACCGAGACCTCTCCCTGGCGGACCGCGATCTGCGCGCCGGTGGCCTCCAGGGACAGCTCCGCCCGGGCGTTGGGCTGCAGCGCCGCCACCGTGCCATGGGCCTCCAGCGACAGCGCCTGCGCTCCGCTGGATCCGGAGAGCGACCCCTTGTGGATCGCCACCCGCCGGGGTTCCAGCTGATCCCGCCCCGGCGGCTCCAGCACCACCAGGGTGTTCTGATCCAGCTCCAGCTGGGCGCCCCCCTCCAGGTCCACCATGGCCGAGGAGGCGGGCGCCACGAACAGCGCGTCCCCCACGAACACCGGGTCCCCATGCCCCGCGGGGTACCAGATCAGGGTGCCGGCGGGCCGGCGGCGGACCTCCCCCACCTGGAAGGTGAGGGTGCCTGCTTGCGGGGTGGGAGGGGTCCAGCCAACCGGACGCAGGGTGGCGGGCTGCGACAGCAGATACCCGCTGAGCAGCGCCGCCAGCAGCGCCACCGCCGAGAGAGGCCAGTCGAGATCCGGGCTCTGGTCGCGGTCCATCAACTCTGCGCCGGCACCGTCTCCCGTCCGGAGGCGATGGCCGCGTCACAGGCGGTGACGATCTCCAGGATTCCAAACGGCTTGACCACATAGGCGTACAGGCCCAGCTCGCGGCCGGTCTGCTTGGTCTCCGGGGTGGGAAAGCCGGTGATCATGATCGCCTGCAGTCCGGGATGTTGGGTGCGGGCCAGGCGCAGCACCTCCAGCCCGTCGATCCCCGGCAGGTTCTTGTCCACGATCAGCAGGTCGAAGCGTTCCTTGGCCAGCCGCTGCAGGCCCAGCTCGCCGGTCTCCGCCAGCACCACCTGGTGGCCGGCGCCGGAGAGGACGCGATCCAGCAACTGCAGCGCCGAGCGCTCATCGTCGACGACCAGGATGCGACCGGGGACCTTCGCCTTCGTCTGCACGCTCCCTCCTTGGTGCCTCGGAGCCCGCCCACCATACCGCGTCTGTGCGCCAGGTGGCGCTGCTCGTTGGCTGTGGCAACCTAGGGGGGGTGAACGTCCTGTTCCTCTCGCCCCACTTTCCGCCCCAGTTCTGGTTATTCTGCCAGGCGCTGCGGGCCCAGGGGGTGACCACGCTGGGCCTGGGGGACGTCCCCCACGCCTCGCTGCCGCCCCAGGTGCAGGGCGCGCTGGATGGCTACCTGGCGGTCAGCTCCCTGGGGGACTTCGTCCACCGCTATGACGACGTGCTGCGGGCAGTGGCGTACCTGATCTCCCAGCACGGCCGGATCGACCGGATCGACTCCCTCAACGAGTTCTGGCTCCCGCTGGAGGCCCGGCTGCGCGAGGACTTCAACGTCCCCGGGCCCCGGCCCAGCGATCTGGCCCGGAACCGCAGCAAGACCGGAATGGCGGAGATCTTCACCGGGGCGGGGATCCCCTTTCCCACCGGCCGCCGGGTGGAGGGACCGGAGGAGGTGCGGGCCTTCTCCCGGGAACACGGCTTTCCCCTGGTGCTCAAGCCGGACATCGGAGTGGGGGCCACCAACACCTGGCGGGTGGACGACCCCCAGCAGTTGGAGGCCTCGCTGCCCCAGCTGAGGTCGGGCTACCGGGTCGAGCGCTTCGAGCAGGGCACCCTGGTCTCCTACGACGGGCTGTGCGACCGGGAGGGGCGGATCGTCTTTGAGACCTCGCACGTCTACAGCTCGGGGGTGATGGACATCGTCAACCGCGGGCTGGACCTCTTCTACTACTCGCGGCGGGAGCTCCCCCCGGCCCTGGTGGAGCTGGGCCGCAAGGCGGTGCGGGCGTTCGGGATCCAGGAACGCTTCTTCCACATCGAGTTCTTCGAGCGGCCCGATGGCGCACTGTGCGCGCTGGAGATCAACGTCCGGCCGCCCGGTGGCTTCACCACCGACATGATGAACTACGCCTGCGACTTCGACATCTACGGACTGTGGGCCCGCGTCATCACCGGGCAGGACCTGCGCGACTTCCAGTTCCAGCGCCGCTACCACGTGGCCCACGCCTCCCGCCGGCACGGCCGCGGGTACCGGGTGCCAGCCGCCCAGCTGCGCGAACTGCTGGGGGATCGGCTGCTCTTGGACCGTGAGGTCCCCCCGGTCCTCTCCGGCGCGATGGGCAACCACCTGTACATGTTGCGCAGCCCCGAGCTGCCGCCGTTGCTAGACGCGATCCACCTGGTGATGGATCCGCCCTGAAGCGGCGCCTTCAGCACAACAGCCAGCGCAGCGCGAACGGCAGCCGGCGGCGCCAGTCCACCTCCGAGTGCTGTCCTCCCGGCTCCAGCACCAGCAGCAGCTCCCGATCGCCGTAGCCCAGCCCCTGGAGGTGCGCGTGGAAGCGGCGGGTCTCGGCGCCGTAGTCCAGGGTCACCCCGTCAATGGTCAGCTGCTCGTGCGCGCCGGCATCCAGGTAGATGCGGGTGGAGTAGGGGGGATGCGCCCCCCAGACCGAGAACAGCCGCCGGTCGCTCCACATCACCGTGGGGGAGAGGGCGCCGATCCGGCCAAAGGTCCCGGGGTGGGCCAGGCCCAGGTACAGCGAGATCAGCCCGCCCAGGGAGGAGCCGATGCTGGCGGTCCACTCCGGCTGGGGGCGGGTCCGGTAGTGGTGATCCACGAACGGCTTGAGCGAACCGACCAGCCAGCGCGCGTAGTCCTCGCCCTTGGCGCGCACCCCCAGCCGCGGATAGTCCCAGGGCGAGTACTCCCCGAAGCGGTCCACCGCGTGATCCACCCCCACCAGGATCCAGGGCAGCTGGCCGTCGCGGGCCAGCCCCTCCACCGCCCGGTCCGCGCACCAGGTCTCCGGCCGCGCCGAGCGCGGGTCAGCGAACATGTTCTGCCCATCCTGCAGGTAGGCCACCGGGAAGTGCTGGTCCGGGAGCTGGTGATAGGCGTCGGGGGTGTAGATGCGGACGGTCCGCTGCGAACCATCGAAGGAGGGGAGCTGGAAGAAGCGCAGCGGCATGGGAGGGTTAGCGCGACTTTCGCAGCAGCACGTACACCGCTCCGGCGCCCCCGTCGTGTGGACGGGCGGTGGCGAAGGCCAGCACCATCCGCGCCAGCCGGCCATGGGTCAGCCAGCCTTGCACGCTCTCCTTGAGCACCGGGATCTGATCCTTGGAGTTCAGCCCCCGGCCGTGGACCAGCAGCACGCAGCGCTTCCCCTCGCGCCGGGACCGGGCGAGGAAGACCTCCACCGCCTCCTTGGCCTCGGTGCGGGTCATTCCATGCAGGTCCAGGCGTGCCTGGACCGCGTACTCCCCCCGCTTCAGCGCCCGGACCACCCGCTTGTCCAGGTCCGGAGCCGACCCCTGGACGTACTCCTCGGAGTCGGAGAGGTCGAAGCTGCCCTCCCCGGAGACCAGCTCCGCCAGCTGCATCAGCGCCTCGGCGTCGTCGGTGATCACCCTGGGCAGGGGCACCGGCGGCGTCGGAGGAGGAGGAGGAGGAGGGCGACGGTCCGGGATCGCCTCCACCCCGTCCATCGCCTGGAGGAAGAGGGCGAAGTCGTCGTCCGCGCGCGGCGCCGGCCTGGGCTTGGGGGGCGCGGCCCGGACGGGAGCGGCCGGGGCGGTGGGCGGATCCGTCTTCAGCTTCACCGTCTGGAACGGGTTGTTGAACGGCTTGGACTTCGGACGGGGCTCCTCCTGCTTCGGCCGCCTGGGCATCGCGGCAGCTACCGGAGGACCGGGGAGCGCAGCTGCCGGTAGCGCATGGACCCGCTGGGGGTCTTCTTCATGTTGAAGCCGGGCAGGCCCACCACGCCCAGGGAGAAGTTGGTCACCCATTCGTTGTAGCGGACCCCGGCCAGGGTGTTCCCGGTGTCGATCGGCCGGGCGAAGTGCAGCCGGAAGATCAGCGGCCCCAGGCCGAAGTTCACGCCCAGCACCGCGTCCAGCACCCGCTGGTCCCACAGCCCACCCAGGTGGTTGGACACCCCGCCAAAGTCCACGCCGGCGATCGCCTCCAGGTCAGAGAGGAGGATCAGCCGGATGAAGCTGTTGAGCGGGACCTGCAGCTCGGCGGTGGAGAAGAAGAAGTGGCTGCCCAGCAGCGCCCGGCTGCCGAACTCGTGACCGCGGATGGTGTCGAAGCTGGAGAGGTAGAACTGCCGCGCCAGCCGTCCCCCGAACGCCGCGCCGAAGCCGCCCCGGACCATCACGTGGGCCCGCCCCTCTATGGGGAAGTACTGCTCAGCGTCGATCCGGGTGCTGCCGAAGAACTGCCGTTCGAAGGGCTGGGTGGCGCCGGAGACCTCCAGCAGCACCGAGTTCCCGGCGATCGGCCCGGTGGCCGGGTGATAGCGCAGGGTGTCGTAGCCCAGCCGCAGCGTCAGCTCGGAGTGGAGGCGGGTCCGACCGTTGAGGCTGCGCCACTCGCCCAGCAGATCGCGGCCGGTCCCGTTGATCTCCGGGGTGGCCAGCACGAACCGGTCGAACTGCTCCAGGAAGTACTCCATCCCGCCCAGCGACAGCTCGCCCTCCGCGTAGACGAAGCGGTTGAACGGATAGCGGGCGCTGCCCACCCCACCGTAGAACCGCTCCCCGGAGACGAAGCCGGTCAGCTCGCCGGGGAAGGTGTTGTCGAAGCGGAAGTTGACCGTCTGGAACAGCCCGGCCGCCCAGCTCACCCGGCTCTCCTGGTTCACGTACAGCAGCACTCCGTTGGTCAGATCGAACCGGCCCAGCACTGCCGCGTTGAGGATCAGCCCGTGGTTGCGCAGCCGGTCGGTGGCCTGGGCGAACACCTGTCCCACGATCTGGCTGCCGCCCGCGCCGATGTAGCCGAACGGTGGATCCAGCTGCCAGTTGTCCGGATCCAGGGTGCTGTAGGGCTTGGACCCGGCCAGTGAGGTGCGGGCGATGGTGTAGGCGCGCTGGGGCTCACCCGGGTTCTCGGTGATCGGCAGCGCGGCCAAGGAGAGCAGATTCTCCTTCTTCAGCTGCACCGGGTGGCGCCGCCCGCGGTAGTGGAACAGCGCCCACAGGCCCCCATTGGGGCCGGGGGAGAGATCGAACAGCCCGGTGGTGATGTCGGTGCGCCGGACGATGGTGTCCCCCACCACCTCGTGCACGTCGGCCCGCCCCTCGCCGTAGGCCACGAACATCACCCGGCCATCGGGCAGCACCTCCACGTCCTGGTGGTCGCGCGGCTCATGGGTCAGTCGGGTGATCGGCCCGCCGTTGCCGGAGATCTGGAACAGGTTGTAGTGACCATGGGAGGTGGCGTCGGAGGCGAAAACAATGCCCTTGGGGCCCCAGCCCACCTGGCGCTCGGAGAACTCGTCGTTGGTCAGCTGCTTGAGGTTGAACCCGCCCTGGCCATCGGTCGGCTCCAGCACGTACAGATCCCGGATCCCCTTCTCGCTCAGCCCCACGAAGGCGATCCGCTTCCCGTCCGGAGAGATCGCCGGGTAGAAGGCGCCCAGCAGGCCCTTCTCGCCCAGGGAATAGGCGGACCGGTCCCCCAGGTCCAACTCCACGTCCCACAGCTCCTTGGGGCGGCCGCCCAGGCCCACCCGCTGCGGCGGAGGATGGGCCAGCGACTGGGCTCCGGCCTCTTCCTCCGGCCTTCCAAAAGCGGGGTTCGGCTCCCGCTTCTGGGCGCGATGCTTGAACTTCTGGAGGTAGAGCACATCCCGGCCGTGGACCTCCGCCACGTAGGCGATGAAGTCGTTGCCCACATCGAAGTTGCGTCCGAACACCGGGTGCAGCGATTCGGCGCCCGGGATGCCGTCGATGGTCACCAACCGCGACTTGGAGGGCGCCCGCGGATCCACCAGGATCAGGCTGCTGCGCCCGGTCGACTCCTCGAAGGACCGGTACAGCACCACGTCTCCGCTGGGCGAGGCATTCATCGCCCCGGCCACCGAGAAGCCCTCCGGGAACAGCTCCACGTTGGAGACATCCTGCTGGGCCCCCAGGTAGGTCCCGTAGGAGCGGCGCTTGATCCACTGCTCGAACTTCTTGGCGATGGTCTGGGGGTTGTCGCCGGTGATCCGCTCGATCAGCCCCTGGAAGTCCACCGAGGCGCGGCGGAAGGTCCCGGTCCCGACCAGGGCGGGGGACTGATCCAGCACCTTCTGGATGAAGCCGGCCCCATAGGTCTCCTCCAGGAAGGTCACCCGGATCTGCCCGGCCTGGTAGGTCCAAAGAACGCTGTAGGGGCGGTCCTCCCAGAAGTTGATCAGCGCGTAGCCAATCTCCGGATCGGGGTTGGTGACCAGATCCCGGATCAGCAGGTCCGCCTCATCGTCGATCCCGCCCAGCGCGTAGAACTGGGCCAGCCCTTCAATGAACCACAGCGGGATCCCCTCCAGCGGGTCGCCGTTGAGCTTGGCCTGCTCGGCCAGGTGGCGGACCTTCTGGATGGTGAACTGGTGCGCCATCTCATGGACGCTGACCTGGGTGAAGAACTGGTGATCGCCGAAGTAGGGGAGGGTGAGGCTCAGGTCTCCCACCGTGGAGGTGACGCCCAGCACGCCCTCGCTGAGCGGGAACAGGTTGGTCTGCAGGAACTCCTGGTAGGAGCTGTAGAGGATGTACGGGAACGTCTGGGTGGGCACGAAGCGGAAGTCGTCCACCAGCTTGCGGTAGGAGCCGAGGATGATGTGGGCGGCGCGCTCCGCCACCGCGCGCTCGCGCTCGTAGAAGAACATCCGCACCCCGCCGGTGCGTGGGCCCAAGGTCGCCAGATCGGCGGTGCCACCGTCCGGCTGCTGGGGATAGACGAACCAGGGGTTCACCCCGGCGTCGGGGACCGAAGCCAACGCTCCTTGGGGGCCGGCATCCGGCGGGGCGGCTGCCAGCACCGCGCCCCCGTCGCCAAGCGCCGTTGCCAGCGCCGCGCCCCCGTCGCCCGGTGCCGCGCTCAGCGCCGCTCCTCCATCGCCGGGACCGACCGCCACCGGGGTGCCGCCATCGGTGGCGAAGTTCGCCGGCCTGGCGACGCTTGTGGCGTTGACCAAATCGGTGGCCAGCCCGGCGCCCTGCGGCAGTGGTTCGCCGGTGGGAGTCCCGGGGACGTGACCCTGGGTGGCGGTGTTGGCCACCGAGGTGTCCGCCTCCGGACCCACCAGGAGGTCCACGTGCTGCCACTCGAAGTCGAAGTAGCGGACCTGGCTCTTCTCGGCATGGCGGGGGTAGACGAAGACCTGCCCAGCCGCCTCCAGCGACCCCGCGCAGAGTGCCGCCACACACAAAGCGGCCGCACCCCTCGCCAGACCTGCGCCCCTCGCTCCGATACCCATAGCCAATGCCTCCAGGACGGGACGCTACCCCGGGTCCCCCCTCGTTCAAGGGGGGACTGGGGCGTTGGTTCACAAACCGGGCGGAGGACACTCTCCACCGTTTGTGACAAGACTCCTGCACATGCCGGAGTTGCCAGACGTCACCGTCTACGTGGAGGCGCTGCAGCGCCACCTGGGCGGCGCGACCCTCCAGCAGGTGCGGTTGGCCAGCCCGTTCGTGCTCCGCTCGGTGACCCCTCCGCTCTATGCCGCGACCCGAAAGACACTGATCGAATGGACTGACCGGCTGCGCGCGGAGACCGTGGCCAGCCCGGACGGGTTCCCGGTCAAGGTCACCGCCTTTCGCGAGGGGATGGCGGTCCACGGCAGGTACGGACAGCCCTGCCCGGTGTGCGGTGGGCGGGTGGCCCGGATCGTCTACGCGGAGAACGAGGCGAACTACTGCCCGCGCTGTCAGACCGACGGAAGGATGCTGGCGGACCGCGCGCTGTCCCGGCTGCTCAAGGAGGACTGGCCCCGCACCGCCGACGAGCTGAAGCTGGGCCCGGCCCGGGCGGTGGAGGCCAAGCCACCGTCCAGGCGTGGCAAGAAGAAGTAGGGCCGCCTTAGCGGGCGGTGACCGGGAGGGTGGTGCTGGATTGGGCCAACGATCGGGCCTGGACTCCTTCGCTGGCCGCCAGCGTCAGCAGCTTCTTGGCGTCCTGGTAGTCCCGCTCGGCGAGGGCGGTGGGCACCTGCGCCACCGCGCGCAAGGCAGCCTCGAACCGCTGGGCCTCCCCCGGACTGTCGGCGTCTTGCGCCAGCGCCAGGCCCTCCTCCAGCGCGGCGGTGGCGGCGCTCAACGGGGCGGAGAGGTCCGGCTCGCCGGTCTCCAAGATCTCATAGGCCTCGGCTACCCAACCCAGGGCGGCCTCCACCGAGTCCACCCGCTGCTGCCGGGACTCCCGCTGCTGATCCGCCGCCGCTCCCGGTTCCGCCGCGGCCTCTTCCAGGGTCGCCGCCTGTTCGCGCAATGACGCCACCTCGGTCTGCGCGGCGGTGGCCTGCGCCTCCAACTGCGCCATCCGCGCCTCCAGTTGCTGGAGCTGATCGTTCAACCGCTGGAGGGTCTGGGCGTCCGTCTCATCGCTGTCCCCGGCCGCCACCGCCTCCACAGAGGTCCGCGCGTCGTTGTCCGGCGGCTCAAGGCCGGTCACTGCCGTCCCGGCGTCGGCCTGTTCGCGGTCCGGGAGGCCGTCCAGGGTCACGTCCTGCGGTGCCTCCGGCTCCAGCGGAAGGGTGAGTCCCACGCCCTCCTGCACTTCGTCGACCGGCGCGGTGCCCGCGGCACGGTCCGCTTTGAGGTCCGGCTCGGCGCCGCTCTGTCCGATTAGCAGGGAGGCCGCGACTGCGAAGGCGAGGTTCATGGCTGAACACTGCGCATCCGGGGAGGAGGGCGCAGCGGTACGCCAGGACGGAGGGCAGGCAGCGGAATGATCGGGCGTTTAGCTCCGCGCGACGGGCCCCACCGACCCCCGGGTGCGCGGCCTGACGGCGGCGGCGCCGCCGCTTGACAGCACCGGAGAGGCTCCTAGGTTCGATCCGTCTTGCCCTGGCGCGCTTCCGTGGTGGGGAGCTTCGAGTCTGGCGTGTCCGGGTGGTCCATTTTCGTCGTGCGCTCGCCCTTGGCGCGCGCGCTTTTCGAGGAGGTAGCTGCACATGTCACTGACCCGTTGGCCGTTTGAAGATCGTCTGTCCTGGCCGGGTGAGATGTTCCGGACCCTGGCCCCGCTGCTCCAGGATCCACTGCTTCGGCAGGCGCTGAGCCCGGGCCGGGGCGCGGGGGTGTTTCCTCCGGTCAACGTGTTCGAGAACGGCGAGGCCTATCTGGTCCGCGCCGAGATCCCGGGGGTCGCCAAGGAGTCGTTGGACGTCAGCGTGAAGGGAGACGAGCTGACCCTGCGCGGCGAGCGCAAGATCGACTCCGCCGAACCCTCCGCCGCCTTTACCACCGCCGCGAGCGCTCCGCCGGCTCCTTCCGCCGGGTGCGCACCCTCCCCAAGCCGGTGGACGGTGACCGGATCTCCGCCACCTACAAGAACGGGGTGCTGGAGGCGCAGACCCCGGCCCCCGCAGCCGACCTGGAGTTCAGCGAGCACCAGAAGTCTCCCAGCCGCGAGAGCGGAACCCGGGAGGGCCGCTACTTCGAACCCCAGGTGGACATCTTCGAGACCGAGGCGGCGCTGGTGATCCAGGCCGATCTGCCGGGCGCGGACGTCGCGGAGGTGGAGACGCACCTGGAGAACAGCCTGCTCACCATCACCGCGCCGGTGCGGCGCGACGAGGGCCAGTGGCGCCCGGTGCACGGCGAGTACGCCGAAGGGCACTACCAGCGGCAGTTCCGGCTGGGGCAGCGGATCGATCAGGCCAAGATCACCGCCGCCATGAAGGACGGGGTGCTGACCCTGACCCTGCCCAAGGTGGACTCCGCGCGTCCGCGGCGGATCGAGATCCAGTCCCGCTGAGCCCGCCTCCCCCAAGCGGCGATCGGCGCCCCCGCTCGCCGCCTTGTCGCCTGACCGGCGCCGACTTGCCGTCCCGCACGTGGGCGGATAGAGCAGGCGCCCTTGATCCCTCCGTCTCCGAAGCAGCCGCCCCCGCGTCCACTCTCCTTGCCCTCCGGCTGGTGGGGAACGCAGGCCGCGCGCGCGCTGGTGTGGGGGGTCCGTGCCGCGCCCCTCTGGTGGTTGGAGGCCCTCTGCCGGGGAGCGGCCGCCCTGGCCTGGACCCTGCGCATCCGCCGCCGGGTGCTGCTGGACAACCTGGCCCTCGCCTTTCCCGAGCTGCCGGAGGCCCAGCGGCGACGGATCGGCAAGGGCGTCTACCGGAACATGACCCGCGCGGTGCTGGACGGGCTTCGGGGCCCGGCGCTGAGCCGAGAGGCGTTGGCGCAGACGGTGGTGGTGGACAGCTGGGGCTCCCTCCGCGAGGCCTACGCCTCCGGGAAGGGGGTGCTGCTGGCGACCGCCCACTTCGGCAGCTGGGAGCTGCTGGGAGGGGTGTTGACCAGCTGTGACTTCAACGTCAGCGCGGTGGTGCGGCCGCTCAAGGGCTCCTTCAACGCCGAGCTGATGCGTTCACGCCAGGAGAGCGGGCTCAAGCTGATCGCCGCCCGGGGCGCGGTGCAGGGCATGATCAAGGCGGTGCGCGCCGGGGACCTGGTGGTGATGCTGCTGGATCAGACGGTGCCCGCCGAGAAGGGCGCGTTCGTGCCCTTCTTCGGGAGGCTGGCCAGCACCAGCCCCGGGCTGGCCCTGACTGCGATCCGCACCCGAGCTCCGTTGTACGTGCTGATGGCCGCCCGGGAGGGCGCCAAGCTGCGCTTCTTCGTAGAGGGGCCGGTGCCCGTCCCCAGCGAAGGCAAGCTGGACGACCGGATCCGGGAGATGACGCTGCAGGTGACCCAGATCCTGGAACGGTACATCCGCCGCTATCCGGACCAGTGGCTGTGGCTGCACCGCCGCTGGAAGGAGACCCCGCCTCCCTCCGCCCAGGCCTAGAGGCTGACCCGCAGCGCCACCCCCACCTCGAACACCGGAGGGGGGATGACGATCGCCGGGGTGGTGAAGCCGCCGGGGAACACCAGCGGCGGGACATCTACCCCCAGCCGGAACTCGCCCCGGTCGTTGCCAAAGTGCCCGGACACGAACCCCTCCACCGTCAGAAAGGAGAGCACCCGCTGGGTGACGTCCAGCCGGGTCAAGAAGGACCGGTCGGAGATGTTTCCCAGGGCGGAGAACACGAACGAGGTGTTCTCCCAGTTCCCCGGCGCGGCCAGCAGCGCATAGGCCGCGGCGTAGTGCCGCCCCAGGTAGAAGGGGGTGAACTCGCCGTTCAAGATCAGCCACGGGTAGAGGCCGGGATCGTCGGTGCCCAGCGAGTTGTAGAAGTACTCGGCGCCCACCGTCAGCGAGTCGGTGTCGTTGTAGGCCCAGGTCCAGGTCAGCCCGCCGCTGGCCTGGGGAGAGGGCCCCTCCGGCAAGTAGCGTTCGAAGTCGGAGACCTGGACGTTGTCCGGGTCCGCGCCCGCCCGGCGCCGCCACAGCGGTGAGTCGGGGCGGCCGCGCAACGCG
The DNA here is from genome assembly GCA_030857095.1 of Myxococcota bacterium. Classification (GTDB taxonomy): domain Bacteria; phylum Myxococcota; class Myxococcia; order Myxococcales; family Myxococcaceae; genus JALYOC01. The sequence continues at coordinate 12,681 of JALYOC010000188.1, read as the reverse complement.
ACCTCGCCGTAGATGTCGAACGGCCCCAGGGGCGTGGACAGGTCCAGCCCGAACCGCGGCTTGCGGTCCAGTTGCACCACCGCATCCAGCCCCAGCTCCAGGGTTCCGAACACCAGCTCCGCCCTGGCAGCCCCGCCCAGCTTGCCCAGCGCGTCGGAGGGCCCCACGTTGTCCAGCAGGGCGAGGGCATAGAAGTTCCAGCCCCGCTCCTCCCAGGGAACGTGGACCTTGACCATCGAGGCGCCGGTGCGCAGGTCGAAGGTCTGCAGCGGGTTGCGCCGGGAGGGGGAGAGGAAGTCGGTGGGGTTCCAGAACCGGGAGGTGCCCCATTTGACGTGCTGCTTGCCGATGGTCAGGAACACCGCCCGCTGGATGTCGAAGCGCAGCCAGGCCTGATCCAGGACCATCCTCGGGTTCTGCACGTCCTGGCCGCCAAACAGGTTCTGCCCGACCTGGGTGATCCCCCCCTCCGGGTCCAGGGCGTTGTCCGGGGACTGGCTGGCGGTGTCCAGGGTGGGATCGTAGGTCAGCCGCCCGGAGACGAAGGCCCGGATCCGGTCGGTGGGCCGCCCGTCGAAGTAGGCGTCCACCAGGGTGGGGAAGGTGAGGGCCACGTTCTTGAACTGATCGTCCTGCCGGTAGGAGGCGATCCCCCGCTGGTAGAACAGCCCGCCGATTCTCAGCGGATCGTCCACCGCCTCCTCGGACGCGAACGCGTCGGTGATCGCGTCGCCCTCCAGCACCTGCCGATCCCGATCCGACTCGTCGGTGGGGGGGCCCAGGTTCCGCACCGGGGTGCCCGCGCCCGCCTCCTCGCTTTGGGAGGGCGCCTGCCCGGGGCCGCCGAACAGCGTGTCCTCGTCCCTCTCTGGCTCGGTGCCGCCGTCGGACGCGTCAGCGGCACGCCCCTGCTCGTCCCCACCGGAAAACACCCCGGCGTCCGCGGAGGACTCCACCGAAGGCCGGTCCTCGCCGAACATCGCCTCTTCGTCCGGCCGCTCCGTCTGGGCCCAGGCGGGGGCGGTGAGCCCGCACTCCAGCGCTAGCGCCATTGGCCACAGCCGCCGGTTCCAACCGCCCCACTGCGCCGCCCTGCGATTGCCCACAGCCCCTCCCTCGAACCAATGTCCAGCGGCACGACTAGCGGCTCTTGGATTCCAGCCAGGCCTTGGTGAACAGGTTGGCCTGCAGCGGGCGCAGATCCACTGACTTGATCAGCACCAGGGTGGAGTTGGCCTTCTCCACCTCGTCGTAGATCCGGATCTCCTGCGGGTACCAGACTTCGCCCTTCTTGGACTCGCTGTAGAGCTTCTGCCACTTCGGATAGTAGCCGGTCCGCATCAGCCGCCCGGAGAGCGCGAACTCCTGGCGCTTGAGGATGTTGCCGGTGGCCTGATCCACCCACAGCTTCACCACCGGGTAGGCGACGTCCACCCCCTCCTTGGCGGTGAGGGTCAGCTGGTGGACCGCGAACGCCCCCAGCTTGCCCTCCGCCTCGTACTTGGCCACGTACTCCTCGGCCAGCCGGGACTCGTCGAAGTCATTGCGGCGCGAGTCGGTGCCGGCGATCCGCTCCCGCTCGGTGCGCCGCTCCCACTTGCCGGTGTTCGGGTCGTAGAACCACAGGTTCTTCTCCATCCGCAGGTAGCCCTTGCCCTGCTCCCCCTTGGGCTTGGAGAAGAGGATCATCAGCTTGTCGTCCGCGTCGCGGCGGTAGATCAGCGCCTCGCGGACCACGTCCGTCCGGTCCTTCTCCTTCTGCTCCAGGTAGACCAGCGACTTGTAGTCGCCGGAGTTGCGTTGCCGTTCGTCGATCTCCTTGATCAGCGCATCGGTGCCCGCCTGATCCAGCGGAGCGGCAAGGGCCGCCGCGGAGAGCGCGGTGGCGGCGAGAAGAACCCACTTGTGCAGTGTCATGGCGGTCATCCAACCTGGTGCATCGCGTTGATCGGCTTCATCCGCGCTGCGAGGTACGAGGGAATCAGGGCGATCGCGGTGGTGCAGAAGCCGATCAGCAGAATCGAGGACAGCACGCTCTGCGTCTCCACCGCGAAGGTGAGGGTGTCACTCATCAAGAACAGCTGGACCGTCAGCGGCATCGGGATATTCGCCGCGTCCAGCAGCAGGCAGATCGACCAGCCAAGCACCGCCCCCAGCAGGGTGGAGACCGCGGAGAGGGTGAAGGCCTCGATCACGAAGGTGGCCATCACGTACCGGCGCTGCATTCCAATGGCCCGTAGGGTCCCGATCTCCCGGGTCCGTTCCCGGATCGCGATCCACAGGGTGTTCATGATCCCCACCGCGATGATCACCACCAGGATCAGCGTCAGCAGGTAGATCACCGCGTTGAGCGCCTTGAGCACCCAGTCCACGAAGGAGACCTCGTCCTTCCACTTGGTCAGGTCCAGCTGCTGACCGGTCCAGGCTTCGCGGTTGACCCGCTCGAACTTCACGAAGAACGGCTGGGGGTCGTAGTCCATCACCGAGTAGCCCGCCCCGGTGAGCGCGGTCCGCAGCTTCTCCATCACCGCGTCCGAGGTGCGGATGTCCTTGAGGTAGATCTGCAGCGCGCCGGTGGTGTTCTCGTTGAGCTGGTACAGCCGCCGCACGGTGCCCGCATCGGTGAAGATGTTGAACTGGCTGAGCAGTCCGATGTCCTTGGCGATCGCTACCACCCGGACGTCGGCGGTGTTGGTGGAGCCCCGCAGGGTGGGGGCGGAGATGGTCAGCACGTCGCCCACGCCCACCTCCAGCTTCTTGGCCTGGTCGGCGAAGATCAGCGCGGTCCCCGGCTCCTTGAGCGCGTCCAGGTCCCCCTCCCGCAGCTGCACCACGTCCCGGAAGCCCTGCTCGGTCTGGATGTCCACCCCGGCCAGCCCGGCCTGCAGCGCGCCGGTCTCGCTGATCAGCTTGGCCCAGCCACGGCCACGCTGGACCATGTAGTCCAGCTCGGTGGGGAGGGTGGCCTTCACCACCTCCATCACCTTGGGATACTCGCTGACCAACGGGGCGGAGGCGCCCGGGGTCAGCTTGAAGAACCCGGCCACGTTCACATGGCCGCTCATCAAGGTGGTGGCCGAGCGCAGCAGGGTCTGGTTCACCCCTTCGGAGAGGCCGACCAGGATCACCAGCAGCGCGGTGACCAGGGCAATGGCCCCCCCCAGCAGTGAGGTCCGCCGGCGGTGCTGGAGCAGGTTCCGGATCGCCACCTGGTACAGCTGCGCGCGGGGACCCGCCCACAGCAGCGAGTAGAGCAAGGGGAGGATCACCAGGACGAAGAAGGTGAGGGCGAACAGCGCCCCCAGCACGATTACGATCACCGGCGGTTGGGCCTGGGCTTGGGGCGTCATGGCTATTCCTCCGCCGCCTGCATCGCGTTCACCGGCGAGACCCGGGTGGCCAGATAGGCCGGATAGAGGGTGGAGATGGCGCTGACCACCAGCACCACCGTCAGTCCGGCGATCACGTTCCCCAGCCCCAGCGACGGGAACAGCCGGGGACCGGAGAAGAAGAAGTAGAGCTGCTCGTTGCTGGCCGGGATCCCGCTGTGGCCCAGCCAGCGCATGATCCCCGCCCCCAGCAGCGCCCCCAGCGCTCCGAAGGCGGCGCCCAGCACCGCGGTCTCCACCAGGATCATCGAGAGGATGAAGCCCTTGCGGCTGCCAATGGCGCGCAGGGTCCCGATCTCCCGGACCCGCTGCATGGTGGCCATCATCATCGCGTTGTTGATGATCACGATCGCCACCACGAAGATGATGAACACCGCCACGTACAGCACCATCTTCGCCACCAGCGTCAGCTGCCCCAAAAAGCCGGCGGCCTGCTGCCAGTTCATCACCTTGAGCTGCAGTCCCTTCTCGTCGATCAGGGTCTCCAGGGACCGCTGGCCGTCCCGCACGTAGCGGCTGTCGTCCAGCAGCACCGCGGCGTTGAGCACCACGCTGGCCGCCAGATCTCCCTCGGTATAGGTGGTCCGCGGCGGCGCGCGCTCCAGGTTGCCCAACTCTGCGGCCTCGTCGATGTCCGCGCTCTTTGTCTCCGCCACCAGGGCCGCGCCTCCCCCGAACAGCGCCGCCTCCGCGTCCTCCCGCGCCACCTGCTTGGCCCCGGTCTCCTTTTGCAGGGCCTGGATCTCCGCCCGCTTCTCCGGGGTCAGGTAGCCGTAGAGGTCCTGGAAGGAGACCAGATCGATCAGACTGGTCACCCCGGCCAGGGGAGACTTCTCCAGCCCCCTGAACTGGAAGGTGCCCCACAGCTTGACGTTGGTGGAGCTCATGTAGCCGGATCCACCCGAGGCGCTTTGCAAGGAGACGGTGTCTCCCACCCGCAGCCGGTACAGCTCCACCTTGGGCGCCACCAGTTGGTAGAACAGCCGGTGCCGCTCCATCAGGTTCTGGTCATTGACCGTCAACAGCTGCTTGAGCAGCTTCTCCGCGTCGGTCTCCTGGGAACCCAGGGCCTGCTGAAGCTGGGTGATCAGCGTCTGCTGCTTGAGCGGGTCCAGCTGCATCATGATGTCCCGGGTCAGCACCGGCAGCTCCTTGACCCGCCGCTGCAGATCCGGGTCCTCGGAGAGGAGCTTCTGGTTGACCTCCACCGCCTCCTTGAGCAGGTCCAGCCGGCGGGCCACCTTCACCTTGAACATCTCCTCGTAATAGAACTTGGGGATCAGCACCCCCCGCTGGCCGCGCGGCGGCATCGTCCCCTCCACCAGTTCCATCCGATCAAAGGCCTGCTTGAAGGCGTCTAGATCGGTGCCGGTGTAGCGCAGCACCAGCCAGTCCCCGTCGGTCAGCAGCTGGGCCAGCTTGTTCTCCAGGAACTCCATCCCCTCCAGCGGGGCGCGATCAAAGTCCGCCCAGAAGCCGTCGGAGAGCACCCGATCAATGGTCTCCAGCCCCTGCTCCTGTTGGGCCCCCTGGCTGTTGATCACCCGGGCGGCGATCATGTCCTGGCGGATCAGCCGCGCCATCTCCCGGATGTGGGCCTTCATGGAGTCGATCTCCGAGGCCAGCTGTGGGGAACCCCGTCCCTCGGCCCGCCGTCGCAGCTTCTCCCTCAGGTCGGCCAGGGTCAGGTCGATGATGTTCCCGGAGGTGACCAGGGCGGTCCCCATCCCCATCGGGACCACCATCCGCACGTGCGGCAGGTCCTCCAGCTGCGCCTTGACCGCCGGGAAGTCGGTGATCGGCTCCAGATCCGACTCCTGGCCCCCGAAGTTCCCGAACAGGGACAGCTCGTCCTTGGACTGGGAGGAGTAGATCTGCAGGTGCCCGGCCACCGAGCCGATCACGCTGCGGCTCATGGAATCGTTGAGGCTGTCGAACAGCGCCCCGCCCACGATCACCAGGGCGGTCCCGGCCAGCATGATGAACCCGATGATCAGGTTCATCTTCGATGCGAACAGGTTGCGGACGGCGATCTGGAACAGCAGCGCCAGCCGGGCCATCAGTGGATACCCGCCGCGGCCCGCGCAGCCTCCTGGGGGGTGACCCGGTCCAGGATCTTCCCGTCGGCGATCCGGATCACCGCGTTGGCGTGGGACATCACCTTGGCGTCGTGGGTGGAGAAGATGAAGGTGGTGCCCTGGCGCGCGTTGAGGTCCCGCATCAGGTCGATGATCTGCTGTCCGGTCACCGAGTCCAGGTTGGCGGTGGGCTCGTCGGCGAGCACGATCTTCGGCTGGGTGACCAGGGCGCGGGCGATGGCTACCCGCTGTCGCTGTCCGCCGGAGAGCTCGCTGGGGCGGTGCTTGGTGTGGGTGGCCAGGCCTACCTGCTCCAGCACCTCGTTGACCCGCTTGGCGCGCTCGGTCTTGTTGAGCTTGCGCTGCAGCAAGAGCGGGAACTCCACGTTCTGGAACACCGAGAGCACCCCCACCAGGTTGAAGCTCTGGAAGATGAAGCCCAGGGTGTTCAGCCGCAGATCGGTCAGCGCCCGATCATTGAGCCCCATGGTGTCCTGGCCCGCCACCGACACCTTGCCGGAGGTGGCGGTGTCCACGCAGCCGATCAGGTTCAGCAGGGTGGTCTTGCCGCTGCCGGAGGGCCCGGCGATGGAGATGAACTCTCCTTGATCCACGTTCAGCGTCACGCCGCGCAGCGCAGGGACGACGATCTTGCCGAGGTGGTACTCCTTGACGACGTTCTCGATCGCGACAATGGGGGCCATGGGTCCGCTTGTTTAGTCTCCCTCCGCGCCCAACGCACCTGGATCGCGCAGATCGTTGGGTGCCAGGCCCTCCTTTGCCCCGGAAGGCAAAAAAAGAGAGGCGAACCGGCGCACCGGCCCGCCTCTTTGGCTTTTCAAGTTGCGCTAACGGACCTGGGTACCGGAGGAGGACTCGTCCAGCGGCTGCCCGGAGGTGTCCGGGCTGGACTCCACCGGCTGCTGCGGCGCGGGCTCGGTGCCCATCGTGTCCGGCGTCCCGCTCTCGATCCCGCTGCCCTCCAGCCCCGAGCCGCCGGTGCCGGGCTCGGAGCTGGGCTCATCGGCGCCGGTGTTGTCCAGGCTGCCCGGGTCGGAGGTCCCCAGGTCCTCGAACCCAGAACCCCCGGTTCCCGGCGAGGAGCGGGAGATGGAGGTGGCCTGGTTCTCGGTCTTGTTCTTCACGTTGAACGAGGCCCGGATCTCGTCGCCCTCCTTGAGATCCCCAGCCTTCTTCACGTCTCCCTCGAACTGGGTCTTGGAGTCGGTCTTCAGTTCCAGCACCGCGCCCATATGTTCGATGAACACCTTGTTGGACTTGGCCTTGACCACCTTTCCGGTCACCTCCTGCTCCTGGCCCGAGCCGCCGATGCCCGCCTTGTCGGCCGGCCGTGCGCTCTCCTCCGGCCACGCCTCCGGGGCAGTGCCTTCCTCACCCGCTCCGCCGATCCCGCTCTCCTGACCGGTGGGCAGCGTCTCCTGGCTCTGCGACTCGGTGGCCTGCTGGTCCTGGGTGGCATGACCCTCATTGGCGAAGGCGGCGCCGGTGCCGAAGAGGGTCACTCCTGCCAGAATGCCAATCAACTTCTTGCTCATGGTGTTGCTCCTGTTCCCTTGTAGGGCTTGGTGGTTGTGGTCTGAACGGAAGCTATGTGCGGGGCTGCCCCCCGGGCCGGGTTGTCTGCACGCTGGGCGACGGGCCGGTAGCCCCGCCTGCTCGCCCCTCGAGCGGCTTGAAGGGCGGAGGCGTTCTCCACTACCGTGGCGGCTCCATGCCCACCCCAAGCCAGCCACAGACGTCCACCGAACCGATGTACCCGGCGGTGGAGGGCTTCATTGAACGCGCCAGCCCCGAGGAGATCGTCGGGCTGTTCCAGTCCATCAAGGCCGGGCTGGCGGACCTCAAGGGTCCCAAGGCGGATCAATCCAAGAAGGTAATGGCCGCCCTGGACCGCACCGAGGAGCTGCTGACCCACCTGCTGGAGGTGCGAGAGAAACTCACCTCGGAGAAGCAGGCCTCCAAGGGCCGGAAGTAAAAGGGATTTCCAGCGGTCGGCCAGAAGTGAAAGACTTCAGGCAACCGGCGGCCCCCTGGGGCCGATAACTCAAGTGGGGCGAGGGGTTTCCAAACCCACCCGCCTCGGACCTTCATCAGAGGAGCACCCCATGAGCGGCGCCAATCGGATCAATCAGACCCCGGTGCGGATCAGCACCAACATCTCCGTCGAGCGGCAGACGGCGAAGTCGGATTTTGGTGACCGCATCCAGGCCGGCCTGTCCCAGGCGGCGGGCGTGCTGGCCAACGGCGCGGCGATGGCGGCCCCCTTCATCCCGGGTGGCGCGGTCGTCTCGGCGGCGGTCTCCTCGCTGAACACCATGGGCCAGCAGATGACCGCCGGCAGCAGCGCGTATGCGGCCACCGGGGTGACCAGCCTGAACACCACCGTGGGCGGCGCGGGGACCTCGGTCGCCGGCGGCGGCGTGGGTGGGATCGGCAACTCCCTGCCCGGCGCGGGCGGCGTGGGCGCCGGCAGCACCGGCTCCATGAACGTGGGCATGAGCGACTCCGCCTCGGAGCTGGGCAAGATGCTCCAGGTCCAGATGCAGGTGCAGAAGGAGAACCAGGTCTTCACCACGGTCTCCAACGTGCTCAAGACCCGGCACGACACCGTGAAGAACACGATCTCGAACGTCCGCTAGACTATCCTCCGCGGCAACGCGGAGAATGGTCAGGACGGCTCGAAGGTCGAGCTGACACAAGGTCCGGAGTCGAGCGGGGGGGCGGCTTCACAAGAGCCGCCCTCTTTGCTCCGGACGCAGAAAGGAAAAGATGTCGGAGCAGGCCTCGGAGATCGCGAACAGTCTCGTCCCGATGCACCAGCAGCAGGCCCGAATCCTTCTCGAGGCCGGCTACATCTGGATGGACATGGGGCAGTACGAGAAGGCCAAGGAGGTCTTCACCGGGGTCGCGGCGTTGATGCCCAAGAGCGAGGTGCCGCAGATCGCCCTGGGGACGCTGGAGTTCGCGCAAGGTCGCCACGACAAGGCGCTGCAGGCCTACCGGGCCGCGCAGAGGCTGGCCCCCAAGAGCGGGCTGCCCCGCGCGCACGCCGGCGAGGCCCTGCTGTTCATGGGCAAAGTGAACGAGGCGGTCAAGGAATTGAAGGCGGCGGTGGACGTGGATCCCGACGGGGACGGCGCCAAGCTGGCCAAGGCCCTGATGGACGCCAAGGACGCCGGCGCCCTGCCGCCCTCCGGCAAGCCCGCCGCGACGCCCAGGTAGTCCTTCCCGCCACTTCCCCCCCGGTTGCGCAAATTGCCGCGCGCTGGGAACATTGGCAATCGCGGAGGTCCTCTCGGATGGCGGTCGGCGGAATCAAAGGCGGCGGTGGCAAGGGCAAGACGGGCGGCGCGTCCGGCTCCGGAGGTGCGTCCAAGTCCGGCGGCGCCACCTTCGGCAAGGTGGATCGCACCGAGGCCAACCAGGGGGTGAGCGGACTGGTGGGCAGCGCCGGGGCCGCGGGCCCCTCGGGCGCGGCCGGGGCAATGGGTGCGCAAGGCGCCGAGCCGGTGCTTACCGCCCGGGCCCAGGCGATTGCCCAGGCCCTCAAGTCCGGCGAGATCCAGTCCAAGCAGGAGGCCACCAAGCGCTTCGTGCAGGACATCCTCAAGGAAAAGATGCGGATGAACAGCAAGGCGCTCTCGGAGAAGATCGCCGACGCCTTGCAGGACGATCCCCGTCTCACCCAGGCGCTGGAGCGCCTGTGGTCACAGGGGTAGGACACTTCTCTTGGGCCTTGGCGAGGACAGCAAGACGATCCTGGAGAAGTACGGCCCGTACGTGCGTTCTTTGGCGTCGCAGGTGCGCAAGCAGTTCTCGGCCAATCTGGAATTGGACGAGCTGATTTCCTACGGCCAGGTGGGCTTGTTGGAGGCAGCCGAGCGGTTCGACCCCAAGGTGGGAGCCAACTTCCTTACCTTTGCCCACTACCGCATCAAGGGTGCGATTTTCGATGGCCTGCGCAAGATGGGGATATTGCGGGGTTCCGACTCCCGCAGCTCCTATGTAGGTGAAAGGGCGAACGCCTATCTCGGAAATCTCTCTGATCGCGAGCAGGGGGGAGGCAACCGCGGGCACTCGGTTGGCGATGATGTCATGGAGGTGGCGAACGCCGTCTCCGGGTTGGCGGCCCTGTTCGGAGCCAGCCTCGAAGGCAGCGACGGCCTGAACATCGTCGACGAATCCCTGCCGGCGGATCAGCGGCTGGAGATGGAGCAGCTGAAGCGGCGGGTGAGGGCGGCGATCGAGAAGTTGCCGGAGAAGGAGCGGAAGCTGCTGGAGGGTTACTACTTCCAGGGCAAGACGCTGGAGGAGGCGGGGGCGGAGATCGGGCAGTCGAAGAGCTGGGCTTCCAGACTTCATGCCAGGGCGATCGAGACTTTGAAGCAGCTGTTGGAGGACGAGGATCAGCTCCCCTCCGAGAAGAATCTTAAGGACCCGAAGGACCCCAGCAGGAGGAGTGCACATGGCGGGACCACTGATGAGCGCGCCGGTCGCGGCGCAGCAGGTTCAACAGGTACAGCAGCAGCAGCAGCTGTCCCAGGTGCAGCAGCCCAAGCAGGGGCAGTCAAAATTTGACGGGATGATGGCGGACAAGGCCCAGCAGGCCAACGCTCCGAACCAGATCCAGCAGACCCAGCAGGCCTCCCAGGTCTCGCAGGCAGCCAAGACCGCGCCGGTGAACCAGACCCAGTCGGTGGGCGCCACCCAGCGGGCCCAGTCCACCTCGTCCGCGCGCAAGCTGGACGCCAACCGTCACGTGGAGCAGGCCGGCCGCTCGGATCGCGCCCAGTCCTCGCGCGGGGTGGACAACGCCAGCGCCCAGGTCTCCCAGACCCCGGCCGCCGACGCGCCCCGCAGCTCCACCGCCAGCGGCCTGATGGGCCTGGTGGAGAACATCGAGAAGGGCCAGGGGCTGATGGACAAGCTGATCAACGGCGGGCTCTCCGGCAAGAACTTCAACTCCTCGGAGCTGCTGGCGCTGCAGGCCGGCATGTACAAGTACACCCAGGAGCTGGAGCTGACCGGCAAGGTGGTGGAGAAGGCGACCACCGGCCTCAAGGACACGCTCAAGACCCAGGTCTAGGCGTCCTCTTTCGGATCGCAGTCACGAAGGGCCGTTCGGGGGCTTCCCCGGCGGCCCTTCGGCTTTGCGGGCCCACAAAGCAGGCTGGCAGGCGCTGGCGTTGGGAAGGAACGCTTTGCAGCCCTTCGCCCAAGGCGGGTATCCTCCCGGCACCCATGCTCTCCCGCCGTCTAATCCTCGCGGCTGTTTCCCTGGTCCTCGCCACCGGCTGCTCGATTGAGCTGCAGCACGATTTGACCGAGGAGGACGCCAACGCCATCTACGTGCTGCTCAACCAGAACGGGATCTCGGCGACCAAGTCCAAGGAGGAGGGCGGCAACGAGGTCCGCTACCTGGTCACCGTGCCCAAGGCGGATGCGTCCGCCGCCTTCACCCTGATCAAGGAACACTCGTTGCCGCGGCCGCAGCAGTCCGGCTTCGCCGACATCCGCAAGGGGAAGGGGATGATCCCCACCCAGGTGGAGGAGCGCGCGATCATGCTGGAGGCGCTGGGCGGGGAGGTCAGCTCGGCGCTGAACAAGGTGGACGGGGTGCTGGAGGCCCGGACCATCGTGATGCTGCCGGAGAAGAACGACCTGGCCCAGCCGGACAAGCAGCCGCTGCCGTCGGCCTCGGTGTTCATCAAGTTCCGCACCAGCCTCGATGGCCGCGCGCCGATCGAAGAGATGGTGGTGAAGAAGTTCGTCTCCGGCGCGGTGGAGAACCTCACCCCGGAGAACGTCACCGTGATCATGAGCCAGTCCCAGCCCCCGGAGTCGATGGGGGACGGCAGCGCGCAGATCCAGAACGTGCTGGGGATCGGCGTGGCCAAGGCCTCCGCCGGCACCTTCAAGGCGATGGTGGCGATCGGCGGGCTGGTGATGCTGCTGATGGCCATGCTCACCGGCTGGACCTTCATGCGCGGCAGCAGCCCGGCGCCGCCCCGCCCCAAGCGCACCGCCTAAGCGGTCCCCATCCCAGATCCCAACCCCGGTTCCGGGTTGAGCCCAAAGCGCGTTCGGCGGAGGCAGCCCCCTGGAACACCTCTTCACCAGCCTGAGCAAGCGGCAGTCGATGCTGCTGCTGACCGCGGTCACCTTCGGTGGCTCGGAGAGCCCCGCCTCGCTGGAGTTCCTGCCCGAGGAGGAGGGGGATCTGCTCCGGCACCGCGCCCAGGAATTGCTGCAGATCCCGCGGGAGAAGCGGATCCCGCTGCTGGTGCAGGAGATCAAGCGGCTGGTCAACGCCCGCAAGGGCCAGCTGTGGGCGGCCGATCCGCAGAAGCTGGCGGAGGTGCTGCAAAAGGAGCGGCCGGTGCTGGTGGAGGTGCTACTCAAGGCCTTCCCGGTGGTGCTGGCGGAGGCGGTGCGCGCGCTGCTCCTGCCGGTGCGGGTGCAGATGTACCGGGATCCCAAGCCGGAGGTGCTGGGCCTGCTGCGCTGGAAGCTGGAGGACGTGCTGACCAAGATGGGATCGGCGCACGCCCACTTCAAGTTCTCGGACGTGCTCCGGCTGCACTCGCGGGAGCTGCTGACCCTGATCGACGCCACCGGGGCCCGGGTGCTGGGCCCGGCGATCACCGGGCTACCGGAGGCGGACCGGGAGACGCTCCTTGCGGCGGCCGCCCCGGATCACCGGCAGCTGCTGCAAAAGGCGATGGCCACCGCACTGGAGGCAGGGCGCCGTCTGGAGGAGAAGGACGCCCGCGAGTTGCTTGAACCCCACGGGCTGTCCACCGGGCCGGCGGGGCTGGTGCGCAGCTCCGGGGTGCAGCGGCTGGCGCGGGCCTGTCTTGCCCAGGGGGCGGAGTTCGCCGCCCTGCTGGTGGAGAAGTACCCGGGGGAGATGGGCCGGCTGATCGCCCGGTGGGTCCGCGAGGAGCGGACGCGCGCGGTCAACCGCGGGGACGGGGGACGCGCCGAGTTCGTGGAGGAGATGGAGCGGCTAGAAGCGCTGGGGCTGCTGTCCAAGCCGGTGCGTCTGGCACCGGCGGCCAAGGCGCCGGCGCTCAAGCCGCCCTCTGGCGGGTTCGGTCCGGGGGCGGTGCCCCGGGGCGCGCCGGACTTCAACGAACCGGCGCGGGGACCAATCGTGGGGGGAGCTGCCGCCGCGCCGCGCGGCTCTCCCC
>JALYOC010000170.1 GCA_030857095.1 Myxococcota bacterium | reverse complement strand
TTCCCGAGACCTGCACCCGATCCTCTTCGATCAGCTGCGCCGGCTCGACGTCTTCAGGCCCGGCGCCGACCTCGACCTGAGTGGGGACCTCTTCCCCGGTCGGCAGAAAGCGGACCTGGTTGCCCGGGTAGATCCAGTGCGGGTTGGCGATCTCCGGGTTGTAGGACCAGACCTTGGGCCAGTACCAGGCGTTGCCCAGGTAGCGCTGGGACAGATCCCAGAGCGTGTCGCCGCGGTTGACTGTGTGCACCTCACCCGGCGCGGTCTCCCGCCCAGAGGTGGTGGGGCCGGTCTGGACCCGGGTGGGCATCACGTCCTGCCCCTGGGTCTCGCCGCCCTCGTCCTCCGAGGTGGCCTCCTCGCCTTCCTCCTGCGCCAGGGCAAAGCCCGGGGCGAGAATCAGGGAGAGGGTCAGCGGGAAGAGGATCCGGTTGCGCATGGTGCTTCCTTTCGACGGCCGGCTCACGGAGCCAACACGGCGAGCTTTGCCTGCGCCTTATCGGCGGCGGCGGTGCCTGGGTAAGTGGAGATGACCTGGTGGTACAGCGCCTTGGCTTCGGCGTTCTGCTTGAGGCTGGTGCGGCACTCGGCCAGCTTGAGGATCCCGTCCAGCACCGCGTCCCCGGCGGGGTAGTCGCGGACCAGCCGCTCCAGCAGCTCGGCGGCCTGGGCGTGTTCTTCCAGGCCGATCCGGCCCAGCGCGCCGAAGTACAGCGCGTTGTCCGCCCGCGGGTTCTTGGGGTTCTGGTCGGCGAAGCGCTCCAGCGCCTCGGCGGCGCCGGACAGGTTCCCGGTCCGCAGCGCCTCCATCGACTGATCGTATTCCTTCTCCGCGACCTCCGGATCGACCGGGGCGGCGGACTCCTCCTGCCCGTCGTCGTCCAGGACCACCGCGGCGGCGCTGGCGGAGACCACCAGCTGCTCCACCACCTCGGGGGGCGGCTCCACCACCGGCTTGCGCACGTCGATCTTCGGGGCAGGTTCGCGGCGCGGCTTGAGCTTCACCACCGCCAGCTCCGGGACCGCGGCGCCGGACTTCGCGGGGGACTTCTCGTCCACCGCCGGGGCGCGCCGGGCGGCGTTCACCGCGGCCAGGGTCTCGGTGCGCTCCAGCCTCCGCTCCAACCGCTCCTGGTTGGCGCGCAGGGCCCGCAGCTGCTCTTTGAGCGTCTGCACCTCGGCGCGCGACGCGGAGTCCGTGGCACAGCCACAGAGCGCAACCAGCGCGATGAGAATCAGCGGACGGATGACCAGTGCCCTCGAAAAAGAGGCGAGCGGGAAGAATTCCCCTCGGAGGATACGGACGGCCTTCGGAGACGGTCAAGAAAACGGGCGGCTGCCCGGACGCAGTGGCTACAAGCCTGGATCAGAACCGGCACACCGCCACCGACAGCTGCCGCCCGGTGTTTCCGCGGTCCCGCCGGTGGGAGAAGAAGCGCCCGTCGCAGAAGGTGCACTCCGGCAGGGTGTCAATCCGGTCCGCCGCCACCCCCGCCCGCAGCAGCGACTGGCCCACCGAATAGGCCAGGTCCAGGTGGGAGGAGGCGCCCTGCGCCAGCACCGCCTCTGGACCGAAGTTGGCGCGGAACCGCTCGGCCAACTCCGGGCTGACCTCGTAGCAGCAGGCCTGGATGCAGGGCCCGATGGCGGCGGTGATCGACTCCGCCCGGGCACCCTCGCGCACCATCGCCTGCACCGCGCGACGGACGATCTCTAGATCCGTCCCCCTCCACCCGGAGTGGACCGCCGCCACCGCCTTGAGCTCTTCGGAGGCCAGCAGGATCGGCACGCAGTCCGCGGTCTTCACCCCCACCGCCGAACCGGCCAGATCGGTCCAGGCCGCGTCCGCCTCGCCCAGGATCGGGGCCAGCCCCTGCCCTTCCTCCTCCCGCGCCTCCAGCACCACGTCCCCGTGCAGCTGGCTGAGGGTGAACAGGCGGTGCGCCGGCACCTCCAGCCGCTGGGCCACCCGGCGGAGGTTCTCCTCGACCCGCGAAGGTTCGTCGCCGGTGGAGAACCCCAGGTTGAGGGAGGAGAACGCGCCCTCCGACACCCCGCCCGCCCGGGTCGTGAAGGCGTGGGGAACCGGAAGCAGGCGCGAGGTGACGATCTCCATGCCCTATCCTAGCTGGGTGGGGTTTGACAAAGCGCGTCAAAACCGCGTCTGATCCCTCGGCTTTGGCCGCCACCCTCGGAAAAAAGCTTCTGTTGGGAATCGCACTCCCCGCACTGGCGGTGTCGGTGGCGGGGGTGGGCTTCTTCTGGCGGCAGGCCTCCGAAGCGGTGGAGCAGTCCACCGCAGAGCAGGCGGACGCGGTGGCGGAGCTGATCGCCTCCGCCTTCACCCTGGCCCAGAAGGACGGCGGCACCTCCCGGCAGGAGGCGCACCGTTCGGTGACCCAGGCCCTGCGTTCGGACTGGTCGATGTTCCAGTACGTCCAGGAGCTGCGAATCCTGGATCGGCAGGGCACGGTGTCCTGGTCCCGCAAGCTGGAGGAGGAGGGCCGTCCCCTCCCCGGCGCGGAGCAGATCCTGGGAAGGAGCACCCGGGTGGAGGGGACGCGCGACGGGCAGTGGCAGATCGTCCGGCCGCTGGGCGGAGTGGCCTGCGCCGGTTGCCACCCGACGCACACCATGAAGGTGGGGGTGCTGGCGCTGACCATCAACCAGCCCAAGCTGCAGCAGGAGGTCACCGGGGTCTTCCAAAGCGCGCTGGCCGCGGTGCTGATCTTCGGGGGGGTGCTGGCGTTGGCCACCGGGATCTCGCTGCGGCTGTTCCTTACCCGTCCGATCCGGATCCTCTCCTCGGCGATGCACCGGGCGGAGGCGGGGGATCTGCTGGTCCGCGCCCGCACCGAGGGTGACGACGAGCTGGGTCAGCTGAGCCGGTCCTTCAACCAGATGCTGGCGCGGCTGACCACGATGAAGGCCGAGGAGATCGACAAGAACCGCGATCTGCAGGCGGCCCAGGATCAGCTGCGGTTGCAGGAGGCGCTGGAGCACCGGGTCCGGGCGCTGTCGCTGCTGTACGACGTGGCCCGGTCGTTCACCTCCACCCTGGAGCTGCCCGAGGTGCTGGGCCGGATCACCCAGCTGGTGGCCACCCGGCTGGAGATCCCCCAGTTCTCGGTGATGCTGGAGACCGGGGACGGCCGGCTGGAGGTCAAGAGCGCGTTCCCCACCGGGGAGGGCACCGAAGGGTTGATCTTCTCCTTCGGGGAGGGGGCGTGCGGGATGGCCGCCCAGTCCCGGACCTCGGTGTACCTGCCCGACCTGGGCCACGAGAGCGCGATCTACGTGCGCCGCGGCCACGAGGAGCAAGGTTCGCTGTTCTCGGTGCCGATGATCCACAAGGACCGGGTCCTGGGGGTGTTGAACTTCCAGCGGCCGGTGCCCAACGGGTTCGAGCAGGAGGAGATGGACCTGCTGACCGCGGTGGCCGATCAGGCGGCGCTGGCGGTGCAGAACGCCAAGCTGCACGAGGAGACGGTGGGGCTGTCGCTGACCGACGCGCTGACCGGCGCCCCCAACCGGCGGTTCCTCTTCTCCCGGCTGGAGAACGAGATCGCCCGGGCCAACCGCTTCGGCAACCAGGTGTCGGTGCTGATGATCGACATCGATCACTTCAAGCTGCTCAACGACAGCGCCGGACACCGCGCCGGCGATCAGGTGCTCAAGCAGGTGTATGAGCTGATGAGCAAGATGATCCGCAAGGTGGACACCCTGGCCCGCTACGGGGGCGAGGAGTTCATGGTGCTGCTGGCCCAGGTCCCCAAGCACGAGGCCCACGAGGTGGCGGAGAAGCTGCGCCGGGCGGTGGCGGAGGCGCCATGGGAGCACGGCCGGACCCAGCCCACCGGCCGGATCACCGTCTCCATTGGGGTGGCCAACCTGCCGGTGGACGCGATCGATCTGGAGCGGCTGGTGGACAGCGCCGACTCGGCCCTCTACGCCTCTAAGCGCGGAGGCCGGGACAAGGTCACCTCCTACGCCGCCGGGATGGAACAGCACCCGGGCCGCGAGCGGGGGCCCAACGCGATCAAGAAGATCCCCAGCGGGACCCACGCCGCGGTGCCTGCGGTGGCGCCGGAGAAGGCGGGGAGCTGAGTCGGCCGACCCCGCTCGAACCGGCAAACGGTCCGAGCGTCAGGCCTCGGGCTACTCGGGAATCGTGATCACCCGCAGCCCCGCGGCCTGACCGCCGGGCACTCGCACCCGGAGCAACACCCGGGACCCGGGCTTGGCGGCGCGGAGGATCTGCATCAGCTCCGCGGCCCGCTTGACCGGCTTCTTGTTGGCCTCCACCACCACCATCCCGCGCAGCAGCTGGGCGTGATCGGCCGGTGAGGCCGGCATCACGTTGGTGATGATCGCGCCCTCGGCGGGCATGCCGCTGCCGGCGAAGCGGGGATCCATGTCCTGGATGGTGAAGCCCAGCTTCTGCTGCCGGGCGTCGGCGGACTCACCGTCGTCCTCGGAGCGGGGAGAGAGCCCCAGCTGCTCGATGTCCGGACGGGTGCCAAGGGTGATCTTCCCGTCCAGCCTCTTGGTGCCCCGGTAGTAGGTCAGCTGCACCGCGGTGCCCGGGCGCTTGAGCGCCACCAGCCGGGTCAGCATGTCCGCGGAGTCGATCTTCTTGCCGTCGATGCCCACGATCACGTCGTCCGGCTTGAGCACCCCCGCCTTGCGGGCGGGAGAGTCGTCGGCCACCGAGAGCACGATCGCGCCGGTCTTGGACGGGACCCCCATCGCCTCGGAGAGCTGGGCGGTCAGGGTCTGGATCCCCACCCCCAGATAGCCACGGCTGACCACGCCCTCCTTCATCAACATTGGCAGCAACGCCCTGACCAGGTTGGAGGGGACCGCGAAGCCGATGCCGGAGCCGCCGCCCACGATCGCGGTGTTGATGCCGATCACCTCGCCCTTGAGATTGAACAGCGGTCCGCCGGAGTTGCCGGGGTTGATCGCCGCGTCGGTCTGGATGAAGTCGTCATAGGGGCCGGCCTGGATATCCCGGGCGGTGGCGGAGACGATGCCCAGGCTGACGCTGGAGGCCAGGCCGAACGGGTTGCCAATGGCCAACGCCCAGTCCCCGGGGCGGCTGGCGTCTGAATCCCCCAGCTTCACGTAGGGGAGGTCCTTCACGTTCTTCCCCTTGAGCTTGATCACCGCCACATCGGTCAGCGGATCGCGGCCCAGGACCTCGGCGTCGAAGGTCCGCCCGTCGTCCAGGCGCACCTGGATCTGCACCGCGCCCTCCACCACATGGTTGTTGGTGAGGATGGTCCCGGAGGAGTCGATGATGAACCCGGACCCCATCCCCTGTCGCAGCTGCTCCTGGCCCTGCTGCCCTCCCCCGAAGAACCGCTCGAACATGTCCTCCTGCGGGCTGCGGGGCCCAGCGCGGCCCCGGCCGCGGGCGGCGATGTCCACGTTCACCACGGCCGCCTTCACCGACTCCACCAGTGGAGCCAGCGACGGCAACACCGGGAGGGTGGCTGAGGTGGGCTGCTGCTCGCCCGAAGGTTGTGGGGGCTGCTGGGCCCAGGAAAGAGACGAGGAGAGGATCGCGATCAGCGCGAGGTTCAGTCGGTTGGTCTTCATGGCAGAAACACCCTAGTGCGTCGTTCGGACGCCGCAAGCAGCGACCCGGCCCAGAATTGACAGGCTTACGAACGGGCGAACCCCGCTCGCAGCGGTTTCTTCCCGAGTAACGTCCGACTCACGACCTGCGCCAGTGGGGATGGACAGGCGCCCTGGGCCAGCCGGGCAGGCGGCCAGAGCCACCGGTGGTGCTCAGGCCACCGGGCGGTACACCCGGTAGTCGATCTCCGGGAAGAGATTGTCCCGGGACTCAAGGTCGGTGAGCCAGGCCTCGTCGATCGCCCCGCCCTGCAGCATCTCGAACAGCCGCTCGAAGCGTTCCAGGTGGTCCCGGGTCCGGCGGACCGCGTACTCCACCATCGTCCCGCTGCGCATGATGAAGGCCCAGTCGGAGGACTGCGCCAACAACAATTCGCGGGCGGCCTGGTTCAGCGCCCGCCGGGTCAGCACCGGCACCTCGCGGTGGTGGCGCGCCAGCTCCACCATCCGCTGCGCGCAGGAGAGCAGGTGCGGGTAGATCCAGTCGTTGGACGGGTGCAGCCAGGTGCCCGCGTACCCGTGCTCGCCCCAGGAGCACATCGGCGGCTGGGCGATCTGGTTCTCCGGGAACTGCGCCAGGTAGTCGGCCGGACCGGTCAAGGAGAAGCCGGTCTGGCTGGCGGCGGCCCGGCGGATGACCGCCTCCAGGAACCAGGGGCCTTCGAACCACCAGTGGCCGTAGAGCTCGGCGTCATAGGGCGCGGTGATGATTGCCGGCCGGTCGCCCAGCTTCCCCTCCAGGTAACTGGCCTGCTTCTCGCGGCTGGAGACGAAGTGCTCGGCGTGGGCCAGGGCGCGGGCCTTGGCCGCCTTCGGATCGTAGGGAAGCTTCTGCTCGCCCTGGCCGGTGATCCGGAAGTACTTGAGCCCGGTGTTCTTCCGGTCCCCGGTGGGCTGGATGTACGGACGCAGGTAGTCCAGGTCCAGGTCCCAGCCGATGTCCCGGTAGAACTCCCGGTACAGCGGGTCACCCGGGTAGCCGAACTCGGCGCTCCACACCTGCTGCGAGCTCTCCGGATCCCGCCCGAAGGCCGCCACCCCGGACTCGGTAAAGATCGGCGCGTAGACCCCGTAGATGGGCCGGGGCGAGGCCTCCACCACCCCGTGGGTGTCCACGAAGAAGTAGCGGATCCCCTCGGCGGCCAGCAGCCGATCCAGCCCGGGGTAGTACCCGCACTCCGGCAGCCAGATCCCCTTGGGGTCGCGGCCAAAGTGGATCCGGTAGTGCGCCGCCGCCACCCGGATCTGCGCGGCCACCGCCTCGGGCACCGCCTGCATCAGGGGCAGAAAGCCGTGGGTCGCCCCACAGGTGATGATGTCCAGGTGCCCGGCGTTCTGCAGCCGGCGGAAGGCGCCGACCAGATCCTGGCGATAGTCGTCGGTGAACAGCCGCCGCATCCGGGCCAGCTGCTCCTGGTAGAACGCGGCCACCGGAGCGAACTGCGGATCATCGCGGGTCCGCAGGACCTCCTTCTCCGCCAGCTCATTGAGCCGATCCAGCCGCTGGGCATAGCGGGCGACCAGCAGCTCGTCGCGGAGCATGCTCACCAGCGTGGGGGTGAGGGTCATCGTCACCCGGTACGGAACCCCCTCCGCGGCCAGCCGGTCGAAGGCCTCCAGCAGGGGAAGGTAGGTCTCGGTGATCGCCTCGAAGAACCAGTCCTCCTCAAGGAAGTCTTCATGCTCCGGATGGCGCACGAACGGCAGGTGCGCGTGGAGGACCAGCGAGAGGTATCCGGCCATGACCCCTACTTGGGACGAACCAGGGTGAAGGAGCTGGGGCGCCCGGCCCCGGAGGAGGTGGGCAGCCCATCGCGAAGCGAGTCCCCGGCGGGGTACTCCACGTCCCGCTCGATGATCTGCTGCTGGTGGGCCGCCTCCTCGGAGACCACCTCCCAGCGTCCCTGGCCGGACATCGAAGGATCCCAGGCGTGGGGGCCCTCCTGGTGCCAGACCGCGTGCCGCATTCCGACCCGGACCTCGCCGTCGCGCTCGGCCAGCCGGACCTGCCCGGAGCGGGCCAGGTCCCGAAGCCGGGGCAGCGGCAGGGTCCAGGGAACCTTCAGGAAGCGCACCCGCTCGGCGGGAGCGCCCACTCCCGGCAGGCTCACCGCATTGGAGGACGGCCCCAGGAAGCGCTCGCCCTGCGGCCCCAGCGCCCAGGCCTCGGCGTAGTAGCTGCGCAGCGACTGCAGCCCGTCCACGTAGAAGCCACGGGAGATCTGCTCGGCGGCCAGCTGCCGGATCGCCTGGCCATCATCGAAGATCCGCACCACCACCCGCTCGCCCTCGCGCAGTTCGATCCCCGAGGTGGCCAGGTCGAAGAACACGAACAGCGTCCGCGGGTCGCGCGGCAAAAGGACGATCCGGCGGAAGGTCGGCGCGGACATCCCCTGGCTGTAGGCAGAGGGAGACCCGGCGTGGGTGTCGGTCAGGTCGTGGCGCTCGGCCTCCTGCCGTCCGGCGATCCGGGCGACGAAGAAGCCCTCCACGACCGCCTCCGCTCCCTGCACCCCGGTGCGACGGCGGCGGCGCGGCGCGGGCGGGGCCACCGATTCGGACGCGGCCGGAGGGACGTTCCGGGCGGAGGGGAGCAGGTGCCGGGCGACCACTGACGGGGTCTCCTCCAGCGTCGCGCGCGCCAGCAGCGTCCCCGGCTGCGGCGAGGGGGTGGAAGGCGGATTGGCCGCCCGCACCGGGTCCGGCGGACGGGCAGGAGTGGACCTGGACTCGACGGTGGGAGCCTGGACCGAGGCGACAGAGGCGCTGGGCTCCGAGCGGACCTCCTTGAGCTGCAGTGCCGCGC
>JALYOC010000164.1 GCA_030857095.1 Myxococcota bacterium | reverse complement strand
GGGGGGGGGGGGGGGGGGGGGGGGCCGGGGGGGGGGGGGGGGGGGGGGGGGGGCCAGTTCCTGGCCAGCGGCGGTCAACGGCAGGGCCAGCAACAGGGAGGTCAGCGCAAGGGAGGAGAGGTTCATTGGGAGGTGTGCTTCCGCTCGGCCCAGCACGGAGCCCCTCCACCCTACGCCGGAACCGGGCCCCGGTGAACCCGCTCAGTGTCCCGCGGCGGCCAGCGCCTCCTCCGGGCTCTGCTCCGGCAACATCTTCCCGTCGTGGATCCGCAGCACCCGGTGCGCGTGCCGCACCACCCGCGGGTCGTGGGTGGAGAACAGGAAGGTCACCCCCCGCTCCCGGTTCAACCGCAGCATCAGCTCCAGGATCTGGTCGCTGGTCCCCGAGTCCAGGTTGGCGGTGGGTTCGTCGGCCAGCACCAGCTTGGGTTCGGTGATCAGCGCCCGGGCGATCGCCACCCGCTGGCGCTGCCCGCCGGACAGCTCGTCCGGCTTGTGGTGCAGGTGCGGCCCCAGCCCCACCGCCTCCGCCAGCGCCACCACCCGCTCCCGCAGCTTCGCCGCAGGCTCGCGGTCCGAGCGGACGACGCAGGGGAACTCGATGTTCTCCGCCACGTCCAGCACCGGGATCAGGTTGAAGCTCTGGAAGATGAAGCCGATCTTCCGGTTGCGCACCCCGGCCAGCGAGTCGAAGTCCCGGCCTCCCACCTCCTCCCCGTCCAGCCGGTAGGAGCCGGCGGTGGCCCGGTCCAGACAACCGATGATGTTCAGCAAGGTGGTCTTCCCGGAGCCGGAGGGCCCGGTCACCGAGGTGAAGTCCCCCTCGCGCAGGGTCAGGTCCACCCCCCGCAGCGCGGTGACTGTGGTCTTGCCCAGTTGGTAGTCCTTGGTGATTCCGGAGAGGACGATCAGCGGTGGACGGGGTGGGTTCATCGGTGGCCTCGCTAGTAGAAAGCGCGCAGCTCCAGCATCGCGCGGTACTTCATCGGCAGCAGTGAGTACTCGTGGATCCGCTCTTCGGTGGGCGGGCGGGTGGCGCCCAGTGCGTGCGGCCCGGCGTAGGGAAGAAAGGCGGAGGCGGTCACGTTCAGCCACTCAGCGGCGGACCAGGCCAGCGACGGCGCGAACACCCCGGAGAGATCCTGCAGGCTGGTGATCAGCACCAGCCCCAGGGTGAAGTCGTCGCGGATCTTCGGCTGCTGGAAGGTGAGGAACAGGTAGTGCTGCCCCGATGGCTGGAAGGAGAAGCGGGTGGAGCCGCTGCCCTCCGCCCCCGCCAGCGACGGGTCCTCCAGCCCCGCCGGCGCCAGCCCCAGCGCCCGCGCCTGGTCCACCAGCGCCAGGGCGCTGACCTGATCCTGGAACTGGGTGGGGGTGTACCCGTCGCCCTGGTACAGGTACTCCACCGAGAACAGCGTCTCCTCCTCGCTCTGGTAGCGCGCGCCCACCAGCGCCCGGGCGAACAGCGCCGGATCCTCCAGTCGGTCCCGCGCGAACAGGGCGGTCCCGCTCTGAGTGCAGGCCAGCGCGGCCGGCACGTCCCGGACGCAGGCGGAGTTGGGATAGGCGCGGGCGGAGCCGGTCTGCACCAGCGCCTCGAAGTGGACCTCCACTGCGTCGAACACCCGGGAGAAGGACGCGCCCCAGCGCAGCTTGTCTTCGAAGGCGTCGCCGAAGCGGTCCGAGTAGAAGGCCATCAGGTTCACGTCCGAGTCCAGGACCAGCGCGTAGGCCCGGGCCGCCACCAGGAAGTGGGACGCGTCCTGGGAGTCGTAGAGCAGCCGCCGGGGCAGCCCGTGGAACTCCTCGGTCACCCCGGGGGCGAAGAGCAGGGTGAAGGCGGCGGTCTCCAGCGGCACCTCCACCCGGGCCATCCAGGCGCCCGCCCGCTGCAGCGAAGGGTCGGTGGGGTCCTTGGGGGGGTTGAGCAGATCGGTGGGGTTGAAGGCCAGCCCGCTGCCCCACACCACCCGCTTCTTCCCCGCCAGGAGATTCAGCTCCGGCAGCACCTCGTGGTTCACGTACAGCTCGTTGAGGGACACCGAAGGCCGGGTGAACGGCGAGTCGTGATCCCCCACCACCTGCTCCTCCCCCGCCGCGTCGCGGGAGCGGTAGGTACCGCCGGCGTTGAGGAACAAGGAGAGGTCGCCGGAGACGAAGGACCGCTCGGAGTAGGACTGGCGCACCTGCGCGTTGAGCTCCACCGTCTGCAGGAACTGGGGCAGGTCCCGGGTGGGGAGCAGGCCCTCGAACCGCGCCCGGGTCCACTGGGTGCGGCTGTTGAGAAAGCCGTTCACCTCCGCGGCAGACGCGCCCGCGGCCCACAGGCCCAGGACCACCGCCACCACCCACCGGGAAGAGGAGCCGCGCGCGATCATGATCAGCGCCCCAGGTCCGCCTGGGTGAAGCGCTGCGCCGGCGCGTTGACCTCCAGCTTCAGGGTCCGGGTCCGCAGCTCCGAGCGGCGGGACTTGATCAGCTGGTTCTGCATCACCACCAGCGCCGGCCGGGTGAAGCCCTTGGCGAACTCGGTGTGCTCCTTGAACTCAGCGCTGCGCAGCATCTGCCCGCTGGTGCCGAAGTACTCTCCCCGCAGCGGCTGCTGGTCGCTCTTGCGCACCCACAGCTTGATCGCGTCGTAGGCGGTCTCCGGGTGTTTGGCCTTCAGCTCCAGCAGGTACGCGTCCGGCTGCGCGGACGGGGCCAGCCGGGCGGTGTAGTCGGCGGTGTAGTTCACCCGCAGCACGTCCGCGTTGTTGAAGTCTCCGCCCTGGAAGCTGTCCCGGTTGGCCAGCCGGGTGGCCCGCTTGAGGTTGGGCAGGTACACCCACAGGTTGTCCCCCACCCGCAGCATCTCCTGCCCCTTCACCGCGGACGGCTCCTGGAACCAGATCCGGACCTTGTCCCCCTCTCCCTTGAGCATCCGCATCACGTAGGTGCGCTGGCTGCCGTCGTCCCGGGTGGAGGTCATCTGGGTCTGGGCCTCGAAGGTGGCGGGGCCCATGATCTGGTCGTACTTCTTCAACAGCTCCCCGGCGCTGGGCTCCGCGGCCACCGCCGCTCCCGCGCTCAACCACACCATCACTGCGATCGCTGTCCTCATTCGTCCGCTCCTTTCAGGTCGCCCGCAGGGCCGCCACCGGGTCCAGCCGGGATGCTCGATAGGCCGGGTAGGCGGAGGCCAGCACCGCCCCCAGCACCGCCAGGCCCAGGATCAACAGCGCGTAGGGCGGGTCCACCACCGGGCGCAGCAGCCCGGGCACCGCGCTGCCCACCATCTGGAAGGGGATCCCCCGCTGGGCAATGGCTGTGACCACCGCGCTGCCCAGCGCCACCCCCAGCACCCCGCCGGCCAGGCCCAGCAGCGCCGCCTCCAGCAGGAACAGGGTCAGCACCTGCCGCCGGCGGGTCCCCACCGAGAGCATGGTGCCGATCTCCCGCACCCGCTCGAAGACGCTCATCAGCATGGTGTTGGCGATCCCGGTGAGGACGATCACCAACAGCACCCCGGCGACCAGCCCCAAGATCACCCGCTGGCGGGCGATCACGTCCCGGAAGAAGGGCTTCACCTCGTACCAGGGGTGCACCTCGTAGTCCGGGCCCAGCGCCATCCGGGCCGCGGCCATGGCGGTGTCCAGCGAGCCCAGCGTCTCCAGCCCCACCGCGTACTCGGTCACCCTGCCCTCCAGGCCGATCAGCGCCTGGGCCACCGGCAGCGGCAGGGTCAAGAGGCGCTTGCTCTCGAAGCCGCCCGGGCTGCGGATCAGCCCCTGGACCTCCAGGTCCAGCGAGTTGGCCCGACCCCTGGGGCTGGTGGCGGAGAGGTTGAGGGTGGTGCCCACCCCGGTGGCGGGGCCGAAGCTGCGGGCCAGCTCTGCGGTGATCAGCAGGCCGCGGGGGCTGGCCGCGGTCAGCGGCTGGCCGCTCACCACCACTGCCCCGGCGCGCGGGGTGGCCCTCGCCTCGCTGGCCGGGTCCACTCCCCGGCCAATGAACAGGGTCTGGGTGGCGCCGTTGCCCACCATCCCGGAGAAGAGAATCCGGGGGGTGACCCCACTGACCCCGGGCAGCGCCTCCAGCCGCCGCACCAGCACCGGGTCATGGGGCATGTCCAGGTGGTTGGGGAAGGCCTCCAGATCCGCCAGGTAGCCGCGGTGGTGGACCTGGAAGGCGCCGGTCTCCCCGCGCACCACGTCCTCCTCCAGCAGCTGGTAGAAGCCCACCGACAGCGCCCGCAGCATCACCAGGGCGGCGGTGCCCAGCACCAGCGCCGCCAGGGTGATCAGCGTGCGGCGCCGGTTGCGGGCCACGTTGCGCGCCGCCAGTCGCAGGAGCGGACTCATGGGGCCCTCAGCGCGTCCACCGGGTTCAGCCGGCTGGCCCGCCAGGCCGGCCACAGCGCCGCCAGCGACGCCCCCAGGATGGAGATCACCGCCGCGGCCACCAGGTTTCCCCAGGTCAGGTACGGCCGCAGCACCTCCTCCACCACCGCTCCCGGCGCGGCCATCATCACCCCCCGGCGGGAGAGGCCCAGGCACACCGCCCAGCCCAGCGCCGCGCCCCCCAGCCCGCCCATCACCCCCAGCGCCGCGCCCTCCATCACCATCAGGGTCAGGATCTGCCAGCGGCGCACCCCCACCGCCATCATGGTGCCGATCTCCCGGATCCGCTCCAGCACGTTCATCAAGAGGGCGTTGAGGATCCCCAGCAGCACCACCACCAGGAAGATCGCCCCCACCAGGGTCATGAAGAAGTCCTGCAGGTCCACCAGCTGCTCCACGAACGGCAGCAGGTCGTTCCAGGCGTGGACCTCGAAGTCCGCGCCCAGGGTCTGCTCCAGCCGGGCCTTCACCTCCGAGACCCGGGAGAGGTCGTCCACCGCCACCGCGTAGGCGGTCACCCGTCCCTCCATCCGCAGCAGCCGCTGCGCGGTGGCCAAGGGGACCAGCGCCACCCGGCGGTCTCCGGGCAGCCCCGAGCCCAGGGTCCCGCCCACCACCACGTTCTCCCCGTTGAGCACCCCATCCCGATCCGCGGAGAGCAGCGCCGGCCACCGGCTGACCTCCGGGCGGGTGCCCGGGTCGGCCATCAGCGGCAGGGCCAGCCCCTGGAAGAGGTCGTCGTTGAGCAACAGCTCCGGGCCGTCCGGCGAGGTGGGCGGATGCCCCTGGACCAGGAAGTGGAACCGCTTGGGCAGCGCCGCCTCCTCCAGCGCCGGATCGATGGCGGTGGCCACCAGGTAGGTGGTCTTCCCCTGCTCCTCTTCGGAAGGCTGATTTCCCTCCACTGGCTGGTCGGGGGTGGAGAGCATCGCCCCGAAGGTGATCCGCGGGGCAAGCGCCCTGACCCCCGGCACGGCCTGGATCCGCTGGCGCAGGGAGGGGCTGTCCTCGAAGTCCAGGGTCAGCGGCAGGCCCTCCAGGTTCTCCTGGTAGCCGCGGCGGTGGATCTGCAGCGCGCCGGACTGCCCGTCGATCAGGTTGGAGAGGATCATCTCCCGCATCCCGTTGACGAAGCCGCGGAACACCACCATCGACCCCACCCCGATCATGATCGCCAGCGCCGCCAGCAGCGTCCTCCGGCGGTTCCGGGAGAGGTTCCTCACCGCGATGCGCAAAAGCTTCAGCATCGATGGCCTCTGGAGCACTTGAATTGAACGAACGTTCGTTTCATTGAATCACCCGAAGATTCCCGGCCGGTCACCGCCGGATCGCCTGACAGAAGAAGGCCACGTGCTTGTCGGCCAGGGCCTTGGCCCGCTTGAGGTCCGGCTTGTCGGTGATCAGGAAGAAGCGCATCCGGATCATCAAGATGGGCCCCATCCACTCGTGGACCAGGATCTCTGGATCCACCGGACGGATCAGCTCGCGCCGTTGCAATTCGGCGAACAGCTCCAGGAACATCCCCAACACCTGGCCCACCACCTGCTCCGGCTGGACCACCCGCGGGTTCTGGCCCCGGAAGCCCTCGGAGATCAGCAGCCGCGCGAACTGCTGCTGTTCGGGAGTGGCCCACCAATCCAGCACCCGGTGCACCAGCGCCCGCAGGTACTGCTGCGGCCCATCGCGCAGCAGCACGTCGGTGTCCAACTGGTGGGCGATCTGCGCTGCCGTGGCCGGCCCCAGGTCGTTGATCATCGCGGTGAACAGCTCCTGCTTGTTCTGGAAGTGGTGGTACAGCGCGCTCTCCCGTACCCCCACCTTCCGCGCGATCTGACGCATCGAGGTGCCGTGGAACCCCTGATCTGCGAACAGCCCCAGGGCGGCGGAGAGGATCTCCCCCCGGGTGTCTCTCGCGTCGGTCTTGAGTGGCCGTCCCATCTGCTCCAACGACTTAACGAACGTTCAATAAGTTCTCAAGGGCGGGACGGGGATCCAGAGAAGCCCTCCCGCGCAACAGTCATGGAAAGTACGTATGTCCAGCGGAAGCGGTCTAGAGTTGGTTACCAACCGTTTGACCACGAGAGACCTCCCATCAAGATGACTCCAGACCCCGCCACCCCTCCGCTGACCGACGCCCTGCGCGCCGCCCTGGCCGAATATTTCGAGTTCACCCAACGCCACCGGGCGGAGGTGGACGCGGCGATTCAGCAGGTCTTGCTGACCCTCCCGGAGTTCAACGAGGTGCTGCGGCGGATGACCCCCGCCCAACTGGCCGAACAGCAGACGCAGTCCCAGCGGCTGCAACGCCTGGCGTTGGTGGAGGGCGACTGGAGCCCGTACCTGGAGGACGTCCGCAAGCAGGGCGCCCTCTATGCCCAGGGTGGACTGTCCTTCGGCACCTGGATGCAGCTGATGCTCCAGATTCGGGCGGTGATGCGTCGGAAGTTCTTCGAGCAGCTCCCGGACCGAGAGGCGCTGTCCCGGATGCTGGACGCGATGAACCTGGTCATCGACACCACCATGGCGGTGCTGGGCGAGGCCTACCTTGGAGCCAAGGAGAAGATCATCGGCCACCAGCAGGAGGCAATCCGCGAGCTCTCCACCCCGGTGCTCCAGGTCCACGACCGGCTGCTGATCGTCCCGGTGGTGGGGATGGTGGACACCCGCCGGGCCCGGCACCTCACCGAGTCCATGCTCAAGGCGATCCGGGATCGCCGGGCGCGGGCGGTGGTGATGGACATCACCGGGGTGCCCATCGTGGACTCCAAGGTGGCCAACCACCTGGCCCAGGCCTGCGAGGCCGGGCGGCTGATGGGGGCGCGGGTGATCCTCACCGGGGTCTCGGCGGAGATCGCCCAGGCCCTGGTCACCCTGGGCGCCGA
The DNA here is from genome assembly GCA_030857095.1 of Myxococcota bacterium. GTDB lineage: Bacteria > Myxococcota > Myxococcia > Myxococcales > Myxococcaceae > JALYOC01. The sequence goes on along the minus strand of JALYOC010000164.1, from coordinate 1,024 downwards.
GCTGCGCGGGGTGGAGACGCTGGGGGACCTGCAGAGCGGGATCGAGTCCGCCGAGCATCAGCTGGGCTACCGCCTGGAGCGCGGACTTCCGGTGCCGCCCTCCGCTCCCCTGGTCCCCGGGGCGCCATGACCCCCCGGGTCCTCAAGCAGGGGGATTACCTGATCGTCAGCCTCCCCGACTCGCTGACCGACAGCGGCTGGCGGGGCCTGCGCGATCTGTTGATGGAACAGGTGGGCAAGCACCGCTCGCAAGGCGCGGTGATCGACGTCAGCGGGATGGAGGTGATGGACTCCTACTCTACCCGGCTGCTGGAGGGGATCGCCCGGATGCTGTCCTTGCGGGGCGCGGCCTGCGTGGTGGTGGGGATCAGCCCCGGGGTGGCGTTCGCCATGACCCGGCTGGGGCTGCGGCTTTCCGCCGCCGACACCGCGCTGGACCTGGACGACGGGTTGGAGCTGCTCTCGCGTCGGGTCCGGGAGAAACGACCCTATGTCCGGTGAGGGCAACCGGGTGGTGGTCCGCCACGAGGCGGACATCATCTCCGCCCGGCAGAGCGCCCGGGGACTGGCCGCCACCCTGGGATTCTCGGAATCGGATTCGATCCTGATCGCCACCGCCATCTCCGAGGTGGCGCGCAACATGGTGGAGTACGCGCGGGGCGGAGAGATCGCCCTGCGGGAGTTGCAGGAGGGGGGCCGGCGGGGCCTGGAGATCGTGGCCCGCGACGAGGGGCCGGGGATCGCCGATCTCCAGCTGGCGATGCAGGACGGCTACTCCACCGGTCACAGCCTGGGACTGGGGCTGCCGGGGGCCAGGCGGCTGATGGACGAGTTCCAGATCGACAGCCGGCTGGGCGCGGGCACCACGGTGGTGATGCGCAAGTGGGTGCTGGGATGACCGCCGCCTGGTGTGAGTGGGCGGTGGCCTCCCGCCCGGCGCCGGGCGAGACGGTGTGTGGAGACCGCCACCTGGTGCGGGAGGAGGAGGGCCGGCTGCTGGCCGCGGTGGTGGATGGGCTGGGCC
>JALYOC010000116.1 GCA_030857095.1 Myxococcota bacterium | reverse complement strand
GGTGGACGCGGGACGCTGGCCTGAGGCGCCGGGCGCAGGACGGGCACCGGGGCCGGGGGAGGCGAGCGTTGGACGTTCCCCAGGGGCACCGGGCCGAGGCTGCGTCCCCGAGGCACGGGGGGCGGCTCCCGGATTCGGGGCGCCGGGACGACCGGGTCCGGGTGGGTTCCCTGCTTCGCTCATCGGCCCGAAGTGTACGGGGCTCCGCACGGACGATGCCAGCCAAACAGGTCGGAACAGCGCCGCTACAGCTTCCTGAGCTGCTCCAGCGCCGCGGAGGCGGTGGCGTTCTGCGGGGAGACCTTGAGCACCTTGTTTAGCCACTCCTCGGCCTCGGTGCGGGACAGGGTCCGCTCCTGGGGGGACTTGGCGGCCTGGGCCCGCTCGGTGTGCAGGGTGCCCATCCTCAGGCTGAACTCCAGGTTCTCCGGGTCCTTCTCCAGGACCGCTCTCAGGTGGCGCTCGGCGCCGGCGAAGTCGCCCTGCATCTGCAGCAGGGTGGCCAGCTTCCCGCGCGCCGGAGGCGAGTCCGGTTGCAACGCCACCAGGGTCTGGAAGTGGTGGCGGGACGCGTCCAGCTCGCGGCGCTCGAAGGCCAGATCGCCCAGCTTGTGGTGGGCCTCCTCCAGCAGTGGATCCAGCGCCACCGCCTTCTCCAGTTCCGCGCGGGCCTGCTCGGCGCGGTGGCGGCCCAGGTAGAGCTGGGCCAGGTAGAAGTGGAACCGCCCGTGGTCGGGGGCCAGGGCGATCGCCTGGCGGAACTCGTCCACCGCGCGGCCGGCGTCGTCCAGCCGTTGGTAGGCCAGCCCCAGCAGTGCGTGCACCACCGCCAGATCCGGGAACTCGCTGAGGATGTCTTCGAACAGGACGATCGCCTGCTGGGGGGCGTCATAGCGCTGCAGCCACCCCAGCCCCTCCTCCATCCGGGCCTCGGCCGCGCGCGGGACGCGGGTGTAGGGATCGGAGAGTTCGTTCATCAGCGCCCGGGAGGTCTCCACCTGGACGGGGGTGGGCTGGGAGGCGATCAGCAGCCGGATCGCCTCGACCGCTCCCTTGCCATCGGCGTTGCGGGCGCGGGCCTTGGCCAACGGCAGCAGGTAGCCGGTGCGCTCCGGCGCCAGGGCGTGCGCCCGGGTGAGCGGGGGCAAGGAGGCCTCGAACTTCTCCGACTCCAGCAGCATCAGCCCCTTGCGAAAGTGCAGCTCCGCCTGCCGCGGGGCCAGCTCGATGGCGGCGTCGATCTGCTCCAACGCCTGGGGAGTGGCGTCCGTTGCCTGGGCGAACAGCACCAGCGCGCGCATGAAATGCCGGGAGGCAGTGGGGGGGAGGCTGGCCAGCGACTCTTGGAAGGGGGCACTCCGCCCGGCCTTCACCTGGGCCTCGGCCAGCACCCGGGCCACCTCCAGATCCTCGGGGGCGGAGGTGTGCAGCTGCTGCAGCAGCGGGATGGCCTTGGCCGACTCTCCGGAGGCGATCAGCTGTTCGGCGCGCGCCCGGGGGGAGAGCTCAACCTTGCCGGCCGGGGTGTGCGCGCAACCGGCCGTGGCCACCGCCAGGAAGAGGGCGGCAAGGCAGGGCCCCCTCATGAGCGGGCCTGCTCGCCCGAGCCAAGCTGGGCAGGCTCGGCGGAGGCGCCCAGCCCGCCCAGCTCCAGGCTTTGGCGGACCACCACCGCGCGGACATCCTGGGCCAGCCGTTCCCGCTCGTCGTCGCCATAGCCGCTCAGGTCGATCGGCTTGCCGATCTTCACCTTCACCGCTTGGGGGTGCACCCTCCAGGACCCCTTGGGCATCAGCTTCTGGGCGCCCTCGATGGTCACCGGAACCACCGGGACCCGGGCCTCCAGTGCCAGGGCGAAGGGACCCTTCTTGAACGGGAGCACGCTGCCGTCCGCCGACCGGGTGCCCTCGGCGTAGGCGATGATGCTGACCCCGCCGCGGATCTGCTGCGCCGCCTTCTTCAGCGAGGCGATGGCCTTGGTCCGGTTTCCCCGGTCCACCAGCGGGTACCGGGCCAGCAACAGGTACCAGCCCAGGAAGGGGACGTACTGCAGCTGCTTTTTGGCAACGTAGCGGACGTCCACCGGCAGGGCCATGAACAGCGCCGGGATGTCGGCGGCAGACTGGTGGTTGGAGATGTAGATCGCCGGGCGGGTGGGGTCCACGTTCTCCTGCCCCTCCACCGTCAGGGTCACCCCTCCCAGCTTGAGCAGCCCGGGGGACCAGACCTTGCGTGCCCACCAGATGGAGGTGCCCACATTCCAGGTCAACAGCATGGACAAGGTGGCCACCGGCATCAGCACCACGGTCCACAGCGCGGAGAAGAAGAAATAGTAGAAGGCGCGCAGCATCGTGGGGGCCGCAGGTCTTAGCATGGCGCTGGTGAATGCCGCACCCAGCCGTTAGAACCCCTTGCGCCGCATGCCCCGGAAAAAGTTCATCGCGATCGCCGGTAACATCGGCGCAGGCAAGACCGAGCTGACCCAGTTCCTGTGCCGCAAGTACGGCCTGCAGCCGTTCTATGAGCCGAACGACGAGAACCCGTACCTGGAGGACTTCTACCAGGACATGAAGACCTGGGCGTTCCGCTCCCAGATCTTCTTCCTCACCCACAAGTTCCGCCTCCATCGCGAGTTGGAGAAGGGCAGCGGGACGGCGATCCAGGACCGCACCATCTACGAGGACGCGGAGATCTTCGCCAAGAACCTGGCCCGGCAGAAGTTCATCGATAAGCGCGACTTCCAGCTGTACTGGGAGCTGTACCAGACGGTGGTCTCGGTGCTCACCCCGCCCGATCTGATGATCTACTTGAAGTGCCCGGTACGGACCCTCAAGCAGCGGATTGCTTTGCGGGGCCGGGAGATGGAGAAGGAGATCCCCACCCCCTACCTGACGCGGCTCAACGCGTTGTACGAGGAGTGGTTCGAAGACTACAAACTCAGCCCGGTGCTGGTCCTTTCCACGGACAAGCTGGACTACATCACCGACATGGTGGACCGCGTGGACCTCTTCCGGAAGATCGAGAAGCACCTTTGAGAGAGGTGTACATCCTGGCCTCGGTGCAGGCCGACACGCCCCCCCTGGAGGCGCTGCGCGCCAGCTTCGAGGCGGAGGAGGTGGAGTTCACCCCCGCCGAGGGCGCCTGGGCGTTCTCGGTGAAGACCGACACCTCGGTGGTGGAGGTGCGCTTCGAACCGATCGCCACCCCCCTCAAGCTGGACCCGGAGCTGCTGTCCGGGAACGAGGAGGCGATCGCCATGCTGCAGTCCGCCCGGGGCGCCTACCGGATCGCGTTTCAGGCCACCGAGCAGCCGTCGCTGGCGGTGTTCGAGGCGCTGTGGTGCGCGCGCAACATCCTGGAGCACGTCACCGGGGTGCTGTTGGATGTGACCGCCTCCAAGGTCCATGACGCGGAGGACATCTCCGAGATCACCGAGCTGGATTTCGACATCCGCGACCACGTGAACCTCCACGCGGTGGAGATCACCGAGGGGGAGACCCCGCTGTGGGTGCACTCGCACGGGATGGAGAAGTTCGGCAGCCGGGACGTGGAGGTGTTCCACCTCTCGGAGAACGATCTCCAGGCGGCGGAGAGCTTCGTCCATGAGCTGTGCACCGACCTGGCCTTCGGTCACGGGCCGGCCCCCCGGGCGCTGGTCGCCACCAGCGAGGGGGACGGGTTCATGGTCCAGCCCTCGGAGGAGGCCCGGGTCAGCCTGCTGGGCGTCTCCCTGGACGCCTTCGAGGGCCACGAGGCCCACTACCTGACCGCGGTCTCCGCCACCGGGCGGCACAACCTCAGCGAGCTACTCAAGCCCTACCACGAGCGGTTCGAGCAGGAGCCGGCCGAGCGGACCTTGGAGTTGCGCACCCGGTCCCAGGCGCTGCTGCCGATGTTCAAGGCCCGCTTCGATCGCAAGGGGCTGATGGAGCCGATGACCTTCCTGGTCCGCGCCCCGTTCCTGGTCCACCCGGAGACCGAGCCGCTCACCGAACAGCTGTGGCTGGAGGTGGTGGGCTGGGAGGACGGCAAGGTGATCGGCAAGCTGGTGGACGGCGCCACCCACACCACCGAGTGGCGCAAGGGCGCGCACGTGGAGATCGATCAGGAGCAGGTCAACGCCATCGCCCTGGGCAAGGAGGGGCGGACCCTGGACCCGGAAGAGATGATGGTGCTGCTGAACGCTGAACGGCCGATGTAGGGTCAGCAAAGCCATGCCCTCGCTTCTGCTGCTGACAGGTCCCTCGGCGGGACGGCGGTACGAGCTCCGGGAGGAGGCCACCATTGGCCGCTCGCCCTCCTGCGAGATCCCGCTGGAGGACGTGAAGGTCTCCCGCCGGCACGCCCGGGTGTTCCTCCAGGACGGCCGGGCCCAGGTGGTGGATCTGGGCAGCCGCAACGGGACCCTGATCAACGGCGAGCGGATCGAGCAGGCGCAGCCGCTGACCCAGGGCGACCAGTTCCAGGTGGGCACCACCACCTTCCTGTTCGACCCGCCCACCCGGGCTACCCTCAGCGACAAGGCGGCCCCGGCGCTGGAGAGCCGGCCGGCGGAGCAGATCCTCCCGCGCTCGGGGATGGAGGCCTGCACCTACGAGCTGGCGGTAGCGCTGCTCTCCGCAGCCAGCGAGGCGATGGTGCTGCGGCGGACCGCGGACGCGCTGGTCCGGCTGCTGGAGGCCCCGCTGGCGGCGGCGCTGTTGGGACAGGTGGACGCGCTGGCCTCGGC
>JALYOC010000105.1 GCA_030857095.1 Myxococcota bacterium | reverse complement strand
GGAGTACCCGGTACCGGACGCGGTGCTCAGCGGCTCGGCCTCCGCCTGGACGCAGGCCGCGCGGCGGACCCAGTTGCCCGCCCAGAGCGCGCGCCTGCCCGACGGGGGGCAGGTGCTGGTGATGGCGGTGGGGGATGCACTGTGGGCCGGCGCGCCGAAATCGCAGCTGCCCGACGGAGGACCGGCCAGGCTGCACGCGCGCCTGGTGCCGCAGCCGCGCGGCGAGGTCAGCGCGCTGGCGGTCAGCGCCTCTCCCTCCGGCGGACTGCTGGTGGAGGCCTACGTGATCGCCCAGGAGCGCGTGTACCGGATCGAGGCGCGCTCCGATCAGCAGTGGCAGGCCCAGCCGATTGACCTCCCGCCCGGAATCCCCACCGCGGTGTGGACGGACGGACCGCGGGGGCGGGCGGGGTACAGCGACGGACGCGTCTACAGCCTGCCCTCCGGGGTCCAGGTCGCTCCCCCCATCCCCGGAGGCGAGGCCCTGGATTACGCCGCGCTGTGCGGCCACGGCTACGCGCTGACCCGCGACACGCTGTACCGGCTTCAGGGCACAGCCGGCCCGCAGGGGCAGTGGCAGGCGCTGGACCTCTCTGGAGTCGGCCTGCCACCCGCGGGGCTGATCTTCTACGGTTGGCAGGAGGCCTGGGCGCCGTACTTCTACCTCCCGGACTATCCCTCCGCGGACCGGCTGGTCGAGGCCAATCGGGAGCTGCTCCTGTTCACCGAGGCCGGCGCAATGATCCGGGTGCGGGATCCGGAGTGCTCCCCGGGCGGCTGAGCCCCTGGAAAAAGACAACGCGCGCCGCCCGGGATGGGGACGACGCGCGTTGGGCCTCCGGGGAGGCGGTTGACAGCTCGGCACGGTGGCCGGGGTCGAACAGCGACCGCAGTCCTAGAACTTTCCACCCAAAAACGAAACACCTGATTGCCAGTAGCTGGGATGTTTCCGCCGGAGGCGGCGCCCGAGGGAGCGTGGGCCCCCCGGATTCTTTCCGGAGCGGCAAGGTTCGAACCGCTTGACCTTCGGAACCGCGCAATGGACAAGGGCCACCCCTTACGGAGGCCGGATGAAAATCCACGAGTATCAGGGCAAAGAGATCTTCAAGAAGTTCGGCGTACCGGTGCCCCGCGGCATCCTCGTGCACTCGCCGGATGAGGCAGAGCGCGCGGCCAAGGACCTGGGCACCAAGGTGACCGTGGTCAAGGCTCAGATCCACGCGGGCGGCCGCGGACTGGGCGGCGGCGTGAAGCTGGCCAAGTCCCCGGCGGAGGCCAAGGAGTGGGCCTCCAAGATCCTGGGGATGATGCTCAAGACCCACCAGACCGGGCCGGAGGGCCAGAGGGTCCACAAGGTCTACATCGAGGAGGGGTTGGACATTGGCCAGGAGCTGTACCTGGGCCTGACCCTGGACCGCGCCACCTCCCGCATCACCTTCATGGCCTCCCGCGAGGGTGGGGTGGAGATCGAGGAGGTCGCCAACAAGCACCCGGAGAAGATCCTGCGCGAGGCGGTGGATCCCGCGGTCGGCTTTTTGGACTTCCAGGGCCGCAAGCTGGCCTTCGGGCTGGGCCTCTTTGGCCCCACCGTGAACAAGTTCGTGGGCTTCTGCCGGGCGCTGTACCGCGTCTACATGGAGACCGACGCGGCGCTGGTGGAGATCAACCCGCTGGTGATCCTCAAGGACGGCGGCGTGGTGGCGCTGGATGCCAAGCTGAACTTCGACGACAACGCCATGTACCGCCACGCGGACATCGCCGAGTACCGGGACATTGCCGAGGAGGATCCCCGGGAGGCGGAGGCCAAGGAGTTCGACCTGGCCTACATCTCCCTGGAGGGCAACATCGGCTGCATGGTGAACGGGGCCGGACTGGCAATGGCCACCATGGACACCATCAAGCTGGTGGGCGGCAAGCCGGCCAACTTCCTGGACGTGGGCGGCGGCGCCACCAAGGAGAAGGTCACCTCGGCCTTCAAGCTGATCCTCAAGGATCCGGAGGTGAAGGCCGTGCTGGTCAACATCTTCGGCGGGATCATGAAGTGTGACGTGATCGCCGAGGGCGTGGTCGCCGCGGCGAAGGAGGTCCAGCTCAAGGTGCCGCTGGTGGTGCGCCTGGAGGGGACCAACGTCGAGGCGGGCAAGAAGATCCTGGCCAATTCCGGGCTGGCGATCACCCCCGCGGACAACCTGCGGCAGGCGGCTGAGAAGGCCGTGGCCGCCGTGAAGGCATTGTAGGAGCGCACCATGGCGATTCTGGTCAATCAGGACACGAAGTTGCTGGTGCAGGGCATCACCGGCTCGGCGGGATCGTTCCATGCCAAGCAGTGCATGGAGTACGGCACCAACGTCGTCGGCGGCGTCGTCCCCGGTAAGGGCGGCGGCAAGTTCGAGGACAAGGTCCCGCTGTTCAACACCGTGGCCGAGGCAGTGGCGGCCACCGGGGCCAACGCCTCGGTGGTGTTCGTGCCGCCTCCCTTCGCGGCGGACGCGATCATGGAGGCGGCGGACGCCGGGGTGGCGCTGATCATCGTGATCACCGAGGGCATCCCGGTGAACGACATGGTCAAGGCCAAGCGGTACCTGGAAAGCAAGCCGGGGATCCGGCTGATCGGTCCCAACTGCCCCGGGGTGATCAGCCCCGGCAGCAAGTGCAAGATCGGGATCATGCCCGGCCACATCCACAAGCCGGGCCGGATCGGCGTGGTCTCCCGCTCGGGCACCCTGACCTACGAGGCGGTGTTCCAGCTGACCAACCTCGGCCTGGGCCAGTCCTCGGCGGTGGGCATTGGCGGGGACCCGGTCAACGGGACCAACTTCATCGACGTGCTGGACCTGTTCAACAAGGATCCGGAGACCGACGCGATCATCATGATCGGCGAGATCGGCGGCAGCGCCGAGGAGGAGGCCGCCGAGTTCGTGAAGAAGCACGTCAGAAAGCCGATGGCCGGCTTCATCGCCGGGCAGTCCGCCCCCGAGGGCAAGCGGATGGGCCACGCCGGCGCGATCATCTCCGGCGGCAAGGGCACCGCGGCGGAGAAGATCAAGGCCATGGAGGCCGCCGGGATCCTGATGGCGGCGTCCCCGGCCGAGCTGGGCACCACCCTGCAGGAAGCGGTCAAGCGGGCAGCAGCCAAGAAGTAGTCCGTCCCGATCAGGGTTGCTTCAGGCGAGGGGGCCGCATCCGGGAGACCGGAGCGGCCCTCTGCCGTTTCTGATGCGCGGCGGTCCCCAGGCGCCTGCGGCTCAGCCCCTTCTCTGGCGCTGCTGGTGGTCCTCGGTGACCTCCCGGGCCAGCCGGCGCAGCAGCCCCAGATCGAAGGGCTTGAGCAGCAGCCGGGCGCCGTCCTTCACCAGCTCGCTGCGCTCCTGCAGGGTGCCCCCGGTCATGTAGATCAGCCGGTGGGGGAGATCCGGGTGGCGGGCCTGGGCGCGACGGATCAGCTCGTCCCCCCGCAGCAGCGGCATCATCACGTCACACAAGATCAGGTCCCACTGCCCCTCTCCGTGGAGCAGCCGGTCCAGCGCGTCGGTGGGCTCGTAGAAGGAGACCACCTCGAACTCCCCCTCCAGCGCCCGCTCGGCCATCGCGCACAGGGTGGGCTCGTCGTCGATCACCATCACCCGGGGGCGCCGCTGCTCCGCCTCCCGGGGCGGAGGTGGCGGGGTCAGCTGCTGGGGCGCGACGGGGGCCTCTGCCGGGGGCAGGTGCAACCGGAAGAGGGTGCCCCTTCCCACCTGGCTCTCCAACTCCAGGCGTCCGCCCACCCCGGTGACGATGGCATGGCAGATGGCCAGCCCCAGCCCGGTGCCGCTGCCCTGACGGGTGGTGAAGAAGGGATCGAAGATCCGCTCCTGCAGCTGCGGCGGGATCCCCTCCCCGTTGTCCTCCACTTCGATCACCGCCTCGCCCAACGGGCCGGTGGAGGTGGAGATCCGGATCGTGTTCTCCTCCGGGAGCCGGTCCGGCATTGCCTGCACCGCGTTGGCCAGCAGGTTGACGAACACCTGTCCCAGCCGGCTGGCCGCGGCGGCCACGGCCGGGGTGGCGCCCACCTCCCGGATCACCCGGGCCTTGCGGCGCAGCTGGAAGCCCAGCAGCCGGATGCAGCTGTCGATCACCGGCCACAGCTCGGTGCTGCGGGCTCCGTCCTCCTCTCCGCGGGAGAAGGTCCGCAGGTCGGTGACGATGTCCCGCACCCGCCCCGACCCCTCGGCGATCTCCCTGATGTGGTCGGCCAGCTCGGCGCGGACCCGGGCATCCAGCGTGCCCCCCCCGCGCAGGGTCTCCGCCGCCAGCTGGGCGTTCCCCAGCACGTAGGCCAGCGGGTTGTTGATCTCGTGGGCTACCCCGGCGGCCAGGGTGCCCAGCGCGGCCAGCCGCTCGGAGAGCATGGCCTGCTCGCGCGCCAGCTGCAGCTCGCGGTTGGCGCGTGCGCGCAGCGACTCGTTGATCATCACCCAGGCCAGCACCACCACCACCAGCGACGCGTAGCTCATCCCGGAGGCGAAGCGCCGGGTGATCGGATCCAGCTCATGGTTGGGCAGCAGCCCCACCCGGTCCAGCGCGAACAGTGCCCCCATCCCCAGCACCGCCACCAGCGCCCACACCACCCCCACCCGCGGGCGGGTGGCGATCACCGCGGAGAGCAGCGGCGCCACCGCCAGCCAGGAGAGTGCGGGGGAGGTGAGGCCTTCGATGCTGCCGGCGATCACCAGGGTGGGGAACACCACCGCCAGGCAGACCAGGTGGGCGGCCAGATCCGCCGACCCGCTGACCCGGAACACCAGCGGGGCGGAGAACACCGCCACCGTGGCCAGCGAAGTGACCGCGCCCACCAGCGGCAGCCGGTAGGCGAAGAAGGCCAGCAGGGCGAACATCGCGCCCACTGCGCTCAGCGCGAAGCAGAAGCCGACCAGGATCCGGGCGCGCCGGCGCGCGTCCTCCGAGCAGAGCAGCACCGCCTGCGGAATGAACCGGTCCTGCCACAGCCCCCGGAGGGCGGGAGTCGTCACGCCCGACAGCCTAGCCCCCTTGATTGGCCGCCTGCTTCGATTCCGCGCCGCTTGCGCCCCTTGCGGCTTCTCCGTAAAAGCGCGCGCCACTTTCCCAAGGAAAAAACAACCATGGCCACTGAGCGCACGCTGTCCATCATCAAGCCCGACGGTCTCGAGAAGGGGATCATCGGCAAGGTCGTCTCCCGCTTCGAGGAGAAGGGTCTCAAGCCCGTCGCGATGCGGATGCACCACCTGTCCCAGAAGGAGGCCGAGGGCTTCTACGCGGTCCACGCGGCCCGGCCCTTCTTCAAGGACCTGGTGACCTTCATGACCTCCGGTCCGGTCCTGCTGATGGTCCTGGAGGGCGAGAACGCCATCTTGGCCAACCGCGAGATCATGGGCGCCACCAACCCGGCCAACGCCGCGGCGGGCACCCTCCGCAAGGACTTCGCCACCAACGTGGAGAAGAACACCGTCCACGGTTCGGACAGCGCGGAGAACGCGAAGAACGAGATCGCGTACTTCTTCCGCGAGACCGAGGTCCAGAAGTACGACTGGACCCGGTAGTCGGCGGTCTCTTCCGCTGAACTTCGAACGGCCGGGGGCGCCAGCTGCCTCCGGCCGTTTGCATCTGTGGTCCGCGCCCGCCCGTCCGCCTGGTCGGCGCCGCCAACCGACCGCCCTTTGACTCGCTCCCCGGGCCGTGGGAAGCAGATGGGCCGCTCTCTCGTTTTGAGGACGCAGATGTCCGAGCCCATTGCCCAGATCGAGGCGCCCGAGAAGGCGCCCGCGCCGCCCTCCAAGAGGGTGGACCTCCTCAGCCTCTCCCAGGAGAAGCTGACCGCGTTCGTGGGCGAGCTGGGCGAAAAGCCGTTCCGCGCCAAGCAGATCTTCAAGTGGCTGCACCAGCGCGGGGTGACCTCGTTCTCGGAGATGACCGATCTGTCCAAGTCGCTCCGGCAGACGCTGGAGGAGCGGGCGGAGATCATCTGGGTCCACAAGGATCTGGAGCAGCGCTCGGTGGACGGGACCATCAAGTACCGGTTCCGCACCCGCGACGGGAAGTTGATCGAGTCGGTCTACATGCCTTCCCCGGAGCGCAAGACGCTGTGCGTCTCCACCCAGGTGGGCTGCGCGATGGGCTGTACCTTCTGCGCCACCGGGACCCTGGGCCTGTTGCGGAACCTGACCCCCGGGGAGATCGTCTCCCAGGTCCACGCGGTGAACCGCGAGGTCCGGGCCAACGAGGGCCTGGAGATCAACCGCCCGCTGACCAACCTGGTCTTCATGGGGATGGGGGAACCGCTCCACAACTTCACCCACCTCAAGGTGGCGCTGGAGAACTTGCAGTCGGTGGATGGCCCCAACTTCTCTCACCGCCACATCACTGTCTCCACGGTGGGGCTGGTCCCGATGATCGCCCGGCTGGGAGCGGAGACCGAGGTCAAGCTGGCGATCTCGTTGAACGCCACCACCGACGAGCAGCGGTCCGCCACCATGCCGATCAACAAGCGGTGGAAGATCGCCGACCTGATCGAGGCCTGTAAGGCCTTCCCGATGCGCCAGGGGCGGCGGATCACCTTCGAGTACGTGCTGCTCTCCGGGGTCAACGACACCGACGAGGACGCCTACCGGTTGGCGGAGATCGTCAAGGATCTGCCGGCCAAGGTGAACCTGATCCCCTATAATGAAAACCCCGGGCTGGGCTTCAAGACCACCTCCGGGACCCGGGCGGAGGCCTTCCGGGCCCTTTTGGACAGCTTGCATGTTGCCGCCTTCATCCGGCAGAACCGGGGGCGGGACATCTCAGCGGCCTGCGGGCAGCTGGCCAACGTGGTCGTCCAACCGGCGATGACGCCGGTGGGGGGACCGGAAGTACCGCTCGGAGCGGGGAGTTCCCCTCCGGGCTAGACGCACGTGGGTAAGGGTGCGTCCTTGCTTGACAAATCTGTCGGGAAGCGGCTAGAAGCCGCCTCCCTTTCATTCGACCGAACTGAAATCTGGAGCAACACCATGGCCGTCGTCCTCCGTCTCTCCCGCGCTGGCGCCAAGAAGAAGCCGTACTACCACGTGGTCGCGACCGACTCGCGTAACCCCCGGGATGGCAAGTTCATTGAGGCGATTGGCGCGTACGACCCCAACCTCAATCCGCCCAAGATCGAGTTCGCCCAGGAGCGCCTCGCGCACTGGCTGAAGGAGGGCGCCACGCCTTCCGAGACCGTGGCCGGGCTGATCAAGCGCGCCTCCAAGGCCGCCGCCGCCGCCGCCCCCGTCACCAAGGCGTAGTCGCTTCCCTGGCCACCATGGAAGCTCTGGTCCTGTACCTGGCGCGATCCCTGGTGGACAACCCGGAGCTCGTGGAGCTGCGCACCTCGGATCATGAGGGCGGCAAGCTCCTTGAGCTCAAGGTGGCCCCGGACGACGTGGGCAAGGTGATCGGCCGGGATGGCCGCACCGTGAATGCGATGCGCTCGCTGCTGACCTCGCTGGCGCACCGCCAGGGGCTCAAGGCCCGGCTGGAGGTCCTGGACGACAAGAAGTCCCAGATCTCGCCGCCGCCTGCTTCCTGATCGTGGCGCCGCTCGAACCGCACCTGCAGGTCGGCTACGTCAACCGCGCCCATGGACTGACCGGCGAGGTGGGGGTGAAGCTGTTCGACCCCGGGTCGGAGGCGCTGCACGAGGTCCGGCGCGTCCTGATCAAGCCCAAGGGCGGCGGGGCTCCGCAGACCCTGATCATCGAGTCGGTGCGCGAGACCCCCAAGGAAGTGCTGTTGGTCTTCCAGGGGGTCCGGGGCCGCAGCGCCTCGGAGAGGCTGGTCGGTTCCGCGGTGCTGGTGTTCCGCGAGGATCTGACCGCCCCGGCGGAGAACGAGTTCTTCCAGGGCGACCTGATCGGCCTGGCCGCCTTTGACGAGGCGGGCAACGCGCTGGGGACCCTGGAGGAGATCTGGGAGACCGGGCCGGTGCCGAATCTGGTGATCCGCAAGGAGGGCGGGGGGGAGCTGGTGGTGCCCTTCGCCGACGACTTCGTGGTCTCGGTGGACGTGGCCGCCGGCCGGCTGGTGGTCAAGCCGTACGAACTGGACGAGTAGCCCGTGCTGCGCGCCGAGGTCCTCACCCTGTTCCCGCGGATGATCTCCGGCTACCTGGCCGAGAGCATCCTGGGCAAGGCACAGGAGCGCGGCCTGGTCTCGGTGGGGATCACCGACCTGCGCGACTTCACCGCCGGCAAGCACAAGATCGCCGACGACACCCCCTATGGAGGGGGCGCCGGGATGGTGATGAAGGTGGAGCCGGTGGTGGGGGCAGTGGAGGCCGCGCGGGCCAGGCTGCCGGGCGCCAAGGCCTATCTGCTCAGCCCCCGCGGCCCCACCCTGACCCAGGCCCGGGTGCGGACCCTGGCGGCGGACCCGGCGGGGATCATCCTGATCTGCGGCCGCTACGAGGGGATCGACGAGCGGGCCCTGGCCCACCTGGACGGCGAGATCTCGGTGGGAGACTACGTGATCACCGGCGGAGAGCTGGCGGCGCTGATCGTGGTGGACGCCATGGCCCGCCTGGTGCCCGGGGTGCTGGGCAACCTGGGCTCGGCGGGCAGCGAGTCCTTTGAGGACGGGCTGCTGGAGTACCCCCAGTACACCCGCCCACCGGAGTTCCGGGGCGCCGCGGTGCCTGCGCTGTTGCAGGAGGGGAACCATGCCCGGATCGCCCGCTGGAGGCGCTGGCACGCCTTGCGGTTGACCCGCGAGCGCCGCCCCGACCTGTTTGCCCGCCTGGAGCTCTCGGTGGCGGATCGCAAGCTGCTGGGCTTGCGGGAGGACGAGCTCTAAATCGACCCCGGGGAACCCCCAGCCCTTCTGGATGCTTGTACGGCGGGGACCTCTCTGGTAGGTACGCCCGCTCTTTTCCATAGAAGCACGGAGTATTTTCGTCATGCGTAGCAGCCTGCTCGAGTACGTCGAGAACAAGCAGATCCGCCAGGACGTCAGCCCCTTCAAGACGGGCGACACCGTTCGCGTTCACTGGAAGGTGAAGGAGGGCGAGAAGGAGCGCGTCCAGCCCTTCGAGGGGATCGTGATCCGGAAGACCAAGGGGCAGAACCGCTCCAGCTTCACCGTGCGCAAGGTTTCCTACGGCGTCGGCGTGGAGCGCATCTTCCCGCTGCACAGCCCCCGCTACGAGAAGATCGAAGTCCTCTCGCGCGGCAAGGTGAACCGCAACCGGCTGTTCTATCTCCGCGGTCTGCGCGGCAAGGCCTCCCGCATCGACACCCTGGACGAGGATCGTCCGGTGGCCGGCGCGCCCAAGGCCCCCAAGGCCCCCAAGGCCGAGTAGTTCCGGCGGGGCCCCCCTCCATGGGGTCTCCGGTGCTTTACCCTCGTTTCCGGCCGCATCGCCGCCCGCTTTGGGTAGGCGGTGCGTGTCGTGGGCCACGGGCAGGATGCCTCCGGCGTTCGCCCCTGGCCCGCGTGCGTTTCCCGTGACGGGAACCTTGCGCCTGCGACTGGAAGTTCCGGCTCGTTACCCGGGCCAACTGGCCTAGACTGCGGCGGACATGTACCTGCTCGAGCTTGCCGCCCAGAACGTCCGTGGCCTCTCGCCGACGGTGCGCGCCGCGCTCAAGCCCGGGTATCTGCTGATCCAGACTCCCGCCGCCGCTCCCGCACCGCTGGCTGGGCTGGTGGTAGCGCTGTGCTATCCCGACGGTCGAGGAGAGGACGCCGCCTTCGCGGTGCCCGGTCAGAAGGCCAAGGTGGCGCTGACCCTGCTGGGAAACGATCAGACCACCTACCGGCTGATGCGCGCCCTGGGGGGGCAGGGGAACCTCTCGCGCCTGAACAAGGCCGCCGGCGCCTACGAGGTAATCACCGAGGACAGCGGGGAGATGGCCCAGTTCCTCCGCGGCCAGGCCGGGTTCCCCAGCCGGGGCTCCTTCGAACGGCTGTTCACCTTCACCACCGCGCAGCTGCCCAGCCGTCGGCCCAAGCCGGCCGCCCGTCCGGCCCCCGGCGCCAGCGGGCCCGCCCTGTCCTCCGCCGGGCTGCCCTCGGCGCAGGCGGTGCTTCCCGCCAGTGACGTCCGCGCAGCCCAGGAGAAGCTGCGCGGGCTGGAGGAGGAGCTGCAACTGGCCAAGGAGGTGGAGGACCTGCAGTTCAAGCTGGACGGGATGGCCTCCCAGCTGTTCGAGCTGGAGTCCAGGCTCAAGGGCGCGGACGGCCTCAAGGCGGCGCTGGCCCAGGCGAGGCAGGAGCACGGGGGCGCGCCCAGCGCGGAGAAGTTCGGCCTGCCCGCGGACATCCTGGAGCGCGCCTCGCAGTACCCGCAGCTGGAGGCCCGCCGGGACGAACAGCTGGCCCGGCTGGAGGCGGAGGCCCCGGCCTCCGACGCCGAGCCGCAGGAGGCCGCCTTCGTGCCCCCGCTGACCGGGGACCAGCGCTTTTGGGGGGCCCTGGGCGCCGGAGTGCTGTTCCTGGGGCTGGGGATCTTCCTGGAGGGGACGGCACGCTACGTTGCCCTGTTGGACATCCCCGCCTTCTCCTTCGCCGCGCTGCTGGCGCTGCGCTACGTGGACGACAAGGCCGACTCCCAGAAGACCACCCGCCGGGGCGGGATGCGCGCCTCGCGGGAGAAGAAGATCCGCGACGACTTCGACAGCGAGGCCCGGGTGGTCCGCCAGGCCCTGGGGGCGATGGACGTCTCCAGCCCCGCGGAGCTGATCGAGGTCCTGGGGCGCAAGCCGCTGTTGCTGATGAAGGTGGAGGACTACCGGGCGCAGTTGGCAGCCTACGAGCAGGACCCGGAGTACCTGGGCGCGATGGCGGCCCAGAACAAGCTGCAGCGGGAGCAGGAGACGCTCAACGCCCAGCTGTTGGTGAAGGGCAGCTACGTCCGCGACGCGCGGGAGGTGGAGCGCGAGCTGAACCGCACCCGGGAGTCGATCCAGCTGGCCCTGGCGGGCGCCACCGCCGCGCCGGCCGCCCCGGCGCTGGGGGCCGCCCCGGCAGCGGGGGAGCCCCTGGAGGACCCCTGTGGGCCGCTGCTCTCCGCCGCCGCGGACCTGCTGCAAAGCGATCTGCCCACCCTGGCCGCGGGGGCAAAGGACCGGATCGCCCAGTACCTGGCGGCGCTGTCCGACCGGCGGGTGATGGGGGTGGAGTTCGATCTGACCGGCCGGGCAACCGCGCTGCTGGCAGGCGGGGCCAGGAGCGCGGCGGGGGCCCTGCCGCCCCGGGACCTGGATCTGCTGTACCTGTCGCTGCGGTTGACGCTGATCGAGAAGGTCAGCGCCCGGCAAAAGGTGCCGGTGCTGATCGAAGACGGACTTGCGGTGGAGGAGTCCAAGTACCCGCTGCTGGCGCGGATGATCAAACACCTGGGCACCTTGACCCAGGTGATCCACCTCTCCTCCCATCCCGCCTTCGCCCAGGCGGCGGACGCCCAGCTGCCCGGTTAGTCGGACCCCCGCGGCATCATCCTTCCCTGAACACCCAAAGGGGGATGCCATGGCGGAGCGCCAGCAGCGGCGGGAGTTGGGGCAGTCGGCGGAGCAGGCGGCGGTGGACCACCTGGTGGCGCACGGCTACCAGATCGAGGCCCGTAACTTCGCCTGCAAGTACGGGGAGCTGGACATCGTCGCGCAGCGAGACGGCATCCTCTGCTTCGTGGAGGTCCGGATGCGCAGCAGGGCGGTGTGGGGGGATCCCTCCCAGACCATCACCTTCTCCAAGCAGCGCCGGGTGGTGAAGGCGGCCCTGCACTACCTTGTGGCCCACCGGATCACCGGCCGCGCCCTGCGCTTTGATGTGATTGCCATGATAGGGCAGGGGCCGGGCGCGGCGGTCGAGCACCTGGAGAACGCCTTCGACGCGGGGATGTGATGGGGACGCTGTACGTGGTGGCCACGCCGATCGGGAACCTGGGAGACGTGACCTCGCGCGCGCTGGACGTGCTGCGGGAGGTGGGCTTCGTGGTGTGCGAGGACACCCGGCATTCGCGGGTGCTGCTCTCCCGGTTCGGGATCGAGAAGGACACAGTCAGCCTGCCGGCCTTCGCGGAGGGAGAGCGGGCGGGGCGGATCCTGGATCGGGTGGCCGCCGGCGAGGACTGCGCGTTGGTGACCGACGCGGGGACCCCGGCGATCAGCGATCCGGGGGAGAAGCTGGTGGCCGAGGCGGTGGAGCGGGGGATCCAGGTGGTGCCCATCCCCGGCGCCTCGGCGGTGATCGCCGCCCTCTGTGCCTCGGGGTTGCCCACCGGGCGGTTCCACTTCCTGGGCTTTCTGCCCCGCAAGGGGCCCGAACGCACCTCCATCCTGGAGGAGGTCAGCCATTTGAGCGCCACCCTGGTGCTCTACGAGTCCCCGCGCCGGGTGGGAGAGACCCTGGAGGATCTGCAGGCGATCTTCGGCGCCCGCCGGGCCTGCGTGGCCCGCGAGCTGACCAAGCTGCACGAGGAGCTGGTGCGGGGGACCCTCCCGGAGCTGGTGCAGCGCTACGCCGGCGCAGAAGTCCTGGGCGAGGTGGTGGTGCTGGTGGAGGGCCGGGTGGGGGAGACCCGCTGGACCGAAGAGGAGCTGCGAGCAGCGCTCCAGGAAGGCCTGGACCGGGGCGAGAAGCTCAAGCCGCTCTCCACCGAGCTGGCCAAGCGGGCCAGCTGGAGCGGCGGGGACGTCTACCGGCTGGGGCTGTCGCTGAAGAAGTAAAAAGGGGACAGGCTACATTTCCCCTGGGAACCCGCCACGAAGTGAGGGCGCCGCCCCGGGGGAGATGTTGCCTGTCCCCTTTTTGATCACCGCCTAGAACGCGAAGGTGGCGGTGATGTCGATCTTGAACTCGTTGATCTGCGAGGCCCGGAAGCGGCGGGAGGTCTCGTCGAAGCGGAAGTCAAAGTTGGGGTTCACCTCCGGGGCGTTGCCGGAGCCGTCGGGGATGATGTCCACCACCTGGTCGTCGTTGAGATCCACGCCCCGGGCCTCATCGGTCAGGTAGTGATCGGTGTGGTAGAGCAGGGTGGCCGAGGCCTTGACGCTCACGTAGTCCGAGGCCAGGGCGTTGATCGCCAGCTGGCCGCCGAACTTCAGGTAGTCGCCGGTGTAGAGCATCTTCCGCAGCACCCCGGAGAGCTCATTGTAGTAGCGGCCCTTGCCCACGTAGTCGGTGACGCCGCGAACATCGAGGGCGATCCGCTGTGTCTTCTCAGGCATGTCGTAGACCAGGAACTCGGAGCCGAAGACCATCCCCACCTTGTGTGGCAGCTGGAGCCCGGTCTCGGCGCGGGTCCACTGGGCCCCCGCATCGGTGCTGCAGTTCTGCGGGTAGGAGAGCACCGTCGGATCCCGGTGGTCGCAGTTGGAGTACCACTGGGGACCCTTGTACGGCAGCGTGTAGTAGGCGCGGAAGTACGGGTCCGCGATCCCCATCTTGCGGGAGAAGGCTGTGAAGAAGGTGTACTTGTGGTGCCGGTCGCCGATGCTCCCTCGCGTGTCGGCGGTGGTGAGCAGGTAGGGATCCAGCTTGGTCGCGGTGGGGGCCTCGTAGTTCAGCCCCACCACCCACATCGGCTTGGTGTCGTCGTTGTTCTGGTTGAAGGGCGCGTAGCTGAGCCCGAAGCGCAGGTTGCCGATCCCGCCGCGGAAGGTCTGGGCGGGGGTGGTCTGGGAGATCGGGAACAGGGAGGTGGCTCCCACCCCGGTGGTGCCGCAGTTCGGGTCCAGCAGCTGCCCGTTGGCCTGCAGGCACTCGTTGGTGACGGTGGAGTTGGTCACGTTGCGACCGGAGGCGAACGCCCAGGTCTCGTTGTCCGCGAAGTCGATTGGCAGCCCGAAGGTGAACTCCACGTCGTGCCAGAGCCCGATGTGCAGGTCCAGGTTCAGCCGGGTGTCCACCCCGGTGTAGCGCAGCTCCGGGAGGAGGGCGACCTCGGTGCCGGTGTGGCGCTCCCGGGAGATCAGCATCCGGGTCTGCACCCGCTCAAACCCCACGTCGATGAACAGGTCGAAGGGATCCTTGTCCTCGAAGGAGGAGGCGACACGAGTCACCTCCGCGGCGGATGCAACGGTCGGCACGAGGGCCAGCGAGGCGAGAAGGACGGCGAAGACGCGAGTCACCGGGCGCATCAGACCTCCGGGGCCGCCGAACCGGACCACCGGCATGGCCGGCGGCAGCCCCTCGATGTGTTCGCAGTCAGTAGAGCTAAGTACGCAGAACTGTTGCGAATTTGCGTCCGACCGTACCCGCGGCTGTTTGGGGTGTCAAGAAATCGTGCACTTCAGGGCGCCAGAAGGGCGTCCAGCCGGGCGATCTGCTGGTTCAGCGAGGGCAGGTGCCCCGACGCCAGCTGCTTGCGGAAGGAGCGGTGGGACTCGAAGGGGTCCAGCACCCGGTCCTCGCCGCGCATCAGCTGGTAGTGCAGGTGGGGCGCGAAGGAACGCCCGCTGTTGCCGCTGTGGGCCACCACCTGTCCGCGGGAGAGCCGCTGGCCCACCTTCAGATTCGAGGGGAGCACGTCCAGGTGGAGCAGCAGCGCCTGGCGCGAGCCGCCGACCTCGTCCAGCTCCAGGCAGTTGCCGTTGGAGCGGAAGTTCCAGTTCTTGCGGGTGATCACCGCGTCGAAGGGTGCCCGAACCAAAGTCCCCACCGGGGTCTTGAAGTCTACGCCCTTGTGCTTGCGGCCATCGCGGATCAGGGAGGTGATCTGCTCGTAGTCGTCCACCGGGGAGGACTCCAGCCGCAGCTCCAGCTCGTTCCCGTCCGCCAGGTAGTAGCGGGCGTGGGGCGAACCCTCCGGCTGGAACCGGTAGGCCAGGTGGGTCTGGCCGGTCTTGTTGCTGGCAAAGCGCACCGCGTGGACCAGCGGCTCCTCGTTGGCGCGCTCCTCGTAGAGGACCTCCAGCCTGTCCCCGCGCAAGATCTCGTTGGGGACCTGGATCCACCAGACCAGAGTCCGGTTGACCACCTGGGCCAGCGCGGGGCCCACCGCGCCGACCGCGGAGACAAACGCGGTCTCCAGGGGACCGTTGATCTCCATCGCCGCCAGCTTCAATCCGGCCTGGGCGCGCAGCTGGTCCCGGGAAGGCGGGAGCACCGGGGCGGGTGGGGGAAGGGCGGCCTGGGCGGCGGCGGCCTGGGCCTGCGCGACCTCCACCTGCGCCTGCTTCTCGGCGCGGTGTTGGTACCAGTAGACGCCGCCGGCGATCAGCCCCGCCAGCAGCGACACGCCCAGCAGGGGGGCAAGCCTGGACTTCTTTCGGGATTCTCCCAGAGTGATGTTCGGTCGCATGGGTGGTCGGCGAACGCTGAGCGTCCGGGGGTTATTTCTCTTTGGACTTCGGGAGAAATCTTGGATGTGACGTGTGGTTGCCCGGCCGCGAGGCGGAAGGGACGCTTCAATCCTCTTCGTCCTTGTCCGGCGCCGCGTCCCGCAGCCCGAACTCCTTCATCTTGGTCTGCAGCGACTTGCGGCTGATCTGCAGCAGCTTGGCGGCGCGGGTGACGTTGCCCTCGGTCTTGGAAAGCGCCTTGATGATGAAGCTGCGCTCGATCTCGGCCTGCTTGAGCTTCAAGAAGTCCTTGAGCGGGGTCTCACCGGGCTCGGG
>JALYOC010000095.1 GCA_030857095.1 Myxococcota bacterium | reverse complement strand
CATTCCGCACCGCCGGGCGTCGCTTCCACGAAGCAATCCGTGTCGCGCTCGATGCTCCGCCCCGCCGCGCCCCGCAGACCACCGAACGCTGCCCACCGGCCCTCGGCGCGCGAAGAAGACCGACACCTTGAGCCGCGTCAGTCCGCTGAACCGCGCGGCGGCCTCCATCTGATCATGCCCCAGGTCCCCAACACTCTTACGGAGGCCATCAAGCAGGCACACCGAGAAAGCGCCCGACAGCCGGAACACTCCTGAGGGAGGCCCGCGCTGGGCCCTCAGCCTTCGCTCCCCCGCCGAATGCGAGACACCGAATGGCCACGGCCGGCGCGCCCAACTTGATCGTGCACCCCCCCAAGACCCTGATATTGGAGTGGGCCTCCGCTGAGGACCGATGGTTGAGTGGCTGGACTCGTTGATCTCGCAGGTCGGGCCGGTGGCCTACGCCCTGCTGGCCGCGGCTGCCGCCCTGGAGTACCTGGTGCCGCCCTTTCCCGGGGACACCGTGGTCCTGCTGGGCGGGGTGTACGCGGTGCGCGGCGATAAGCCGTGGTGGCTGGTGTTCCTGGCGGTGACCGCCGGGAGCGTGCTGGGCGCGGCGGCGAACTTCTATCTGGGCAAGTGGTTGGACACCCGGATGGAGCGGCGGCTGGCCCATAAGACAATCCTGGGGATCTCCCTGCAGCAGCTGCACGCGGTGGAGGAGAAGATGCGCAAGCGGGGGATCCTGCTCCTGCTGCTCAACCGCTTCATCCCCGGGGTGCGCGGGCTGTTCTTCGTGGCCGCGGGGATGTCCCACATGCCGGTGGGGAAGGTGCTGGTCTGCGGCGCGATCTCTGCCGCCGCCCACACCGCGGTGGTGATGGGGCTGGGCATCGCCCTGGGCGGAAACGCCGAGGCGCTGGTGGCGCTGGTGGCCCGCTATCAGTCCGCCGCCCTGGGACTGCTGGCGGTGGTGGCGCTGGCCCTGGCCGTCCGGTTCCTGCAGAAGCGGCGCGCCGCCCAGTGAGGGCTGCCCGGCGCCTCCCTTCTGGGCGGTGGGCGCCCGATTCGTCCAGAATGCTACGGAGATGAGAGGCCTCCTCCGTCAGCTCCTTCCGGCAGTGGCCCTGGCGCTGACCGTGGTCACCGGCTGCCGGTGCGAGGAGTGGATCCCAATCTCCGATGATCAGGGGACCTTCCGCGCCGAGCCGGGGGAGATCGACTTTGGCCGGGTGCTGGAAGGCAGCCGCGTCAGCGCCACTGTGCGGTTGGTCAGCGCCAGCCGGTTCGCGCAGACGGTGAGGGTGACCACTTCGCCGCCCTTCTTCGCCCCCCCTTCGGTGGAGCTCCCCGCCGGAGGTCAGGTGAGCTTCGAGCTGACCTTCATGGCCGGGGACGTCCAGGTGGAGGACCGACTGGTGCTCCTTGGAGACGCCGCCGCGCAAGCAGTGCAGGTGCGAGGCACCGGGGTGCGACCGCTGGACTGCCGCACCGCCGTGCCCTGCCGGAACTCGACCTACGATCTGGAGACTGACCGCTGCGTGGAGATGGTGGTCTCCGATGACCTGCCTTGTGAATCGGACAACCTGTGCCTGGAGAACACCACCTGCCGGGCCGGAGCCTGCGTGGGAGACCTTCGCTCCTGTGATGATTTCAATCTCTGCACCACCGATGGGACCTGCTCGCCCCAGCTGGGCTGCGTGCACCGCCCGGTCCGCTGCCCTGCTCCGGGCCGGGCCTGCGAGGTGGCGGTCTGCGACTCGGAGGTTGGATGCGGGTTCGCCCCCGCGCCGGACTTCTCCGCCTGCGGCAACTTCACCTGCCAGCAGGGGGCGTTCTGCATCGCCGGCGCCTGCGCGCAGGTTCCGACCCCGGAGGGCTTCCCCTGCGCACCGCCTTCTCCCTGCCAGGGGGAGGGCACCTGCCAGGCGCAGGTCTGCGTTCGTCCGGATGCGGGAGAGCTGTCTCCCAGCTTCTCCCTGGCGGTGCCCTCCGGCCCCGGGCCTGCGGCGGGCGGAGATCCGCTGCTGGTCGCGGTAGAGGGCAACCTGTTCACCGAACTCTGCTCCGAGGACGCGGGGTGTGCGCTGGCCTCCTGGACCTTCAACGGGTTCGAACGTTTCCTGGCTCCGCACCCGGATGGGCGGACCCGGCGCGTCCTGGGAGGAACCGCCACCGGCGTGTGGGTGAGCGCCGGGGACGCGGTGGAGCTGTATTCGCCGGACACCGGCGCGCTGCTGGCCAGCCATCCGATGGAGGAGCCGGGCCCGGGTGGCTTTGCCATCTCTACCGGGGGAGCGCTGTGGCTCTCTCTGCCGGGAGCCGGCCACGGCGGAGACGGCGGAGACGGCGGAGACGGCGGACCGGCGGACGGCGGTGAGGCGGACGGCGGACTCCCGGAGCGTCCGTGGTTGAGGCTGTTGCCGCCCGACGGCGGGACCGGCCAGGACTTTGTGCTGGAGGACACCTGGCAACCGCCGCAGCTGGTGCTGGACGGAGAGGACGGCCTCTACCTCGCGGTGACGGGCGGGTTCGTCTCGCGGGTGACCCCCGATGCCGGGTCGTTGTGGACGGACTGGAAGCTGGACGTCACCACCGGCGGGGGCGTGGCGGTGGGCCTGGGGCGGCTGCTGGTGGGAGGAGCGCTGCTGCTGCAAAGCGACGGCGGTGGGCAGGCGCTGCTGTCCGACGCAGGCGCGGCCGGCGAGCCGGTCCATCCGCAGGGGGAGTTCGTGCTGCTGACCCGCACCGCGTCCTTCTCCCTGTATCGCTCCTGCACCACCCCGTTCGTGGAACCCTGCGCCCAGGAGGAGCAGGGGCTGTGGGTGCGGTCCTTCGTCGCCGAGGACGCGGGGGTGCTGTGGCGGGCGGAGGTGATCCCCGCCCAGACTCCCGGCTCGGTGGCGCAGTGGGTGAACGTCGACGGCGGGGTGGCGCTGCTGACCCAACGTGCCCCCGACGGCGGGACTCCCCAGCTGTTGCTGCAGGGGTTCTTCGAGGGCAACGAGTATCTGCACTGTCCCCTGGAAGGAGGGGGCCAGCTGGGCGCGGCGGTGTTCGATGGGCCGGCGCTGTACCTGCTGCGATCCCGCGACGGTGGCTGGAGCCTGGATGCCTACGACTTCACCGGCGCGCCGCTGGACTATTCCGGCTGGGGAGCCAGGGGGGCGGTGGGAGGGACCCGGAGGTCGGCACCCTGAGTGGAGCGGCTGCCCGGTCGAGTAGTGGTCAGCGGTGATGGCAACGCTTTGCCGGAGGTCCGGCGGCCGTTAGAGAGGAGGCCATGGCCCTGGTCCCCGACGCCTCGAAGCTGGTCACCGCCACCCCTACCGACTACCGCCGCTCTGCCGACGAGGCCCTCCACGGCGCGCGGGAACGGATCGCCGCCCTCAAGGCGATGGCCGCTCCCCGCGATCCCCTCCGGGCGCTGGAGGCCTACGACGAGGCCACCGCCGCGGTCAGTGACACCGCCGCCCGGGCCAGCGTGGTGCGCAATGCCCACCCCGAGGCGGCGATGCGCCAGCACGCGGAGGAGTGCGAGCAGCAGGCGGAGAAGCTGGCCACCGAGATCTCCTTGGACCGCGGGGTGTACGACGCGCTCTCGGCGCTCGACCTCTCCGGTCAGGACGCCTCCACCCGCAAGTGGGTGGAGAAGGTGCTGCGGGACTTCCGTCGGGCGGGCGTGGACCGCGATCAGCCGACCCGGGAGCGGGTCCGGGCGCTGAACGAGGAGCTGGTCAAGATCGGCCAGGAGTTCGACCGCAACATCCGCGAGGACGTCCGCTGGGTGGAGTTGGACCCCGCGGACCTCGACGGGCTGCCCGAGGACTACGTGCGGAACCACAAGCCCCAGGCCAACGGCAAGGTGCGGATCACCTCCGACTCTCCGGACTACGTGCCGTTCATGACCTACGCCAGGAGCGGGTCGGCGCGGGAGGCGCTGTGGCGGGTCTACCGGCAGCGCGCCCATCCAAAGAACCTCTCGGTGTTGGACCGGCTGGTCGCCGGCCGTCACGAGCTGGCCACCCTGTTGGGCTACCCCAGCTGGGCGGCCTACGCGACCGAGGACAAGATGATCCGCTCGGCGCAGGCGGCCGGGGAGTTCATCGAGAAGATCGCCAGCGCGGCCCAGGCGCGTGCCGGCCGCGACTACGCCACTTTGCTGGAGCGGAAGCGCAAGGAGACCCCCGGCGCCGAGCGGGTCAATCCCTGGGATCAGCCCCACCTGGAGAACCGGATCCGCGCCGAGGACTACGGCTACGACGCCCAGGCCGCCCGCCAGTACTTCGAGTACACCCGGGTCAAGCAGGGGGTGCTGGACACCACCGCCCGCATGTTCGGGCTGACCTACCGGCACGTCCCCGAGGCGCCGGTGTGGCATCCGGAGGTGGAGGCCTATGACGTGCTGGAGGGGGACACCCTGCTGGGCCGCTTCTTCCTGGACATGCACCCCCGGGAGGGGAAGTACAAGCACGCCGCCCAGTTCACCCTCACCAGCGGGAAGCGGGGGCAGCGGCTTGCGGAGGGGGTGTTGATGTGCAACTTCCCCCTCCCCGGCGCCGAGCCGGCGTTGATGGAGCACGGAGACGTGGAGACCTTCTTCCACGAGTTCGGCCACCTGCTGCACCACATCCTGGGCGGCAACACCCGCTGGGCCGGACTCTCCGGGGTCCGCACCGAGTGGGACTTCGTGGAGGCCCCCTCGCAGATGCTGGAGGAGTGGGCCTGGGACCCTGCCACCCTGCAGTCCTTTGGCCGGCACGTGGAGAGCGGCGAGCCCATCCCCTCGGAGCTGGTGCTGCGGATGAAGAAGGCCGACGAGTTCGGCAAGGGGCTGTGGGTGCGCCAGCAGATGTTCTACGCGGCGCTGAGCCTCAACCTCTATCAACGCGATCCGGGAGCGCTGGACAGCACCCGGTTGGTGAAGGAGATGCAGGAGCGCTACACCCCGTTCCGTTTCATCGACGGGACGTTCTTCCATCTCTCCTTCGGCCACCTGGATGGGTACTCGGCCATCTACTACACGTACATGTGGAGCCTGGTGATCGCGAAGGACCTGTTCACTGTGTTCAAGCACCAGGGGCTGATGGACCGCGAGGCCGCCACCCGCTACCGACGCGCCATCCTTGAGCCGGGCGGGTCCAAGGACGCCGCCGACCTGGTGAAGGACTTCCTGGGGAGGTGGTACGGGTTCGAGGCGTATGAGCAGTGGTTGAACGCGGCGTAGGCGGCTGCGCTTCTTGGGAGGAGTTTTTGATGTCGGCGTGGATTCTCTTGTTGATCGCCGGGCTGCTGGAGTGCGCCTGGGCGGTGGGCCTCAAGTACACCGACGGCTTCACCCGCCCGGTGCCCAGTGTGCTGGTGGGCGTCACCATCGCCGCCAGCCTGGTGCTGCTGTCCTTCGCGGCGCGGACCCTGCCCATCGGCACCGCCTACGCGGTGTGGGTGGGAATCGGTGCCCTGGGGGCGGCGATCCTGGGAATCGTCCTGTTCCGGGAGCCGGTGACTCCGGCCCGGATTGGCTTTTTGGCCCTTTTGCTGATCGCGATCCTCGGGCTCAAGGTCACCTCGTCGGGCTCGACTCCGGAGGCGCCGCCGGGCGCCGCCGACCCGCAGCTGCGCTGAGCGGCCCGGGTGATTCCAGCCCGCGGGGTACGTTTGGACCCCCCTGTTGGTGGGGGCCTCCGGCCCTGGCCCAGAGAGAAGACGTGCTGGGCCTGTGGCTTGCAGCCGGGTCCGACCCTATGGCCCGTCTGGACATTGCGATCGAACGTCTCTACCGCGCCTCGGGGCTGGAGCTGGTCCTTCAGACCGGGACCATCCCCTTCGTGAAGCTGCACCGGAGCAAGGTGGACATCCTTCGCAGCGCGCTGAGCACCCCGCAGGTGGTGGCGGCGATCGCCGAGATCCTTCCTGCGGCGATGCAGGATCGCTTCCCCCGCGACGGCACCGCCCGCTTTCCCTACACCTCTCCTTCGGGTCCGGTGCTGGTCCGCTTCGACAAGTGGGGAGACAAGGTCCGGGCGACCCTGGTGCCGGCCCCGGAGGGCTCCTCCGAGTCGGAGGGCGCGATGGGGTTGATCAACGCCCAGCCCTCCGATGCTCCGCTGGCACAGAGCGCCGACGAGCTGGTGACCCTCAACCCCGAGCCGCTGCCTATTCCCCGGCGGGGAGAGTTCGTGGCGCTGCCGGTCACTCCCCCCGCGCCTGCCCCCGCGCCGGCGCTGCGGGTGCTTCCAGTGACCCAGCAGGCCAGGCCGCTGGCGGTCCCGATGGCGCCGGCGGCCGATGCCCAGGCGGCGATGCTGCAGCTGCTCTCGGCGATGTTGGCCCGCAAGGCCTCCGACCTGCACCTGAGCAGCGAGAATGTGCCGGTGTACCGGATCGACGGGGACATCACCCCCGACCCGGAGTACCGCAAGCTCACCTCCACCCGGCTCAAGGAGATGGTGTTCTCCATCACCCCGGAGCGGAACCGGGAGGACTGGGAGAAGAAGAAGGACACCGACTTCGCCTACGAGACGGCGGAGGCGCGCTTCCGGGTGAACGTGTTCGCGGACCGCATGGGGATCGGCGCGGTGATCCGGCAGATCCCCAACACCATCAAGACCGCGGAGGAGCTGGGGCTGTCCAAGGCGCTGTTGGACCTCTGTCACCTGCCCAAGGGCCTGGTGCTGGTCACCGGTCCGACAGGCTCGGGCAAGTCCACCACCCTGGCGGGGATGGTGGACCACATCAACCGGACCCGCTCGGACCACATCATCACCATCGAGGATCCGATCGAGTTCGTGCACCCCAACCGCTCCTGCCTGGTCAATCAGCGGGAGGTCGGCGTCCACACCGACAGCTTCAAGAACGCCCTGCGCGCCGCGCTCCGCGAGGATCCGGACGTGGTGCTGGTGGGCGAGCTGCGGGATCTGGAGACCATCGCCATTGCCATCGAGACGGCGGAGACCGGCCACCTGGTGTTCGGGACGCTGCACACCAACACCGCGCCCTCCACCGTGGACCGGATCATCGATCAGTTCCCCTCTGACCGTCAGCAGCAGATCCGGACCATGCTCTCCGAGTCCCTCAAGGGGGTGGTGGCCCAGACCCTGTGCAAGAAGATCGGCGGAGGCCGGGTGGCCGCCCAGGAGATCATGATCTGCAACGGTGGGGTGGCGAACCTGATCCGCGAGGGGAAGACCTTCCAGCTGCCCTCCATCCTCCAGACCGGCAAGGCCTTGGGGATGGTGACCCTCAACGACGCCCTGCTGGACCTGGTGAAGCGCAACCTGATCACCCCGGAGGAGGGGATCAAGAAGTCGGTCCACAAGACGGAGATGAAGAACGCCATCGAGCGCGCCGGCTTCAAGCTGGAGGCCGCCACCGGGGACACCAAGGCGGCCTGAGCCGCCTCACCCTCCGCGCAGCAGCAGCCGGGCCAGGGCCTGGGCCTTGGGGATCAGGGTCCCCACCTCGATGTACTCCTCCACCGTGTGGAAGCCCTTCCCGCGGGGACCCAGCCCGTCGATGGAGGGGATCCCCATCGAGGAGGAGGTGCTGGCATCCGAGCCTCCGCCGATCAGCGCGGCCTCCGACGCCTGCAGCCCGCTCTCCCGCGCGCACACAGCGTAGCGCTCCAGCAGCGCGAAGCTGGCCTCGGTCCGCTCCAGCGGTTCCCGCGCCACCCCGCCGCTGATCTCGATCCGAGTCCCCGGCACCTGGGCGGCCGCCTTTGCTGCCACCTGACGAAAGGTCTCCACCAACGCTTCGCCGTCGGCCCGGGTGCAGAAGCGGATGTCCGCTGCCGCCTCGGCCAGATCGGGGACGGTGTTCTTCCCCTGGCCGCCGCCGATCTTCCCCACGTTGACCGTGATTCCCCGCGGGTAGTCGGTCAGCTGCTGCACCCCGTCCACGAACTTGGCCAGGGCCCAGATCGCGTTCTTCCCCTCGGGGTGGCCGTTCCCCGCGTGCGCCGCCTTGCCGTGGGCGACGGCGGTCACCGCGCCGGTGCCCTTGCGCCGGGTGATGATCGCGTCGTTCACCCGCCCAGACTCGAACACCAGCGCGCAGCCCGCCCCGGCGATGGCGTCCCGGATCACCCCCTGGCCCTCGGGAGAGCCAACCTCCTCGTCGGAGACCACCACGATCCGCAGCCCGGGGATTTTCTCCAGCCCGCCGGTCTCGGCGATCGCCCGCAGGGCAAAGGCGATCACCACCAGCCCGCCCTTCATGTCCAACACCCCCGGGCCGCGCCGCAGCTCGCCGTCCTGGCGATAGCCTTCGAACTTGCCGGGGGGGAACACGGTGTCCAGGTGGCCCAGGATCGCGATCGGCGCGGTGTCCGGCCGCCCAGCACTCCGGAAGACCAGGTGGTCCGCGTACCGCTGGCTGGGGAGGGTCTGCGCGGTCAGCCCGGGGAGCCGGAACAGCTCCATCAGTCTCCGCCCGACCTCCCGGCCGCCCTCCACGTTGTCGGTGAAGGAGTTGATCTCCACCAGCGAGGATAGGGCCTCCTCCATCCGGGGCAGCTGATCCGAAAGCCATTCCGCTGCAGTCTTCGCCGCGTCCACAGTTCCTCCGTTCCAGCCTTGGCCCACAGTACGGCCGGGCTCCGGGCAGGCCAACCTCCGGGATCCCGGACTCTTGCGATCGCCGGTTTCACGCACAGAGCGGCCCCACCTGGACCCACCGCGTCATTCGACAGGACCTACACAACAGCCGCCTTGGAATCTGCGACAATTCTTTTCGCCCCAACGGAATTCGTCCGCTGCTGCTGTCGCTTGAGAAACGACCCCACCGCTCATGAGCTTCCTTCGCCGCAGCGATCCGAACCTCCGCGCCGTCCGGCCGAATCCCCAGTCCAGCGAGGCTGCGCCTGCCCCGGCCCGGCCCCCGGCGCCGCAGAACAGGAGGGCGGGTGACCAGTTCAACGCCGCGGCCGCCCCGGCGGCGGTGGCGACGTTTCGTCAGAGCGTGGCCCCGGAGCAGGCGATCCCCGACCTCTCCAAGACCACCTCCTCGCTGCGGTTCGACGACAAGGCGGCGATCTCCCAGCTGAAGATCTCGCTGGAGGTGGAGCACTCCTGGCGCGGGGACCTGGTGGTCAGCCTCACCAGCCCCAGCGGCAAGTCCGCCCAGCTGAGCAACCGCGCCGGCGGCTCGGCCAACGATCTGAAGCTGCAGTTGGACCTGGCGCAGTTCCAGGGCGAGCCGTTGCAAGGCGAGTGGACGCTGACCATCGAGGACAAGGCCAAGCGGGACACCGGCACCCTGCGCTCCTGGTCGCTGGAGGCCACCGCCAGCCCGGCCCCGCCTCCTCCTGCGACGCCGAACACCGTGCGGATCTCGTCCTTCGACGACGACCCCATGGTCCAGGCCGCCCACGTGGAGCAGCTGGCCAAGTCCGCCTTCCAGCTGGGCAACGACGGCATCCCCACCGGGCTGGTCGGTCCGAAGGTGAAGATGGTGGAGAGTCCCGTCATTGCGCAGATGAGCGACCTGGGAAATCTCACCCCCTTCGCCACCAACCCCTGGTCGCTGCCCGCCCCGGGCGCGGATGGGGCCTTCGAGTTCGCCGGCGAGGAGCGTTTCCCCAAGCACCAGACCGAGCTGGGGCCGGACGGCAAGGTGCTCAAGAACGAGGCCGGCCTCCAGGTCTGGAAGCCGCGCACCGAGCACCTGGCGCAGGCCACCGCCTTCGAGGCGGCCAACACCGTGCACAGCCTCTCCGAGGGCTGGGCGGGCCAGCCGATCTCCTGGGGCCAGGACGGCCAGATGGCGATCGACGCCCACTCCTTCATCGGGGTCAATGCCAACTACAGCCCGCTGGATCGCAGCCTGCGGTTCGGGGTGGTGCCGTACAAGACCGCCGAGGGCGAGCTGCGGCTGTTCGAGATGGCCAGCTCCTGGGAGGTGGTGGCGCACGAGAGCGGGCACGCGGTGCAGGACGTGCTCAAGCCGCACAAGGGGCTGGTGGACCTGGGCTACCGCCAGTGGGGCGAGTCCTTCGGCGATCAGCTGTCGATGTGGGGCTCGCTGCAGGACCCAGAGCGGGTGGCGGCGCTGCTGGAGGAGACCGGCGGAGACTTCTCAAGGTCCAACGCGCTGTCGCGGATCGCCGAGGCGTACGGGACGCTCAATGGCACCCCGGGCGGGGCGCTGCGCGACGCGGTCAACACCCTCAAGGTGTCGGACACCAGCACCCAGTTCCACGAGCGTTCTGAAGTCCTGACCGGCGCCGCCTACCAGGTGTTCCAGGGCGTGTTCCAGGGCCTGGTGCAGGAGGGCCGCGCTCCGGCCGAGGCGCTGCGCGAGGCGGGCAACGTGATGGGGACGTTCCTGATGCGGACCACCCAGCACACCCCAGAGAACGCGATGACCCTGGAGGACGTTGGCAAGGCGTACCTCAAGGTGGATCAGGAGTACTTCGGCGGGAAGTACCGCGCGCTGCTGGAGGGCGAGCTGACCACCCGGGGGATCCTCACCCCGGCCTCGCTGAAGGCCCACGCGGCGCACGAGGCGATGACCCCCAAGCTGGTGCTGACCGACCGCTCCCGGGAGGGGACCTCCAAGCTGCTCAAGGACCACCAGGAGCAGCTGAACCTGGGCGGGGGCTTTGGCGGGAAGCTGACCTCCTTCCACACCGACGACCTCGGCCAGACCGTGGTCCGCTTCCAGTTGGAGCGGGGTGGGGCGGTGGCCAACAACCACGCGGTGATGGTGTTCCGCGCTGATGGATCGCTGATGGATTACCAGAACCCGATGCCCGCCAGCCTGGAGCCGGCCAAGGCAGCGGCGCTGCTGGATCAGGCGCGTTCGCTGGGGCTGCACCGCCAGGGGACCCTACAGCTGGTGGAGAGGCCGGAGGGCGGCTTCACCGTCCAGGCGGTCCGCGAAGAACGCCGCGGTTCGGATCCGCACCTCCAGGTCTTCACCCTGGAGAACCCGCGCGGCGCCCGGGCGGAGTACTTCCACGTGGAGCGCGCCCGCGAGCACCTGGTCCCCCCGGCGCTGCTTTCCCAGGGGACCCGGATCCTCACCGCCGCGGAGCTGGTCTAGCGTCTCTCGCTAGGCGCGCAGCGCGCGCTGCAGCGGGTCGGGGAGCTGGGTGAAGCGGATCCCCATCCTCCCCACGAAGCACAGCCGGGGATCGCCCAGGTGGGCCCAGGTGACCTCGCCGCGGAACGGGTGGCCGACCCCGTCCACGAAGAGCTCGCCGGAGACGTAGGTGCCCACCTTGCGGACCTGGTACAGCGCCACCGAGAAGCCCTGGGCGGAGACATCGGCCACCAGATCCTTGGACGTCCCGTCCAGGCTGAGTGCAAGCCGCTGCTTCTCGCGGGGGACAAAGCGTGCATCAGGCATGTAGCAAGTCTGGGCGCCCACCGGGCCGACGCCAGTTTTTGGCCGCGAGCTACTCCGGGTCGCCGGAGGTCAGCCGGTTCAGGTCCCGCAGCGCCTTCCTGGCCCGAGCGTGCAGGGCGCTGTCCGGTTCGGTGATCGCCAGCACGGTGCGGAGGCGATCCTGGGCCTGGGCCGGGTTGGTGACCTTGATCACCTGCGCCTCGCGGTAGAGATCATCCGCCACCGGCGCCAGCGCCCGGAGTCCGTCCTGGGCGCGGCGATCCCGCGGGGCCAGATGGACCGCCTCCCGGTAGAGCAGGGCGGCGTCGGTCAGCCGCTTCTCCTCCACCGCGCGCAGGGCGGCGGCGAGGTTGGTCTCCACCTGGTGCCGCTGCAGCGTCTCCGCCAACGCGCCGCCAAAGCCCAGCTCGCGGAGCAGCTCGCGGGTCCGGCGCAGGCTGCGGGCCGCCCGCTCGTGCTGCCCATTGCGCTCCTCCAGCTGCGCCTGGTCGTAGGCGCGCCCGAAGGTCGGGATCACCCGCTTGAGCAGCTGCGCGCGCGCCCGGACGTCCTCGTCCCCCGGGTTGGCGTCCACCACGTGGTCTGCGGCCAGCACCGCCCGCGCGTAGTCCGCCGCCTGCAGCCGCAGGTCCACCGTCCGGAACAGCGCCTCCACCCGCGCCGCCCTGGCCTCCTTGGCGCGCCGCTCCTCCTCTACCCGGGCCTCCGCCGCCATCGCCTCCCGGTGGGAGGCGTCCAGCGTGGCCTGGCGCTCTGCCTGCAAAAGCCGCGCGCCCAGCTGGCTGGCCTGGACCCCGGAGAACCCGGTCAAGAGCGCCCGGGCCTGGAGGAAGTCCCCGGCCGACACCGCCTCCCCGAACGCCACCTCGCGGGTCTTCTGCCGGGCCGCCTCCAAGCGTCCCAGCAGGGACTGCTTCTGCGAGCTCAGCTCCGGCGCCGCCGGGTTGGCCTCCGCCAGCACCGCGGTGGCGCCCTCCAGCTCGCCGGCGGACAGGGCCAGCTCCGCCTTGCGCAGCCGCTCGGCGGCGTCCTGGTCGCGGCGGGCCCTGAGCCCCAATCCCGCCTCGTCGCTGCCCGGCCACAGCCGCTCCGCCGAGGCCGCCAGCGCCGCGGCCTCTTCCCGCCTGCCTTCGGACAGCGCGGCCCGGGCCTGCACCAGCCGACGCTGGGCCAGCTCCTGCTTGGGTTCGGGAGAGGCCGGACCCAGCGAGCTGATGCAGAGCCCGCCTCCCAGCAGCACCACCGCGCCCCCGGCGCCGATCACCGTCTGACGGGCGCGTCGGGGAAGCGAGTGCCAGCGGGAGCTCAGCGCAGGTTCGAGCACTGGGGGGAGAGCCGCCGGCGGCTGGGCCTCGGGCGGAGGGCTGGGGACGGGCGCCGGCTTGCGGCCCTCCAGCGCCAGCTTGGCGGAGATCTGCGCGTCGGCCAGCCGCTGGTCCTCCTCTTCGTCGATGAACTGGAAGCGGGTGTTGCCCAGCTCCACCACGTCCCCGTGGCGCAGCAGCCGGTCGGTGACGTCCTCTCCGTTGACCCGGGTGCCGTTGCCGCTGGCCAGGTCCCGCAGCATCACCCCCTCGTCGGACTGGCACAGCTCCAGGTGGCGCCGGGAGATGGACCGGTCCTTGAGGTTCACGTGGCAGTCGGCGACGCGCCCCACCACCAGCCGGGCGGCGGTGAGCCGGACCACCATCCCCTCGTCGGGACCTTCCACGAAGTCCAGCCGGCGCGGCGGACCGGACCACTGCACCTTGGGGGCGGGCGCGGTGAGGCCGCCGGAGACGCGCAGCGCCGGATCCTGATCCGGCAGCGGATCCTCCTCTCCGTAGAGATCCCGCTGCGGGGCCTCCTCCTCCGGCTCCTCGAAGTTGGCCGGGTCGGTGCCCGCCGGAGGTCGTTCGGCCAGCGAAGGCCGGCGGGAGGGGCTGGTGATCTTCGCTGCCCGGTGGTGGGCGTCCTCCAGCCCCAGCTCCGGAAAGTCGTCCTCCTGGGAGACGCCCGGCGGCAGCTCCGGCTGGACCCCGTCCGGGAAGAGGATCCGCATCAGCTCGGCGATCTGGGAGGAGGTCGCCACCCAGCGCTGATCGACCAGGAACTCCTCCAGCGCCATCCGGAAGGCGTGCACATCCGGGTAGCGATCCTGGGGACGCTTGGCCAACGCCCGCATCACCAGCGAGTCCAGCTCCGCGGGGACATCCGAGACCTCTGACGGGGCCTGGATCTCCCCCTGCACCGCGGCGGCGTGGGTCGCAGCGTCGGTGTCCCGGCGCAGCGGGCGGATCCCGGTGAGCAGCTCGTAGAGCACCAGCGCCGCGGAGTAGAGGTCCGCGCGGTGATCCAGCGGCTTGCCGCAGGCCTGCTCCGGGGACATGTACGCGAACTTGCCCTTGATCGATCCGGCCTTGGTCACCGAGACCAGGTCGCTGGCCTTGGCGATCCCGAAGTCGGTCAGCTTCACCGCCCCGTCCACGCTGATCAGGATGTTGGCAGGCGAGATGTCCCGGTGCACCACCCGCAGCGGCTTGCCGTGCTCGTCGTTGCGGGTGTGGGCGTAGGCCAGCCCCTCGCAGCAGCAGGCCAGGATCCGCATCGCCAGCGGGCGGGCCACCCAGTGGCCCATGCTCCAGGCCTTGCGCATCACCCGGCCCAGGTCGGCGCCGGCCACGTACTCCATGGCGATGAAGTAGGCGCCGCGGACCTCGCCCACGTCGTAGATCTGCGCCACGTTGGAGTGGTTGAAGCGCGCCGCCACCCGCGCCTCGTTGAGGAACATCTGGACGAAGTCCGGGTCGTTGACGAGGTGCGGGAGGATCCGCTTGATCACCACGTCCCGTTCGACGCCCTCCACCACCGTCTGCTTGGCGCGCCACACCTCGGCCATCCCGCCGATGGCGATCTTCTCCACCAGCCGGTACTTGCCGAAGCTGCGACGGCCCATCCCACTCGCTTCCGACGGCTACTCGGGGTCCACCCAGAGGTTCTCGAACCGCACCTGGGGAGGAGTCTGGTGCAAGCGCAGTCCCTGCACCAGAGGCGAGGCCGCCGCATACGTCCGCTCGTGGTACAGGGGGACGAGCGGGCAGTCGTGGGCCAGCAGTCGCTCCACCTTCCAGTAGAGCTGCATCCGCAGCTCCGGGTCGATGGAGACCCGCGCCTGGGAGGTCAGCGCGTCCACGTCCGGGTTCTGGTACGCCATCGAATAGACGGTCTGGGCGCTGGAGTTGAGCAGGAAGTAGAGGAAGTTGTCCGCGTCCGGGTAGTCGGCGATCCAGCCCGCGCGGAAGGCGGGGATCTTCCCCTCCGCCATCTTCCGCCAGAACTCACCCGGGTCCAGCTCGACGTAGCTCAGCTCCAGCAGCCCGGCCTCCAGCAGCGGCCGGAACAGCACCTGATCCTCCTGTTGGGTGTTGCGGCCGGTGGGGAAGTACAGCGGCAGCCGCACCTTGTTCAGACCCGCCTCGCGCAGCAGCCGGGAGGCCAGGGTCAGGTCCGGCTGGGGCAACGGCACCGCCTCGGTGCTCTCCAGGATGCCCGGGGGGGTCAGCGAACGCGCCACCCGGGCGCCGGGGTGGAACTGCTCCACCAGCTGCTGGAGGTCCAGGCCGGCGCGGATCCCCTGACGCACCCTCAGGTCGCGGAAGGGCGCCTCGCGCAGGTTGAAGCCCAGGAACCAGCAGGAGGGGGTGGAGCCGGCGATCACCTGGAACGGCTCCAGCTCCTCTCCCTCCACGTTCTCGGCGTGCAGCCCGGAGACCAGATCCACCTCGCGGCGCTTGAGCGCGGCGATGGCGTCGTCCCGCTGGGCGAACAGCTTGAACTCCAGTCGGTCCACCTGCGGCAGCTCGGGGGCGAAGTAGTGCGGGTTGCGCTCCAGCAGGATCCCGCTGCGCTCCAACTGCAGCGGGCGGAAGGGGCCGGTGCCCAGCAGGGTGCCCTTGCCGTCGGTGCGGGCGATCGCGGTGCCGGGGAGGCTGACCAGGTGGAGGAAGAAGGCCTTGGGCTCCACCAGCCGGATCTCCAGGGTCAGATCGTCCAGCACCTCGAAGCCGGCCACCTCCCGCGCCTGGCCGCTGATGAACTCCGCGGCCCCCTCCACCTCCTTGAAGATCCAGCTCTCCGAGGACTTGAGGGTGGGGTCCAGCACCCGCTCGAAGTGGCGCTTGATGTCGCGGGCGGTGAACGGCGTCCCGTCGTGGAAGCGGACGTTGCGGCGCAGGTAGAAGCGGTAGCGGCGGGCGGTGGGGTCCGCCTCCCAGCGCTCGGCCAGCGAGGGCACGATCACCCCGTCCTCGCTGCGCAGCAGGGTGGAGTAGAGGTTGGCGCCGATCTCCGCCATCTGCGAGTCGAGGGTGAAGAGGGGATCCAGCCCGCGGGTGGAGTCGAACATTGCCGACTGGTGGGTGCCCACCCGGACCAGCCCGCCGCGGCGGGGGGAGGGGAGGCGGAAGCGGAACACCTCGGACTCCAGCCCGTTGGCCTCGTGCAGCAGCAGATCCACCGAGCGGGAGAGCCCGTCGGCGATCCGGATCACCTTTCGGGCGTCCTCCCGGACCTGGGCGACCTCCTCGGAGATGGTCACATCCCCGCGGGTGAGCACCTCGTGGGCGCCGCGGATCTCGTCGATGGCGGCCGTCAGCCGCAGCACCGAGTCGGAGAGATCCCGGCCGGTGCGGGCCTGATCCTCCGCGCGCACCGAGGCCCCCTCCGCCAGCCGCGCCATCTCCTGGGTCTGGCGCGCCAGATCCCGTCCCCGGGAGGCCTGTTCGCCGGCGGCGTAGCTGACCTCCTCCACCCGCTTGGCCACCCGTCGGGAGGCCTCCACCACGTGCCGTCCCTGCGACTCCAGCCGGGCGGTCTCTGCCACGGTGGCCTCCACCGCGGAGAAGGTCCGCTGGGTGATGGCGCGGATCTCCGACAGCGCCGCCGCCGCCCGCTCTCCCAGCTGCACCCCCAAAGTGGCCTGCTCGCGGCTCTCCTTGACCAGGGTGACCGCGCCCTCCACCTCGCCCTGGACCCCACGCACCAGGTTGCCGATGTCCCGCGCCGAGCGGGCGGTCCGCTCTGCCAGTCCCCGCACCGCGTCCGCCACCACCCCGAAGGACCGGCCGTGCTCGCCGGCCTGGGCGGCGATGATCGCCGCGTTGAGCGCCAAGAGATTCGTCTGGTCCGCCACCTCCTGGATCACGTCCACGGTGCGGCCGATCTCCAGCGAGCGGGTGCCCAGGCTCTCCACGATCTCCGAGGCGCGGCGGACGGTGTCCTCGATCCGGTACAGCCCCTTCACCGAGTCCCCCACCAGCGCCTCGCCGCGCTCGGCGGTGGTGGTGACGTCCTGGGCCAGCTCCCCGGTCTCGTTGGCGCGGCGGCGCACGCTGTCGATGCCGCCCTCCACCGCGGCCACGAAGTCCTCGGCCTCGGAGGTGAAGCGCACCAGCTCATCGCCGGAGGCGGAGATTGCTGAGAGCCGCTCCGCCATCGACTGCACCAGCTCGGAGGTCTTGTGGGCAAAGGCGTTGAGGGTGGTCAGGGCGGAGGCCACCTGTTCGATCCGCCCGGTCATCTCGGTCAGCGATCCCTGGGTCTCTTGCGCAAACGTGTCCAGCTGGCCCACCCGCTTGCCGGCGGCGTGGAGGCTCTCGCCCATCGCGGCGACCGAGCCCAGGCTGGTGTCCACCGCCACGCCCTGACGACGCGCGGCCTCTAGCAGCATCCGGGCCTGCTCCATCAGGTCCTTGCAGGTGCGGTGCACGTTGCCGGTGACCCGCTGCACCTGGAACATCGCGCGGCGCAGGGACAGCACCAGCCGGCGCAGCTCCAGCTGGCCTTCGTAGGAGGAGGCGGAGGCGGAGGTGAGATCTCCTTGCGACAGCGCCGCCACCAGCCGGCCGCGCGCCCGGGCCCGCGCCGCAGCCCACTGGAAGAAGGTGACGTAGCCGCCGAAGGTGAACAGGCCCACCGAGGAGAGGAGCAGGGCCACCCAGGGCGCCAGGGTGGAGGGCTCGCCGGTGAACGCGTACACCACCGCCCCCAGCAGCACGCCGCTGATCAGACCGCCGACCACACCGAAGCCGAAGAGGAACCGCTTGGAGCCCATCGAGAGTAGCGGACGGTAGCCCGACCCGTGGGGTGGGGCCAGAAAGGGGGCCGGCTCCCACTCGCACCGTCCAGCGACAATTCCTGGACAGGGGATCCCCCAACCGAGTCGGCGAGGCGACACCTCACCACCGCGGACGTCCGGCTCGATTGAGGGTGGGGAGGGAAGCCGATTAGCCACGGGGTTCCCCTCATCGAGGAGTTCCCGTGGCGATCAAGAAGCCTTCGCAGAAGACCCCCGGCGCGACCCGCGGCCCCGGCTCCCGGCCCACCAGGCGCGTCGCCGGCGGGGAGACCCACCAGATCTCCTCTGGCCCCGAGGACACCCTGACCACCAACCAGGGGGCGCCGGTCTCCGACAACCAGAACTCGCTCAAGTCGGGCGCCCGGGGCCCCACCCTGCTGGAGGATCTGGTCCTCCGGGAGAAGGTCACCCACTTTGATCACGAGCGGATCCCGGAGCGGATCGTCCACGCCCGCGGCTCCGGAGCCCATGGCTACTTCCAGCCGACGAAGTCCCTCTCCGCGCTGACCCGGGCGGCCTTCCTCCAGGACCCGAAGAAGAAGACCCCGGTGTTCGCGCGCTTCTCCACCGTGGCGGGTGGGGCCGGCTCGGTGGACACCCCGAGGGACGTGCGCGGCTTCGCGGTGAAGTTCTACACGGAGGAGGGGAACTTCGACCTGGTCGGCAACAACATCCCGGTGTTCTTCATCCAGGACGCGATGAAGTTCCCGGACCTGGTCCACTCGGTGAAGATGGAGGCCGACCGGGGTTATCCGCAGGCGGCCAGCGCCCACGACACCTTCTGGGACTTCGTGTCCCTGATGCCGGAGACCACCCACATGCTGCTGTGGACGATGTCCGACCGCGCCATCCCGCGCTCGCTGCGGATGATGGAGGGCTTCGGGGTCCACACCTTCAAGCTGGTCAACGCCCAGGGGAAGTCGACCTTCGTGAAGTTCCACTGGCGCCCCACCATCGGATCGCAGTCGCTGGTGTGGGACGAGGCAGTGAAGATCGCCGGGGCGGATCAGGACTTCCACCGCCGGGACCTCTTCCAGGCGATCGAGTCCGGGGACTTCCCGGAGTGGGAGCTGGCGATCCAGGCCTTCGACGAGAAGACCGCGGCCAAGCTGCCCTTCGACGTGCTGGACTCCACCAAGCTGATCCCGGAGGAGGTGATCCCGCTGGAGGTGGTGGGCAAGCTGGTGCTCAACCGCAACCCGGACAACTTCTTCGCCGAGACCGAGCAGATCGCCTACCACCCGGGCAACGTGGTCCCGGGGATCGACTTCTCCGAGGACCCGCTGCTGCAGGGCCGGCTGTTCTCGTACATCGACACCCAGCTCTCGCGGCTGGGGACGCCGAACTTCCACCAGCTGCCGATCAACGCCCCCCGTTGCCCGATGCGGAACTTCACCCGTGACGGGATGATGCAGATGACCGTCCCCAAGGGGCGCGCCAACTACGAGCCGAACAGCCTGGAGCAGGGTGGCCCGCGCGAGTCACCCACCCACGGGCTGCGGACCCATCCCTCGGGCGAGTCCGGCGCCAAGGTTCGCGAGCGGTCGGCGTCGTTTGCGGATCACTACAGCCAGGCGCGGCTGTTCTTCCGCTCCATGTCCGGGCCGGAGCAGAAGCACATCGTCAAGGCGTTTGCCTTCGAACTGGGAAAGGTGGAGCGGGTGGCGATCCGGACCCGCGCCCTGGGGAACCTCAAGCTGGTGGACGAGCGCCTGTGCGCGCAGGTGGAGGAGGCGCTGGGGATGGAGGGGGCCGCGGACGCGATCTCCCCGGCCGCCGCGCCAATCGACCTGAAGCCCTCACCGACCCTGAGCCTGCTCAAGAAGGCGCAGCCCACGCTGCGGGGACGGAAGATCGCGGTCCTGGTCACCGAGGGCCTGGATGCCGAGTTGCTGCGGACCCTGCGCGGCGCGGCGAAGCGGGAGAAGGCGAAGGTGGAGGTGATCGCCCCCAAGATTGGCGGGGTGAAGGACAGCGCCGGCCAGCCGGTGCCTGCGGATCACGCACTGCCGGCCGCGCCCTCCTGCCTGTTCGACGCCCTGGTGGTACTGGGGACGGAGGCGGGGATCAAGAAGCTGCTGATCCAGCCGGAGGCGCTGGCCTGGGTGCGGGACGGCTTCTCCCACATGAAGATCCTGGGCCACACCCAGGCTGCCCTCCCGTTGTTGGAGAAGGCGGCGGTGGTGCCGGACGCGGGAGTGATTGCGTTGGAGGGGTCCCGCGGGGTGTCGCGCTTCATCGACGCCGCCAAGGGCCAGCGGTTCTGGGACCGCGAGGTCTAGCCAGTCAAAACCGCCGGGCCCAGCCTCAGCTGCTGGGCCCGGGGGGGGAGCAGAGCGAGGCGTCGTCGCCGAAGTCGCCCTTCACGTGCACCGGGATGTGCGGAGGACCGTTCCCGGCGCAGAGGTTGGGGTTGGACGAGATCGGACGGACAGCAAGCGGGCGCGGGCGGTCGGGAAATGTGGCATCTGTCTCGTGCCGGCTATCCTCTCCGGGTGATCTCCGCTGCCGGTCTGCTCCTCGCCTCCTGCCTGCTGGCCGCCACCCCGCCGCGGGATGTCTCCGCCAGCTTCTGGTTCTTCCTCAACGACGTTCCGGTGGGCACGGTGGAACTCTCACTCCAGGGCGGGACCTACCGCTACGCCTCCACCCACTTCTTTGGGGGCTCTCCCAAGGCGCCGAAGCGGTCCCACTTTGAAGGGCAGCTGGATGAGAAGAACGCGATCGACGACCGGGTGCCCTCGTCGCTGTTCATCCTGCTCCGCTCTCGGGAGGAGCACTGCGAAGAGGTGTTCGACGAGCTGACCCTGGCCAAGGGCACCGCCTGCGTGAACGACCGGGCGGAGGACCTGGACGTAGGAGTGGCGCTGGGGACCCCGTACCGGGCGCGCTACCAGGACGGGCTGCTCCAGGAGCTGAAGATCGGCGACGGGGTGTTCCGCCGCAGCGAGGGAACGCCGCCGCCTCCGCCGGACATCTTCGCCGCCGGCCTCCCGGTCTCCGGGGCCGACGGTCCGCTGGGCTTCTCCAGCGAGCTTTCCAAGAAGGGCCGCTACTTCCCGATGATTCCCACCCTGCTCACCAAGGGCAGGGTGGAAGAGGCGGTCCGCGCCGCCCGCGCCACCCTGGGCTCCGAAGAGAGCGGGGCCTGCGTGCGGCTGGCGGACGACGTGGTGCGCCGGGTCGGCCGCTCCAACGCGGAGATCGTCTACGGGGTGGTGATGGATGGGCCGCGCGCCTATCCCCACGCCTGGGTGCGGGTGCTCTCGCCCGAGCGGAGGGAGTGGCTGTTCGATCCGGCGATGGACCTCCCGGTGACGCCGCAGACCCACCTGGAGATCCCCAACGAGGCGGTGGGGGAGACCTACCTGGCCTTGTGGAACGGCACCTTGAAGATCATCCGGACCGCTGTGGTGGACCTGCCCGCGCCTGCGCCTCCGTCGCTGGACCCGTACGACGTGGTCCGGATGGAGTAGACGGCTACTCGAACGGGATGATCGAGACCTTGCTGCCGGTCTCCGCGCCCAGGGCTTCCTTGACGTCGGCGGGCAGGTAGACGGTGCGGTCCTCCAGCCGGGCGAAGCTGCGCACCGAACGGAAGCGGTTGCGGCCGGTGTCCTTCTCGAAGGCCACCATCACGTCCTCGCCATCGGTCTCCAGGTCGTCTTTGGCGACCTTGGCGGTGCGGTGCTTGCGGATCAGCGAGATGTCGTTGGTGGTGGCCTCGAAGTGCGGCCCGCCATCGAAGGGATCGATGTGGTCCACGTAGCGGAAGCCCACCCGCTCCAGCATCCGCTGCACGCCCTTGGTCTCCGGCCCCACCTCGCCCAGCACCTTCTGCACCCGGTCCGGGAACAGCGACGCGTAGACACCGGAGGCGGGGAACAGCTCCTTGATGAACTCCTTGTTCATCCGCGAGAGCCGGTCGGCCTCCTTGTAGGTCATCCCGGTGAACTTCTTCCCGCATGCCTCCCAGAGCAACGAACGGCCGTCGGGCATCAGCGGCGGCAGCAGCTCCGCCAGCACGCGATCCCGGAAGCACTTGCGGTGCATGGCGATGAACAGGAACCGCACGAAGGACAGCTGCTTGCCGGGCTTGTCCGGGGTGCTGCGCTGCGGGGGATCCACCACCAGGCCACCGATCTCGGTGGGGCCCTCGTAGTTGTAGGCGATGGAGAGGACCTTGTGCCGGAAGTGCTTGTCCACGCTCGCCGAGTAGTGCTCGCGGGTGGCCACCTCGTAATAGATGTGCGGCGCCTCGAAGGTCCCGTGCTGCGCGATGATCATGCTGGTGCCCACCAGGGTGCCCTTGGCGGGGTCCTCCAGCACGAACAGATACTCGCGGTCGAACGGGTCCTTCTCCTTGCCGGAGAAGCTCTGCACCGACTTGTCGATCAGCCCCTGCAGGGTCTCCTCATTGTTGGGCAGGTTGACGGTGTTGAGGACGGCCGCCAGTCGCTTGAGCCCGGGGAGGTCGCTCTTGTTTGCGTCTCGGATGACAAGCATGGAGGTGGGCCCCGTCGCCGCAGAGGCCGGGCGAGGCGCGCGGACCATACACCAGGGGGATCTGTGGGCGTGTGGAAGTTGCCCATTGACGCTGTGCGTTAGCCGACGCCCTTCCGGGCCCTTCTCCCTCGGGAGGGGGAGACTCGCCGCCTTTCCTTTCCGGTCCTTCTCTTCTAGATGCCCCCCCATGAGCTCGAAGATCAAGGCGGTCCTCATCGGCGGTACCGGCTACGGCGGCGCGGAGATCCTGCGCCGGCTGCTCTTCCATCCCCACGTGGAGGTGGCGCGGGTGGTGGCGGTGGACAACATCGGCAAGCGGGTCGGTGAGGTGCACCTGAACCTGGAGGGGCTGACCCAGCTGAAGTTCGAGCAGCTGGCGCCCACCGACGCCGCCGCCGGGATGGACGTGGCCTTCCTGGCCATGCCCCACAAGACCACCGCCAAGGTGGCGCTGGAGATCATCGCCGCGCACCCCAACACCCGGATCGTGGATCTCTCCGGCGACTTCCGGCTGCGCGACTCCTCCAACTACCGCGAGTTCTACGGCGCCGATCACCCCGCGCCCCAGCTGCTCACCGAGGGGAAGTTCACCTACGGGATGCCGGAGCTGAACCGCGAGGCGATCAAGCAGGCCCGCTACCTGGCCAGCCCGGGCTGCTTTGCCACCACCATCGCCCTGGGGCTGCTGCCGCTGGCCAAGGCCAGGAAGCTGACCGGGGCCATCCACACCGTGGCCGCCACCGGATCCTCAGGCAGCGGCGCCAACCCGCAGATCACCACCCACCATCCGCTGCGGGCCTCGAACTTGCGGACCTACAAGCCGCTGCAGCACCAGCACGTGCCGGAGATCCTCCAGACCCTGGAGGCCGCCGGCGGCAAGGAGCTGTCGCTGGAGTTC
The DNA here is from genome assembly GCA_030857095.1 of Myxococcota bacterium. GTDB lineage: Bacteria > Myxococcota > Myxococcia > Myxococcales > Myxococcaceae > JALYOC01. Next base: position 4,445 of record JALYOC010000095.1, on the reverse strand, counting down.
GTGCCGGTCTCCGCGCCGCTGCCCCGCGGAATCTTCGCCACCTCTTTCGCGGACGTGGCCGCCTCCACCACCGAGGAGGAGCTGGCTTCGTTGTGGAGCGACTGCTTCGCGGGCGAGCCGTTCATCCGGATCGTCAAGGGCGGACGGCAGCCGGAGGTGATCGGCGTGGCGCATTCCAACTATGTGGAGGTGGGCTACGCGCTGGGGCCGGTGACCGGGGAGAACCGCCGGGTGGTGTGCTTCTCCGCGCTGGACAACCTGGTCAAGGGCGGCGCCGGCCAGGCGATCCAGGCCTTCAACGTGATGATGGGCTACGAGGAGAAGCTGACCCTGGCCGAGCCGGGGCTGTGGCCGTGAGCCTCTCCGCGGATCGGGGCCGCTGGTACGTGGTGAAGATCGGCGGCGAGCTGGCCCAGGATCGCGCTGGGCTGGCGGCCAGCGTGGGCAACGCGGTCCGGGCGTTCCTGGACGCGGGGATCAAGGTGGCGGTGGTCCACGGTGGCGGGCCGCAGGCCAACATCCTCTCCGAGAAGCTGGGGATTGAAGCGCGCAAGGTGGGCGGCCGGCGGATCACCGACGAGGCCACCTTGGAGGTGATGAAGATGACCCTGGCCGGGCAGGTGTCGGTGGACGTCGCCGCCGCCTTCCGGATCGCGAAGGTCCCCGCGCTTTGCACCACCGGCGTCTCCGCCGGGCTGGTGGAGGCGGTGAAGCGGCCCCCGCGCGTGTTCTCCGGCGGCGGTCCGGATCCGGTGGATCTGGGCTGGGTGGGGGACGTGGTCGGGGTAGACGTGGCTGCCCTGGAGCGGCTGGCCTCTGCGGGGTTCGTGCCGGTGCTGGGTTCCCTGTCCGGGGACGCGCAGGGCCAGGTGTTCAACATCAATGCAGACACCGTGGCCACCCGGGTGGCGGCGAAGCTGTCCGCGGCCCGGCTGTTCCTGGTCTCCAACGTCCCCGGGGTGCTGGCCAACCGCGAGGATCCCACCAGCCGCTTCCCCCGGCTCACCCCCTCCGAGGCCCTGAAGCAGATCGACGCCGGGGTGATCCAGGGAGGGATGATCCCCAAGGTGGAGGAGAGCCTGGCGATGCTGGAGGAGGGGATCGGCGCGATCCACATCGTGGGGATCCACCCGGCCAGCGCGCTGCTGGACGAGGCCGCCCAGCCGGGCTGCGCCGGCACGGTGTTCGCCCGGGACTGACCTCGCGTGGATCGCAGGCGCGCTGGCAGCCCAGCGGACTGCCGCCGCTTTTACGCGCTGCGTCGCAACCTGCGCACCCGTCGGCCAGCTAAGTTGCCGTCACCACGGGGAACCGCGTCCGGCACGCCGGGTGAACTGCCAGGAGACGAATGTACTGCCCCGACTGTCGTGAGGAGCGGCTGACCGTTGCTCGCGTGTGCGCCATCTGCGGTGCAGAGATGGCCCAGCGGTCCCAGGACGAGCTGACCGGCGAACTGGCGCACGTGAACTACGTGCTGCAGGACGCGGCCCACTGGGGCAACTCCATCCACGCCGAGGCGGCCCGCAACTTCGTCCTCCCGCACTTCCAGCGTCGCGAGCGGCTGTTGGTCCAGGCCCTGGCCGGCGAGGTGGAGCGGGGGGTGCTGCCTCCCGAGCCGGTTCCCCTGGTGGAGGAGGCGATCCTGGACGCGGTGCCCGTCCCCGAGCAGGGGGAAGAGGCCTATCAACCCCCGCCCGAGGTGCCGTCGCTTCCAGTGGGCGGCGAGCCGATCTTCGACATCCCCTCCCGTCCCACGCCAGCGGAGGAGGCAGTGGAAGCGGTCTCCACCTGGCGGTCGGTGTGGCGGCCGTTCCTCTACGAGAGCATCGGCTGGTTCATCGGCGCGTTCCTGGTGGTGACCGGGTCGGTGTACTTCGTGGCGCTGGGCTGGTCCGGGATGAGCACCCTGGGTCGCGGGCTGACCATCTTCGGGCTGGCTGCCGGCTACTCCGCGGCCTTCTCGGTGGTGGGCGCGCTGTTGCTGCGTCGGGAGGGACTCGCCGGAGCGGGGAGGGTGGTCTCGCTGATCGGCTCGGCGATGGCGCCGTTCGCGCCGCTGGCCCTGGGACCTGTGGCCAGGGAGAACCCGGTGCTGTTCTGGGGGCTGACCCTGTGTTGGGCGGGCGTGGCGTCGCAGCTGATCCGCTCTCCGGCGCGGGCCTACGATCCTCCCAGCGTCCGCTGGCTGCAGCTGGGGATGGCGGCCACGGTGCTCAGCGTGGGGGCGGCGCCGCTGCTGGTCCTGGGGCTGGGGACCGGGGCGGTGTGGACCGCGTTGTGGACCCTGGTCCTGGTGGCCTGGGTGCAGCGCTCCGGCGCCACCCGCACCGTGGAGGAGGCGGCCTTCGCCTTCCTGGCGCCGGCCTACCTGGCCTCGGTGGCGTTGATCCGGCTGCACCTTGCCATCGGGCAGGGTGGGGTCGCGCTGCCAATGGCCACCTACGCCCCCTTCGCTGCAGCCTTCCTGTGGCTGGCGATCCGGGCCTGGCCGCGGGCGGGAGAGAAGCTCTCCGCGGCGGCCGGAGTGGCCACGGTGGCGGGACAGCTGGTCTGCGTGGTCGCCGCCGGGTTCGGGCAGGCCCCGGCGTTCTTCGCCACCAGCGCGCTGTTGACCTGGACTTCGCGGTGGCTGGGCCGTCACGCCCGGGGCGGCGAGCGCTGGTTCTACGTCACCTACGCCGCCGGCTACCTGGCCTACCAGTCGGTGGGGCAGCTGGTCCCCGGCTGGGTGGACCAGCTGCTGGTCCAGCTCAAGGCCGCGCTGGGCTTCTCGGCCGGCCAGATGCTGCCCTTCAACTACGCCGCGGTGTACGCGCTGCCCTACGTGATTGCGGGCGCGCTGTTGGCGCTGCGGCTGCTGGGTCGGCCCGCGGCGGAGGTGCTGTTCAAGGCCACCGCGGCGGCCACCCTGTTCTTCTCGGTGGAGGCGGCCTTCGGCACCGATCTGCGGCCCGCGGTGTGGAGCGTTCCTCCGCTGGCGGTGCTGGCGGTGGCGCTGGGCCTGCGGCTGGACCGTCCGTACCTCACCTGGTCCGGATGGGCGGCCTCGCTGATCGCCCCGGTGGCGGTCGCCTCGGTGTTCGGCAATGCGGGCGGTGCCCTGTGCGCGGGCGGGTTCGCGCTGGGCTGGTCGCTGATCGCCAGCTTCGTTCCCGGCGAGGATCGCCACCGGCTCTCAATCGGTGGGCTGCTCCAGACGCTGCTGGCCGCCGGCCTGGCCTGGTCCACGGTGGCCGCTCCGTCCACCGCTCCCCTCAGCCTGTTGGCGCTGCTGCTGGCCGCCGCCGCCGCCTGGCTCTCCGCGCTGTGGACCTCCGACAAGTGGGCCGAGGGCTGGGCGTTGACCCTCACCCTCTCGGTGGCGCCGTTCGCCGCGCTGGCCTGGGCCCCCGCCTGGGCGCCGCTGGCCCTGGCCGTCTCGGCGCTGGTAACCGCGTTGCTCCCCACCCGCTCCGCCCCCTGGTTGGCGGTCGCCGCGGCCACCCTGGCCTCGCTGTGGCAATGGCAGCTGCAGGACGCGGACGCGGGTCCGGTGCTCCTGCTGGGCGTGGCCACCGCCGCCTGGGCCGCGCGCAGTGTTCCCGGACTCGGTGTCGCCGGAGCCCTCTTCTGGGTGGTGGCGCTGCTTCCCACCCCCAGCCGACTGGAGGGGATGTTCCACGCCTGGCCGCACCTCTCGGTGGTGCAGTCTACCTGGGCGTTGGCGCTCACCGCGGCTGCGGCCTCGGCGGTCACCAGTCTGCGCGGTCGTCGGACGCCCTCCACCGTGGCCTACGCGGCGATGGCGGTCCTGGGGCTGTTGCTGGTCAGGGTGGTCCAGCTGCCCGGTCAGCCGGCCGGTCCGCTGTTGATCGCGGCGCTGGGCGTGGCGCTCTCCTCCCGCGCCCTGCGGGGTGAGGTCTGCCTGCCGCTGGCGGCCCTGATGGCGCTGGAGCACGTCGGCGTCCCTGGGCACGAGGGCCGGCTGCTGCTGTCCCTGGTGCTGACCGCGCTGGTGTTGCTGGACAGGCTCCCGGCGATCCGGGAGCGGGTGCTGGGTGGGCCCGGGGCGACCTTCGCCGCTGCGCTCTCCGCGTTCGTGGTGTTGATCGCCAATTTGGCCGGTCAGCCGGGCGGGACGCTGGGTGGGGTGCTGCTGGCGGCGATCACCCTGTTGCCGCTGGTCTGGCTGTGGGCCACCCGCTCGCCCGTCTTCGCCGCCGCGCCGGTGCTGCTGGGCGCAGGGGCGGTGGTCACCCTGGGCACCTGGACGCTGTGGGTCCCGGTGATCGCGGTGGTGGCGGTCACCCACTGGAAGGGTTCCCCCGCCGTCTCCCGCTGGGTGCAGGGGAGCTTGGTCGTGGCCACCGGGTTGCTGCTGGTGGCGCTGGTGGGCCTGCTGCAGGTCACCCCCGCCTGGCTGTGCTTCTCCGCCCTGGCGGCGGGCGCCCTGCTCACCGCCGGCA
>JALYOC010000099.1 GCA_030857095.1 Myxococcota bacterium | reverse complement strand
GCGGGAACCGCCGCCGGTTCGGCCTCTCCCGGGATCCGGATCCCCACCCCTTCGACGGGAGCGGGAGCGGGACGGTCGGCCCGGGTGGCCGCCGCCTCCTGCGCCACCTGGAGTGGTGCGGGGGCGGCCGGCCGGGGCGTGCGGGGACGGTCGCGCAGCTGGGGGGGAGGCTGGGCGCCGGGGTTGGACGGATCCAGCTCCATGGCGCGGCGCAGGGCCTCCCGCTTGGGGTCGTTGTCCGGGAAGACGCGGCGGACGTACGCGCCCACCGCCTCCTTGGGGGCCAGCTCGCCGCGTCCGCCCACCGCCTCGATCGCCTGGATGAACAGCTCCAGGGAGGCGAAGCGCTGCTGGGCCTCGCGGGCCAGCGCGGTCAGACAGATCTGCTCCAGCTCCGCGGGCACCGAAGGATCGAACTCCGAGGGCCGGCGCGGCTTGCCTTCGGCGATGCGGGTCAGCACCTGGTCGGTGGTCTCGCCGGTGAAGGGCCGGCGGCCGCACAGCTGCTCGTACATCATCACCCCGGCGGCGAAGAGATCCGCGCGGTGATCCACCGTCCGGCCCAGGATCATCTCCGGGGACATGTAGAAGAACTTCCCCTTCAACGTCCCCGGCTCGGTGCCCGAGCCCAGGTTGTCCGCCTTGGCGATCCCGAAGTCGATCACCTTCACGTCCCCGCTCACCCCGACGTGGATGTTGTCGGGAGAGAAGTCGCGGTGGACGATCGACAGCGGGTGCCCCTCCTGGTCCACCGCCCGGTGCGCGGCGTCCAACCCGCGGCAGGCGTCCGCCAGCACCCGCAGGGTGATCCCCAGCGGGACCCGCTCCCCCAGGGTGGCCGCCTTCTGGCGCACCTCCGCGAAGGAGCGGCCCTCCAACAGCTCCATGGCGATGAACGGCTCGCCGTCCTGGTGGCCAATGTCCACGATCCGCACCACGTTCTCGTGGTGGATCTGCGCGGTGATCCGCGCCTCGTTGAGGAACATCCGGACGATGTTCGACTCCCGCACCAGGTGCGGCAGCAGCCGCTTGAGGGCCACCGTCCGCCCCGGCGTCCCGTCCGGCTGGATCCGCCGGGCAAGGTACACCTCCGCCATCCCGCCGGTGGCGATGCGGGACGACAGCCGGTAGCCGCCGAAGTGGGTGCCGCTCTCGCTCATGGGACGGGTGGGAGGATACAGAGTCTTCGGCGTTCTCGTGAAGGAGTCGGCCGGCCTCCCGCACACCCAGCATTGACCCTAGGAGGGTTCGGGGTGGAAGCTCCCAGGTGGGAGGGGACACACATGCGATTGGCCGTTGCCGTCGGCGCCTTGGCGCTTGTCGGCTGCACCAGCATCAACACCGCGACGCTGCCGCAAGGCGGAGGCCGCGGTTCCATCTACGTCACCACAGGGGACGTCCAGGAGCCGTACACCAGCCTGGGAATCGTCCAGGCCACGCGCAAGGGCGCGGTGGTGTTCGGCTTCTGGGATCCGGCGGGGACCGATCTGCAGCGGGGCCTGGAGGATTTGAACGCCGAGGCCCGGGCGATGGGCGGAGACGCGATCATCAACCTCCGCTTCGAACAGACCCAGTACAACCCGGCCGCCCGGGTGGTGGCGCTGGTGTTCTTCTTCGTCCCGCTCCCCACCGAGGTCACCGTCCGCGGTGAGGTGATCCGGCTGGGCAATCAAAACCCGAACTCCAAGGACGCCTACCCGGCGCCGGCCCGCCTGTGATCTCCAACCAGAACAACAAGGCACCTGGGGTGCTGACCGTGGGGCTGTGGCTGCTGCTCTCCACCGGCTGCGGCGTGGTGGTGAAGGGCGGTCCGCTCTCCCACCGCCCAGACACCGGCCGCGGGATCTACCTGACCACCGGCGGGGCGCCGCGCGCGTTCCGCACCCTGGGCTTCGTGCAGGTCCGCGGCTACGGGGTGAACGTGGCCGGGGTGACTGACGTGGGGGACGCGGCGCTGGACGGCACCATCAAGGGCCGGCTGGCGCAGGAGGCCGCCAAGATGGGCGGCCACGGGGTGATCAACATCGAGTTTCTGGACGAGAACCCCCAGACCATGGCCGAGCGCGCCTCCGCCATGACCGACACCATCAACCAATCCATCGCCACCGGAACCCCGCAGGTCCAGACCAAGGACCGCTGGGTCACCGTGACCGGCGAAGTCATCCAGTTCGTTGGGCAATAAGGACTCCAACCGATGCGCACCCAGTGGCTCGCCGTTCCCCTGCTGTTCGTCCTCTCCGGCTGCACCATCGTCAACACCGCGCAGATCCCCTCCGATCGCAGCGGCAAGGAGATCTTCCTCACCTCCGGGGACATCCCCGAGGCCTACACCACCCTGGGCGTGGTCCAGGGCACCCGCGGCGGGGTGCGGCTGTTCGGCTTTCTGGACCCTGCCGGCACCGACATCCAGACCGGGCTCAAAGACGTGCTGATCCCCGAGATCCAGAAGATGGGCGGCGACGGGGCGATCAACGTCCGCTACCACCAGACCCAGTACACCCCCTGGGCCCAGGTGGCCGGGGCGATCTTCTTCTTCGTCCCCCTGCCCACCAGCGTGGTGGTCAGCGGGGAGGTGGTGAAGCTGAACCGTTAGCCCCCGCAGGGTCACGGCCGCGAAAGCAGGTTGAGCACCGCGGCCTGCACCCCGACCATGGCGGCGGTGAGGGCGAGGATGAACATCGTCATCGCCGCCGCTGCCCCGAAGCGCAGGTACTCAAAGCCGGTCTGGTAGACGTAGAGGGGCAAGAACGTGGTCGCCAGCTGGGGCCCCCCCTTGGTGACCACCAGGGCCGGCACGAAGCTGGCCTGCAGCGACAGCGCCACGTCCCGGGCCGCCAGCAGGATCACCACCGGCAGCAGCAACGGGAGGGTGATCTTCCGAAAGGCGGTCCAGGCCCCACCCCCCTCCAGCGCGCAGACCTCGTACAGCTCCTCCGGCAGCTGCCGGCGCACCGCCAGCAGGACCAGGAACAGCTCGCCGATCTGAAGGAGGGTCATGGCCACCAGCGCCAGCCGCGCGCTCCAGGCGTCCACCAGCCATCCGCCCGGCGCCACTCCCAGCGGGGCCAGCAGGGTGATCGGCCCGTGCAGCGGGTTGAGGATCCACAGCCAGACCAGCGCAAAGGCGATCTCCGGCAGCACCGAGGGCAGGTAGACCAGGGTCCGGAACAGCCCCCCCAGGGGCGTGCGCCGGGCCAGCAGCAGCGCCAGGGCAAAGGCGATCCCCACCCGCAGCGGCACCGAGAGCCCGGCGAAGATCAGGCTGTTGTCCAGCGCCTGGGAGAACACCGGGTCGCTGAACACGGTGAGGAAGTTCTCCAGCCCCACCGACCGCGCGGGGTGGATCCCGTCGTACTCCTGCAGCGACATCCAGCCGGTCATCCCCAGGGGGATCGCCACCAGGAACACCGCCGCGGCCAGGAACGGCGCGCCCAGCCAGGCCGGGTGATGCAGACGCAGCGCCTTCACGGGGTCTGGGGACTCCACAGCCCGCGGACAGCCTCGGTCAGCTCGCGGGGCAGCAGGGTCAGCTCATCCCCGGTCCGCATCGCCGCCTTGGCCGACCCGGGAAAGGTGCGCACCCCGCCATCGCCGGCGCCGGAGGCCGCCATCCCCAGCCCGGTGCGATCCGGGCCGTAGTACCACTCCTCCACCACCGGGTCGGAGCGCATCTCGATCTCGTTCCAGGTGGCGGTGTTGGGCAGCCGGCGCAGCTGCGGCAGCGCGTCCAGGAACACCCGGGAGGAGGCGGGCCGCTGCGTCGGATCCAGGAACGCCGCCGACTCCGCCACCGACCGCAGCGAGGGCACCGTGCGCCCGGAGCGGGCGATCCGCTCGGCGCCGTCCGGACCCAGCGCGAAGCTGATGAAGCGGTAGGCCGCGTCCTTGTGCGCCGAGTCCCGGGCCACGCAGTAGGCGTCGGCGTGGAGCAGGGTGGCCGCCTGCCTCCCCACCGGCAGTGGGGCCACGTCCCAGTCCAGCCCGCTGGCCGCCCGGGCGGTGGGGGTGAAGCGGCGGCTCTGGAACAGCATCCCCAGCTTGCCGCGGATGAAGCGGGCCTCCAGGTCCAGCGCCGTCGCCTCCTCCAGCGACGGGGTGACCTGGTGCACCCGCCGCAGCTCAAGGATGAACTTCAGCGCGGAGATCCCCGCCGGGCTCTCCAGCCGGAACCCGGTGGGATGGTCCGGGTCGTCCACCAACTCCCCTCCGGCCTGCCACACGAAGGGCGCCAGCCGGACCAGGGTGGGTTCGAAGCCGATCCCATGCACGTGGTCCGACGGGTTGGGCGCCGAGCGGTCGGTCAGCGCCTGGCCCGCGGCCAGCAGGTCCGCCCAGGTCCAGCCCTCCTTGGGCAGCGGCACCCCGCGGGCCTCGAACAGCGCCCGGTTGAAGTACACCACCAGGGAGGAGACGTTCTGCGGGAGGCACTGCAGTTGGCCGCGGTAACGGAACGCCTCCACCGGCTGCGGGTAGAGGTCCTCCAGCTTCACCTCCAGGCCCCGGCCCAGGTGCTCGCCCAGGGGTTCCAGCACCCCCCGCTCCGCCAGCTGACCGTAGCGCCGGTAGTTGACCAGAAAGACGTCGGGCGGGATCCCCCCGGAGAAGGCGGTGGTCAGCTTGGCCATGAACTCCTTCTGCTTGCCCACCGGGATCAGCTTCACCCGGACCCCGGGGTTCTTCTCCTGAAAGGCGGCGATCATCTCCCGGTAGGCGTCCAGCTCGGCCGGATCCCCGAACAGCTGCAAGGAGAGCTCCTCCGGCGCTGGCGACGCACCGCGCTTGCACCCGCACAGCGCCAGCAGCGCCACCAGCATCAACCTTGCAGCCATCCGGTCCCCCTCCGCTCCTCGAACAGCCCCCGCCCGGCGAAGGCGAAGGCAACCACCGCGGGCAGGGTGACCACCACCGCGCCCGCCATCAGCACCGACCACTGGGTGCTCCCCAGCAGCTCCAGGTGTTGCAGCATCAACGGCGCGGTCAGCTGCTCCTCGCGGTGCAGATAGAGCAGCGGATCCAGAAAGCCGGTCCAGGAGGCCGCGAAGGCCAACAGCCCCACCGCCGCCGAGGTCGGCCGCACCTGGGGCAGGGCGATGCTCCACCACACCCGCAGCAGCGAGGCCCCCTCCACCCGGGCGCTGTCCAGAAGCTCGGAGGGGATCCGCCGGAAGGCGTCCGCGTACAACAGCACCAGGAGCGGCGCGCCGCCCATCAGCGCCGGGGCCAGCACCGGCAGCGGGGTGCCCACCCAGCCCAGCGACTTGAACAGCGCGAAGCGGGTGAGCCAGGTGGCAGTGGCCGGGACCACCAGCAACAGCAGGGTCACGCCCAGCAACAAGTTCCGCCACCGCCCCTTCGCCAGGGCGACTCCCAGCCCCGCCCAGGAGGCGGTGAGCAGCGAGGGCGGCACCGCCACCGCGGCGATCCAGGTGGATTGCCACAGCGCGTTGGCCAGCGGCACCGCCTCGAAGGCGGCGGTGAAGGCGGCCAGGGAGGGAGCGGAGGGCAGCGGGGCGAAGCCGCCCGGCAAGGGCGACTGCGGGTCGCGCAGGCTGGCCCCCACCATCAGCAACAGGGGCGCCGCGAAGGGCAGGGTGCACAGCGAGGCGGCGAGCACCCTGAGCGCGGCTTTCCCCATTGCGCCCTTGCGCATACCAGCCACCCGCCGCGTTCACCAACCCCTACAGGTGGGGCAATGGCTCCCCTCGGGAAGACGTTCAACCCGGGCCGGTTCTGCTTTACCCTCAAGCTTCCGTGGGAACCGTCCTCAAGGGAGCAACCCTGGTCGAGCTGGAGCCCGCCTCGGTGGAGCGGGGCGAGCTGCGCATCGAGGGGGGCCTGATTGTCGAGCGTGGCGCCAAGGTCCAGACCCTGGACGGCGACGAGGTGATCGATCTGGCCGGCAAGCTGGTGATGCCCGGGCTGGTCTCCGCCCACCAGCACCTCTACACCTCGCTGGCGCGGGGGATGCCGCCTCCCCAGGTGCCGCCAGAGAACTACGCTGAGCAGATCGAACGCCAGTGGTGGCGGCTGGACCAGTCGCTGGACCTGGACGCGGTCCACGTCTCTGCGGTGGTGGGCGCGTTGGACGCGCTGGCCGCCGGCACCACCACCCTCTTTGATCACCACGCCTCCTCCCGGGCGGTGAGCGGATCGCTGACCCGGGTGGCCCGGGGGATGAACGAGGTGGGCCTGCGCGGGGTGCTCTCCTACGAGGTCTCCGACCGCGACGGCGCGGTGGGCCGGGAGGAGGCGCTGGACGAGAACGCCGCCTTCCTCAAGAAGGCCCAGGGGCGCTTTCGGGGGATGGTGGGCGCGCACGCCAGCTACACCCTCAGCCAGGACGCGCTGGATGGCCTGGGCGAGCTGTGCCGCACCAGCGGGGTGGGGGTGCACATCCACGTGGCGGAGGACCCCACCGACGAGAAGCTCTCGGTGGAGAAGTTCGGCTCCTCCGCGGTGGAGCGGCTGATGGCGGCCAAGCTGCTCAACGACCACTCGTTGGTGGTGCACTGCGTCCACCCCTCCTGGCCCGAGCTGGCGGAGCTGATCGGGACCGGCGCCTGGCTGGTGCACTGCCCGCGTTCGAACATGACCCAGCAGGTGGGCTACGCCCCGGCGGGCAGGTTCGGCTCGCGGGCCACCCTGGGCTGCGACCAGCACCCAGGCGATTTGTTCTCCGAGGCACAGGTGGCGGACTTCCGGGCCCGCGACGCCGGCCAGCCGATTGACGTGCTCCGCTACCTGACCAACGGACACCGGCTGGCCTCACAGGTGTTCGGGATGTCGATCGGCCCGCTGCAGGCAGGCTCGGTGGCGGACCTGGTGGTGCTGGACTACCGCTCCCCGACCCCGGTGCACGCCGGCAACCTCGCCCAGCACCTGGCCTCCTCGCTGGGGGCGCGGCACGTGGAGTCGGTGATGGTGGACGGGATCTGGCGGATGTGGGCCCGGCGGCCACTCTCGGTGGATCCCCACGTGGTGGCCGAGCATGCCCGGGAAGTCTCCACCGGGGTGTGGAACAGGGTGGCCGAACTGAAGTAGAGTCGGTATCGTGATCGCCATGGGATTGCTCACCGCGCTTCTCACCACCGCCACCCCCAAGGTCGGCGACGTGGCCCCGGACTTCAGCGCGGTGGACACCGATGGCCAGACCCTCCAGCTCTCGGAGCTGGTGAAGAAGGGGCCGGTGATCCTGGCCTTCTTCCCCAAGGCCTTCACCGGCGGTTGAACCCGCGAACTCTCGGCGTACCGGGACCGGTACGCGGAACTCAAGAAGTCCGACGCGACGGTGATCGCGATCTCGATGGATGACATCGAGACGCAGCGCCGTTTCAAGACCGAGCTTGCGGCTCCCTTCTCCTTCGTGGCGGATCCGGAGGGGAAGGTGGTCAAGCTGTACGACGTGAAGACCCCGGTGGTCTCCTACGCCCAGCGCTTCACCTTCGTGGTGGGGCAGGATCGCAAGATCCTCAAGGTGGAGTCCGGAGGCGACGCCATCGATCCCCAAGGGGCGATCGTGGCCTGCCCCATCCGCCGCCCCAAGCCGGACGCCGGCACCGCCCGGTAGCGACGCACCGGGCCAATAAAGGGGACAGGCTACATTTCAGACGTCCTGCGTCAGAAATGTAGCCTGTCCCCTTTATTTGCTACGCGCGCATCCAGCGCCACAGCGTGGCCGGGGTGGGGGCGATTCCGAACTGGGCCTTGCGCACCCGCTTCAGCGCCGGACCGCGGACCTGGTTGGCCAACTGATCCAGCATCCGCCGCGCGTCCACCTGCTGCCCGCCCTGCTTGAGCAGCCGGGCCAGATGCACCGAGGCGTCCACATGGATCGGCTCCAGCTCCAGCGCGTTGCGCAGGAAGTTGATCGCCTTCTCCCGTTGCTGCGGCGCGCGGAAGTGCCGGTGGGCCTCCACGTACACCTTCACCGCGTCGGCGCGGCGCGAGCGTTCCCGGTGCAGGCGGGCCAGCTCGTTCCACAGGTTCTCGCTGCCGGGAAAGAAGGTCGTGGCCTGGGCGTAGACGCTGATCGCCCGGTCGGCGAACCCCGACTTGAGGTGCCCCTCCGCGGCGGCCAGGAAGCTCTTGAGCGCCGCCTCCCGCTCGCCGGTCTGGGCCAGCAACGGGGCCAGCTTCTGGTGGACCACGGTGTCCGCGGGATCCTGGGCCAGCACCTTGCGGTACTCGGCGATGGCCTTCTTGCGCTTGCCCTTGGCGCGGGCCTTCTCTGCGCGATCCAGCGTCTCGGTGCGGTTGTACGGGCGGGGTTTGCCGAACATCAGACGGTCCATCTACCACCGGGCCGCAGGGAGGTGAACCCTCCCCAAGGGCCCGGGTTTGCCGTGTGCCGGGCAACTGTGGCATCTGTGGAAAGATGAAGTGGGGCTCCGCCCTCTCGCACAAGCAGCACACCCTCGAAGCGCTGGCGGAGGCGATGGATGCCCTGGAAGCGTCGCTGGAGGGTGGGCCCGCCGACCTGATCGTCCTCTTCACCTCCGCCCATCACGTGGGCTGGCTGGAGGAGGTGTTGCAGCGTCTGGCCGAGCGGTTTCCGGTGGCCTGCCGGATCGGCTGCTCGGGCGGCGGGGTGATCGGCGGCGGTCAGGAGGTGGAGGAGGGGCCGGCGCTGTCCCTGGTGGGAGCGCACCTGCCGGGCGTCTCACTGACCTCTTTCCACATGGACCAAAGCGAGCTCCCCGAGCCGATCGAGGCCGGCGACTTCTGGCGGGCGCGGCTGGGGACCGAAGCGCTGCCCGGGCTGCTGCTGCTGGTGGATCCCTTCACCCTCGATCCGGACGGGCTGGTCCGCGGCCTGGACGTGGCCTACCCCCGGACCCCGAAGGTGGGCGGGCTGGCCAGCGGGGGACTCTCCCCCGGCTCCAACCGGCTGGTGTCCGGGGACGAGGTCTGGCGCAGCGGCGCGGTGGGGGTGGCGCTGTCAGGAGACATCCGGCTGCACACCGTGGTGGCCCAGGGCTGCCGGCCCATCGGCACCCCGATGCTGGTCACCCGCTGCCAGGGCAACGCGGTCTTCGAATTGGACGGCCGGCCGCCGCTGGAGGTCCTCAAGCAGGTCTACGACGCCCTCGACGCGCGTGACCGCGAGCTGTTCACCCACTCGCTGTTCGTGGGGGTGGAGATGAAGGACAACCAGGTGGAGTACCGCCTGGGAGACTTCCTGATCCGCCACCTGCTGGGCGTGGATCCCGCCAAGGGGATGATGGTGATCGCCGGCGAGGTCCGGCCCTACCAGGTGCTGCAGTTCCATCTGCGCGACGCCCGCACCGCCCAGGAGGATCTGGCCCGGATGCTCCAGCGGCACGCGGCCACCGGTCCCGCGCCGGGAGGGGCGCTGTTGTTCGCCTGCCTGGGCCGCGGGGAGCACCTCTTTGGTTGCGCCAACCACGACTCGCAGCTGTTCCGCCAGGTGGTGGGGGACGTCCCCCTGGGCGGCTTCTTCTGCAGCGGGGAGATTGGCCCGGTGGGCGGCCGCACCTTCCTCCACGGCTACACCTCCGCCTTCGCCCTCTTCTCCGGCCGGATCAAGTCGCCCCCGGAGTAGGCCCGCACGCGGGCTAGAAGACGGACACCGTCTCCTGCCGCCGTCGGCGTGGCGCCTCCTGGAAGAGGGGGATCCGCTCCTGGGCCGCGGTCCAGTCCACCGCGTCCACCGAGTGTTCGGACAGCTCCAGCAGGAACTCCTCCCGTTCTCCTTCTGGATCGCCGCCGATCTGGAAGGGCATCGGCCGGTTGAAGCGCAGCACCAGCCTGCGGGAGAAGAAGTCGAACATCCCGTCGGTGGGCTGCTTGCCCCGCCACAGCTCGCGGACCTCCCCCAGCGCCTTGAGCACGCTGTTGGCGTAGATCCGCAGGTTCAACATCCCGGGCATGGTGGTGGCGTAGGGGAAGGCGCGCATCCCGAAGCCGAACTCCGGAACGGTGGATCCTCCGCAGATGCTGACCACCCCATCGTAGAGGGGATCGGTGGAGACCTTGTGGGGCCGGCCCTCGGCGTCCAGTTGGAAGACTTCTTCCCCGGCGGGGTGGAGGGTGCAGCGCGGCCGCTGGTGGGAGTGGAACAGCTCGCGGGGGACCGAGTAGCGCGCCAGCGAGGCCACATAGCCGGGGAAGCCCACCCCGTAGCGGCGCAGCAGCTTCCCGGCCACCGGGACCGAGGCCAGGTCCTCCAGGTTGCGCCGGTAGTCGTTGAGGATCAGCGCGTCCCAGCCCACCCCGGCGAAGTGGCACAGCCGCCCCTCCACCTCCAGCAGGTGGAACCGGCGGGTGGGCAGCGGCCAGGTCAGCTTGGGCAGATACTCGGCCATCTGGGCCACCGGCCCCGCGCCCAGCGCGCGCGACCAGGCGTTGCCGGTCCCCAGCCGCAACACCCCCAGCGGCGGAAAGGGCGTCATCCCCACCTGGCGCAGCAGGTTGAGCAGCATCATCGCCGCGCCGTCGCCCCCGCCGGAGAGCACCAGGCTCGGTCTGGACGCGGCGATGGTCCGGGCGTGCTCCAGCGCCTCGGCGGCGTCATGGGAAACCAGCACCAGCGCGTCGGGCAGCGCCTTTTGGAACTGCCTCACTACCCGCGCGCTGACCTGCCTGGCCCGGCCGTTGAAAAGCACGGCGACTCCGGCCCCGGTCCCCAGGCAATGACTGCGGCTGTCCGTTCGGTCGTTGAGCCCCACGGGGAAGGGGTAACCATGGAAGCGGAGGCCCTCAATTGGCCTGGGTCAAAAGGGGCAGGCGGGCGGCCAGGCGGATGCGCCCTCGCCCCAAGCGACCCGCCTCCGCCGTTCCCGCTTGAGTGGCGCCGCGCCCCGGCCGATTCTGGCGGGCATGAACGCCCCCCGGTCCGAAACCTTTCAGCGCTTCTTGAGGAACGCCGCCGTCTTCGCCGGACTGGAAGGCCGCTCGCTGCTCTCGGTGGTGGACCGGTTGCAGGAGGTCCGCATCCCCGCCCGCAAGGAAGTCTTCGCCGAAGGGGAGATGGGGCGGACCATGTACGTGGTCTACAAGGGCGAGGTCGAGGTCCGCCGCCAGGGGCCGGACGGCAAGCCGGTGGCGATCGTCACCCTGGGCCCGGGGGAGTGCTTCGGGGAGATGGCCCTGGTGGAGATGCAGGCCCGCTCCGGCACGGTGGTCGCCACCAAGGCCACGGTGCTGTACTCGCTCAACAACCTGGACCTCTACCACCTGTTCAAGGCCGACAATTACGCCTACGTGATCGTGCTGCAGAACATCTGCCGGCTGCTCTCCCGCCGGCTGCGCAAGGCGGACTCCCGCATCACCGAGTTCCTCTCCCGCGGCGGCAAGGCCCCCGCAGCCCGCCGTCGCAGCCCCGAGCCCAAGCCGCGCAAGCGGGGGTAGCGCAGGGGGGCGGCTCCTCGCGAACCGATCAGAAGCCACGGCTGCTCCCGGCGCACCCTATTGCCGAGGGGCGGGCGCTACCCTCGAGGCCCGGGTGGCCGCAACAGCGGCGCCTGGGAGGACGGCTCGCTCCCTCCGTCGGTCTCGTCTCCGGCCCCTGCGCGCGGATCGCTGACCCGCACCTGCACCTCTCCTTGGACTTCGCGTTCCCGGGGGTGGCCCCCGGGATAGAAGTCCGAGGGGCCAAAGCCGCGGCTCATCTGCACCGCGCCTACCCCCACCGCCTGCTCCAGCCGGGCGCGGAGCCTGGCGGCCACCCAACGCCGGACCGGGGGAACCAACAGCAGCAGCCCCACGACGTCGGTGAGCACCCCTGGCACCACCAGCAGCAGCCCGCCCAGGGTGATCAACGCCGCCCCGGTCAGACCCTCCTGGGGAGGCTCTCCGCTGGCCAGCGTCTGCTGCCACTGCCGCAGCACCCGCAGCCCCTCCCGCCGGGCCAGGGCCGATCCCACCACCGCGGTCAGCACCACCAGCGCCACGGTGTTCAGCGCGCCCAGCAGCCCGCCGATCTGGATCAGCAGCCACAGCTCGGTGATCGGGACCACGACCAACAGCCAGAGGAGCCAGCGCATCCGCTCTATCTAACCGGGGTCCGCCGCTGCTGCACCTGCCGGCTCAGGAAGGGGACGACCTCCGCCAGCGCCAGCACCCGGTCCGGGGTGACCTTGAGCAGCACCGCGTCGGGCAGCCCCCGGTTCTCGGCGGTGACCGGGTCCTGAACCACCAGCAGCCCGCCGCGCTCCTTCCGGGTGCCTCACGCCTTCCTCCGGTAGATCCGCTCTCGCTCGTCCACCACGTCGTAGTCATGCTCGTGGGCGGTGTGGAGGATGGTCTCCCGCCGCCCCAGCGCCAGGATCCCGAACCGCCGCAGGCTCTGGTGGAAGAGGCGGTGGACCCGGGTCTGCAGCTCGGGGTCGAAGTAGATCATCACGTTCCGGCACAGCACCACGTTGAACTCGTTGAAGGACCCATCCTGCGCCAGGTTGTGCTGGGCAAAGACGATGTTCTTCTTCAGCGAGGACTTGAAGATCGCGTGCTCGTATTGGGCCGTGTAGTAGTCGGAGAAGGCGCTGTTTCCCCCGGCCCGGATGTAGTTCTGGGTGAACTCCTGCATCTGCCCGGCGGGGAAGATCCCGGACTTGGCCTTCTCCACTACGAGCGGGTTCATGTCGGTGGCGTAGATCCGCGCCCGGTCGTACAGCCCCTCCTCCTGCAGCAGGATTGCCAGCGAGTAGACCTCCTCGCCGGTGGAACAGCCCGCGTGCCAGATCCGCACGAAGGGGTGGCTGAACAGGTGCGGCACCACCTTCTTGCGGAAGGCCAGAAAGAAGCTGGGGTCGCGGAACATGGTGGTGACATGCACGGTGAGGTGCAGCAGCAGTCGCTCCATCGCCTCCCGGTCGTGCAGCACCCGGGTCTGCAGGGCGGAGATGGAGTCCAGCCGCTCGTCGCGCAGCATGTTCCACACCCGCCGGCGCAGGGACGCCCGGGCGTACTGCCGGAAGTCCGAGCCGTAGAGGCGGTAGATCCCCTCCAGCAGCAGGTCGAGCTCGATGGTCTCGCGCTCGGACGCTGCCGGGGCCCGGGTCCCTTCTTCCGACACGCGCTGCACCGCCGGCTCAGGCCTCGCCGGAGGTCTGTTGCTTGCCCAGGCCGATCACCGGCAGCCTGGGGGAGTTGCGCTCGCTGGCCCGGTACAGCCATACCCGCAGCAGGGAGAGCAGCTGTTCGGTGTCCACCGGCTTGGTGATGTAGTCGGAGGCGCCCGCGTCGATGCACTTCTCGCGGTCCCCCTTCATCGCCTTGGCGGTCAGGGCAATGATCGGCAGGCTGCGCAGGTTGGGGATCTGCCGCACCGCCCGCATCGTCTCATAGCCGTCCATCTCCGGCATCATCACGTCCATCAGCACCACGTCCAGGTCGGGCGTGCCGCGGATCACCTCGATGCCCTTGCGCCCGTTCTCGGCGAACAGCACCTCCATGTTGTGCCGCTCCAGCACCGAGGTGAGGGCGAAGATGTTCCGCACATCGTCGTCCACCACCAGCACCTTGCGCTTGGTCAGCACCGGATCCTGCAGGTGCACCTGGCGGATCATCTGCCGCTTCTGCTCGGGCAGGTTGGCCTCTACCCGGTGCAGGAAGAGGGTGGTCTCGTCCAGCAGCTGCTCGGGGGACTTGGCGCTCTTGATGATGATCGCGTCCGAGACCCGCTTGAGCGCGGTCTCCTCCGCCTCGCTCAGCTCCTTGCCGGTGTAGACGATGATCGGCAGATCCGGCCGGCCAGCGGCCTTCACCTTCTCGATCAGCTCCAGGCCGCTCATGTCCGGCAGGCCCAGGTCCAGCACCATGCAGTCGTAGTGCTTCTCCGCCAGCGCCTCCAGCGCCGCCTGGCCGCTGGGGACCGGCGTGGTCTTCACGTCCCCGTTGCCGATCAGGTTCATGATCGACATCCGCTGGGCCTCGTCGTCCTCCACCACCAGGAGATATTTCACCGGGCGCTCGATGAACTGCTTCACGTTGCCCAGCGCCTCCCCCAGGTCCTCGGCGGAGACCGGCTTCTTGAGGTGGGCGATGGCGCCCAGCGACAGCCCGCGCTTCGAGGACTCCTCGGAGGCGGTGATGATGTGCACCGGGATGTGGCGGGTGCGCGGGTCGTGCTTGAGCCGGTCCAGCACGCTCCAGCCGTCCACCACCGGCAGCCCGATGTCCAGGGTGATGGCGTCCGGCTTGTACCTTCGCGCCAGCGCCAGCGCGGTGTCGCCGCGCAGCGCCACCAGGCCTCGGAAGTCCCGCTCCCGCGCCAGCCCCAGCAGGATCCGCGCGAAGACGATGTCGTCCTCCACGATCAGCAGGGTCTTGTCCCCGGGCATGATCTCGTCCCGGTCGTCGGAGAGATCATTGAGCGCCAGCAAGGTGGCCTCGGTCTCCGGCTCGCCAGCGCCAGTCCGGTTGGGCGCCTCCATCGTCTCCAGCACCGAACGCATGCTCAGCGAGCTGGGACCGGGGGTCTTCAGCTCCTGGGGCAGGTAGGTCTGGGGCAGGTAGAGGGTGAAGGTGCTGCCCTTGCCCACCTCGGACACAAGGCCGATCTCACCGCCCAACAGCTTGGCGATCTCCCGGCTGATCGACAGCCCCAGCCCGGTTCCGCCGTAGCGGCGGCTGGTGGTGCCATCCGCCTGCTGGAAGGCCTCGAAGATGATCCGCTGCTTGCTGTCCGGGATGCCGATCCCGGTGTCCACCACCGCGAAGGCCAGCACCGAGTCGGCCCGGTTGAGGGACTCGTTGTCCGGGCTCCAGCCGGTGGCCGCACGGCTGACCTGCAGGGTGATCCCGCCGGTGTCGGTGAACTTGAAGGCGTTGGCCAGCAGGTTCTTGAGCACCTGCTGCAGCCGGCGCCCGTCGGTGAACAGGGACGGGGACAGCCCCGGCTCCAGTTGCACCTTGAAGTCCAGCTTCTTGTCCACCGCCACCTGGCGGAAGGTCCGCTCCACGAAGTCGCTGACCCGGTCCACCACGACTTCGTCCACGTCCACCGCCATGGTGCCGGACTCGATCTTGGACAGGTCCAGGATGTCGTTGATCAGCGACAGCAGGTCGCTGCCGGAGGAGTGGATGGTGGAGGCGAACTCCACCTGCTTGCCGTTGAGGTTCCCCTCCACGTTGTCCGAGAGCAGCTTGGAGAGGATCAACATCGAGTTGAGCGGGGTGCGCAGCTCGTGGCTCATGTTGGCCAAGAACTCGCTCTTGTACTTGGAGGACAGCGCCAGCTGCTGGGCGCGCTCCTCCAGGGCCAGCTTGGCCTGCTCGATCTCCCGGTTCTTCCGCTCCACCTCCACGTTCTGCAACTGCAGGAGCCGCGAACGCTCTTCCAGCTCCTCGTTGGTCTGCTGCAGCTCCTCCTGCTGCTGCTTGAGACGCTCCTCGGAGGCCTGCAGGCTCTTGGCCTGGGACTCCAGCCGCTGGTTGGTCTCGGTCAGCTCGTGCTGCTGGCTGCGCAGCTCCTCGGCCAGCGACTGGGACTGCTTGAGCAGCTCCTCGGTGCGCATGCCGGCGGCGATGGTGTTGATCACGATCCCGATCGACTCGGTCAGCTGATCCAGGAAGGTGAGGTGGATCTCGTTGAACCGGTAGAACGACGCCAGCTCCACCACCGCCTTGACCTGGCCTTCGAAGATCACCGGGAGGACCACGATGTTCAGCGGCTTGGCCTCGCCCAGCCCGGACCCGATCTTGATGTAGTTGTCCGGGACCTCGGTGAGGAGGATCCGCTCCTTCTCCAGCACGCACTGTCCGACCAGGCCCTCGCCCACCTTGAACTGGTTGGAGAGGCTCTTCCGCTCCCGGTAGGCGTAGGAGGCCAGCAGCTTGAGCAGCGCCGACTCGTTCTGCCCGTCCAGGATGTAGAACACCCCCTGCTGGGCGGAGACCAGCGGCGCCAGCTCGCGCAGGATCAGCTTGGCCACCGCCTCCAGGTCCCGCTGGCCCTGCAGCATGCGGGTGAACTTGGCCAGGTTGGTCTTCAGCCAGTCCTGCTCGCTGTTCTTCTGCGTGGTCTCACGCAGGTTGGCGATCATCTGGTTGACGTTGTCCTTCAACGCCGCCAGCTCGCCCTGGGCGGAGACGGAGATGCTGCGGGTCAAATCGCCCTTGGTCACCGCGGTGGCCACCTCGGCGATGGCGCGCACCTGGGTGGTCAGGTTGGCTGCCAGCTGGTTCACGTTGTCGGTCAGGTCCCGCCAGGTGCCGGCCGCGCCGGGCACCTTGGCCTGACCGCCCAGCTTCCCCTCCACGCCCACCTCGCGGGCCACCGAGGTGACCTGCTCGGCAAACGTCGCCAGGGTGTCGATCATGCTGTTGATGGTCTCGGCCAGGGTGGCGATCTCCCCCTTGGCATCCAGCGCCAGCTTCCGCTTCAGGTCGCCGGCGGCGACCGCGGTCACCACGGTGGCAATCCCCCGCACCTGGGCGGTGAGGTTGGAGGCCATCTGGTTGACGTTGTCGGTCAGGTCCTTCCAGGTTCCGGAGACCCCCTTCACGTCCGCCTGCCCGCCCAGCTTCCCCTCGGTGCCCACGTCCTTGGCGACCCGGGTGACCTCGGCGGCGAAGGAGGACAGCTGATCCACCATGGTGTTGATGGTGTTCTTCAGCTCCAGCATCTCCCCCTTCACATCAGCGGTGATCTTCCGGCCCAGATCGCCCCGGGCCACCGCGGTGGTCACATCCGCGATGTTGCGGACCTGGGCGGTGAGGTTGGAGGCCATCAGGTTGACGTTGTCGGTCAGGTCCTTCCAGGTGCCGGCCACCCCCTTGACCATCGCCTGGCCACCCAGCTTGCCCTCGGTGCCCACGTCGCGGGCCACCCGGGTCACCTCGGCGGCGAAGGAGGACAGCTGATCCACCATGGTGTTGATGGTGTTCTTCAGCTCCGCCATCTCGCCCTTCACCTCCACCGTGATCTTCTTGGAGAGGTCTCCGTTGGCCACCGCGGTGGTGACCGCGGCCACGTTCCGCACCTGGGCGGTGAGGTTGCCGGCCATGAAGTTCACGTTGTCGGTCAGGTCCTTCCAGGTGCCGGAGACCCCCTTCACCTCCGCCTGTCCGCCCAGCTTACCGTCGGAGCCCACCTCGCGGGCCACCCGGGTCACCTCGGCGGCGAAGGAGGAGAGCTGATCGACCATGGTGTTGATGGTCTTCTTCAGCTCCGCCATCTCGCCCTTCACATCCACGGTGATCTTCTTGGAGAGATCGCCGTTGGCCACCGCGGTGGTCACCTCGGCGATGTTCCGCACCTGGCCGGTGAGGTTGGAGGCCATGAAGTTCACGTTGTCGGTCAGATCCTTCCAGGTCCCCGACACGCCCTTCACCACCGCCTGACCGCCCAGCTTTCCATCCGAACCCACCTCGCGGGCCACCCGGGTGACCTCGGCGGCGAAGGAGGAGAGCTGATCCACCATGGTGTTGATGGTGTTCTTCAGCTCCGCCATCTCCCCCTTCACGTCCACGGTGATCTTCTTGGAGAGATCGCCGGTGGCCACCGCGGTGGTCACCGCGGCGATGTTGCGGACCTGGGCGGTGAGGTTCCCCGCCATGAAGTTCACGTTGTCGGTCAGGTTTTTCCAGGTGCCGGAGACGCCCTGCACCACCGCCTGGCCGCCCAGCTTTCCGTCCGAGCCCACCTCCCGGGCCACGCGGGTCACCTCGGCCGCGAAGGAGGAGAGC
>JALYOC010000063.1 GCA_030857095.1 Myxococcota bacterium | reverse complement strand
GTCTTGGCGTCGGCGGCAGTCTTGGCGTCGGCGGTGGTCTTGGCGTCGGCGGTGGTCTTGGCGTCGGCGGCGCTCTTCGCGTCGGCGGCGGCCTTGGCCTCCGCGGTGTCCTTGGCGTCGCCAGCTGCCTTCGCTCCGGAGAGGGCCAGCGCGTCCTGCCCCTTCTTCGTCTCGTCCGAAGTCACGGCCTCGGCCTCGACGGCCTTCTGCGCCGTCTCGGCCTCCTTCGGCACCGGCTGCTCGATCGCGGCCTCGTCCAGGCCGGGGATCGAGATCGGCAGCTTCTTGGCGGCCACGATGCCGGCTCCGGCGCCAAGCACGGTCATCACCAGGGCGGTCACCAGCACTCCCCCGAACCCGGACCGCTTCGGCTCATCGGCGCCGATGGTCATCGGGGCGGCCGCCGACGAGGGGGCAGCTGCCGGCCGCACGGTGAACGGATGGTTGGGCTGCTGCCTGGCCAGCTCGGTCAGCGCCGCCTCCACCTCCGCGGTGTCACCGGTGGCGTAGGCCGCCTGGGCCACCAGCGCCCAGGGATCCCCGAACAACCGGGGGGCACCCTCTGCGCGCTGCGCGGCCGCCTTGGCCTGCGCCAGCCACTCCGGGCTGCGGTGCTCGGCGGCGATCGACGCGGCCGCTGCCACCGCCAGCGAGGCCAGCGCCGGATCGGCGCTGTTGGACGCGAACTGGTAGGTCTCCGCCGCGTTGCCCTGCAGCATCGAGCGGAGCGCGGCGGCCTCCGGGGCCTCGGGAGGCGGAGCGTCCTGCTTCTCCACCTCGCGGACCGCGGCGCCCAGACGGGAGGTGAGGATCCGCCGCAGCCTTGCGGTCAGCGCATCCGGGGAGGTGCCGTCCAACTGGAGCTGCTGACGGATCCGCAGGGCCCCTGCCTGGGCCTGATCGGCCGAGGCGCCGGGGCTGATCCCCAGCAAGGCATACGGACTGGAGGGATCAATCTCCAGTCGCTCCAGCAGCGCGGGGTCCACGGTCACCGCGGCGGCCGAGGCCTGGGGCATCAGCGGCTGGGTGATGGGACGCGCCGACGCCGGGGTGGCCATCTGGGAGATCCGCGGCGGCGGGGCGGGAGGCAGCGCCCAGGAGGCAGGCCCCAGCGACTCCGCGGGGGGCGGCATCCCGCCCGGGGAGGGCAACGCCACCGCATCCGGATCCATGAAGCTGGGGGTGGACCGGGCGCCCATCGGAGCGGGCAGCGGGATCGACCCCAGGGAGGGCATCGCCGGCGGCGGGGGCGGCGGGCCGTTGCCTGGCAGCGGAATCGCCCCCAGGTCCAGGTCCGCCAGGTTGGCGGGAACCTCCATCACCCGGGTGACCGCGGTGTCGTCCGGGGTCTTGGCCTGCTCGGCGTACTCCACCGGGCCCACCCCGGCGGGGATGGGGGGCGTCTCGCTAAAGGCGCCAGGCTGCCCGGCCAGGATGGTGGTGAGGAACAGCTGGCTCTTGTCGTCCAGCCCCAGGAACTTGAGGCCGATCCCCGAAGGCCCGGCCCCGGTCTGCCCGGTGATGAAGTGCACGATGGCGCTGCCGTGGAGCAGCCGTTCACCGCTGGCCAGCTTGATGTCCAGGTTCACCAGGGTGCCAGGCGGCAGCACCTTCTTGGCGCGCAGGTAGATGCCACCGCGGGTCACGTTGTCGCGGTAGCGAGCCACGAACTCATCGGCGGTAGCGAAGGGGAGCTTCACTCCCAGCCCAACGGGGGCGGAGGTCGGATCGGCCAAGGTCTTCCTCAGTGGCAAACAAGGCCGCTCGACGACTTGCCGCGCGGCATGGGGGGCCATTGTCGACCGCTTGGCGCCGGGGATCAAAGAAGCAGGCAAGGCTCGCTCGCTCCCCGGAGAAGCAGAGGGCGCATGTAGGCTTGCTTTCGTACACGCAAACCCCTAAAAGCCCGCCCGCCTCTTTCCCTCAGGGGGTTTCACTTGCCGAAGCACTTGCCGAAGAAGCTGCTTGCCGCTGCGCTGGCTTTCTCGATGTACGCCTGCACCGGGCAAAACGACGTTGTGATCTCCGTCGCCGACGATTCCCGCATCCAGGATGCGGTGAAGCTCGGAGACGACGTTCAATCCGCGCTCGCTGAACTCCAGGACGCAGAAGTCCTGGGAATCGGCGCTGCGGGGGTTCCCACCTTCATCCGCGGTGAGCTGGGCCGCGCGACGACCAGCCTGGACGGTTTCGGTAAGGCGGACACGCACAACGCGATCCGGCCCCACCTGGATCGGATCGCCGCGGCCTTCCGGGTCAACGCCAACGACCTGGTGGTCCGCTCGGTGTTCACCGATGAGCTGGGCAGCACCCACGTCCGCTACCAGCAGACCAAGGACGGTCTGAAGGTTGTCGGTGGTGAGCTGATCGTCCACGTGGACAACCAGGGCGTGATCTACGCCGCCAACGGCGAGGCCCGCGACGGCGTCGGCCTCTCCTCCGAGGCCAAGGTCGCCAGCGCCACCGCGCAGGCCGTGGCCCGGGCGGCGCTGGCGGACCTGGTCCAGCTCACCGTCGGCGAGCCCTCCTTGGTGTACTACCGCCACACCCAGGACGGCTCGCTGCAGCTGGCCTACCAGGTGGAGGTCTCCGGCCAGAAGCAGAGCGGCGCCGAGGCCCGAGACCTGGTCTACGTCAACGCCCGCAACGGGGCGGTGATCGAGAAGCTGCCGCAGATCCACGAGGCGCTGAACCGCGCGGTGTACAGCGCCAACAACGGCTCCAGCCTGCCCGGCACCCTCAAGCGCAGCGAGGGCGCAGCGGCCAGCGGTGACACCCACGTGGACGAGAACTACGTCCACCTCGGCACCACCTACAACTGCTACTCCAGCCTGTTCACCCGCGACTCCTACAACAACGCCGGGGCGCAGCTGAAGAGCACGGTGCACTACAGCACCAACTACGTGAATGCGTACTGGAACGGGACCCAGATGGTCTACGGCGACGGCAACGGCGTCGACGCCGGCCCGCTGGGCAAGGACCTGGACGTCACCGTCCACGAGCTGACCCACGCGGTCACCGACTCCGAGTCCGACCTGGTCTACGCCAATGAGTCCGGCGCCCTCAACGAGGGCATGTCCGACATCTTCGCCGCGGTCTGCGAGAGCTGGTCCCGCCTGAGCATGGGCGTGGACGCGGACGTGTGGATGATCGGCGAGGACATCTGGACCCCGGCCACCTCCGGCGACGCCCTGCGGTACATGGCCAACCCCACCCAGGACGGCTCCTCCAAGGACTACTACCCGGAGCGCTACACCGGGACCCAGGACAACGGCGGCGTGCACTGGAACTCGGGCATCTTCAACCTGTGGTTCAAGCTGCTGGTCACCGGCGGCACCCATCCCCGCGCCAAGACCACCACCAACGTGGCCGGGATCGGGATGACCCAGGCGGCGCAGATCACCTACCGCGCCCAGACCACGTACATGACCTCCTCCACCAATTTCGCCTCGGCCCGGACCCAGACCGTCCAGGCGGCGACCGATCTGTATGGCGCGGCAGCGGCGGCCAGCGTGGGCCAGGCGTGGGACGCGGTGGGCGTGGGCACCAGCGGCGGGGGCGGTGAAACCGTCACCACCCTCACCGACGGGGTGGCCAAGACCGGCCTCTCCGCCTCCACCGGGACCCAGACCCACTACAAGATCACCGTCCCCGCAGGTCAGTCGCAGCTGAAGATCGACATCAGCGGCGGCACCGGTGACGCGGACATGTACGTGAAGCAGGGGTCGCAGCCGACCACCACCTCCTACACCTGCCGTCCGTACAAGAGCGGCAACACCGAGAACTGCACCCTCGCCAACCCGGTGGCCGGTGACTGGTTCATCATGCTCAACGCCTACTCCAGCTACAGCAACCTGAGCCTGGTCGCCGACTACTCCGCCCCCACCCCGCCGGCCGGGGATCCGTACCTGACCAACGGCACCGCGGTGACCGGGATCAGCGGCGCGGCCAGCTCGCAGCAGTACTGGCGGCTGGCGGTTCCGTCCGGGAAGGCCAGCGTGACCTTCACCCTCACCGGGGGCACCGGCGACGCGGACCTGTATGTCCGGTCCGGCTCGCGGCCCACCACCAGCACCTACAAATGCCGCCCCTACAAGAGCGGCAACGAGGAGGTGTGTACCATCACCAGCCCCGCCGCCGGGGACTGGTACGTGATGGTGCGTGGCTACACCAGCTACACCGGGGTGTCGCTCAAGGGTCAGTACTAGCCCGGAGCACAGACAAGTACACGGACGCCCGGGACCTCGCGGTCTTGGGCGTTTCGTTTTGCGGGGTGTCTGATAAGCAAGCCACCAGACGGGCGCCGTGGCTCTCTTCCTGCCGCTCACCGGACCGGGCAAGGTGCCCCAGCTTCAGCACGGGGGCGGCCTCATGAGGAACAGCAACCAACCAACGATCCTGGTGATCGAAGATGACCCCTCCTTCCGGGAGACGCTGCTGGAGGTGCTCCGCGAGGACGGCTACCGGCTGATGGCCACCGGAGGGGCAAAGGAAGCGCTGGGGCTGCTGGAGCGGGAGCTGCCCTCACTGATCCTGCTGGATCTGATGATGCCCGGGATCAACGGCCAGCAGCTGAGCCGGCTGCTCAAGGCCAACCCCCGGACCGCCGCAGTGCCAGTGCTGGCGCTGTCCGGCGCGGGGCCGGAGGCTGTCCTGGAGGCGGAGGTGGACTGGTACCTGGCCAAGCCGGTGGAGGTGCAGGTCCTGCTCTCCACCGTCCGCCATCTGATCCAGCGGGCCCTACCGGCCGCGGTCTAGAAGCGCCCGCCCAGGGCCAGCCCGGTCTGCCCCTCGGGTCCCACCAGCGGGAACAAGGTGATCTGGGCCACGAACTCATCCGAGGGCGCGTCAATCGAGGAGGTTAGCAGCACCGCCCCGGCCAACCCGCCCAGGGCGCCCGCGCCGATCAACGGCCCCAGCAGCTGGGCCTGGGAGGCGGGGAGCCCGGCGAACACGAAGGCCGCCGCGCCCACCAGCCCGCCCAGCACGCCGCCCACGTCGATCAGGAACATCCGGCCGCGGCTGTAGTTGAGGTGGCTGGCCAGATAGCCGAAGCCGAGCAGCCCCACGTTGGCCGCCGCCAGCTCCATTCCCCAGAAGCCGGACTGGAGACTGTTGAGGAGCGGGGTGGTGAACAGGCCCACCAGCACCGCGGTCCAGACCCCTCCGGAGCTGGCCATTGCCACCTGGCCGCCGGTGGGGTGGAGCAGACCGCCCAGGGCGACGCCGGCCGCGGTCCCCAGCAGGGTGGTGCCCGCCAGCACTCCAGCGTAGGCGGTGCCTGGCTGCGGGGGGAGGCTGGCCAGCAGCAGGGCTCCCTCGGCGAACCCCCAGACGGTGCCGGTGTTGATGGCATTGGCCATCCCGCCGGAGACTCCGGAGCCGGTGAGCAGGAAGGAGCCCACCCCGCCCGCGGCGGCGCCCAACAGCAACCCGCCGGTCCAGGCCTGCGCGGAGTTGCAGCTGAGCAGCAAGCAGAGCAGGACCGCCTGGGTGACGCCGTGCGCGGTCTGGCCCACGACCAGCTCCCCGCGGGCCAGCACCGCCTCCTCCTCGCCGCGGGCTAACAGGGAGAAGGTCCCCACCGGCGCGTCGCCCAGCTTCGGCTTGCGGACGGTGCGCTTCTTGGGACGGGCCGGCGCCTCCTCCGCCTCCTCCTCTGTCGTCTCTTCGGCCGGGGCGGCGGCGGCGGCGGGCGGCTCCTCGGTGGGAG
>JALYOC010000097.1 GCA_030857095.1 Myxococcota bacterium | reverse complement strand
GGACAGCCTCACCTCCAGGGTGGCCCGGAAGGCAGCGCTGGAGTTGCTCTCGCCCTCGGCGCGGGTCTGGTCATCCACCCCTTCGCCCTCTTCGGCGGTGTCCACCGCGGCGAAGAACTGGGCGTAGGCCTGGGAGGCGCCGCTCCCGCCGGCATCCAGCGCCACATTCAGCTGCGCCGCTGCCCCCAGCTGCGCCTCAAACAACGCCTGCTGGGTGGTGTTGATCCCGTTGCGCGAGTACCACTCAATCCGCGCCCGCTGCGCCGAGGCGGTGGCTTGCGCCAGCGCCCGGATCTGGGAGGTGGACTCGGCGCTGCTGGAGGCGTTGGCAGTCACCTCCGCCGCCATCTCCTGGTTGATCCGCGCCCGCAGGTCGACCGC
Organism: Myxococcota bacterium; assembly: GCA_030857095.1. GTDB lineage: Bacteria > Myxococcota > Myxococcia > Myxococcales > Myxococcaceae > JALYOC01. Next base: position 14,529 of record JALYOC010000097.1, on the reverse strand, counting down.
GTTGGCCTGCGCCACCGCCACCCCCTGGGCCGCCATCTCGATCAGCACCGCGGCCTCCACTGAGGTCTCGCTGTCCATCGGCGGAGCGGTCTGGGTCTGCCCACCCTCGCCAGAGCTCTCCACGATCGCCTGGGCCACCACCTCGCCGGAGGTGGACAGCGCCTGGACGATCAGGTGGGTCTCTCCGGGGGGGACCTCCGCCTGGTAGCTGCCGTCCGCCGCCACCTCCACTTCGGCCAGGGTGGTCAGCTCACCGCCGGCCTGAAGCGCGCTGATCCGCACCTCGCTGGTGCCGCTCACCGTGCCCGAACCGCCGAACTTCTCCGTCTGCCCCGCCCGCTGCTGCGGCTGGGTTCCGCTCCCGTCGGTCACCTTGCCGCGGACGGTGGCCTGGCCCGAACCGCCGCCACAGGCCATCAGCGTCACCACCGCACCCAGCACCACCTTGTACGTCCATGCACGCATCGACATGAATCCTCCTGTTGAGTGTGCCCCCGGCCAGCACCTCCAGCACCAGATCTTGAGTCCCGGTCAACGGCTGGATCATCCCCGCGCTTCCCGGACTGGCAGTGTCCACTGGCCGACGGAGAGGCACGGTGCCCGCAACGGCGACGGGCGCACCCTTTCGAGCGCGCCCGTCTTGCCAAACCAGGACCGGGGGTGACTAGCGGCTGCTGGCGGCCGCCGGACGCCCGGCGCGGTTCTCGGTCGAACCGGGTCCGCCCGTCTTGCCCGCCTTCTCCCGGGCGGCCGCGCGCTCGTCCAGCCAGATGGTGAGCGGGCTGGCGATATAGATGGTGGAGTAGATACCCACCACCACGCCCACCAGCATCGCCATCGCAAAGTCCCAGATCTCGCCCACCGAGAACACCAGCAGTCCCAGCAGGGACAGCCCGGTGACCAAGGCGGTGAGGATGGTGCGGCCCAGCATGTCGTTGACCGCGAGGTTGATGATCTCCGCCAGCGGCTTGCCCTTGAAGCGGGCCATGTCCTCGCGGATCCGGTCGTAGATCACGATGGTGTCGTTGATCGAGTAGCCGATGATCGTCAGCAGCGCGGCGATGGCGGTCAGATTGAACTCGTGACGGCTGACCAGATAGAAGCCGGAGACCATGATCGCGTCGTGCACCAGCGCCACCAGCGCGCCGGGGGCGAACTTGAAGTCGAACCGGAACGCCACGTAGAGCAGGATCGCCAGCATCGCGTAGATCAGGGCCATGATGCCCTTGTTGCGCAGCTGCTTGCCGACCTGCGGACCGACGTAGTCCACCCGGCGGGTCTGGTAGTCGGGGGTCTCCATCCCCGCGCTCATCGCCGCTCGGATCTTGTCCGCCATCCCCGCCGCCACCACCTGGTAGTCCACCCCACCGCCGGCGGCCTCGCCCATGGTGCGCACCTGGTACACCTCGGTGCCGGAGCCCTCCACCGCCTGCTTCAGCTCTTCCGCGGTCACCGTGGCCGGGGCCCGGAGGTTGATCAACCCGTTGTCCAGGTCGGCGTAGACGTTGCTGATCTCGCCCAGCCCGCCCATGGCCGTCTTGGCCTTCTCCGCGCCCTCCGGGGTCAGCTGGGTGGTGCCGCCCACCCGGAGCAGGTAGGAGTTCTCGGAGGAGGAGCCGATCCCCTGGACCGACACGCCATCCAGTCCGCCGGCCTCGGCGCGCTTGCGCACCTCCTGCGGCGAGACCGGGTGGTTGAACTGGACCTCCACCAGCGTGCCGCCGGCGAAGTCCACCCCGTAGTTGAACCCCACCGTGACGATCCCGATCAGGATCGCCAGGTTGATCACCGTCGACACGATCAGCGCGACCCGCCGCTTCCCGATGAAGTCGATGTTGGTCTTCTTGATGATTCTAAGCATCGGTGACTCCTGGAGGCCTGGGCCTAGATCGAGATCGTCTGCGCGTTCCGGCCATGGACCAGCCGGGTGACGATGGCGCGGGTGACGACAATGGAGGTGAACATCGAGGCGATGATCCCGATGATCAACGAGGTGGCGAACCCACGCACCGGCCCGGTCCCCATGAAGAACAGGACCAACCCGGCGATCAGGGTGGTGATGTTGGCGTCGAAGATGGTCCAGAACACCCGGTCGTAGCCGGAGTCCACCGCCGCCCGGGGGGTCTTCCCGTGGGACAGCTCGTCGCGGATGCGCTCGTTGATCAGCACGTTGGAGTCCACCGCGATCCCCAGGGTGAGCACGAACCCGGCGATCCCCGGCAGGGTCAAGGTGGCGTTGAAGAACGCCAGCCCGGCCAGGATCAGCACGCCGTTGAGCACCAGGGCCACATTCGCGATCAGCCCGGACACCCGGTAGTAGAAGGCCATGAACACCAACACCAGCACCAGCCCCAGCCCCGCCGCGTAGGCCCCCTTCTTGATCAGCTCGTCGCCCAGCGACGCGCCCACCTGGCGGATCTCCCCGGTGCTCACCGGGGCCGGCAGCGCGCCGGCCTTGAGCACCAGCGCCAGGGTCTGCGCCTCCTGCAGCGACTCCTCCATCGACTTGCTGCCCATCCGGCCCATCGAGATCCGGGCCCGCCCGTTGGGGATCTTCTCGTTGATCCGCGGCGCGGACTGCACGGTGTCGTCCAGCACGATCGCCATCCGCCTGCCGACGTTGTCCCCGGTCAGGTTGCCGAAGTCGCGGCCGCCCTGGGCGTCGAAGCTGAGGTTGACCTCCGGCTCGTTGAACTGGCTGATGTTGGCCTCGGCGCCGATGATGCTGTCACCGGTCAGCGGGACCTTCTTCTCCACCAGGTACGTCCGGTAGGAGGCGCACTCGTCCTTCTTGGTGGCGGAGGCCACGCACTCCAGCAGCACCTCGCGGTCCGCCGGCACCCGGTCCTTCACGTAGGCCAGCAGGCCCTCCCGGTGGGTGCCCTGCAACTGGGGGAAGCCCTCGGACTCGGTGAGGGTGATCCCGCTGTCGGTGGCCGGCGGGGAGGTCATGAACAGCTGGCGCACGAAGTCGCCGCTGTCGTCCACCAGCCGGAACTCCAGCTGCGCGGTGGTGCCCACCAGCTCCTTGGCCTGCTCCGCGTTCTGCTGCCCGGGCAGGGAGATCTGGATCGAATCGGCGCCCAGCTTGCGGACGTCCACCTCTGCCACGCCCCACTTGTCGATCCGGCGGCGGATCACGATCATCGCCTGGTCCACCGCCTCCAGCCGGAAGCGATCCAGCTCGCGGTCCCGCAGGGCCAGCACGATCTGGCCGCCGTCCCGGTTGACCAGGTTGAAGTCGGTGAAGTTCTCCAGCACCGACTTCTCCACCGCCTCTGCCTTGGTCGGGTCCTGCACCGTCAGCGTCAGCTGCAGCTTCTCCGGATCCGCCTCCGGGGTGACCTCGCCCACCGACTGATCACGCAGGAAGTTGGCGATCTGAAGGCCGCGGCGCTCGGTGCGCTTTTGCAGCGCGGTCCGGGTGTCCACCCGCATCACCATGTGGATCCCGCCCTGCAGGTCCAGCCCCAGCGACAGACGGTACTTGGCGGGGGGCGCCCAGGCCGGCAGCACAGCCTCCAGCGCCTTGATGTCGTTGCGCTGCTCGCGCGGGAGCACGAAGAACGAATAGTAGGACGGCACCAGGAACCACACCGCCAGCAGCGTCACCAACAGGATGGTGACGGTGCGGAGAAGGCTTCGCTGTTCCATTACTTGGTCTCCTTGTCCTTGGCCGGGTCTTCAAGCTTGGCCGGGGCGGCCTCTTCCGGGCCCTGACGCTTGGCCTGGATAGAGGTCTTGAGCACCCGGACGCGAACGCCGGCTGCGATCTCCACCTGCACGTCGCGATCGCCGACGGCGTGGATCTTCCCCAGGATGCCGCCCTGGGTGACCACGTCGTCGCCCTTCTTCAGCCCGGCGATCAACGCCTTGTGGGCGCTGGCCGCCTTCTGCTGCGGGCGGAAGATCAGGAAGTACATCACTGCGACCATCCCGAGCAGGAAGATCCAGTTGAATGCGGGATTCCCCGCGGCTTGCGCGAGGAGCAGGAAACTTTGAGCCACGAGACCGCCTCGTTGATCGGTTGAAACCCTAAGCCGCCGTCATTTAAGCGATTTCACTGAAGGCGAAGGGGCGCGGCTAATTAGCAGGGTCCAATCCCGGCTTTCAAGCACGGTTCCGCCCTACCTGCCTGTTGGGGAGGCGCCGAGGCCCTCCGGCGACCCCTCGGCGCGCCATCCTGGGCCTCTGGCACCACCACACGGGCCTCGCATCCCCCCGGCGCAGCGCGCCCTACTCCGGCTTTCGCCAGATCTGCAGCTGGGCGTCGCGAAACTCCCGGAACCGCCCCTGCTCTATCGCCGTCCGCGCCTGCTTCATCAGTCCCAAAAAGTAGTGGAGGTTGTGCAGGGTGTTCAGCCGCATCGCCAGGATCTCCTTGGCCACGAACAGGTGGCGCAGGTAGGCGCGGGAGAAGCGGGTGCAGGTAAAGCAGTCGCAGTCCGGATCCAGCGGGCCCGGGTCGCGGGCGTAGGCGGCGTTCTTGATCACCACCTTGCCGCGGCTGGTGAACAGCAGCCCGTTGCGCGCGCAGCGGGTGGGCAGCACGCAGTCGAACATGTCCACCCCGTGGCCCACGCAGGTCAGCAGGTCCAGCGGGGTGCCCACCCCCATCAGGTAGCGTGGCTTGTCCGCCGGCAGCAGCGGCGCCGAGTACGCCACCCCGTCGTGCATCGCCCGGGGCTCCTCCCCCACGCTATACCCGCCCAGCGCGTAGCCGGGCAGATCGATGGCGCACACCTCCTCCGCGTGCCGCTTGCGCAGCTCCTCGGACAGGCCGCCCTGGACGATCCCGAACAACGAGCTGCGCTCTCTGCTCCAGGCCGTCACGCACCGCCTCAGCCAGCGGGTGGTGCGGTCCAGCGAAGCCTCGAAGTACGGCCGGTCCGCCAGCGCCGGGGGGCACTCATCGAAGGCCATGATGATGTCCGCCCCCAAGGACTCCTGGATGGCGATTGATCGCTCCGGGGTGAGCAGGTGCTTCTTCCCGTCCAGGTGGGACTGGAAGGCCGCGCCCTCCTCGGTGATCTTCCGCGTCTCTGAGAGGCTGAACACCTGGAAGCCACCGCTGTCGGTGAGCATGGCCCGGTTCCAGGAGACGAACTGGTGCAGCCCGCCCAGCTCCTCCACCAGCGCTTCTCCCGGGCGCAGCATCAGGTGGTAGGTGTTGCCAAGGATGATCTGGGCGTCCATCCGCTCCAATTCGTCCGGGCCCATCCCCTTGACGCTGCCCACCGTGCCCACCGGCATGAACACCGGGGTCTCCACCACCCCGTGCGGGGTGTGCAGCCGCCCGCGCCGGGCCCGGGTGTGCGGGTCCACCGCCAGCAGCTCGTAGCGGACCAGCCCCGGCTCCACCCGCTGATCGCCCTTCGCCTTCGTCCCCGTGGTGTTCGCGTCCAAGTGTGTCAGTCCCCGATCAACATCGCGTCGCCGTAGGAGAAGAAGCGGTACTGCCGGGCGACCGCTTCACGGTAGGCCGCCAGGGCGTGCTCCGTCCCGGCAAAGGCGCCCACCAGCATCAGCAGGGTGGACCGGGGGAGGTGGAAGTTGGTGATCAGCGCGTCCACCCCCTGGAACCGGTAGCCGGGGGTGATGAAGATCGACGTCTCTCCCGGGCCGACCCGGGGCGCGCCTGCGGCCGGATCCCAGGAGGCCTCCAGGGTGCGCACCACGGTGGTCCCCACCGCCACGATCCGCCGGCCCTGGGCGCGGGCCAGGGCGATCTGCTGCGAGGTGTGGGCCGGGACCTCGAAGCGCTCGGGGTGCATCTTGTGATCGGCGATCCGCGCGGCCCGCACCGGCAGGAAGGTCCCCGGCCCCACGTCCAGGGTCACGAACACCCGCTGGATGTTCCGCGCCGCCAGCTGCTCGAACAGGGCCTCGGTGAAGTGCAGCCCGGCGGTGGGCGCGGCGGCCGAGCCGGGCGAGCGCGCGAACACGGTCTGGTACCGCTCGCGGTCCGCGCCCGAAGGTTCGCGGGTGATGTACGGCGGCAAGGGCAGCCGTCCGGCCTCCTCCAGCGCCGAGAACAGCGTCCCCCCCGGCCCCGGCTCCAGCCGGACCCGGTACTCGCCCTCGCCCAGCGCGGCCACGATCTCCGCCTGCAGCCCCGCCGGCAGCTCCACCCGCTGCCCCGCCTTGAGCGCCTTGCTGGCCTGCCCAATGCAAATCCACTCCGAACCCTGGGACTCGGAGAGCGCCAGCGGGGTGGGAACCGCCGCAGCCGGACGCACCACCAGCAATTCCACCTTCCCGCCGGTGCCGGCCTTCTTCCCGATCAGCCGGGCGGGGACCACCCGGGCGTCGTTGAGCACCAGCAGATCGCCCTCCCTCAACAGCTGCGGCAGCTGGGAGAAGGCGTGGTGGTCCACCGCGCCATCACCGCGGCGCAGGGTCATCAGCCGCGAGGCGTCCCGTCGCTCCAGCGGCGACTGGGCGATCAGCTCCTCGGGCAACGGATAGTCAAAGGCGTCCAGCTCCACGAAGGGGCACGTATGCCGGTCGGGGGCCGCGGCTTCAAGCACCTCGCGCTTGCCCGACAGGTCAGTACAGCGTCTGCAGCTCGGTGCCCGGGTAGTAGTGGGACAGGATCTGGAGGTAGTCCCAGCCCTGATCCGCGTACAGCTTGGCCCCCCACTGGCACATCCCCGCCCCGTGGCCGCTGCCCCGCCCGCGCAGGTGGAAGGCCCGCTGGTCGCTGGACACCACCTCGAAGGCAAGGCTGCGCACCCGGCTGTAGCCCACCTTGGCCCGGAAGCGCACCGCGTCGGTCTCCACTCCCCCCAGCTGCACCCGTCGCACCCGCCCGGTGGCGGTCAACCCGTCGGGGGTCAGCCCCGACGCGCCCGGGAACAGCGTCGCCAGCTCCTCCCGGGGGAGGGTCAAATTCCAATGGGACGAGGCCAGCGCCCCGCATCCGCAGGCCACCGGCCGCAGGTAGGGCAGTGGCCGCCCCAGGGCCTGCAGGCCGGACTCGGTCTTTCCTCCACAAGAGGCGTGGAAGTAGGCCTCGATCGGCGCCAGGTCGTAGGTCAGCACCTGCCCGCGGGTGGCCTCCACCGCCGCGCGGGTGCGGGCGTCTTCCCGGGCCAGGCCGCCGTACACCTGGTGCAGCACCGAAGCCCCCAGGTGGAAGTCCTCGCCGTAGGCCTGCAGCTTCTTGTGCAAAGCGTAGGTCCGGGCCGCCACCGCCTGGGCCTTGAGCGCCTCGTCCGGGAAGCTGCGCGGCATCTCCGACCCCAGCACCGCCGCCAGGTAGTCTTCCAGGGAGACGACGTTGATCACCACCAGCCGGCCCCCGCGCGCCCGCACCACCAGATCTCCGCGCACCTCCAGAGAGCCGGCCTTGATCGGCTCTGGGCCCGGCACCCCCGCGTCGCGCAGGTCCTCCCCGGCGCGGAAGCGGACCGACTCCCCCAGCCAGGGCGCTCCGTCCAGGTAGAGACGGCCCTTGACGTTGCGCACCACCAGCGCCCCGGAGGGGGCAGCGGTCAGCCGCGCATCGTCCGCGTCCGAACCGTAGGCCAGGCCCTGGCCCTGGATCAGCACCCGGTCGTCCACCGGGCCCATCGCGATCCGCACCGTCTCGAACGCCGGGGCGGGCAGGGCCAGCAAGACGGCGGCGGTCAGCGCTACAGGACGCAACATGGGTCCAGTGTACGGACCGGGGATCACCCCTCAAGAAAACGACCGGGAAGAGATCCGTTGGTAGATAGAGGCCTGGATGCTTCCCACGCCCCCCAGCGAAGCCGGTGCCGATTCCCGCTGGAGCGCCGCGCTGCGGGCCACCCCTCCCCGCTCGGTGCAGGTGATCATCCACTGCCTGCTGCAGCGCCAGCCGGTGCCGGCCTGCGCCGCCTTCTACGGAATCAGCGAGGATGCCTTCTTCTCCTTGCTGGGCCGGTCGCTGGCGGAGCTGGCCCGGCAGCAGGGGCTGACCGCGGCGGAGACGGCCGCCCACGCTCCGGACGCCCCCCAGCGGCTGCGCCGCGCGCTGGACCTGCTGGCAACTGCCGGTCCCCAGGTGCCGGACGATGACCTGGAGCGGCTGGTGGCTTCCCTGAAAGTTCCCCCGGAGCGGGACTATGACCTGGAGCGGCTGGTGGCTTCCCTGTGGCGCGCCGGCCCCCGGGCCCTGCCGCCTCCGGCGCCGCTGGGAGACCCGGAGTCCTGGTGGAGCACCGCGCTGCGGCTGGCGCTGATCGGCGCGGCGATCGTGGCCCTCCTGTGGTTCTCCAAGGTGCTCTGAGGCGCCCGGGCACTCCCTGCAGCGGGATGACTGGAGTACCATCCTTGGCCGTGGCCACCTCCCGCGTCCTCATGGCTATCCTCTCCGTGCTCAGCGCCGTCGCCGTCGCCGCCCAGCAGCTGTCCCCGGAGCAGATCGCCCAGATCCAGCACGACCAGCGCCAGGCGCAGGCCGCGGTGGAGAAGGAGTTCGGCGACCGGCCCCCTTCCGAGCTGACCAACGAGCAGCGGGCAGCGCTGATCCACCGGACCCAGGCCGCGGGGCAGGCGGTGTTCGCCAAGCACGGGGTGAGCGGGAAGGACTTCGCCACCCAGGTCCTCAAGTTGGACCGCCAGCGTCTGGCGGCGGTGGAGGAGGCCGAGGCCTCGCTGGAGGAGAAGGAGCAGGCCGCCCGGGACGCCGCCGAGAAGCAGCGGGCCGCCGGGGCCCTACCGGCCGATCCGGAGATCTTCCTGGGCCCCAATGACCAGAACCCGGTGGAGGTGTATCCGGGCCAGGGTCCGATCAACCAAGACCGTCCCAATGAAGACGGGGTGATCGAGACCAGCGGAGAGACCGGCGCCGCGGCTGCGGACTCCTCGCTGGGCGTCCCCCGGGAGGCGGCGGCACCGCCTCCCCCGCCCAAGCCCGCCGCGAAGAAGAAGCGCGGGCGCCGCTAGCCGCCGGCGCTGCGGCCCGTCCACACCGCATCGTAGGGACAGGAGCAGTCGGTCTCCTCCGGCTGCGGGTAGGTGTAGCGCTGGCCCCGGAAGTTGTTGAACACCCACTCCTTCTCGCCCCGCTCCACCGTGTAGTCCGGCTGGAGGGTGACCTTCCCTCCCCCCCCGGGGAGATCCACCGCCAGGTGGGGGATCGCCAGCCCGGTGGTGTGACCGCGCAGCTGGGAGAGGATCTCCAGCCCCTTCTCCAGCGGGGTCCTCAGGTGCTCGCAGCCCTCGGCCACGTCCATCTGGTGCAGGTAGTACGGGCGCACCCGGTGGCGCAGCAGCCGGTGCGACAGCTCCTTGATGATCCGCGCGTCGGAGTTGAGCCGGCGCATCAGCACCGCCTGGTTCTCCACCGGGACCCCGTGGTCCACCAGCAGCTCACAGGCGGCGGCCGCCTCGGGGGTGAGCTCCTTGGGATGGTTGAAGTGGGTGACCACGTAGACCGGCGCGTAACGGCGCAGCATCCGGGCCAGCTTCTCGGTCACCCGCATCGGCAGGCACACCGGGACCCGGGTGCCGATCCGGATCATCTCCACGTGGGGAATGGCGTGCAGCCCGGCCAGCAGCTCTTCCAGCCGCTCGTCGGAGAGCACGAACGGATCTCCACCGGAGATCAGCACGTCCCGGACCTCGGGGTGGGCTCGCACGTAGTCGATCCCCTGCTGCAGCGCGGTCTTGTTCAGCTCCGCCTCGCCGCCCTTGGTGATCCGCCGCCGGGTGCAGTGGCGGCAGTAGACCGAGCAGGTATCCAGGGCCAGGAACAGCACCCGGTCCGGATACTTGTGGACGATCGCCTCCACCGGCCGGGTCCGGTCCTCCCCCAGCGGGTCGGTCAGCTCTCCGGGGCGGATCCGGGCCTCGGCCCGGGTGGGGATGGCCTGCATCCGCACCGGGCAGAAGGGGTGATCGGGATCGATCAGCGACAGGTAGTAGGGGCTGATCCCCAGCCGGAACAGCTCGGAGGTCTCCTGCACCCCGGCCCGCTCGTCCGGTGTGAGCCGGACGTGCCGCTCCAGCGCGTCGAGGTTCCGCACCGCGTGGCGCATCTGCCAGCGCCAGTCGGACCACTGCTCGGCGGTCGCCTCCGGGAAGAGACGCCGCGCGGCCGGCTGGACCTCAACGCCCGCTTGAACCTCCGCCAGGGTCATGAGGCCTTCGCGGTCGCCTGGGCCCGCTGCTCCCGCCAGTAGGCCTGGCCGGCGGCGGGCAAGGTGTATACCGGGTCGTAGTACTCGTAGCGGCGGGCCAGCGCCTCGGGGTCGTCCGCCTCCACCGAGGTCCGGTAGTTCTTGGTCCAGTAGCTGATGCCCTTGTCGCGATCGTAGGCCGCCACCTGGTGCACCCAGCGCTTCCCCACGAAGGGCACGTCACAGACGATCCGCGGGGTGGCGAAGCCCGGCATGTAGCCCATCAGGTCGTGCTGCAGCGCCTGGGCCTCGTAAACCGCCAACCGCCAGTGCTCCGAGTTGGGGATCATGTCGCACATGTAGAAGTAGTACGGGGTGATCTTCCCGTCATCCAGCAGCCGGAAGCACAGGTCCAACAGGTCCTTGGTGGTGCCGTTGACCCCGCGCAGCAGCACCCCCTGGTTGCGGACGTCCCGGAAGCCCATGTCCAGCAGCTTCTCCACCGCCTTGCGCACCAGCGGGGTGACCTGGTTGGCGTGGTTGACGTGGGTGTGCATCGCCAGGTCCACGCCCTGCAGCCGGGCCTTCTTGGCCAGACGGTCCAGCCCGGCCAGCACGGAGTCCTGCAAGAAGTGCTGCGGGATGGCCATCAGCCCCTTGGAGGCCAGGCGGATGTCCCGGATGTTGGGGATGTCCAACAGCGCCGAGACGAACGGCTCCAGCTGGGTGATCGGCATGTTGGCAATGTCCCCGCCGGAGACCACCACGTCCCGCACCGAAGGGGTGGCCCGCAGATACTCCAGCATCTTCCCGTAGCGTTCGCCCGGCGGGGTGGCGAACCGGTGCTTCTCCACCTGGGGGACGTCGTTGCCCACCAGATCCATGCGGGTGCAGTGCCCGCAGTACTGAGGGCAGGTGGGCAGCATCTCCGCCAGCACCTTGGAGGGATAGCGGTGGGTCAGCCCCTCCACTACCCACATCTCCGCCTCGTGCAGGCTGTCCCGCGACGCCTTGGGGTGGTTGGGCCAATCGGGGTGACGATCGGCGAACGCCGGCAGCATGTAGCGGCGCACCGGATCCGACCACAGGTCGCCCAGGTCCATGGTGTTGATCATCTGCGGCGGCACCAGGATGGACATGGTGGCGCGCTCCTTCTGGTCGCGCTCCATGCTGAACATCAGGTCATCCGGGATCAGGTCCCCCAGGGTGGCCTTGAGCTCGCGCAGGTTCTTCACAGTGTGCTTGCGCTGCCAGACCGCGTTCTCCCACTCCTGGGCGGTCACGTCCTTGAAGCCCGGGATCCGCCGCCAGTCCGGCTCGGCGAACTGCTTCTCCAGCGGGTACTTGAAGGGCTGCGCGGCTGCGCGCGGCGGGTGCGGTGGCTTGGGCATGGCGGTCGACATCGGTTCGTCCCTTTAACCGAAAATGGGGGGTGCTACACCGTTCACCAGGCAGGCGCTCCAACGACTGTCCTGGGGGCATGCCGCTGTGCGTCGTGAGGCGGCCCTCGGAGGGTAGGAACAACCCTAACCGGCGCGACCTCGCCTTTCCGGCCGGACCTACTGCACCAGCACGTTGCGCAGGGTGAACGTCTCGTTCTCCGCGATGGTGATCGTCTGGGGAGCGCTCTGCTTGCCCTCCAGCTTGAACACGATCCGATGCTGCCCCGCGGCCAGCTCCAGGGCGTTGGTCTTGGGCACCGGCGTCCGTCGCCCGGTGGCCTTGCCATCCACGAAGATCTCCGCGCCCGCCGGGTTGCTGCTGGCCGCCAGCCTGCCCACCGCCTGCTGCTTGCGGGGCTTGGGCTCCTCACGGCGCGCCACCTCACGCGGCTTTTTGGGGGCCTCCCGCTCCAGCGGGATGGCCACCAGCACCTCCGGCTCGCCTCCCGAGCGGATCTCCCCCTCCACAGTGCGGAACCCTGCCCGACGGGCCGAGTAGCGGTGCACCTTGGCGATCGGCAGGTCCACCGCGCGCACGTTGGGGGTGACCCCCACCGGCTGCCCGTTGACCAGGATCTCCACCCCCTCCTCCGAGGTCTGGAAGCGGGCCACGAAGGTCTGGGGGGCGGGCACCGCCGACGCTGGGGCGGCGGCGGTCTCCGTCCCGGTCACGGCCGGCGCCGGGGGCTCGTCCGGGGTGCCCTCTCCCGCCCGCGCGGCGGGCTCTGGCTCCAGGGTCACCCGCAGCACCACCTCCGCGTCCTCCACAGTCACCCGACGACGCGCGGTGACGTGTCCAGGAGCGCTGACCTGGACCTCGTAGTCCCCCGGAGGAAGCGGGGTGACCTCGTTGACCGGCAACCGCCGGTCCTCCAACTGGACCCGGGCCCCTTGGCGGGGGTTGACCTCCACCCGCAAGCCGGGGGTGCTGCGCAAGAACAGCAGGTAGCTCCCCACTCCCAGCACCAGGATCACCGCCGCGGCCATCGCCAGGCCCAGGCCCCGGGGAGTGGCCCGCTCTCCACCGGTGACCTTCTGCAGGGGGGCCGGGGCCTTGAGCGGCGGGTTGGGACGGAGGCTGGGAGGCGGCACCAGCTCCGCCGCAGTCGCCGAGTCGTCGTGATCCGCGAACGGGGATCCCCGCGCGGGGCCGGTGTGTTCGGCGCTCTCCCCGGAGGGCACGAAGCCGCGGGCGGACGGACGGGCAGGACCGGTCCGCTCCTCCTCCCGGAGGTTGGGCGCCCCACGCGCCGGTCGACCGGTGGCGGTGGCTTGGTCCTCGTCGTCGTCCTCCAACCCGGCGCGGGCGGGGGGACGGATGGGTCCGGTGGCATCGTCCGGCGCCACCGGCCGCTCACCCACGACCGTCGCGCCGGAGTAGCCACCCGGCTCACCGATCACCACCGGGGCGCGTCCTGAGGGGGTCCGCACCGGCGGCCGGGCCGCCGCGGCGGCGGAGGGAGGCGAGTGCTCGATGGTGGTCTTGGGCTCTTCCTGAGCCGCGTAGTCGTCCGGTTCCCCCCCCGGGTCGGCCAGCATGGCGCCGGAGACGATCTGGGTGCGATCCCGCGGATCGGGACCGGCCCCGGTGGGATCTTCGGCCTGGGGTGGGGGCGAAGTCGCAGGGGGGCGGGAGGCGGGCATCGCCACTGCCTGCATCTGGGGGAGGGACCGGCGAGGCTTGGGCGGCTGGGGGGTGGGCCGAACCGAGGAACTCTCCAGCTGATCCGGCCGCTCGATGGAGGCGAAGCGCTCCATCCGCTCCGCCTCCCGGCGCAGCTCCTCGGCGAAGGCCCCCTTCATGAAGGCCGAGAGGTGCTTGCCAGAGTAGAGGGCCTCCCCCGCCAGCAGGAACCGCATCAGGTCCTCCTGGAGATCCGAGGGCCACTGGTAGCGATCCTCCACCTCCCGGGCCAGCGCCTTGCGGATCACCTCCTCCAGCGCCTCGGGGATGTCCGAGTTGAGCTCCTGGAGGGGAGGAACCTCGGCGTTGCGCACCTTCTCCAGGGTGGAGAAGTCCGACTCGCCCACGAACAGCTTCTCGCCAATGAGCATCTCGTAGAGGATCACCCCCACCGCGAAGATGTCGCTGCGGCGATCGATGGGCAGCCCCCGGACCTGCTCGGGGCTCATGTACCCGAACTTGCCCTTGAGGATCCCCGCCTTGGTCTTCTGGGAGCGGTTCGCCGCCTTGGCGATCCCGAAGTCGATCAGCTTTACCTCCCCCTCGTACGAACAGAGGATGTTCTGGGGAGAGATGTCCCGATGGATGATGTTCAGGTCCTGGCCGCGGGCGTCCTTCTTGCGGTGCGCGTAGTCCAGTCCCTCACACATCTTCGAGGCCAGGTACACCGCCTGGGCCACCGGCATCCGCTCCTGCCGCTTGCGATACAACTCCAGCACGGTGCGGATGTCGCGGCCCGCCACGTACTCCATGGCGATGAAGTACGTCTCGTCGTACTTCCCCAGTTCGTGGATGTGCACGATGTTGGCGTGGTTCAGCTGAACGCTGATCCGCGCCTCATCGATGAACATGGTGATGAACTCTTCGTCCTCCGCCATCGAGGGGAGGATCTTCTTGATCGCCAGGATCCGCTCGAACCCCTCCACGCCGAACGCCTTGGCAATGAAGACCTCGGCCATTCCTCCGACGTTGATCCGTTCGAGGAGTAGGTACTTTCCGAAGACGGACGGTTTCTTCATGCGCGCGGAGCGGGAGTTTGTACCCGGGTCGATGAGGAGATCCCGCAGGTCACCGCGGAACTGTACGCGCCACGGACCGGCTCCGTCAAACCCCCAACCAACCCATTTCCGCTTGGAATTCGGTGACTTACCGGTCGGGCAGTGCAGCGAGGGCGGCGCCACACAACGCGACCCGCAAAAGGCGAAGGCCCAAGAACCTTGCGGTTCCTGGGCCTTCAAAAAAAATCCGGCAGCGACCTACTCTCCCACGCGGTTTCCCGCGGAGTACCATCGGCTCTGGAGGGCTTAACTTCCGT
>JALYOC010000036.1 GCA_030857095.1 Myxococcota bacterium | reverse complement strand
GCCGTGCGTGTTCCCCTTCCCTCAAGAGCCCCAAGGCAGAGCGCACCATCTCGCTCACGCCTGCCAGCCCCTACGACAAGCAACCGTTGGCGGCTCCGATTCGACCCACATCAACTGCAAGAGAGCCTGAAATCTTCTGCGGCGTCCGCATCTCGTCCGGGTTCAGGCGGTATCGTCGGACAGCCCGAAGAGGCTCGGTAGTGCGGGGTGGCCAGATTTGGCGGCCCAAAAGCATTGCGCTTGTTGTGCTGGGCAACTCGCCTACCGGAAAGCTAGGCCGACTTTCGGTTATCTTGTTGCCATTTCGGGCGAGCAAGAACTTGACCGTGGCGGATTTCGACGTGCCATGGCGCTCGCCGATGCCATGAATCCGCTCCCGCTTGAATTCCCATTGACCGTCCCGGCCGCTGGCAATTGTAAAGGAGTGCTCAATGAAGATGGATTCGAGCGCCGATTTCTGCGCTGCCGCCCTCACAGTGATGGACACATCGAAGGGCTTGGTTCGACTCCAACGGCGAACGCCGAGGATGCCGCCCCGTTTTGAGACAGACGTTGACGCGTCCATTCCGAGGTCGCGAACAAAGACGAGGGCGTCAGCGAAGTTGGACTTGCCGCTGCCGTTGCGACCGACCAAGACCGTAAGCGGTGCCAACTCAACATCCACCGATTCGATACTTCGAAAGTTTCGGATCTCGACCCGTCTCCACATTCACCCACTCTACACGTGACTTGATGGGGGGACGGAAACGAGAGTTTCCGGACCCTTGGGTTCTCAAGACGGGCGAAAGATCGAAGGGGATAGGTGGGCCCCGGCGGCCCAGCCGTGTAGCCGCGGTCCCTACTCTTCCCCACGCCAGACGCCCTCGGGAACCTCCGGGGGCGTTTTGCTGTCTGGAGGTCGAGCGGTGTCTAATCCTTTGGGACGAGCCGGCGGGCCGGCTGCAGTCGAAGGCGGAGAATGGTCGAGCGGGATTTCCTCAGTCACCTCGCAGCGCGGGATCCGGCAGTGCTTCACGGCCTCTGGCGGCTTCGTCAGCGCGCCTACCTGGAGGCGGGCGTGCCGGAGCGTGACCGGCGTCCGCCGCCCACGCCGCCCCGCGTCTGGTGGACCGAGCTGCGCTTCCCCGGCGACGGGCTGCTGTTCGCGATCCTGATCTCCTTCTTCGTCACCGCCGCCGGGCTGGCCACCATCAAGTTGCTGTGGCCGGTGCTGGAGCAGGCGGTGGGGGTGGTGTGGCCCTTCAACCTGGTGGCCTTCGCGGTGGCCCTGGCCACCTGGTGGCTGGGGCGTTCCCGGGATCGGCTGTCGGTCAAGCCGGTGGAACCGCCGGATCCGGAGGCCGCCGCGCCACTGCTGGAGTTGCATGATCTGGCCGAGCGGTCCGCCCACCGGCTGGCCCAGGGCTACCGGGCCCAGATGTCCTTGGCGGTGCTGGTCTCCGCGGTGCTGGCGGGGCTGATCGCCTGGGCGGGGGTGATCGCCGCCATGGGCTACGTCCGCTTCGGCCTGCTGCTGGGGCTCAGCGCGCTGCTCACCGCCTCACTGGTGGGGCTGAACTGGCACCCGTTCCGCAGCGCCAAGGAGGTCCACCGCCTGGCCAACGAGGCCTCGCTGGCGGCGGCCACCCTGGGGCTGCGGCTGGCCTCGGCGGAGCGGATCGCGGACCCGGCGTTCCGGCAGCAGGTGATCTGGCGCCAGGTGGCGCAGAGCCTGGTCGGGTTGCAGCGGCCCAAGACGCTGTAGGCTGCACCGATGCGTCTTTTGGCCCTTTCGGTGTTGCTGCTGTCGCTCCCGGTGGGCGCCACCTCGCCGGTGGAGTTGGTCCGGCTGGATGGCCAGCACGTCCCGCTGGCCTCGCTGCAGCGGCCGGTGACAGTGATGCTGCTGTGGACCAGCATGTGCGCGGACCCAGCTCCCCAGCTGCGAGTGTTCGATGCCCTGGCCCGGCACTACGCCCACGATTCGCGGGTGGGGATGTTCACCGTCTCCGTCGACAACCCCAAGACCCCGGAGGATCTGGCGGTGATCGAAGAGATTGTCGCGCCGCTGAAGCTCTCGGTGCCGGTGACCGCGGATCAACGGTTCCGGCTGCTGGGGCTGGTGGAGGGGAAGGACTTTGACGCCGCCCCGCCCACCGAACTGCGGGTGCCGATGGTGGTGGTGATGCGGGACGGCCAGACGCTGCACCGGGAGGGGCTGTCCTCCGCCGCCCAGCCGGCCGAGATTATTGCCCACTACTCGAAGCTGGTGGACGCCCAGCTGGCGAAGCTTCCGGCCCAGAAGACGGCGAAGAAGAAGAAGGCACCGCCGGCGGCGAAGCGGTGAAGCGGGCAAAGAGGAAGCGGGCCTCGTAGCCACGCATCCCGGTGACCGGACTGGAGAACTGCCCCACCGGCGCCGGCGTTGAGGTGGGCCGACCACCCGGGTGCGGCCCGCAGGAGGAGGCGTCCCGGGTGTGGCACAGCCAGGCCTCTCCGCCTTCGGCCTCGACCAACAGTGAGTGTGGCCGCAGGCCCAGGCCGATCAGCCGGAACCCCATCGGCCGGGGGAGGGCCACGGTGGTGCGGGCGTGGATGCTGCCCACCAGGATCACCATCGGCGCCGGTGAGAGCAGCGAGCGTCGGTGGATCTCCTGCGCCATCGCCAGGTCGCGATCCGGAACCTTGGCGTCCACGTCGTAGGCGAAGAGGGAGACCTTCCCTCCCTGCAGCCGCAGCCGGCGCGCCGCCTCCAGCAACTCCAGGAACGCCACGCTGCTGCGGCCGTCCTGATAGGCGCGGGTCCAGTGTTCGCTGGCCAGCAGCGCCGTGCGATCTCCGGTGCGCAGGAACGCGTCCAGTCGGGCCTGCTCGCCCCGGGGGATCTCCAACCCCAGCTGGACCTCGCCGCCGTCGCGGGAGGCCTGGCACACCACCGAGAGCACCAGCCTGGGGGTCTCCGCGGTCCCGTGCAGCTCTCCTACCAGCAGCGGTCCATCCGTTAGCCACCCTTCGGGGGCGCGGTGGGGATCCGGGCAGGGCTCGGCTTGCGGGAGCGGGGCGGGGACCTCCCGCGTCGGAGGAGGGGGCGCGGCGCCCGCGCAGGCCAGCAGTAGAACGACCCCCAGCAACCAACGGGAGACGGGCACCGTGGGCTCCTTTCAGCGCCAGCGCAGCGAGTACACCGGCCGGGGCTCTCCCCTCTGGACCACCGGTTCGGCGACGTCCTCCCAGGAGAGGAAGCGGTTGGCGCGCTCGTGGGTGGCAGCGGCGACCAGGATCTCCCCCGGGCGGGCCTTCCGGGCCAGGGAGAAGGCCAGCTCGGCCGCCGCCCCGGTGGCCAGGAACTGCAGCCGGCTCACCGGCCCCACCGCGCCCACCACCATCGGCCCGGTCGCGATGCCGATGGAGAGCAGCTGTCCCTGGGCCTCCCCCCGCAGCGCGCGCTTGGCCAGCTCCACCGCGGCCAGGATCGCCCGCTCCTCGTGCTCCGCCTCTCCCTGGGGGTGGCCGAAGACAGCACTAATTCCCCCGCGCAGCTCGCCCTGGATGGTGCCTCCGTGCTCGAACACCGGCAGGGTCAGCTGATCGATCAAACCGTCGATTCGCCGCATCACCTCATCCGGCTCTCCGTCGGCGGCGAAGGCAGCGAAGTCGGGCAGGCAGGCCACCAGCAAGGTGGCCTCGGCGCGCAGCGGCAGCAGGCTGGGGCCCTCGCCGCTCAGGCCGCGCTCCACCACGTCCGCAGGTAGGAAGCGGCGCAGCGAGTGGCGGGTGACCACCTCGTCCTCGAACCGCTGCCGGGACAGCGCGTTCTCCACCGCCGACCCGGCCACCTTGCCGATCAGTGCCAGCTGCTCCAGGTCGCCGCCGTCAAAGGAGCTGACCGAGTAGGCCTCCAGGTACAGCGCGCCGTAGACCTTGGCGCGGGAGATGATCGGCGCGCAGACCACGCTGCGCACCCGGCGGGTCACCACCGACTCCTCGCGGGAGAAGCGCTCGTCGGCCTGCGCGTCCAGGATCAACAACGGGCGGCCAGCGCTCACCACAGAGCGCACGATGCTGGAGCTGATCGCCAGGGTGGACTGGCTGTCCTCGTGGCGGCGGCGGCTCTCCAGCAGCAGCGGGGCCCCGTTCTCCCCGGTGAGGGCGAAGCCCACCGCCTCGGCGGCGGAGAGATCCAGCATCGCCGCCAACAGCTCGGTGGAGAGCACGTCCAGCTGGTGCACGGTGGCCACTGCGCTGGCCAGGGAGTGGGCCACCAGCAGCCGCTCGTTCTCCTGCTGGAGGGTGAGCAGCTCCTCGGAAAGCGCGTTCACCCCCCGGGGACTGGTGGTGGAGTCATCGACGAGAGGCCGGATCGCCACCCGGGTGACAGCCTCTTCCGGGTCGCCCTCGCTGGTGATCTCCAGGGTGGCTTCGGCCACCGGCGGCGCCAGCCGGGCGATCAGCTCCTGCTCCTCCATCTCCACGAACGCATGGGGATCGCGGTAGTAGTGCTTGCGCAGCGCGGCCCGGATCGTGCGTCCGCGGGCCAGGATGTGGCTGATCGCCCGCGCATCGCCCAGGCGGCGCAGCTGCTCGGTCTGCTCGGCGGTGAGCGGGCCAGCGACCAGCACCCAGAGGGTCCCGTCCGGGTTGAGCCGGAAGGGCATCACCGTCAGCGCCTCGGAGATCCGCACCGGCACCCGGTCCAGCACCGCGTCCGGAACCTTGAGGTCCGCCACCTTCTCGGTGGTCAGGTACTGGCATCCCAGCTTGCGGGCCACCGCCCGCAGCAGCTCGCGCTCGCTGCATAGCTGCATCGCCAGGACCGCCTCTTCCAGGTCCTCGCCCGTCTTCTGCTGGCGCCTGGTCGCGGCCTCCAGCCCCTCGGGCCGAAGCACTCCCAGCTGGACCAGCAAGTCGGCAAACATGGAGATGCCCCCGGAGACCTCCAGAGGCTACTCCCTCCCAGGCATCGGCGGGCGGTGATGACAAGTTTGACAGGGAAGGGAGCGGACCTAAGAGGTGGGTGTGAGCAAGCGGCAAAGACTTGGCGAGTTGTTGATCTCGCTGGGGGTGATTGACGGGATGCAGCTGCAGGCTGCCCTGGGTCACCAGCGTCAGTGGGGGGTGCCGCTGGGCCGCGCCCTGCTGGAGAAGCGCTTCTGCACCGAGGACCAGATCCTGGCCGCGCTGGCCAAGCAGACCGGGGTGCCCACCATCGAGATCAACCTGGCCACGCTGGACCGGAGCCTGGCCGCGCTGTTGCCGCAGCGGATTGCCGAGCAGCACCGGGCGGTCCCGCTCCGCCAGGAGGGCGCCCGGGGAGAGGTGCTGCGGGTGGCCCTGGGCGGCCCTGCCAACCTGGCCTCGGTGGACGAGGTGCGCAGCGCGACCGGGATCGCGCGGATCATCCCCTACCTGGCCAAGGACTCGGAGATCGACCGGGCCCTGGACATCCTCTATCGGGGGATCGCCCCGCCAGAGGCGTCCGCCCCCCAGGGGGTGACCTACGATTCGCTGCCTCCCCCGGGTGCCAACGTCCAGGGGGAGGAGGAGTTCGACTTCGGGGAGGACACCCCGGGCCCTGGGTCCAGCCCGGCTGTCACCAGCGCGCTGGATGACCTGATGGGAATAGGTGGGCAGCCGAGCGCCGGGGTGCTGTCCCGGCCGGCGCCGCCCACCACCCCGCCCGCCCCGCCGGCGGATCCGCTGGCCAGCCTCCACCCTCCGCCGCTGCCCCGGAAGCTGGTGTCCAAGGCCCCCCCTGCGCCCCCCCACCCGGCGCCGAACACCCCTCCGCCGGTGATCATCTACGGCTGGCCCGCCGCTGCCTCGGAGCTGCTGCGGACCACCCTGGCCGAAGGGGGAATTGCGTCGCGGATCGTCGAGGGCACCGAGACGCTGCAGACGGTGGAGGAGGATGTGATCATCTCCCCGCTGCCGCTGATCGAGGCGGTGGTCGCCCAGCGCAAGGCCCAGCTCACAGGTCAGGTGATCGTGGCGGTGAAGACCCCGGAGTCGGATCTGCACCGCGCCCAACGGGTGGGCGCCAAGGGATATCTGGCCACGCCGGTGGACGGGGATTTGCTGCTGCGCGCGGTCAAGCGCTGCCGGCGCGGGTAGTCGCCGCCCGACCCGCTCCAGCTGAGCGAGTTCGCCAGGCGCCTCGGGAACTACCGCGTTGGAGCTCCCGGCAGCTCCACCCGGAAGAGGGACCCTTTTCCCTGCTCGCTCTTCACGGTGATGCTCCCGCCGAGGTCGACCACGATCTCGTGGCAGATGGCCAGCCCCAGCCCGGTGCCGCCGCCCTCCCGGGTGGTGAAGAAGGGTTCGAACAGCCGCTCCAGGGTCGAGGGGGACATCCCCGCCCCGTTGTCTTCGAACTCGATCACCGCGCCTCCGCCGGCGTCGGTGCTGGAGGACACCCGGATGGTGTTCCGCTCCGGGTCCTCCCCGGGGAAGGACTGGGCGGCGTTGAGCAGCAGGTGGGTGAACAGCTGCTCCACCCGGGTGGGATCCGCCTCCAACAGCGGCGTGTCTCCCAGCTCCAGGTGCAGGCGGGCCCGGTAGCGCAGCTCATGACCCAACAGGCTGATCGCCTGCTCGATCAACGGCTGCAGCCGCACTGGCAGCCGCTGCCCGGTACCGACCCGGGCGATGGTGCCCAGGCCGCGGACGATCTTTCGCACCCGCTCGGCCCCAACCAGCGAGTCGGTGAGCATCTCCCCCAGGTCGGCCCTGGCCTCGGGCCCTCCGGCCTGGAGGCCGGGCAGCTCCTCCAGCGCGCTGCGCAGATTGGCCATGATGAAGGCCAGCGGGTTGTTGATCTCGTGGGCCACTCCCGCCGCCAACCTGCCTACCGATGCCATCCGCTCGGAGGAGCGCAGCTGCGCCTGTACCCGCCGCTGCTCCTGCTCCACGGCGCGCTGGACGGTGACGTCCCGCGCCACCGCATAGACCACCTGCCGAGCAGGGTCGGCGATCGATCTCCACTCCAGCCACCGATAGCTGCCGTCCTTGCAGCGATAGCGGTTGGTGAGACCGGTCAGCGGCGCCCCGTCCTTGAGCCCGTGCCGGGCCGCCAGGGTGGCCGCCCGGTCCTCTGGATGGACGAACTCCACCGAGGGAACCGCGAACAACTCCTCGCGGGTCCAGCCCAGGGTGGTGCACCAGGTGGGGTTGACCCGTTTGAAGTAGCCGTCGAAGCCGGCGAGGGTGAGCAGATCCAAGGAGAGCTCGAAGAAGTGCTCCAGGCTCACCTCCGCCTCTCCGGGCGGGGGAGTCGAGTTCGCGGTGGCTTCGTGGTCGGGCAGGAGCATCGGGGACAGGGGCAAGGATAGTCCCCTGCATCCTCGGCCGCGATGGCAACCCTGGCCGTTAGAACGGTGTCCAAGCCAGCGGGCCAACGGATCGCAGGCACGGTGCCCAGACCGTTCCCAGGTTTGCGGAATGAAGATCTCCGAGCACTTCGCCCGCCGTGGCCGACGCAAGGGCAGGCCGGCCGAGCATGAGATGAAGGCCTTCACCGAGCTGCCGGGGGCGGGTCCGGAGGGACTCTCCTTCGCGCTCTACCAGTCGCTGGGGATCGACCTGCAGCCCGGGAACCGCCTGGACGTGCTGCAGAACAGCAGGGTCTTCGACGCGCTGGAACAGGCGATCCGTGCCGCGGAGACCAGCGTCCACATCCTGATCTACATCTGGCGACCGTGCGACCAGCCGTCGGAGCGGATCGTCCAGGCGGTGCTGGACCGGGCCCGGGCCGGGGTGCGGTGCCGGGTCATCGTGGACCCGGTGGGGAGCGAGTCACTGACCACTGACTCCGACTTCGACCAGTCGGTGGAACAGCGGCTGCGCAAGGGAGGGGTGGAGGTCCACTACTACCGGCCGCTGAAGGGGAAGTTGCTGGGCCGGCTGATGGGCCGGACCCACGAGAAGATCGTGGTGGTGGACGGAACGGTGGGAGTTACCGGCGGCTTCGGGATCTGGAAGGCCTGGCTGGGAGACGGAGACACCGAAGAACACTGGCGGGACACCAGTGTCCGGGTGGAGGGTCCGGCGGTGAAGGAGATGCAGCTGGCGTTCTCCCGGGCCTGGCAGGAATCAGGCGGAGGGCTTCTGCCCGAAGATGCCTTTCCCCCGCTCACCGCGCGGGGTCCCGCGCGGGCGGGCTTCGTCAGCTCCAGCGGCCGGCTGGGAGTGACCGACGCCGAGCGGCTGACCCGGCTGGTGATCGCCGCCGCCAAGAGGCGCCTGTGGATCTGCAACGCGTACTTCACCCCTCCCAGCGGCATCCTCTACCAGTTGGAGCAGAAGGCCGCCCAGGGGGTGGACATCCGGGTGGTAGCGCCGGGACCGGTGCATGACGTGAAGTCGGTGCGGGCGTCGCAGCGTTCGACCTACAAGCGGCTGCTCAAGGCGGGGCTGAGGATCTGGGAGTACCAGCCGTCGATGCTGCACTCCAAGACCCTGCTGGTGGACGATTGGCTGGCGGTGATCGGCTCCATCAACCTGGACCCGCTCTCCCTCAACAAGCTGGGCGAGGGGTCCTTGGTGATGTCCGATCCCTCGGTGGCCGCCGAGTTGGAGCAGAGCTTCCACCTGGATGTCAGCCGCTCTATCGAGATGAAGCTTCCCCGAGCCGGGTTCGCGGGCCCGTACAAGCGGATCTCCCGGCGGTTGAACGTGTGGGCGGGGATGGACCGCTGACGCGAAGTAGATCCCTGAGGCAGAATCTGCGCCATGGCAGGTTTGGTACCCGACGGCTTCGAGACCAGCGACGGCTCCCGCCCGGAGGCGGTACCGCTCAGTGAGGAGGCCGTTCGGCTGCTTCCACTGGGCGCGTTCGCGCTGCTGGCTACCGGGGACATCTTCGAGGCGGGCCAGGCGCGCTCACCCCCCGACGGCCCGGCGCGTGCTCGGGCCTATGTGGCTTCCCACCTGAAGATCGAAGCCCATGGGGCGGCGCCTGGGGTGGTGGAGAAGGTCCGCTCGGAGGTGGTCCGGCAGCTCTCGGGGAACCTTCAATTGATTGGGCGGTTGGCCGCGTCCCGTCCTATCCAGGTGGATCTGATTCCTCCGGGGAAGGGGATTGCCAAGTTCGGCTACCCGGCGGCCGTGGCCAAGACCGCGGTGGGCCTGTTCTGGGACGATCCCTCCTGGCCCAACGCCCGGATGGCGCTCAAGCAGGAGGCGATGGAGAACACGCCGCAGTTGGTGATTCACGAGATGGCCCACGCGATCCACTACCTGGCCTTCACCGCGCAGGAGCGGGAGCTGATCTACAAGGTGCTCCTGCGTCGGTTCGGATCGCGCGCCGCGGTGGACGAGGTGTTCGCCATCTACAGCGAGCGTGAGTTCCTCCCCGACTTCTCCGAACGCGACCACCGCGCCCCGGGCGTCTACGGCTTCACCCGCCAGCAGTGGAAGGAGGATCACGTCTTCACCCGCTTTGTGCGGAACCTCTACTTCCCCTACCGGAAGCTGGCTGGCCCCAATGCCGGGGGCCCGGGGGGCTTCTTCGGCTGAGCGGGCGCCTGCCGGTGAACCGCAGGCAAAGTTGAGGCCCGCGCGCTCCAGGCCAGGAACCAGGCGGAAGGTCGCCGGTTGGTCGCAGGCGTGGCATAAGCCGCGTCTCATTCCGGAGGGTTTCATGCTGCTTGAGTCGCTGCTGTGCGCCGCCGTGTTGGCTGCCGCGCCCGAGTCCAAGGTGGAGATGGTCCCGAAGATGGAGGTCGGGCCCAACTTGATCCTGGATGGAATTCCTCAGATCCCCCAGGGGGTGGTGAACCGGGTCCGCCGCTACACCGAATCCCGCTCGGCGGTGTTCCAGGACTGGCACCCCAAGAAGCGGGAGATGCTGATCCTCACCCGCTTCGCCGAGGCCGCGCAGGTGCACCGGGTGCAGGCACCGGGCGCCAGCCGCGAACAGCTGACCTTCCTGCCTGATCCGGTGGGCAGCTCCCGCAGCCCGGAGGGGGCCACCTACCGGCCCGTCCGCGGGGACTTCTTCGTCTACTTCCAGGACCTGGGCGGCAACGAGCAGTACCAGCTGTTCCGCTACGACCTGACCACCCGGGAGATTGATCAGCTCACCGACGGCAAGTCCCGCAACTCCTCTCCGGTGTGGAGCCCGGACGGCAGCCGGTTCGTGTTCTCCTCCACCGCGCGCAACGGGCGGGACTTCGATCTCTACACCGCCACCGGAGAGAAGGGCCCCCTCCCCAAGCTGCTGGCGGAGGTGTCCGGGATGTTCGCTCCCGACGACTTCTCGCGAGATGGCAAGTGGCTGACCGTCACCGAGTACCTCTCCGCCAACGAGTCCAACCTCTATCTGTTCGACGCCGCCAGCGGAGAGCGCAGGCGACTCAACCCGGAGGGTGAGCAGGCCCGCTACGACTCGGCCAAGTTCTCCCGCGACGGCAAGTCGCTGTATGTGATCACCAACCGGGGCGGCGGCGAGTTCACCGGCGTCCAGCGCTACTCCCTGGCCACCGGGAAGTGGCAGCCGCTGACCGCCCATATCCCCTGGGACATCGACGACCAGGTCCTCTCCCCCGACGGGCGCTCCCTGGCCTTCCCGGTCAACGAGGATGGCTTCTCCCGGCTCTACCTGCTGGACACCCGGACCGGCCGCGCGCGGCGGATGGGCAAGGTCCCAGACGGGGTGGCCAGCGGGATGGCCTGGCACTCCAACAACCGCGACCTGGGCTTCACCCTCACCGGCCACGACAACCCGGGGGACGCCTTCTCCCTGGACGCCCGCACCGGCGCGGTCACCCGCTGGACCTTCAGCGAGCCGGGGCCGGTGGACCCGGAGGACTTCTCCCCCGCGGAGCGGATCACCTGGAAGGGCAAAGATGGGCTGGAACTGCACGGGATCATGTACCGCCCGCCCAAGCGCTTCACCGGTCCCCGGCCGGTGCTGCTGGGGCACCGCGGCGGCCCGGAGGCGCAGTCGCGGCCGGTGTACCTGGGCAGCTCGAACTACTACCTCAACGAGCTGGGGATGACGCTGATCTACCTGAACATCCGCGGCTCGCCGGGGTACGGGCGCAGCTACCTGGCGGCGGACGACGGGCTCAAGCGGGAGGCCGCCTACCAGGACGTGGGCGCGCTGCTGGACTGGGTGGGGCAGCAGCCGCACCTGGACAAGGAGAAGGTGATCTTCACCGGCGGCAGCTACGGCGGCCACCTCTCCTTGATGACCGCCTACCTGTACCCGGAGCGGATCCTGGCCAACATCGACAACGTGGGCATCTCCAGCTTCCTCTCCTTCCTCAAGAACACCGCCGACTACCGCCGCGACCTACGCCGGGTGGAGTACGGCGACGAGCGGATCCCCGAGGTCCGGGCCTGGATGGAGAAGACCGCGCCCTTGAACAACGCCACCAAGATGAAGAAGCCGATGCTGGTGATCCAGGGCAAGAACGATCCCCGGGTGCCGATCAGCGAGGCGGATCAAATCGTCCGCACCGTCCGCCAGCAGGGGGTGCCGGTCTGGTACCTGGTGGCCACCGACGAGGGCCACGGTTTCCACAAGAAGACCAATGCCCAGGTGCAGCTGGTGGTCACCGCTCAGTTCCTCCAGAAGGTGTTGGACGGCGGGGCGGAAGCCCTCAAGTAGCTCCCGAAAGGTCAGCCGATGAAGAACGACCGGTGGATTCTCTATGGCGCCACCGGCTTCACCGGTGAGCTGATCGCGGCGGCCGCGCACCGCCGCGGCCTGCGGCCGGTGCTGGCGGGCCGCTCGGAGTCGAAGCTGGCGGCGCTGGCCTCGCGCTTCGGCTTCGAGCACCTCTCGGTGTCCCTGGATCAACCCGAGGCCCTGCGCCAGGCGGTGCGGGGCGCGGCGGTGGTGCTGCACGCCGCCGGACCCTTCGTCGACACCTCTCTGCCGATGGTGGAGGCCTGCCTGGCGGAGGGGGCCAGCTATCTGGACATCACCGGGGAGCTGCCGGTGTTCCAGCAGACCTTCCGCCACGACGCCGCTGCCCGCGAGAAGGCCGTGGCGTTGATCTCCGGGGTCGGCTTCGACGTGGTGCCCACCGACTGTCTGGCCCGCTTCGTGGCGGAGCAGACCCCCGGCGCCACCTCGCTGGAGGTAGCGATCATGGGCCTGGGCGAGACCAGCGCCGGCACCAGGAAGTCGGCGATCGGGATCATCGCCCAGGGAGGGCTGGTCCGCCGCGGAGGCCAGCTGCGGCAGGTGCCGTTTGGCCGCGGCGCCAAGCAGCTCCGCTTTCCTCCGCGGCAGCGGTGGGCGGTGCCCGGTCCGCTGGCAGATCTAGAGACCGCCTGGCACACCACCGGCATTCCGGAGATCACCACCTACCTGGCGGTGGGCTCCGGCACCGCCCGCACCCTGGGCAGGGTGTGGCCATTGGTGTGGGCGCTCCATCCGGCGCTGCGGGCGGTGGTCGGGCTGCGGCCGGTGGAGGCGCGGCTGCGTCGCTGGGTGGAGCAGGGGACCCGGGGCCCGGACGCCGCCTCCCGCGAGAAGAGCCGCTGCTACGCCTGGGCCCGCGCCGAATCCGCCACCGCGGTCACCGAGGCCACCCTGACCATGAAGGATCCTTACGAGTACACCGCGGAGATCGCCCTGGACTCGGTGCTGCAACTGCTCGAACGCCCCGGCCAGCTGCGGGGCGCGCTGACCCCCGCCCAGGCCTTCGGCGCGGACTTCGCCCTGCAGGTGGAGGGGACCTTGCGGGAGCTGGTCCCCGCACCGCGGTAGTCCTTCCTCGGGGGGGCAGGCGCCGGACCCGAGGGTCAGTCCCGGGGCTGGACCGCGCGCGCGGCAGCGCTCAGTTCAGGGTCGGCACCGGGCTCATCAAGTCCGCGATCCGCTGGCGCAGCTCCTCCAGGTGGAAGGGCTTCTCCAGGTAGACGTTGTCCACCCGGTTGAGGAAGGCGCGGACATTGCGGGCGTCGGCGGCGCCGGTGAGGAACAGCATCCGCTTGGCCATGGCAGGGGCCACCCGCTGCAGCTCCTGGTGCAGATCCATCCCGGTCATCTCCGGCATCATCAGGTCGCAGACGATCACGTCGTACTGCGCGCCCACCGTCAGCTGCTGCAGCGCGGTCCGGGCGGTGGTCAATGAGACCACGTCGTGCTCGGCGCCCAGCGCGTCCTGGAGCATCCGGGCCACCGTCGGCTCATCGTCCACCACCAGGATCCGGGTGCGGGGGGCCGCGGGTTCGTCCGCCGGCACCTTGATGCCGCTGACCGAGCTTCTGCCCAGCCGGGGCAGCCGGACCCGGAACAGGGCGCCCTGGCTGGCCACGCTCTCCACCTCCATCGCCCCGCCCAGCGCGGAGACGATCTCATGGGAGATAGACAGCCCCAGCCCGGTGCCTTCTCCGGCGGGCTTGGTGGTGAAGAAGGGTTCGAAGATCCGGTGCAACACCGCGCCCGGAATCCCCCGTCCGGTGTCGCGCACCTCCAGCACCGCGTCCCCCTCCGGGTCGGTGCGGGTGGTGATCCGGATCTGGTTCTCTCCCCGGTCGTCCAGGGCCTGGAACGCGTTCACGGTCAGGTTCAGCAGCACCTGCTCCAGCCGGGAGGCCACCGCCATCACCGGGGGCACCTCGTCCAGCTCCACCACCAGCTGGGCCTTGCGCTCCAGCTGACCGCGCGCCATCGCCACCACCGTCTTGACCACCCCCCGCAGGTCCACCTCCGCGGGATCTTCGTGTCCGCCGCGGGCGTAGTCCTTGAGGTCTCCGGCCAGCCGGGCCATCCGGTCCACCCCGGTCCGCACCGGCTGCAGCCGCTTGTCGAAGGCAGCCAGCGCCGACTCCAGCTCCTCGGCCAGCCCGGCCAGGGCGGAGGTTCGCAGCTGGGCGGCCAACGCCCTGAGCCGGGGGAGCTCGGTCTCCAGCGCGTCCAGGCCCAGGCTCATGAAAGAGAGCGGGTTCTTGATCTCATGCGCCACCCCGGCGGCCAGGGTCCCCAGCGCCGCCATCCGATCCGCCCGCATCAGCTGCGCTTGCAGCCGGGTGCGCTCCTCCAGCAGCCGGCGCTTGTCGAAGATCTGCTCCAGCCGGTGCAGCACCAGGGTGGTGGAGAAGGGTTTGACCAGATAGTCGGCGGCGCCGCAGCGCAGCGCGAAGATGGCGCTGGACATCTCGGCGTGGGCGGTGAGCACCAGCACGTCTGGGTGGGACCTGGACTCCTTGAGCTGGGGCAGCAGATCCAGCCCGTTGCCGTCGGGGAGGTTCTTGTCCAACAGCACGCAGGCGAACGCGTTCTCCGCGAGCAGCTCCCGGGCCTCCGCGCAGGTGGTGGCCAGGACCGGAGTGCCGCCCACCTTGACCACCAGCCGCGCCAACAACCGGAGCAGGGGCTCCTCGTCGTCCAGGATCAGGACCCGATCCACCTCCAGCCGATCTGTCACAGCCCACCCCCTGTTGGGGGCATTATGACTCAATCTTTGCGGCGCGCGCCTCCCACCCGGGGTGAAGTGTCACGCCGGACAGTCACTCCTCCTGGCGCGCCGCGGCGCGTCGGAGCTGTTCGTAGAGGGAGCCGGCGTCGAAATGCATGAAAGGGTACCAAGTCACATGGCAACGCCCCAACTCGAAGACCTGAACCTGCAAAAGCGGGTGGATGAACTGGAGCTACGGTTCATGGAACAGCAGCGGCTGCTGGAGGACCTGTCCTCGGTGATCTACGCCCAGCAGCGCACTGTGGACCTGGCCTTCTCCCGCCTGGACCAGCTGGAGAAGAAGCTGGCCGGCGAACCCGGCCTGGTGGACGCCCGCGCCGACGAGCGGCCTCCGCACTACTGAGCCCCGGTCACGGTGAGCTGGGCGGGGCTTTCGGGGTCCCCAAGAAGGACTCACTTCGTCCAGCGGGCGATCCAGGCCAGCACCTCCTGGTGCCAGCGCAGCGAGTTCTGCGGCTTGAGCACCCAGTGGTTCTCCTGCTCGAAGTAGAGCAGCCGGGAGAGCCAGACCGGGTGGAAAGGAACAGCACCGAGCTCCCGTCCGGATTCCACTGCGGGCCGGTGTCGTTGGCCTCGTGCGCGGTCAGCTGCCGCACCTGCTTGCCATCCACCGAGGCCAGCCACAGGTCGAAGCGGCCCTTGTCCGCGGCCAGGTCCGTGACCCGGACCTCGAACACCACCGTCTTCCCGTCCGGGGAGACCTGGGGGTTGGTGATCCGGTCCATCGCGTTGAGATCTTCCGCGGTGAACGGCCGGGGATTCTGGGGCGCCGCGGCCAGCAGGGCGGTCAGGGCGAGGTGCGCGAGGAGCATGCAGCCTCCTAGAACGCCCACCCGCCCGGCATCAAATAGAAGGCGGCCCGTCTTGTCTCCTCAGGGGGCGTCGGCCACGTCGTGCCCCGGGGCCCGCGGCTCCAGCCGGCGCACCGCGTCCTCCTCCAGCGCGATCTGCTCTGTGCGGTAGCCGGAGAGGTAGCGGAACAAGAGCCACCGTCCGTCCTCCAGTCGGCCCTTGATCAGCCAGCCACCCTCCGTGGTGCGCAGGCCGATCAACGCGTCCGGATCCGCCAGCGAGTGGTCCAGGTCCACCCGGTGCCGCGAGCCATCCTCCAGCAGCGTCTCGCCCCGGGCCAGGAAGCGGTCGTGGTCCACGGTCACCTGGGTCGCGCCCTCTACCCGCGAGTGGGAGGTGTCACCGACAATCAGCTCGAAGCCCCCGCCGCGCAGCACCGAGGGGGTGTCGCCGTTGGGGGTGTGGCCCACCATCAGCCGGTACACCCCCGCCTCCCGCAGCGCGTCTTGGGTCCGCGCCGGTGGCAACAGTGGGTTGTTCAGCGCATCCGCGGTCCGCCCGTAGACCACGCTGGCGCGATTGCGGCGGGTTCCCGGCACCGGCGCCTGGTAGGCCACCACCTGGGCCCAGCCCGGCGTCTCCCAGGGGTCACGGCCCTCCTCGCAGAAGCGCTGCAGTTGCTCGCGGTACCAGGCGTTGAGCCCGTCCACCCACTCGTCCACCCCCTGGGCCGGGCCCCGGGAGGGCACCTGGAACAGGCTTTCTTCGGTGATGCCACCGTGGACGACCAGGGTGGGCCCCTGGCGGTAGGCCAGCTGGCACAGCCGCAGGTATTCGCGCAGCTCACCGCCGGGGGCCAGATCCTCCAGGTAGCTGAGGGCCACCGCGGCGTCGTCGGAGGCCCGGCCCTCGCGCCCAAGCTCGGTCCGTCGGAACTCGAACGCCGCGCGGGCGCCCATGGTGTTCTCGAAGATCCAGCGCAGCAGCCCGGCCTGGGAGGCGCCCTCCGGAGCGCGGGCCAGGGGATGGCCCTGCAGCTCGCGCCACAGCCGCAGCTTGTTGATGTCGCGGTTTCCCCCCAGCAACACCACCTGGTCCCCCAGCCGGCGCTTGGCCTCCAGCAGGGTGCGGACCACCTGACGGCCGGCGTCTCCCCGGTCGATGGCGTCGCCGCCGAAGACGAACACCGTCCCCTCCCGGACCTGCAGTCGACCGTCTTCCAGCCAGACGTCCGGATTGCCCCGGGTGAAGGACTCCAGCTTGGCCCACATCCCCTCCACGTCGGTGAGGTAGGCGACGCGGCTTTGGGGCGAGCGGGCAGGCATCGGTGGGTGACTATCTCCCAGACTCCGGTAACCGCGGCCCGGGTTGTTCGTACAACAGGATCATGAGACCGAACTTCGCCACCCACTGGACGCTGCTGCTGGCCCTCTGTGTGGGCGGGCCCTCCTTTGCCACCGAGCCCGCCCCGGCCAAGGCCAAGGTCGTGAAGACCGAGGCGGAGTGGAAGCGCGAGCTGACCCCCGAGCAGTTCCGCATCCTGCGGGAGCAGGGGACCGAGCGGGCGTTTGGCGGGGCGCTGTGGGACCAGCACCAGCACGGGGTCTACAAGTGCGCCGGCTGTGGCCAGGTCCTGTTCCGCTCGGAGGAGAAGTTCGACTCCGGCACCGGCTGGCCCAGCTACTGGGCGCCGGCGGATCCCCAGGCGGTGGAGACCACCGTGGATCGCGCCTGGGGGATGGTGCGCACCGAGGTCCACTGCGCGCGGTGCGGCGGCCACCTGGGTCACATCTTCGAAGATGGCCCCCGGCCTACCGGGCTGCGCTACTGCATCAACTCCGCTTCGCTGGTGTTCGAGAAGCGGTAGGCGCCCTCAGAACGCCACCCCGAAGCCCAGCCGGGTCCGCTCCGGTCCCAGCTCCACCACCGGGAAGAAGGCCAACTCGGCGGGGGCGCTGGGTCTTGGCTTCCAGCCCAACCACGCCGCGTCGATGGCGGCGGTCAGCAGCGAGCCGACCAGCAGCGACGGACCGACCGCGGTCTCCGCGCAGCGATCGGCCAGGGTGCTGGCGGTGCAGAACGCGCCCATCCCCAGGAGGATGAACAAGGAGGGCATCAGCAGCCTCAGCCCCACCGCGCCCAGGGCGGGGAGCAGACGGCCATTTAGCAGGTGGAGGATTGGCGAACTCAACAGGCCGAAGGCGTAGACCGAGACCCCCATCACCGCGTCCAGCGTCCCCAGCCCGCGTCCGGCAAGCAGGGCCTGGGTTACCAGCGCCGCCGGCAACGCCGCAGCCAGCCCGTCGGCGATCAGCAACTGCCAGCCGTACCATTCGGCGGCGGCCGGCCCGACCTCGCCGGTGATGTTGCCCAGCAGGAGGCTGTCTCCCAGCGCCAAAACCACATTGGTGAACAGGAAGCCCCAGGTGATGCCCTCCGACCAGCAGCGGTTGTCGTTGGCGTCTCCCCGCACCGCCTCGCTGATCAGACAGTAGGGAAGGGAGGCCACCAGCGCGCCCAGCGGCGGGACCAGCGCCCGGACTCCCAGACTGGTCCAACCCTGGTTGGAGCGGCGCTGCCCGAAGTGCACCAGCGGCGCGCCGGCGACTCCGCCCAGGTACAGCCCGGTGCCCAGCCAGGCAGGGAGCGAGACCTCCGGGTTCCGCGCCCCGGCGGTGGCGGCCAGGGTGGCCCCCAGCATCAGTCCGGCGCCATCGGCGATCAGGGTCTGCCAGCCGTACCACTCCCGACGGAGGACCGGCTCCTCCGGGGGACGCACGCTCTCCGGCGGCGCCTCCAATCCAGGCAGGGGCGGTGGGGGGACCTCGTCCTGGGCCCGCCCGACCTGCGCCCACAACAATCCCCCGACCAGCGCTCCGCTGATGAAGCCTCGCATCTATCGCTCCCCTGGCGCCCCCGGGGACAAGCGTACGGGAGGGCGGGCCGCGGACCAAGACTCCCCGGCAGATAGGCAGCGGCGCCGTTTTCTGGAATGACGCGTCCATGCGTCACTCCTTGCGAACCCTGCTGATGGTCACCCTGCTCACTGCCTGCGCCAACACCGAAGCGGAGAACCAGGCCTTCCTGGACGCCGCCGCCGCAGAACCCGGCGCGGAGGTCACCGCCAGCGGGCTGGTGTATCTGGAGATGGAGGCCGGCACCGGCGCCCAGCCGCTGCTCAGCTCGGACACGGTGGTGGTGGAGTACGTGGGCCGGCTGACCGACGGCACGCTGTTCGACGACGGCAGCATTGAGATCCGCCTCAACCAGGTCATCTCCTGCTGGACCGAAGGGGTGGCGAAGATGGCCGAGGGCGGCCGCAGCAAGCTGACCTGTCCACCCTCCCTCGCCTACGGCGCGTCTGGCTCGGGACCGATTCCCGGCAACGCGGTGCTGGTGTTCGAGGTGAAGCTGATCGACGTGGTCGGCCGGTAGCGGACCGGCGCCGGGGATTGCTCCTCCCCGGCCGCCGTGGAGGTCACGGGGTGTTGGACGCGCCCGGGGTGAGGGTGCCGCTGAAGCTCCAGTCCAGGTTCGCGCGATCGGTGTCCATCCCGTTGGGGGAGCGGATCAGCGAGCCATTGCCGGAGGTGACGTCCTCGGCGGTCGTCCGCTGGCCGCCCTCCACCAGGTTGAAGGTGCCGGTGAAGCCGCTGAAGGTGGCGGCGCTGATCGTCCCCTCGTAGGAGAGCGCGTCCAGCACCTGCAGGGTGGCGGTGTTGACCAGGGCAACGCCATCCGGCGATCCGTTCTGGATCAGGTCCGAGCCGGGGGCGGAGACAATGATCGCCCCGGCCGCTACCGCCACCGTTGAGGGCGCCACCACCAGGTAGCCCCCTGCCGGCAGGGTCCCGCCGCTGGCCAGAGAGAAGCGGCGATACTCGCTGCCGCCGTTGCCGTTGATGAACACCACCGCCAGGTCGGCGAGGTCCACCGCCGCCGGGGTGCCGTTGTAGATCTCCACGAACTCGGCGTTGTCGGTGCCGTTGTTGTCGTAGTCGACCTCGTTGATCACCAGCCGCCGGTCGCCGATCTGCACCGTGGAGGAGTCGGACCCGCCCAGGGTGGCGGTGACTGTGGAGCCGAAGCCGCTTCCGGAGTCGGTGAAGGTGAAGGTAGCCGACAGCGCATCGTCCGGCACCGTCACCGTGGCGGGGACAGTTCCCCCCCCGGTGACGCCCAGGGCCACCGTGGCCCCGCCCGGAGGCGCCGGGACGTCCAGCACCACGGTCATCTCCAACGAACCGCCGGAAATGACCACCGCCGCGTCTGGCAAGAGCGAGGCCAGCGAGGCCTGTTCGGTGGCGCCCAGCACCCGGACCTGGGCGGTGCGGGTGGTGGCTCCCAGGGAGGCGGTGAGCACCGCGGTTCCCGGCAGCACGCCCGAGACCAGGACAGTGGCCGAGCTGTCTCCCGCGGCCACGGTGACCCCGTCGCCGGTGACGGTGAGGCCCCCCGGTAGATCAGAGGCCACCGAGACGAAGGTGCTGCTCTGCGCGGTCCGGCTCAACTGCACAGTCAGCAGCTGCGGGAAGGTGGGCGAGTCCAGGTTGCCCTCCCGCGTGAAGGTGAGCGCCGGGCCCATTCCCAGCAGCCCGGGGGAGGCGGAGACCACGTCCGCCACCGAGCGGGGCTCCAGCTTGGAGTTGCCGTGACGGAAGGTCAGCACCCCGCTCAGGGATGCGAACTGCTCACCCAAGGTGGGGAAGGGGGAGATCAGGAACAGCAGGTCGTCCACCCGCAGGGTGTCGGTGGCGCCGGACGGTCCGTCCACCATGAACTCGTTGCTGGGGGCGGAGTCGCCGGCGCCCAGCGCGGGGGCCACCGAGGTGACGGTCACGTCCTGGACCTGGACCAGCACCCCCTCCAGCGCCGCGGCCCGGGTGCCCCCGGTCTGGAGTTCGTCGGCGGTGGCCAGGTTCGGGGCGGGAGGGGCCTCGCCGGAGGAGAGCACGTTCACCCCGCTGACGCCGGAGAGCTGCAGCTGCCCGTCGAAGCTGGCCACGATTCCAAGGTCGATGGAGATGCGCTGGCCCGGGTCCACCGGCGTGGAGTTGAAGATGAACAGGCCGGAGTGCTCCGCTCCGGCATAGGTCGCGTCCCCCGCCTTCACCTGCACGAAGAAGCCGTTGGAGGTCCGGGCGGTGACCAGCACCCCCTGCAGCGAGACCGCCTGGCCCAGCGGCAGGAGTCCCTGCTTGATCTCGTAGACGGTGGCCGGGCAGGCCATCCCGCCCGGATTGGAGACGGCGGGGCATGCGTCACAGACGTCGCCCTTGCCATCCGTGTCCCCATCCTCCTGGCCGGGATTGAAGACGGTGGGGCAGTTGTCGGAGGCGTTGGGCGAGCCATCCGAGTCCTGGTCCGCCGGGTCGTAGGGGGTGCAGGTGGAGGTGTTCGGGTTGAGCGGGCACACGTCGCACACGTCTCCCTCGCCGTCCCCGTCGAAGTCAGGCTGGGCCCCGCTGTCCTGGGGGCGGATCGGGTTGAAGGCATTGACGCAGTTGTCCGAGGCGTTGGGGATCCCGTCCCCGTCCAGATCATTGACGTTGGGGACGCCGGTGTAGACGGTGGCCCCCTTCACCGAGAGCGGCCGGCTGGGGGAGCAGGTGGGCTCGTTGGGGGGAGTGCCGCAGATGGCCGCCCCGTAGACGTTGCCGGCCGCGGTCTGCAGCGCGGACAGGGAGGAGCCGACCTCGCTCTGCGCGCACACCCGCTTGTCCACGCCGCACACATCCAGCAGGTCACAGCTGCCGGAGTTGGGAAGGGCGGAGATCACCTGTGCGTCGCCGGTGAGCGGCTTGCCGCCGCGCAGCACCAGGGTCACATCCGAGGGCTCACCGCCCAGGATGGCGCGGTGATCGGCCCGGACCCGGCCGTCGAAGATGGCGATGTCCGCCACCAGGCCCACCGCCAGCACGCCGATGGCGTCGTCCATCTGCGCGGCCCGGGCGGCGTTGAGCGTGACCATCCGCCACAGCTGTTGGTCGGTGAAGTGGCCGCCCAGCCGCTCGCGGTTCCAGTCATCCGCGCACCGAAGCTCGCGCAGCATGTTCATTGAACCGCTGGGCATCCAGTCGGTGCCCAGGGCGATGTTCACCCCCATGCGGTCGGCGACGCTGACCTGGGCGGTGTCCCCGTAGAGGGAGATGTTGGACCGGGGCGACCAGATCATGGAGCTGCCCTGCACGCCCATCTCGCCGAAGTCGGTGGGCTTGAAGCCCACCGCGTGGATCACCGCGGTCTTGGCCTCCATCAGGTCGTGGCTCAGGCCCTGCGGTCCGCTGCCCACCGGGGTGGTGTCGAAGTCGGAGAAGGCGGTGCAGAAGAACTCGTTGCGCGCCTCGCGGTCGATGCCCTCGCCGATGTGGGGGAAGTAGGCGGCGGCGGTGGCGATGGTGGCCTCGGTGTGCGGGGTGCCGTAATCACAGTTGCCGTCGCGCAGCTGGCCGGAAGTGTCCCCCAGGGGGAAGGTCTGGTACAGCACCGCCGGCTGGTTCAAGCCCTCCAGCGCGTTGGACCGGTCCAGGTTCCGCAGCCAGCCGGGGGCGGAGCCGGAGCCGATCACCGAGGTGGCGCCGCCCAGCAGGTAGCGCAGCTCGCCCCACTGGACCTGCGCGGTGGTGGCGCCTCCGGAGGTGAAGATCTCGGTGTGGCCGCGCAGGCCCCGCCGCCAGTCGTGGCGGTGCTCGTAGCGTTCGGTGGTGGGCTGGGGGAACTCGTTGGCGTAGGTGATGTGGTCGTGGGCGTTGATCAGGCCCGGGGTGACCACGCCCTGGGGGCAGGTGATCTGGGTGGCGGCCGGGTCCTGGGCACCGCAATCGCAGCCCACGCAGGTGATCTGCCCGGCGGCGTCCACCGCCACCTGGCCCCCGCGCAGCACCTCGTTGGGGAGGAGGATGTTGCCGGTGATCAGCTTGGCCCCGCTGCCAACGGTGACCGCGCAGACCTCGTTGGGCAGCGGCACCAGGTTGCGGCACACGGTGACGTTCTGCAGCGATCCGGCGGTGAGGGTGCAGCTGTTCTCGCAGCCATCGCCGTCCAGCGCGTTGCCGTCGTCGCACTGCTCGTCGCCGCCCACCGTGCCGTCGCCACAGCAGGCGCCGGTGCGGTAGCTGCCGCAGGCGCCGCAGGCCAGCTGGCCGCCGCGGAAGCCCTGGTCGACGCAGGTCACCCCGTTGAGATCTGCGCCGTCGCACAGCTCGGTGGCGGCGCGCACCCCGTCGCCGCAGCAGCCGGCGGTCTGCAGGCCGCAGGAGGAGCTGCAGGAGAGGTTGCCGGAGTAGTAGCCCAGCGACTGGCAGGTGGCGCCGTTGAAGGCGGTGCCGTCGCAGAGTTCGGTCCCACCCACGTTGCCATCGCCGCAGCAGGCGTTCTCCACCAGGGCGTCACAGGTGGCGCTGCAGGAGAGGGTGCCGGACTGGAAGCCGCGGCTCTCACAGGTGGCGCTGGCCAGGTCAGCGCCGTCGCAGAGTTCGTCACCGCCCACGGTGCCATCGCCGCAGCAGGCGGCGGTGTTGAAGCCGTTGCAGGTGGTGTTGCAGGCCAGCGCCCCCGCGCCCAGGCCTTCTCCTTCGCAGGTGGCGTCGTTGAGGGCCGCCCCGTCGCAGGTCTCGCCGGTCCCCACGGTGCCGTCGCCGCAGCAGCCGGCCACGTCGTAGCCGTTGCAGGTGGCGTTGCAGAGGAGGACCCCGTCCCCCAGGCTCTGGTCGCCGCAGGTGGCCGCGCCCACCGCAGCGCCGTCGCACAGCTCCTCGGCGCCGATCACCCCGTCGCCGCAGCAGCCGCTGGTGACGAAGCCAGTGCAGTTCTCCAGACAGGTCAAGGTGCCCCCGCCGAAGCCATTGCTCTCGCAGGTCTCGCCGCCCAGGGAGGCGCCGTCGCAGGCCTCTCCCTCCTGCTTGATGCCGTCGCCGCAGCTGGCCAGGGTGCAGTCGAAGCGGCAGGCGTCGGTCTCGTCGGTGTTGCCGTCGTCGCAGGCCTCCACCCCGGTCAGGACCTGGCCGTCTCCGCAGGTGGCATCCCGACACTGGACGCAGGCGTCGTTGGCGTTGGTGTTGCCGTCGTCGCACTCCTCGGTGGCGGCCAGCACCCCGTCTCCACAGACGGCCGGTTCCTCGCCACAGCCCACGGCAAAGACGAGGAGGAAGGCGCTGGCGAGCGCGACACGAAGGGCGGGAGTTTTCACGGGGAACCTTGCAGAGGGTGAATCGGCCGGGGCCGACATCCTACAGGGTTCTGGTCCCGGAGGTGCTGTTCGGGCCGGGGAGTGAATTGGCGCACCGGGTCATCGGCGCGGGCCCGGAGGTGGGGGCCGGTCCGGGCCACCGTTGGATGCGAACTGGAACATCGGCGCGAGCCGTGCGTTGAAGACTCCGATGAGAGCCTTCCTGTTCGCCCTCCTGGTTGTCTGCACCCCCACCGCCCTGGCGAAGGAGCCTGTCTCCTTCGAGCAGTGGCTCACCGAGCTGAAGGCCGAGGCCAAGCAGCGGAAGTTCTCCGAGACCACCCTGGCCGCGCTGGAGGGGCTGGCGCAGCTGCCGGAGGTGATCGAGAAGGACAAGCACCAGCCGGAGAAGAAGATGACCTTCGAGGAGTACCGCAAGCTCATCCTCTCCGAATGGCGGATCAACAAGGGGCGCACCCTGTATGCCCAGCACAAGGAGTTGCTGGACGAGGTGGGCGCCAAGTACGGGGTCCACCCCGAATACCTGGTGGCCCTGTGGGGCGTGGAGAGCGCCTACGGCACCCGGCAGGGGGACTTTTCAATCCTCGCCGCCCTGGCGACCCTGGCCCATGAGGGGAGGCGGGCCACCTTCTTCCGCAGTGAGCTGTTCTCGGCGCTGAAGATCCTGGAGCAGGGTCACGCCACCCGCGAGACCCTCAAGGGGTCCTGGGCGGGCGCGATGGGGCAGTGCCAGTTCATGCCCTCCACGTTCCTGGCCTACGCGGCGGACGGGAACGGGGACGGGCGCAAGGACATCTGGGCCACCGAGGCGGACGTGTTCTCCTCTGCCGCCCGCTACCTGTCCCGCATCGGCTGGGACCGCAAGAGTCACTGGGGCCAGGCGGTAGAGGTCCCCACCGGGCTGGAGGAGGCGCTGTTCAACCAGAAGCTGCTCAAGACGCTGACTGAGTGGCGCAGGCTGGGCGTCAAGACCCCGGAGGGTCAGCCGATCGAGGGCGGAACGCGGAAGGCGACCCTGGCCCGGCCGGGCGGAGACAGCGGCCCTGTGTACCTGATGCACGCGAACTACCACGCGCTGATGAGGTGGAACCGCTCCAAGTTCTTCGGCGCCGCGGTCAGCCTGCTGGCGGCGGAGATCGTCAAGCCGGCGCCGGAGGTGATGAACCCACCTGACGCAGCGTCGGGCATGACCCCCGATGCCGGGACTCGGTAGGGGGGAGGAGACGCTGCTCCCGATTCATCGTGGCCCAGGCCACCACGGCCTGCGATCTCAGTGCTCCGTCCGCTCGAAGCGCCGCCATCGACCCGCACGTTGCACTTTGAAACGCACGGTCTGGTCGGCGAACCAGAGGTGCCGACGCACCAGGGAATGGTGTAGTGAAGGACCCGTGATCGCGCCGAAACCAGCGACACGACCACCATGGGCTGCTGTCGCTCGCGGTGGCTGCCTTCGCGTGTGGCCGCGTCGTGCTGCGCCGGATGGAGGACTTCTGCGAGGACCTCGGTGCTCACGCCCGACGGAGGCTGAGCATCCCTAGCAGAGTGGTAGTGTCCGTCGCTCGACGAGCGACGGACGTCTGGCGTCCCGAACCGAGGGTCCTCCAACTAGCCGCCGCCGAGCGCTGCCATCCGCTTGTTCATCTCCTCTTCGGAGACGTCCTCCACGTGGGTGACCAGGGACCACTCGATGCCGAACGGGTCCAGCACCTTTGCCATCCGGTCCCCGTAGAACTGGGTCTTCGGCTCGCTCTTGGCGACCGCGCCGGCGGCGACTGCCCGCTTGAAGACCTGGTCGCAGTCCTCCACGTAGAGGGAAAGGCGCGCCTGGGGAACCGGGGTGGGCGTCGGCTCGTAGGGCTCGCCGAACATCACCAGCGAGTCCCCGAAGGTCAGCTCACAGTGCGCCACCGTTCCGTCCGGATTGCTCATCCGGAACCGCTCCTTGGCGCCCAGGACCCGGGTGTAGAAGTCGATCGCCTTGACGCTGTCCTTGGCGGTGAAAATCGGGCACAGCCTGGGGTAGTTGTCCGGAATGGGCTTCACTGCCATGGGACTTCCTCCTGCGACGGATGGGTGGAGCCGGGACGCTCTCCGGTTCGGTGGTCGGGGGCAAGGCCCACTGCTTTCGATGGAGCCCTTTGAGCCGCCGGCCTGGACCTCACAGCTGGCCGGCCCGACAGAGGGACCGCGGGACGCGGGTCCCGCGGAGAGCTGAACACCCCCGGAAAAATAAGATGATCATCATATTATTCACGTCTCCGGCTGAGTCCCGGGCCCGGAGAATAAGATGATGATCTTAATATTGTTCGCCCCCTCTGGGCGCACGGTGGCTCGCGCCGAATGCCGAGGGCCTGGTCGGCAGGGACGGGTGCACCAGAGTTCGTGCGGGGCGTCTCATGAGATGTGGGGTTCCTGGGCGAGGCGGAAGTGTAGGCGTCGGCGATCCTGATCCGCAGGCATGACCAGGCTGCGCGCGTTGACGTCGGCGAAGAGCGCGGCGAAGGCGCGCTGCTCTGGAGCTGTAGCGGCTGGAGACAGCGTCACGGTGATACGCCGCGGGCCGACGTGGATGCGACCAGGCGCCGCGAAGAGATTGGCGAGCGCCTTTTTGGCCTCGGTCGCGCGGGGGAGATGCGGGCTAATCAGGGCTGCGAGCTCGGCCTCGGCGTTGATACACGCGGTCCGGATGGTGTCGAGGACGAGCTTATACTCGACCGTGTGGTGGACCAGTTGGCCGGCCAGCTCGGTCCCGGCGAGAGGTGCGTGCGTCGGCGTCGCGGGCCGCTTGTCCACGAGCTGCTGCTGGGCCTCCATCGCTTCCGCGATGTCCTTCTCCACCTTCGTGCGTCGCTCGTCTCCCTCGGGCAGCCTGGCGAGCTCGGCCCGGGCCAGCCCCTCGCGCACGCGCGCGAGGCGAAGCGCCGCATCGAGCCGGCGGCGGGACGGGTTGGGGATGATGGTCTCCGGCGCGTAGTGCTGGACCTGGCGGCCGTCGAGGTGGTTGAGGCCCCACCGCTCGTTGGCGTGCTTGAACGCGTTCTCCTGCACCCAGCGCCCGAGGAGAATCTCCACCAGGCGCCGCGCTGGCCGGCGGGAGATGGCCAGCAGGTTGAACTGCGCCCCCTGCTCGGTGAGGACCGAGATGCGGCGGACCCGGCCGCGGCCGCGGCCGAGATTCCGGCGCGCTGGCTCGCACAGCCTGAGCCGCTGGCCGAGGATGACGGCGCGCTGAGTGAACAGGCGCCTGGGCAGCTTGGCGTAGGGCGCCCGCTCGTAGGTGACGAACTCGAAGTCCTCGTCGCGCAGCGCCGCCATCTCCTCGGGGAAGGAGCCGGCGCGGTCGAAGGCCAGGAGGATGCGCTCCTTGGGCGCATGCCCTTGCCGGAGGAAGCGCGCCACCGGGGTGAGGATGTCCGTCAGCGCACCGTGGTCCGGCGCGACGAGGCGGTACACCGGGCGCCCGTCTTCGTCGTGCACGTAGTAGTCGGTGGCGCCGGGCCGCGCCCGCTTGTCCTGCATCTTCCAGCCGTACCGGAGCGTCTGCTGGCCGGTGTACTCGCGGAGGTGGTTGTCCACGTAGTACGCCGGCCCCTCGGAGCTGGCCTCCGCCTGCGCGCGCCCCAGGTACTCTCGCGTCATGCACAGCTGGAACAGCGCCGCGCCGTGGCGCTGTGCGAAGCGGCCCAGCGTGCGGCGCGTCCACGTCGGCGACGGAGCGCCCGTCGCCAGCAGCAGCGCCGCCGCCGTCGAGGTGGCGATGCGGCGCACGCCCTCGACGCACTTCTGCCCCAGCGCCAGCGCGACGAGGACCGCATCCAGCGCCAGCCGGAGCGAGTCGCGGCTCACCCGCTCGCCGGTCACTGCCAGCGCCTGGCGGTGCAACCCCAGCGCGTTGGTCATCGCGATGAGCAGCCAGGCGCCCAGGTGCTGCAAGTGGGCAGCACTCCTGGGAGCGCGCGGCTGCAGCCGGGGCCCCTGTGCGTCGTCGGCCTCACGGCCCAGTTCGTCAGAGCGAACAGTCGCGGGCTCGCCCTCTGGCGGGAGCGGCGGCACCAATCGCAGGGACGCCTCGGTCGCCGCGGGCGGCTCACCGACGGCGGGCGGCTCGAGCGAAAGTGCCTGCTGTCTTCCTGACACCGGCACGGGCACGACTGCGGGTGGTTGCCCGCTCCGCGCGGCAGCCCATTGCTTGCGGATCAGCCCCACCGTACTGCGGCTAAGGACCTTCTTGCCTCCCACCGCCTTGAACGCGGCCGAGACGGTCGCTCCTTCCTCGAAGAGCTTCTCCAATTTTCGCCGAGTGTCCTGGGTCACCTCCACGGGACGGCCCGCGCCCATCCGCGCGATGACCGCTCCGATGCCCTTCTCCTCGTGGAGCCGGCGGATCCGCCGCACCGTCTCGGAGGCCAAGCCGAAGGCATGAGCCAACTGACCCAGGTGCATCGTGGGTTCCGCAGCCAAGGCAACGAGCAAGACGTTGCGCGCGGTCACGTCGTTCACGTCGAACTCACCCAGCCGATGCCGGCCCGCGAACACCTCTCGGACGTCGCCGTTGGACACCACGCATGCATGCTCACCGAACCAGATGGTCTTCGGCGACGAAGCTGGAAGGGGAAGCTCGGTTTCCACGGCGCCGCTGATCCTCATGCAGCCGGGAACCCGCAGCCTCCTGAAATATTTCGCACTATTTATTAGACACGGCGCCTGCTCCCAACCCTGCGGAATCAGATCGCTCTCTCAAATTGCCTTCATCTCACGCACGAACTCTGGGGCTCTCTGGTGGGCTGCCGATGCAGTGCGGGGCGCGGGCCGAACCGATCGCGCGGGTGACCTG
Source organism: Myxococcota bacterium (assembly GCA_030857095.1). GTDB lineage: Bacteria > Myxococcota > Myxococcia > Myxococcales > Myxococcaceae > JALYOC01. Next base: position 353 of record JALYOC010000036.1, on the reverse strand, counting down.
CAGCTTCTGGCGTCAACCCCTCGCGTAGCTCTCTGATCCGGCAGGGTGATCGCCTTGCTCCGAAAGATGCACTCGCGTAAGGGTGCCTCTGGAACAATGCTTGGCTGGCGCGCAGAGGAAAAACTCTGCGGGGGTGACCCCCGGCCGATTTTCGGCAACCGGAGATACGAAGGGGACCAGATGAGAACACTTGGGTTGGTGGGGGTTGGAGCGCTCTTGTTCGCTGGTCTGCTTGGATGCCAAGGAGCTACCGGCGAGGACGGCACACAGGGCGACCCGGGTGGGAATGGCGCAGCCTGCTGGGACCTCAACGGCAACGGCACCGGGGATATCGCCACAGAGGACAAGAACGG
>JALYOC010000009.1 GCA_030857095.1 Myxococcota bacterium | reverse complement strand
CCATGGTCCTTGCGGGAGTTTAAAAAAAAAAACAGGTCATGCAGGGTCTGCTTGGCCTTGTTGACGTGCTCCACGAAGGAGACGATTCCACCGTCGAACTTGAACTCGTGCGCCTTGCTGGTGCGCTCGTCGGTGATGGTGATTCTCAGGCCCTTGTTCAAGAAGGCCAGCTCCCGCAGCCGCTGGGAGAGGGTGTCGAAGTTGAACTCGGTGATCTCCTTGAAGATCTCCAGGTCCGGCTTGAACCAGATCTTGGTCCCCTTCTTCTCGGTGGTGCCGATCTCCTGCACCTGCTGCTGGGGGACCCCGCGGGCGTACTTCTGTTCGAACACCTTCCCCTTGCGGTGGATCTCCACCGTCAGCCACTCGGAGAGCGCGTTGACGCAGGAGACGCCCACCCCGTGCAGTCCGCCGGAGACCTTGTAGCCGGACCCCTCCTCGCCGAACTTTCCACCGGCGTGGAGGATGGTCATCACCACGTCCACCGTGTCCATCCCGATCTGGGTGGGGTGGGGGCCGACCGGGATCCCGCGGCCGTCGTCCACCACCGACAGTGACCCGTCCACGTGGATGGTGACCACGATGGTGGAGGCGTGGCCGGCCAGCGCCTCGTCCACCGAGTTGTCCACCACCTCGAACACCAGCTTATGCAGGCCGTACCCGTCGGCGATGTTGCCGATGTACATGCCGGGACGCTTGCGGACAGCCTCCAGCCCCTCGAGCACGGTGATCGAAGCGGCGCCGTAGTCCGAGGTGTTGGGGGTCGCTGGGGTGTTGTCAGCGGTCGTATTGGCCATGTTTTTGGTGTGCCAGTGGGGCCGGCGGGGAAGGCGGAAAAACGGCCCCGAAAAGTGGTGGTGGGATGTAACACGCGGATCCCTCCCCCACAACGCCCGTGAGCGCCCCTAAACCTTCAAGCTTGTTCGGGATTTCGCCTTGGTTTGGGGCTGCCCGGAGGGCAGGCGGGGCGGCCCCGGAGCGGGTCGGCTCCGGGCGGCTACTGGGCGGGCGCCCGGCACTGAAACCCGGAGAGCTGCAGCGCCACCCCCTCCGAGGTGAACAGCCGCAGCTCCTCTCCGTGCGCGAACAGGCGGGCCTCGGTGTAGCGGTAGTCGCCGGGGACGGTCACCGCCTCCCAGGTCCCGGTGGGGCCGGTCCCCGCCGTCAGCCGGCGGACCCCGTCGGCGGCCACCGCGAACAGCTGACCGCAGTGCTGCAGGTACTGGGTCACCGGCAGCGCGGACTCCGGGAGTGGAGGCGCCAGCACCAGCAGGCTGGGCAGGGAGTAGACGGTTCCATTCTTCATCCCTACCCGGGCGCGGACCCCGTCAGCGAACACCGCCAGCGGTTCGGTGTTGTCCGCCAGGATCACCTCTTCGGTCCGCCAGACATTGCTGTTGGCGGCGGTGAAGTGGAACAGCCGGTAGGCCTGCACCAGGTAGCCCTCCACGTAGCGGGGGACTGCCTCCGGAGCGGTGGGCGCCGCCAGGGTGGTCAGCGACTGCACCGGTGCATGGAGCACCGCGGTGAACTTCACCGCCGGCTCGGGGGTACTGAAGAAGTCGGCCACCGAGAAATCCGCCGGGGCGGGGGCGGCGAGCTGCCCGGTGAGGTCCACCGCCAGCAGGGTGTCGCCGGAGGCCAGCAGCAACACCGTCCTGCCAGTCGAGCTGGTGGCGGTGGTGCTCAGGTAGGGCGGCCCGAAGACCGGGGCGATGGGCAACCGGGCCAGGGCCCGCCGCTGGGCGCCCCCCGGGAGCGCGGGCTCCAGGGTCTCCAGCACCCCGGTGAGCTGGGTCCCCCCCTCCTCCTGCGCGCGGACCAGCAGCCAGCGGGGGCGGCCTTCGATCCCGGCCAGGATCTCCAGATCGTCGGGCTCGCGGACGTAGCCTTGGGGAGCCTCCACGAAGTTCAACGGGTCCATCAAGGTCAGCGGGACCCCGTTTTCCCGGCCGTGGGTCTCCCGCCCGCGCAGCGCGTTGACCCCCTGGTTCCAGAACAGGACCGCCGGGGCCCGATCCAGGGTCCAGGGCTGCAGCGCCCACGAGTACTCCGGCTGCCACTGATGGCCAAGGTCATCCACCACCGTGAGGCTGGCGACCGAGGAGGTGTCCACCACCACCGGGCGCTGGTAGCGGGCCCCATGCAGGGGTTCATTGAGACCCGCGCCCAGGTCCCAGTCCTTGAACGGAGAGCAGCTGCCGGTGGGATCGACCGCCGCCAGGTCCGCGCCTCCATCGGGGTTGCTGCATTGGGCCTCCAGCTTGTGCACCTCCACCGGGGTGTAGCCGTCGATCGCGTTCCAGAACCAGCGGAGGGTGGAGTTCCGCGGACAGGGCTGGCAGCCGGTCCACTGCATCAGGACCTGCGGATAGCTGGGGGTGGTGAGCGGGGACGGAGGATGGACGCAGCCCGCGGGCGGGTCCCAGGCAAAGCCTCCATCCACGGCGAAGTAGCTGCCCACCAGGTCCTGGAAGGAGCCGTCCTCCCGGTGCTCCCGATAGTGCAGGTTCAACAGCGCGCCGGAGTTCGACGCAGTGAAGCGCAGCGGCTCGTTGGGCGCCTCGGCCAGCAGGGTGGCGTTGGGGTCGGCCTCACACAAGACATTGCCGCCGGTCGCCGCCTCCCACTCGTCCACCTTCAGGGACTCCCCGCTCTGGATCGACACCCCGTCCAGGCGCCGGACGTACAGGCCGCGGGGGGTGGCGGCCAGCACCATCGGGGTGCTGTGTCCGTAGGCGATGGCGTCGTTGATCTTCAGCAGGCCACCGTCCAGGGAGTGGACCCGTTGCACCGGTCCGGTTTCGCCGGTCTGCAGCTGATGCACCTGGAAGACCTCCGGCCCCAGGCCCACCAACAGTGGCCAGGTGGTCAGGTGCTGATCGCTCAACCGCAGCCGCTGCGGGGCGGGGTCGGACGTGAACATCCCGAAGCAGTCGCCCCCCGGATCCACCCCCAGCAGGTGGTCCAGCGGAAAGCGACACACCACCCCCTGCGCCCCCAGCACGTAGGTGGTGTCTTCATAGAAGGCCAGATCCCGGACCGGCGGAGCCGGCACCCGCACCACGTCCAGGGTCCGGAAGAGCGGGCCCTCACCCTCCGGGTAGGCCGCGCAGTCTGCGAGGGTGGGGAAGCCTCCGTCGGGCAGCGAAGCCCGGCCCGAGGACCACTTGACCACCGTGTACAGCCCGCCATCCAGGGTCAGGGAGATCACCCGGGCCGGGTGTTCCGGCACCTGGTAGTTTCCCACCAGAGGCCCGTAGCCGTTGCAGGTGGGGACGGGCAGGAACACCTCGTTGTTGGAGCCGGCCACGTGGGAAGGCAAGCCGTCGGGAAGCAGCCGGCCGATCCGGGCGGCGGTGAGCGGGCTGTTGTCACCCGGCAGCAGCGCCTCGCGGCCGGGATCCAGACACACCTTCTCCGGACCGCAGCGCCAGCTGCCCTCGCAGTGCGAATCGTCCTGGCAGCGCCACGGCTGCTGGTCGCCGCGGGCGTGGCAGACGCCCTCCAGGCCGCACACCCCGTCCCCCGGGCACTGGGCGTCTGGGGCATCGACGTCGCAGGCGTAGGGATGGAAGCCGCCCAGGTCCACGCAGGTGCAGCCGCCGACCACCAGCGCCGAGAACACGGTCACCACCAGCAACCTTCTCACGGGAACACCCCCACCAGCGCCACCCCGTTCGGGGCGGGCACCAGGGCCATTGACGACGAAGAGGAGGGAAGCAGCCAGATCCCGGCGCCGATCAGCGCCCCGCCCGCCGCGATGGCGGCGATGCCCAGGCCGCGCTCCAGCGCGATCTCCGAGTTCTGGGTCCGGTAGTAGTCCACCGGGCGCAGGTTCAGCCCACCCGCCAACTCCCGAGAGACCGCGGCCTCGCGGGTCACCGAGTCGAAGGTGGCCAGCGCGCCCACCAGGGCGGCAACGCCGCCGGCGCCCATCAGCGAGTACTGCACCAGCCGCGAGGGCGGGTCGGGCAGCGCGGTGGCGGTGGCGGTGGCCACGTCCACCGGCAAAAAGTCGCGCAGCTGCTCCAGGTCCCGGGCGATGCGGGTGGACCGGCCCAGCGGCTGGGCGCGGGCGGTGTCCAGGGTCTGCAAGGTCAGCTGGTAGGAGCTGCCCAGCTTGGCCAGGCTGCCAGAGACCACGAAGCGGGCGCCCATCGCGCCGGCCAGCTCAGCGAGGCAGGAGCCGGAGTCCTCCGCGCAGCCCATCAGCTGCCGTTGCCGCTCGGAGCCGAGGATGGTCTGGATGTCCTGTGCGGACATCGGCTGGAAGAAGCCGCGCTGCGCGACCTCGGTGGTGATGGCCTCGGTGATCGCGCCCGCCACCTCCGGGGACACGCCTCCGGCCGGGGTCAGCGCGGTGACCAGCAACTTCGGCTTCTCCGAACCCGGTTCGGCGGTGAGGGTCAGCGCCAGCGCGATTCCCAATGCGAGGTGGATCATCTGGTGGGGGCTCCTAGAACGCCCAGCGGGAGATCCACCGCTGGGGCGTGAACTCGGGGATGGGACAGGGGGTGAGGGTCTCGCCGACGCCCGGCGCCAGCAGGGTGCGGAAGTCCAGCTTCTCCCCGGTGCGGTAGTAGTGCGCCAGGTACTTCCAGTCCGCGTGCCACCAGTCGGAGACCCAGCGGTCCAGGTCCTTGATCCCCACGTCGTGGAGCACCTGCAGGCTGATCCGGGTGGCGTCCTTCTCGTAGGCGAAGATCCTGGCCAGCTCCTCCTCCCCCTTGCCGACGGAGAGGTCGGTGCCCAGGCGGCGGTACTCCTCCGAGCGGTTCCACTGCACGGTGTGCCCGAAGAGGTGAATCAGCACGAAGAGCGCGCTCTCCAGGTCCTGGTCGTGGTCGATCAGGATCTTCATCCCGTCGAAGTCACCGGTGTTGGGATCCAGCACGTCGGAGATCGCCACCGGGATCTGGTAGCGATCCTCGATCCGGCGTTCGACCCGGTCGTAGGCTTCCTTGAAGGGCGTCATCGGGGGCGGAGCAGACCCGATGGGCGGGGCAAGCTCAAGCCGGGAGGGGGACCTGGGGCCGGCGCCCGGCCTCAGCCGGCCTTGACCAGCCGGTCCACCAGGGCCACGTACTGCTGCATCGCCTGGTCCTTGCCCAGCCCCTTGCGCCCGGTCCAGGCGTCGAACTTGGCGCGGCCCTTGACGTCCAGCAGCCCCGGGCGCTTTCCCTCCACGTCCCCGTCGGTGGCTTGTTTGTAGAGGGCGTACAGCTCCAGGAGGGTGTCGTTGGAGGGGCGGGTGGAGAGGGTCTTTACCCGCTGCTGCGCGGAGGCGAAGTCGTCGTTGAGGGCCATGGGGGGAGCGAAGCAAGTTGGCGCGCAGAGCTCAACCGACTTCACCAGTGGGCGCTCTTGTCGGCGGGGTTTACCGCGATGGAGGCTCCTGGGGGAAACTTGTTCCTGGAGACAAGTTCCACGGTGTTTTGGGGCAAAAACAGGGGGTAAACCTGTCTGCGGAGACAACTTGCCCTCAGGGTGCCCATCGGGAGGCCCCCGACCGCGCGGGCCGGCGGAGCAGGATCAGGGTCCCGGATCCGAGGTCAGGGACGCGGAACCACGCTGAGCAGGGTGACCCCGCCGCGGCGCACGGTCACCCGGGGCGGCTGGGTGGAGATCACATCGATGAGCTGCCCCTCGGTGGGAACCCGGTAGTGGAGGTACGGCCCGCCGGCCACCACCGGGCCCAGGCCGCTGGCGTTGAACAGCTCCAGGAAGCGGGACCGGCTCAAGACCCGGAGTCTCCCCGGGCTCTCCACCACCTCGGTCTTGTCGTCGGCGACGCAGGCCTTGTCGGTGACCAGGTGCGCCAGCACCCGCTCGAAGCCGACCGTGACCACCCGGCCGTTGGGCACCGGGACGATCCGCCGCGCCGAGCGGAGCAGCTCCGACACCACGTCCGAGAGCCGGGTCTTCGGATTGGGTGTCTGCTTGAGGGCGGGAAGCCCGGGCGACTCCGGCGCGGCCTCCGGACCCAGTTCGATCAAGGTCAGCTCCAGGGTGCCCTCGAAGCGCAGCCCGCGCAGTTCCCAGGACTCCCCGTCATCGAGCGGTGAACGCATGGGGGGATTGTGGCCGAAGCGGCCCACCGCCGTCAGTGGAGTTCGACGAACACTCCGTCCCGGGCGCCTCCTGGCTGGAGGCTCCGACCCTCAGGCTCAGGTTGACGCTCCCCTTGGGCAAGACCGAGCATCCCGAGACCGAGCAAGGGCCAGGGTGTCTGTCCGCGGTGCAACGGCCGGCGGGCCCACGACACCTCGACCCACGTCGTCGAGCGAGCCCTGCCGAGGGAGTGCCGCAGCCGCCGGAAGACCCAGCCCTTGCGCGATCCACTTGCGCGCCAGCAAGTAAGCACTTGCTCTTTTCGACATGGGAGCGTCGCGCCGCACATCGGAGATCCGACAAGTCGAGCTGACCGACGCCGCGTTGCACGTCATCGCGACGAGGGGCATCGCGGCGCTGAGCACCAGGAGCCTCGCCCAGCAGGTCGGACTTAGCAGCGGTGCAATATTTCGGCACTTCCCCTCGATCGAGGCGCTGCTTGATGCCGTCGTGTCGCGCGTTGAGGCGCTGCTTGAGTCCACGCTGCCGTCGGCTACGCTCCCGCCTGTCGAGCGCCTCGAGCGCTTCGTCGAGGCGCGCAGCACGGCGGTCGGCAAGCAGCTCGGAATCCTTCGGCTCGTCCTCTCTGAGCAGTTTCTGCTGGCGCTCCCCAAGACCGGCTCCGAGCGGCTCACCGCGTGCGTGCAGAAGACGCGGGCGTTCGTCAAAGAGTGTCTGCGTGAAGGCCAGGCGTCGGGTGACTTCCGTGCGGACCTGCCCGCGGACACACTCGCGCCAATCGTCATGGGCACGGTGCAGATGCTCGCGCTCTCCCCAGCGAAGAAGGGGCAGCGAGAAGCAGAGGCGCGCGCCGTGCTGGGCAGCCTGCTCGCGCTCCTCCGTCCGTCCCCCACCACTGCCCCGCGAGTCAGAAGGAGGTCCCAATGAAGACCGGACGCTACAATGTCGGTGTTGGCCTGCTCGTGATGGCGGGCTTCATGCTCTACGGGTTCCTGCTCATCTATTTGCGCGACTTCGCCCCCGGCAAGGAGGCGTGGATCGCAAGCTACTCGGTCGGTCAACACTTCGAGGCGCGCCTGGCGCACGTGCACGGCAACCTGTTCGCCTTGCTCAACGTCGCCCTCGGGTTCGTGCTCGCTCGACTGGGCGCGGCGACGGACCGGGCACGCAGCGTCGCCGCGTGGCTCGGGCTCCTCGGCATTCTGATGCCGGTCGGCATCCTGGGCGAGTTGTACCTTGGCCTCTCACCCCTCTTCGTGCTGCTTGGAGCCCTCTCGATGACGGCCTCCGTCGCCTTCACCGGGGTGCTCTCGCTTCGCTACTGGTCCGACTCCCGGAGCACGCCATGACTGCCACGGCCGTCCAGCGCGCGCCTGGGCGGTCTGGGTGGCCGGTGTCGTAGCGGTCACCACGGTCGTCGTGTTCGCCGCGTTCGCATAGGCTCCTGAACCTGCAGACCTCCGCTCACGTCGTACCTCCGCGGGTGCAAGTCCTTCGTTCCGATTGGGCGCCGTTGCTCACCCCTGGATCAGCGGGGCTGCCCCGATCGGGTCCGGGGCCGGTGGGCGGTGCCCAAGCCGGCAGTGACGAACACCGCGGTCGCTGGACCGGTCACGTCCGCGGTGTGCCAGATCCCCGGGTCGTTGATGGCGTATTCACCGGGGCGGAGCACGGTCCGCACCTCGCGCCCGTTCACCTCTTGGACAAGGGTGAGTTCGCCGGCAGTGCACAGCACCAGCTCGCTGCCCTCCGGGTGGACCTCCCAGGTGTCCCAGGACGACTCGAAGGTGTACATCGAGACCAGCCGGCCCTCCTTCCCGTCGGACTGATGGCGCGTGCCGTAGCCCTCGTACCACTCGCTGCCGGTGAACTCGGGTTCGCTCACTGCGGTCGCCCCCCGGCCCAGGTGCACCGGATGCTTGGAAAGGTCTCGGGTCATCTCACTCCTCCTGGACGGCAACCTGGGAGACCTCGCCCCCGACCGCATCCACCTCCACGAACCCCGCCTCTCGCAGCACCCGCAGGTGCTTGGAGACGGACGGCTGCGAGAGTCGAAGCTCGCGTTCAAGTTCGCCAACGGAGCGCTCGGACGTGAGCAGCAGGCTCAGGATCGCCCGCCGGTTGGGCGCGGCGACGATGGGCGAACCGCCCGGTGTGCGTCAGCCGACTGCAAAGTGCCGTCGAGCGGCCAGCGGGAGGAACGCCAGCAGCGCCAGAAGCAGCGCAGCGCCGCTTCCTCCCGCGCTCCCGCAGCCGCACCCGCCGGGTGGCTGGACGCCCTCGCCGACCCGGACCAGCAGCTGGTCGGACCGCGCGGTCCCATCCTCGGCGGTGACGGTGAGGCCAACCAGGGTGAGGCCCTCGGGGAGCGTCACGGTGGGGGCGGCGCCGGTTGCGCCCTGCGCGACGCCTCCCTCGGTCCAATCCCAATGGAAGGAGAGCGTCTGACCGTCCGCGTGCGCCGAGCGCGTCCCATCCAGGGTCACCTGGACCCGGCCGCCTTCGGCAGGGACACAGAGGTCGTCGCCCGCATGCGCGGTGAGGCGCGGCAGGAAGTCGGAGAGGGGCGCGGCGACAGTGACCGGAGAGGGGCGAACCCGGGCGATGGCGGACTCCCTGGTCCAGCCGGTGGGCGCGGCCCAGTCCACCGCGTAGATGATCTCCCCAGTGGAGCCGAACAGCTCCCGGTAGGCGCCAAGCTCGGTGCTCTCGCCCTCGACGCTGGCGCCGGGTGCCGGCGCGTGGAACAGCACCTCTTTCACGTCCGGGCCGCGCACGACGCGCGCTCCGGGCTCGCACCGGGCCCCGTTGTAGCCCACCGGCTCCAAGCCCGGACCGGGCCGGTCCGGCGAGAAGAAGGCGATGGGCAGGTCTCCGTGCCACGGGCGCAGGGCCGGGCGGCCGCCCAGGGTCCCGTCAGGCAGGACGTAGACAGGGACCGGGACCGTGAGCCGCTCATCAGCCAGGTCCAGTCGGTACATCACCTGGTTGTAGTCGTACTTCGGGGTGGGCTCCTTGTTGCCGCTGAAGCTGGTGGTGTAGGTGGCCTCGAAGTAGATCCGCCGCCCGCCCTCCTCGTCGAAGAACGGATGAAGGCGCGGGTTGTAGAAGCTGTACGCCTGGTGGCTGAGCACCTTGCGCGCCCACACGAAGGGGCCCAGCGGCGTGTCCGCCTCCGCGTACCAGGTCTCCCCCAGGAGGGAGGGCCCCCCATAGCTTTGGGTGAAGATGCGCACGTAGCGGTCGCGGTGGGCGTTGTAGGCGGTGGTGGTGCCGTGGCTCAGGACGGAGGTGCCGGTGACGAGGTCCCGCTCGTGGCCGGTGAGGAGTTCGCTGGCGGAGAGCCGCCAGGCATCAACGTCCTCCTTCCCCGCGGCGGCCACGCCCGGGCGCCAGCGCAGTTCCAGGCGCCCCTCCGCGTCCCGCTGGGCCTCCCGCGTAGCGCCGGGCAGGAAGGGCGAGTAGCCCTCGTACGCCGCCGTGGCGCGGTAGCCCTCCGCGGTCGCGGGGAGGCGAAGCCCCTGGTCGAAGTACAGGTAGCCCGCGTCCGCCGCGCCGGCGAAGACGGCTCCGCCGCGGGGACGGTGCGGCTGGTCCGCCGGGAAGGCCGCCACCGTCCGGAAGAGGTCCGCCTCCTCGTCGTAGACGGCCACGCCTGCCTCGGACTCCTCGGTCAGCGAGAGCACCTTGGAGTAGACGACGTACAGCTCCGGGGGGCCGCCGTCTGCCACCGGGACGGAGGCGAGCGCGTCCAGCCAGGTGATTCCGTCTCCGGGGACGGTGCTGGGAGGAGCCATCGGGCGTGACCAACCCGCGGCGTCGGTGAAGTAGTGCAGGTCCACGCCCACCTCCGGAGGGAGCCCGCCCGCGTCCGGCAGCGCTGAGACGGCCCCCGAGGCGTGGAAGTTCCCGAGCGGATAGGCAGGCCGGTTGGTGTCTCCCCAGATCCACCGCACCGTCCCCCGGTGCACCGCGGTCAGCACCGAGTCCTGACCCATCACCAGCCCGTTCTCCACCGGACGCTGCAGCGGCACCGCCTCACCGAGTCGCGAGGAGTCCGCGTAGATGCCCAGCCCGGTCACCCGGTACAGCCGCTCCGCCACGTTGTCGCGCACGAGGCTCACGGTGGCCTCGCCCCCCTCCGTCACCTGCAGCGTCAGCGGCGCCGCGCCCTCGCCGTTCGCGGCCGAGAGCCGGTAGCCGTGGCTCCGAACAAGGAAGGTGACCGAGACGCCCATCCTCCCCGGCCGGTGGTAGGCGACGTAACCGTTGCTGTCGCTCACCCAGGTCTTGCCCCCCTCGTCCACCTGGACCAGCGGGACCCCACGCTGCGTCTTCTCGTCCACGAAGCGCAGCGCAAACAGCCGGGCGCGGTCGGGCACGCCGGCATCGAGGAGGAGGGTCGCCTCGTTGTCCACCGGCGGCAGGCTACCGTCGACCGCCGCCGGCTGCAGCGTCACCGTCCCCACCCCACCCTCTCGAACGTCGAACGCGACGCCGTGGTAGCCGAAGTAGTCCGCCGGCACTTCGTACCCCGGCCGGAAGACGTGGAAGTACACGCGGGTGTCCATCAGCCCGGGCTCGTAGAAGGCTATCCGGCCGCTCGAGTCGGTGACGTAGGTGAGATGGGAGGTGGTCTCCAGCCGCACGCCCGACAACGGGGCCGAGGTTTTCGCGTCCACCGCGCGGATCTCGAAGTATTCGGCAGCCTGCGCCATGCCCGACAGGAACAGGACGAGGAGGGCAAAGCGGGAGGATCGTGGCATCGGCGTGGGCGTCATTCGAGGACATCATACGCGCCGTGTGGCAGCGCCAGTGCGCCGAGGTCGGCACGCGGGTGAGGTACTCGGTGCGTGCGCGAAGGACCACCGCCAGCACCGATGCCATTGAGCAAGGGGACCGGCTAGGTTCCAACCCGTGGACCTGCTCCGAGAGCTCAAGGACCTGGTGGACGCCTTTGATCGCGAGCAGGTGCCCTATGCGCTGCGCGGTGCGGTTGCGCTCGCAGTGCACGGGGTCCCCAGGGCCACCCGGGACATCGACCTCCTGGTTCGCCGCGAGGACCTGGAGCGGCTGGGCGCTGCGGCCCGTTCTTGCGGTTTCACGCTCCGGACGGCGGAGATGACGTTCGCTGCCTCCGGCGTCAGCCTGGTCCGCTTCACCAAGATCGCCAACCAACAGCACCTGATGCTCGATGCCTTGATGGCGGCCCCCCCGCTGGACAAGGTCTGGGACAGCCGGGAACAGCTGGAGTGGGATCAGGGAGCGGTGTGGGTCGTCTCCCGCCAGGGCTTGATCACCCTGAAGCTGGCGGCGGGAAGGCCTCAGGACCTGGTCGATGTTCAGCGACTGAAGGAGTTGGATGATGCCGAGACCTGAGCTGACCCCAGAGGCGATCACCCAGCGGCTCAGAGAGCTGGCCCGGCTCAGCGCCCAGGCCCATCGGCGACCCACCGTGGACATGAGCGGCGCTGGCGTCACCGCCCGGCTTCGCGAACTAGGTGAGCTGAGCGACTTCTGCTCCGAGTTGATGCGGCTGGGGGCCGCGAACCGGAGGAAGCGAGCGGTCGTCGCCTTGCCGCCGTGAGCATCGACTCCAGCCGAAGCGGTCAGGTGGGCTGGCCGGCTCCGGCGTTGCGCACCGCCAGAAGGACCGCGCGCTCGTTCCACCAGCACCACCGCGCCCGCCTCCGGCGGCTGCTCCCGGTCGCGCACCTCCTGCATCTCTTGGGCGCTCTTCCGCAAGACCAGCGCCGCCGCAGGCGGCAGGGCCACCGCTTCTTGCCCGCTGGGCGGTGGCGCGCCAAGTGCAGTCCGTTCCTTGACGCCCAAGGAGGAACCCAACCCATGCGGAACGAACGCAAGCTCATCGTCGCTGAAACCCGCCGTGCGAGGTCTGACCTGCCCCTTCCGAAGGGGAGTTCGGTGGAGGAGATCATGAGCCGTGACGTGCTGTCGTTCCAGCCCGACACCAGTCTCCAGACGGCCGTCGAGCTTCTCTTCGAGCGCGGCATCGGCGGAGCTCCGGTCCTGGACCTGCTCGGAAATGTGGTCGGCGTCCTCTCGAAGACCGACTTTGTGGGCGACCGCTACAGCGGCGAGACAGCCGCGCACCAGACCTACGGCGGAATGGCGGTGGTCGAGGGCGCGACCGTTTCGGAGCTGATGACGACGCCGCCCATCGTGGTTCGCGAAGGAACGGCTATCACCGATGCGGCGGCGCTGCTGGTGCGGCTCAAGTTGCATCGGCTGCCGGTGGTCTCGGCCTCCGGTGGATTGGTTGGAATCATCACCACCTCCGATATCGTCCGGTGGGTCGCCGGGCCGCCCTAGAGACTCGCTGGCCCGTGGCGTCATCGCCTTTCTCCTTGTTCGCGCGGGTCTGCCTTGAGCACGCGAGCAGCGCACCTTCCCTCCCCGTACAGTGGTCAGGAGCATCCCGTCATGCACAAACCCGTCGACATCCGCTATCGCCACATGGAGCCCTCGCCCGCGTTGACCTCGCGGATCCACGCCGAGGTCGAGGAGCTCGAGCGCCTTTGTGGCGACCTCGTCTCTTGTCGCGTCACCGTCGAGCAGCCTCACCACCATCAGCGGCAGGGCAACGCGTTCCGCGTCATGATCGATGTTCACGCGGCGTCCATTGAGCTCGTCGTGGGACATACCCACCGAGACAGCGGCACGTTCGAAGATGCGCATCGGGCGGTGGCCGCTCAGTTCGAGGTCGTTCGCCGCCGCCTGGTCGACGCCCTGGCGCAGCGGCGAGACCACCAGCTTGACAAGGGCCTGTCGCACCGGTCGGCCTGAAGCCGCTCGACCTTCTTCAAGGGAGCACCGCCACCATGCACGTCCGGAACCTGATGACGCCCGCGCCCGTCACCATCTCGCTGCGCGAGTCCATTGCCAAGGCCCGCGGGCTGATGCGCACCCACGACGTCCGGCACCTGCCTGTGACCGAGAACGGGCGCCTGGTGGGGCTGGTGAGCGAGCGCGACCTGTACCTCCTGCAGTCCCTGAGCCAGGAGGAGAGCGACCGCCAGCCGGTGGAGGAGGCAATGACCGAGTCCCCCTACACCGTCCGGCCGGACGACCCGATGTCCAGCGTCGCCAGGGAAATGGCGAATCACAAGTACGGCTGCGCTGTCGTGGTCGACGAGGGGCGCATCGTTGGCATCGTGACCACCGTCGATGCCCTCCGGGCGCTGGCGGCGACCCTGACGCCCTGACTCCGGGGGCAGGTCGACACCCGGCGCCACCGCCGGCACGCCGGTTGCTGTCCAGCTGTCCCGGAGGTGCCGATGGAAGCGACAGGTGTCCGGACATCCACCTGGAGGGTGCAGTCGATCTGGTGGGCGGCCTTCGGCTACTTCGCCGCCTACGTCCCGTACAGCTTCCTGACCAAGGAACTGACGACGACGCACGGTGGGGGCCTGCAGCTGACGGGCGTCCAGCTTCTCGCCGGCTCCACGCTCGCGTCCGTGGCCACCGCCCTGGCCTTTCTGGGGATCACCGGCTGGTGGCGGGAGGCGCCACGCTTCCAGGTGGGCTCCCTCCGGGTCCCCTACCCCACGCTGTGGCCGGCGCTGTCGGGGCTTTGCTCGACGGCGATCATCGCCACCACCACGCTGTCGTACACCTTCGACGGCGCCTCGATTGTCCTGATGATGCTGCTGATGCGGGGCGGGGTGCTGGTGATCGCGCCGGTGGTGGACTTCGCCTCGCGCCGCGGCGTCCAGCCACGCTCGTGGATCGCCCTGGGACTCACCTTGGGAGGGGTGGCAGTCGCCACCGTCGGTCGGATCGATCTTGTGCTCACGCTGGCGGCGCTTCTCGACATCGCGGTGTACCTGGCCGCGTACTTCGTGCGGCTGCGCCTGATGAGCCATGCCGGCAAGCGGGTGGACGCGGCGGCCAATCGGCGGTTCTTCGTGGAGGAGCAGCTGGTCTCATCACCAGCGCTGGTGCTGCTGCTGCTAAGCCTCGCCTGGCTCGGTGACGGGGCCCTGTCACAGCAGCTGCGGTCCGGCTACGCGCAGGCCTTCTCGGCGCCGAACGCCTGGCTGATCCTCGCGGTGGGCGTGGCCTCTCAGGGTACCGGGGTGTTCGGCGCCCTGGTGCTGCTCGACCCGCGCGAGCACTCCTTTTGCGTCCCGGTGAACCGTGGCTCGAGCATCCTGGCCGGAGTGACGGCCACCGCGCTGCTGGCGATGTTCGCCGGCGGCGCCGCGCTCAGCGTCCGTGAGCTCTTCGGCGCCAGCCTGGTGATGCTGGCAATGGGGATGCTGGCCCTGCCTCCGGGGGTGTTCAGGACCGCGCCGCGCATGAGCCCCGGTGGGTGACGGCAAGCTAGCGCGGGTTGCGCAGCTGCTCGACCTCGAACTTGGCCGCGCGGACCCGTTCCAGGGCCACGTAGTAGATGGGCTTGGAGTTGATCCGGGTGGCGTTGAGGAGCAGCTCCTCGGCGCGGCCGTAGTTGCCGCGGGCCTCGTCCAGCACCGCCAGGTTGTAGAGGGCAGGGGCCGAGTTGGGGGACCGGGCCACCGCGTCGGAGAAGGCGGCGTGGGCGCCGTCGAAGCGGCCCTGGTCACACAGCTCCACCCCGGGCTTGGTCACCGGATCGGAGGTGTCCAGCTCCACCCGGTCCCAGACGCGGACCGGCTGCAGGTCCTCGATGAACACCCGGGCCACCCGGCGGGCGGCGCGGAGGATGGCCTCCGCCTCGTTGGGCGCGTCCACCGAGGCCCAGTAGGTGTCGGTGAAGATGCGGGGGGCGTCCTTGTTCTTCCCGTCCAGCAGCTCCAGCCGGATGTGGAGGGTGCCGGTTCCGGAGCCCCGCTGCAGCGGCGGCGGCCCGCGGTACTTCCATTCGGTGGGGATCACCCGCACCAGGGTGTCCGCGCCGCTGGCGTCCACCAGGGTGAACCGGGACTGCTGCAACCCGCGATAGAGCTCGGTGCGGACCGGCTCGATCGCCATCTCCGTTGGGATCATCTGCCCCTGGGTGAAGGCGAGCACGGTGTTCGCCGCCTGGGTCAGGTTGGGGCCGCCGGGAACCGGGGGCGCGGCCTCCACCTGGACCCCGATCTTCCGATCAGTCGAGAGGTTGACCCGGGCCGGGCGGGTGCGCTCGATGCGGATTTTGTGCGCGCAGCCGGAGGTGATCAGCAGGGCGCAGACCACCAGGGAGGAGCGGGAGAGGGGCTGGAGCATCGCGGAGGACCTTTGGCGGATGTGGAAACGGCGGGTTGACGGGCAGGCGAGCCCGAAGATTCAACTGGGAGTCATTATGGCCTGGGCGGGCCCCTTTGGGGGAGACGGGGGGGGGCCCGGGTCGTGGTATCGCCAGGCCCATGATCCCCGTTTCCACAACCGCCGAACTCGTTGCGCGTGAGCTGTCGCTGCCGCTGGGTGGAGTCACCCGCACCCTGGAGTTGATGGAGGGCGGGGCCACGGTGCCGTTCATCGCCCGGTACCGCAAGGAGGTCACCGGCGGGCTGGACGACGGGGAGATCCAGCGGATCCACGACCACGCGGCCAAGGTGGAGGTGCGCGAGTCCCGCCGCGCCAGCATCCTGGCCTCGCTGACCGAGCAGAAGGCGCTGACCCCGGCGCTGGAGAAGTCGGTCCGCGCGGCCGCCACCCTGGCCGAGCTGGAGGACCTGTACCTGCCCTACAAGCCGAAGCGGCGTACCCGCGCCCAGACCGCCCGCGAGCGGGGCCTGGGTCCGCTAGCGGAGCTGCTGCTGGACCAGGCGCCGTCCGCGCCCGCCCGGGAGGCGCTGGGCGGCAAGTTCGTGAACCCCGCCCGGGACGTTCCGGATCTGGAGGCCGCCTTCCAGGGCGCGCGGGACATCGTGGCGGAGACCATCGCCGAGCGGGCCGAGGTCCGCGCCCAGGTGCGCCGGCTTTTCGAGACCCAGGGCGAGCTCACGGTGGAGGTGGCGCGGGGCAAGTCGGAGGCGCCGGAGCTGGCCAAGTACCGTGACCACCTGGGCCGGCGGGAGAAGGCGGCCCTGGCTCCGTCCCACCGGCTGCTGGCCGCCGAGCGCGGCGAGACCGAGGGGCTGCTCAGGGTCCGGGTGGAGGTGGAGCGGCAGGGGACGGTGGGCGCGGTGCGGCCGCTGGTCACCCGGCGCGGCGCCGCCCCGGTGCTGGCGCGGGAGGTGGAGCTGGCGCTGGAGGACGCGGTGGACCGGCTGCTGGAGCCTTCGCTGGAGAGCGAGTTCCGCCGCAAGCTGAAGGACCGGGCCGACGAGGAGGCGATCCGGGTGTTCGCCCAGAATCTGGAGAGCCTGCTGCTGGCCTCGCCGCTGGGGTCGCTGCCGGTACTGGCCATTGATCCCGGGCTGCGCACCGGCTGCAAGCTGGCGGCGCTGGACGCGGAGGGAGAGGTGAAGGCGCTGGGGACAATCTTCCCACACACCGGACGGGAGGCGGAGGCCGGCGCGGCGCTGGCGGCGATGGTCAAGGCGCACCGCCCGGGGGCGATCGCCATCGGCAACGGCACCGCCGGGCGGGAGACAGAGGCCTTCGTGCGCAAGCTGCTGGCGGCCGGCGCGTTGCCCAAAGAGCTGAAGGTGGTGATGGTCAGCGAGGCCGGGGCCTCGGTGTACTCCGCCTCCGAGTTGGCGCGGGAGGAGCTGCCGGCGCTGGACGTCACGCTGCGCGGCGCGGTGTCCATCGGCCGGCGGCTGCAGGATCCCCTCTCTGAATTGGTGAAGATCGATCCCAAGAGCATCGGGGTCGGGCAGTACCAGCATGACGTGGACCAGACCGCGCTGGCGGGGTCGCTGGACCGGGTGGTGGAGGCAGCGGTGAACCGGGTGGGGGTGGACCTGAACACCGCCTCCCCGACCCTGCTGCGCTACGTGGCAGGGCTGGGTCCGGCGCTGGCCAAGGCGATCGTCGCCTTCCGCGCGGAGAACGGGCCGTTCAAGACCCGCGCCGCGGTGAAGAAGGTCCCCCGCCTGGGAGGCAAGGCCTTCGAGCAGTGCGCCGGCTTCCTGCGGGTGCGCGGCGGGTCCGAGCCGCTGGACCAGAGCGCGGTGCACCCGGAGCGCTACCCGGTGGTGGCGAAGATGGCCGAGGAGCTGAAGGTGCCCCGGGGCGCGCTGGTGGGGAACGCGGAGCTGGCCGCGAAGATCCCGTTGCAGCGCTACGTGGACGAGCAGGCCGGAATCGGGCTGCCCACCCTGCAGGACATCGTGGAGGAGCTGAAGAAGCCCGGCCGCGACCCCCGCGCCGAGTTCCAGGAGGTGGGCTTCGACGCGCAGGTCACCGAGCTGTCGCACGTCAAAGAGGGAATGGTGCTCAACGGGGTGGTGACCAACGTGGCCGCCTTCGGGGCCTTCGTGGACATCGGGGTGCACCAGGACGGGCTGGTCCACGTCAGCGAGCTGGCCAACCGCTTCATCAAGGATCCGGCGGAGGTGGTGAAGGTCGGAGACCGGGTGCGGGTGAAGGTGCTCTCGGTGGACCTTCCCCGAAAGCGGATGGGCCTCTCGATCAAGGCCCTGCAGCCGGGGGCCGCGACCGCGCCGCAGTCCTCCGCCCCCGCCCCGCGAAAGCCCGAGCCCTTCAACGCCCCGCGGAGGCGATAACGCGCGTCGTCAACAAAGGGGACAGGCTACATTTTCGGGCCTCTAAATTGCATTTAGTGCAATTGACACACCCGAAAATGTAGCCTGTCCCCTTTATCAGTGCAGTGCTTCGGGGTTCCGGTCCTCGGGCTTGAAGTCGCTCAGGGCGCGGGCGGCCTGGTCGAAGGCGGCCGGGCTGGGGAAGAGGTGCTGGGAGACCACCACCCGCTGGCCGGTGGAGAGGTAGAGGACCACGGTGTCCTGCCTCTTGCCGTCGCGGCGGATCATCTCCACCGCGGCGCGGGGGATCTCGATCGGATTCGAGGACATCGGCCGGGAGACCTTGATCTGAAGTCGGTCCACCTCCACCCCCCACCCGGCGCGCGGACGCAGCCGGACCAGGGCGTAGAGGAACGCGAACATCAGGCCGGCGGAGACGCCGCCCCGGGCCAGGCCGTAGGTTTCAGCGCCCCGGGTCCCGCCCCACAGCGCCCAGGCGGTCAGCCCGGCGCAGGCCACCGCGCCCAGCAGGAAGCCCAGCCGCGCGGTCTTCGGGTTGTAGGGGAAGAAGCTCATCGGTTCTCCATCGGCGCCAAGACGCCCGCGCTCATCTGGTACCAGCGGGAGTCCGCCCCCGCCGCCTTGGCCACCAGGGTGGCGTCGGTGGTGGTCAGGAACACCTGGGCGCCGCTCTGGAGCAGGTAGCTCATCAGATAGGCGTTCCGCTCGGGGTCCAGTTCGCTGGAGACGTCGTCCAGCAACAGCAGCGGGAGGAAGCCGTGCGCCTCCTTCAGGTTCTCGATCTCGGCGATCTTCCACGCCAGCACCAGCGCCCGCTGCTGGCCCTGGGAGGCAAACGCCCGCGCGGCGCGGTCCCCGAGGTGGAGCTGCAGGTCGTCGGCGTGCGGGCCCACCGAGGTGAAGCCCCGCTCCACGTCCCGCGCCATGCGGGCGCTGAGGGTCTCGGACATCGCCGCCTGCAGGCTCTCCTCGGTGGCCTGCGCAAAGTCCAGGGAGAGATGCGCGGGGCTGTAGCCGAACCGGGCGGGGAACTCGGTCCGCCCGATGGAGCCGAAGGCCGCCACCGCCCGGGGCGCGACCTCCGCCAGCAGGGCGCGCCTACGCAGCCAGACCCGAGCCGCGGCCATGCACAGGGTCTCGTCGAAGGCGGAGAGGTAGGAGGGTTCGGCCCCCACCTTGAGCAGCCGGTTGCGGCTCTTGAGCGCCCGGGCGTAGTCGCGGCTCTCCTTGAGGAAGGCGGGGAAGCGGTTGAACACCGCCCGGTCCAGGAAGGTCCGGCGCAGGTCGGGCCCGCCCTTGATCACCTCCAGGTCGTCCGGGGTGAAGGCCACCACCGACACCCCGCCGAAGTACTCCTCCAGGCTGGGCGCCTTCTTCCCGTCCACGAAGGCCTGGCGCTGGCCCTCGGAGACCTCCACCGAGATCTCCCGCTCCGCGCCGCCAAGCAGGAAGCGGCCGGTGATCCGCGCCCGGGGGGCGCCGAAGCGCACCAGCTCCGAGAGCTTGTTGGCCCGCAGCGGCTTGAGGGTGGCCAGAAAGTACACCGCCTCCAGGAGGTTGGTCTTCCCCTGGCCGTTCTGCCCCACGGTGACCGAGGCCCGCGGAGACGGGATCAGCTCGACCGAGGAGAGGTTCCGGAAGTCCTCCAGATGCAGACGCAGCAGCAGCAAGGCGGCGAGACCGTACCCGCGACCGGCTCAAACACGAAGCGCTGGAAGCGGCGAGCAAACCAAGCACCCGCCGGGCGCGTCGCTGTCGTCGCACACCCGGGGCGGACCCTCCTCACGAGCAACGGACTGCAGTGTGCGGCCCACGTTGATGCCGGTGTGCGCGAGATCGACCCTCAACTGCCGGGACGGGGGTCGGACAATCCACCACCACTCCCTGCCCGCACGCCGGGCGCCCCTCGAAAGCAGGTCGATCATGCAGAACCGTATCGCAGTGAGCCCCCGGCCCGTCCCGCAGTCCGCCACACCGGCCGCTGCCCCCGGCGTCACCGCGACGCTGACGCCGCTGGCATCGACGCCCGCCGACAGCTTCGGCCGGTCCCCCGGCCCGCAGCAGGTGGCGCTGACGTCTGCGGCGCCCTTCGGGCCGCTGGCGGCGGGAGGCGGGGCCATCGCCACCTCAGGGAAGGTGCAGCCGCTGGAGCTGGGCTCGGCGGAGGCGACCCGGGCCGCGGCGGCCACCGTGGCGGTGGTGCGGGATCACCTCCCGGCGATCAGCGCTCAGGACACCTGGGGGCCCCACTCCGCCACCCGCGACGAGCTGGGGCTGACCCACGTGCGGCTCAACCGGCAACACAATGGGCTGCCGGTGTTCGGCGAGCAGGTGGTGGGTCACCTGGACGCGGAGGGCAAGGTCACCTCGGTGAACGGGCTGGTGGGGGAGATCCCCGAGGGGTTGGGACTCGGCGCTCCGGCCATCTCCGCGGCGGAGGCCGCGCGGCGGATCGAGCGGGCGTTCGGGATCCCCGCCGGGTCCATCCCGCCCTCGGAGATGATCCGGAACATCACTCTCGGCAACGACGGCAAGTACCGGGACGCGTGGCAGATCCAGGACATCTTCGCCAACGCCTCGGGGAAGCGGATCAACTCCCTGCTGGATGCGGAGACCGGGGAGGTGCTCAACACCTGGGAGAGTCGGCACGGGATCGTCGATGAGCGGGCGATGGAGCGCGCCAAGAAGGCAGTGGCGGCCGCGGGAGGCCCCCGGGCGAAGCCTCTCGACGCGCGGGACACGGAGGCGACGGGCGCGGGCAACGACACCTCGCTCTACTCCGGCAAGGTGGAGGTGGGCGGCACCGACCTGGGGGGCGGCCGGCAGTCGATGCTGGACACCACCCGCGGTCAGGGGATTGAGACCAACGACGCCCAGGGACGGACGCGGGACAACCCGGCCCCGGTGCAGCTGGTGGACAACAACGGCGCCTGGGGCGAGGCCTCCGATCCGCGCGGACATCGCACCGCGGTGGACGCCCAGTTCGGCGCGCAGATGACCTCCGACTTCCTCCGGGACGTGCTGGGCCGGGACTCACTGGATGGGCGCGGAGAGAAGCTGCTCTCCACGGTGAACGTCCGCCTGGAGGACGAGAACGGGAACCTGGCCCCCAACGCGTTCTGGAACGGGGAGCAGATGACCTACGGCATCGGCGACGGCGTCACCTTCAGCGACCTGACCACGGTGGACATTGCCGGCCACGAGATTGCCCACGGGCTCAGCGAGCGCACCGCCGGGCTGATCTACCGCAACGAGAGCGGCGGCCTGAACGAGTCGATCTCCGACATCATCGGCGCGGGCGTGGAGTGGTACGCCAGCCAACGGAACGCCAACGTGGAGTTCAACTGGAAGGTGGGCGAGGAGGCCTTCACCCCCAGCGTGGAGGGCGACGCGCTGCGCTTCATGGATGACCCGACCCGGGACGGCTACAGCATCGACCACTTCTCCCAGATGGGGCGGTACCGGAAGGACGACGGGATCGGCCAGCCGGAGAGCGACAACGGCGGGGTGCATGGCTCCTCGGGGATCATGAACAACGCCTTCTTCCTGCTCACCGAGGGCGGGACCAACCGTACCTCCGGACAGGGAGTGGCGGAGGGGATCGGGATGGAGAAGTCGCTGAAGATCTTCAGCCGGGCACTGCAGTTCTACATGGTGCCCAACTCCACCTTCGCCCAGGCGCGGGAGGCCACCTTGCTGGCCACCAACGATCTGTTCGGCGCCGGTTCGCCGGAGGCGGCGAAGGTGAAGGAGGCCTGGTCCGCGGTAGGCGTGGAGTAGGCGGCAAGTTCCGGTGCCCTCGTCGGGAGGGCACCGCGGCAGTGGCTCACCCGTCGCTGGACGAGGCCAGCCGGTACACGTAGCCGTGGGCGGAGAACAGGAACAGCACCTGACGGGTGCGGGCCCTGCCGCTGATCGGGTCCACTCCGGCGTCCTGGGTGATGGACTCGATCCTTCCGCGTTGGAAACGATCCGGGCGCTGCACCAGCTCCGAGGGGAGCGGCAGCCGATCCCAGATCAAGATGCGGGAGCTGCCACCGTCTGGGAACGGCTCCGGGTCCCGCTGGGAGAGGAAGACCCCTCGCTCGGTCAGCGCCACCGGGTAGCCGTTGAGGTTGGTGAAGTCCAACACCCGGGGGACGCCGCCGTCGTCCGCCGAGGGCAGCCGCTGCGCCATCAGGTAGCCGCCGGGCAGGGTGTAGACGGTGCCGTCCCGGTAGCCGACCCGGCCCAGCGGGCTGCGGGGCGCGTCCATCCACACCTCCACCGGTTCTCCGGCGGGGAGCGGGACCTGCCGCTGTGACCAGCGCTCGGGGGCGCCGCCCAACTGGAAGTCGAACACGTTGCGCGAGGTGACCACGTAGCCGCGCACCTTCACCCCCGCGTCCGGCCGGGTGGGCGTGGCGCGGTCCAGGGTCAACGAGCGGATCGGGAACCCCGGCTCGGGGGTCAGCTGGGGCAGCTCCGGGACCACCTCTCCGGGGACGCCGGAGAGGGTGCCCACCAGGTGCTGATAGAGGCCGTCCCCGGCGGTGGCGATGATCCGCAGCTCCCCCGACGCGCCCAGCTGCGCCTCGCCGGCGAAGGGTCCGGAGGCCGGCCCACCGGCGGCGCCTTCGAGCTGCGGACCGAAGTCCACGTCCAGCGGAGAGAGCGAGGGGTCGGTGGAGCGCTGAATCCTGATCAGCTCCGCGGTCTTCAGGATTGCCCACCCCTCCACGCCGCCCACGCTGGCGGCGAGCAGCCGATCCCCAGTGGCCCGGCCTCCCAACAGCTCGCTGATTGGCACGGCCAGCATCCCGTTCTGGGACAGCGGCACCGCCACGTAGGAGTCGGTGACCGCCATCGGCGCGCCCTCGAAGGTCCCCAGCCCCAGCGGCACCCGATCCAGCGACAGCGGGTGTAGCTCGCCAAGCGAGGCCCCAGACCACACCTGTCCGTGCCGGCCGCCCAGGGTCAGCCGATCTCCGACGGTGTCGTCCATCGCGCGCAGTCCAAGTTCCGGCTGGAGCAGGACCTCGTTCAGCTCGATCGGCGCCTCCATCGGCTCGGCAGCGCAGAGGAACTCGCCGGTGCGCTGGTCGATGTTCGCGCTCACCCCGGTGATCCGCACCAGCTGGCGGGGCAGCTGCCCGCTGCGCTCGCACAGCACCTCGACGCTGGTGGGGCCAGAGGCCGCGGGGGTGAAGGCCAGCGCGGCGCTGGCGCAGGGCACGCACTCGTCCCAGGCCCGGACCATGCGAGGCGGGTTGCCGCGATCCACCAGCCAGGTGCTCAACACCTGGGCTCCGGCGACCTGCGCCATCGCCGCCCACAGCACCCCGGAGCGGGAGTGGCGCATCCGCACCGAGCGATTGGGGAAGAGCACCGGCTCTTCGTTGAGGGCGATCCACCGGTCCTCGGTGCCGCCGTCCAGGGCGCGGAAGTCGCGGTAGTAGAAGCCGGTCCGGGTCAGCGCCACCGGGACGAAGAGCTCGTTGGCCAGGGGAGAAGGCTCGCTCTCCAGCAGGTTGCGCGGCACCACCCGGATATCGGCGATGGCGTTCTCCAGCACGTCGTCCGGGATCGGCGGCGCGATCCCCGCGTCCAACGGGAGATAGGAGAGCGGCGGGTCCAGCGGCGGCAAGGTCAGCCGCACCGACTCCCCGGCCGTCCCGTCGTTGACCACCAGTGAGAAGGGAGAGAAGCCGCTGGAGAGCGGCGAAGAGCGGCGATCCACCCGCAGCGCCTCCACGCCGGTCAGCGCGGGCAACCCCAGGCGGCCATCCCGCACCGGCCGCAGGCGGACGGTGAAGCCGCCGCCGTCCAGCGCCAGGCCCCGCTCGCCGCTGGCCACCCCGCCGTCACTGCGCAAGACCAGCAGCGCGTTGCCGCTTGGCACCCCCACCATCGCCAGCTCGTCCGGGACGCCGGAGAAGTCGGGAAAGGAGACGCGATCCAGTCGCATCCCGGCGTTGCTGACCAGGGTGGGGCCCGCGTCCGCCAGCTCCCAGACCAGGAACTGGCCCCGCACGCCGGGGTCGGCGGCCACCATCACGTTCGGGCCCTGGAGGATGGTGGGCAGCACCAGCACCGGTGTCTCCACCGTGGGGTCGGGGGTCTCGCTCTGCAGCCCCTCGTCGGCGTTGGGGCGGCAGAGGTTGTCGGTGCCGCAGACCCACTCTCCGGGATGGACCGAGACGCAGGGCTGATCGCGGAGGTGCTCGGGTTGGGAGAAGTCGCAGGGGAAGGCGTTCCCCAGGTCCAGTCGCAGACCGCCCGGGCAGGCGGCCACGGTGACCGCCAGGGCCGCGGAGAGGAACAGTCGATGGAGCTTCATGGCCACTCTCCGACGATCGCCAGGCCGCTGGGGCCGGGGATGAACGCCACCCGCGGTCCGCCCTCGGGAGGAGGCATCAGGTAGATGCCTGCGGCGGCCAGGCCCACCCCGGCCACCATCATCGCCAGGGCCCAGGTCTTCTGGGTGCCGATGGAGGCGTTCTGCTCTTCGTAGAAGGCGCGCGGGCGCAGGTTCACCCCGCCGCAGGAGTCGGGGACGTTGCTGTCGTTGTCCCCCACATCGAACGGCGCGGAGGGGCACAGTTCGTCATTGAGGGTGGAGGCCCGGCCCAGCGCCTGC
Organism: Myxococcota bacterium; assembly: GCA_030857095.1. Taxonomy (GTDB): domain Bacteria; phylum Myxococcota; class Myxococcia; order Myxococcales; family Myxococcaceae; genus JALYOC01. Next base: position 39,064 of record JALYOC010000009.1, on the reverse strand, counting down.
ATTCCCAGGGTGCCGCCGCCGATCACTGCTGCCCCGCCCGCTGCCATCAACCCGTATTGAAGCCAGCGCGGTTGCGGAGGCGGGAGCGGGGTCCCGGTGGCCTCCGCCACCACGTAGGGCAACAACAGGCGCAGGGTGACCAGATCGCTGGCCAGCCGGGTGGCGCGGCCCAGCCGTTCGCCCTTCACCGTGTCCACCATCTGGACGTTGATCTCGAAGATGGTGCCAATCTTGGCCAGGGTGCCGGAGAGCACGTACCGGGCGCCGGTCAGCGCCGCGAGGTTGCTGCTGCAGTTCTCCGGGTCGGTGTCGCAGGCGCCGGTCAGCTGGCGGCTGCGCTCCTGCTCCATCACCTGCTGGACGTCCTTGGTGGTGAGCACGCTGAACAGCCCGCGCCCCTCCAGGGTGGTGGCGATGGCCTGGGTCATCGCCGCGGCGTCGGTGTCCAGGACGTTCTGCGCGTCCAGGTTGGCGACGAACACCCGCGGCCGCCCGGTGGCGTCCGCCGGGATCACCGAGGAGGGTGGAGGCTTGTTCGGGGGACGTGGCTGAAGCCCCGCGGGCGGTGGAGGCATGGGCAGGGCGTCCTGCGCAAGCGCTCGGCCCCCCGAGATGGCGACGAGCACCAGGACCAGATGGCGCATAGGGGAGCCACTGTAGACGTGGTTGGGAAGCGAGGCGATTCCCCAGGAAGCGATTCCGCCCGGGGGCCTCAGGCGCTGCTAGGTTGCGCGCCATGAAGATCGACAAGGGTTTGGGAATGCTGTTGCTGGCGGTGTGGCTGATCCTGCAGGGATTGATTCAGCTGGCCGGGCTGCGCTTCGAGTACCTGCACGTCATCACCGGGGTGCTGGCGATCGCCTCCGGGGCGCTGTTGCTGATCCGGCGGTAGGCAGCTCCAAGGCGGGTGCGCGCGCTGGACGACTGCGCCCCGGGCGCCCTCCGGTCAGGGCACCGCGGCGGCTTGATTGACCAGCGTCTCCAGGGAGGTGTCCTCCAACGCCACCTCCCGGCCGGTCTGAACGCTGGCCCGGAGTCGGATGAAGCGGGTCAGCAGGTGGCGGACCCCGGCAGCCTCTGGGGTGTCGCGCAGCGGCTCGGCCCTCAAGGCGCGCCTCCGCAACCGCTCCCAGCGAGCGGGGGCGATCTCCGGACGAATCCGGTTCCTGCCTTCCATGCGTCCGAGGCGGTTGGGCAGCACCGGTGGGTTGAACAGCTGGAGTTCGTGGGCCAGCTCCAACAGCCCGGCCCTCGCGTCGGTCAGCGGCGCCTTCGCCTCGAGGCGCGCCTCCGGATTGGACTCCAGCGACTTGAACCAGCGCAGCAGCGGCCACAGCTCGGAGCCGGAGACCAGGACCGGGGCCACCTTCGGTTCGACCCAGGCCCGCACCACGGCCTGGGCGTAGTCCACCCAGAAGGCCGCCCTATGCAACGCCTCCGGACCACTGCGGGGAGGGCGCTTCAACGCTCCGCGGGCGCGCCGGGCGAGGAAGCGGTGCAGCGCGCCGGTGGGCTCTAGTTGATCCACCCTGCTCCACACCTCCTCAAGCGCCGTCTCCGCCTCCGGCACCACGCTGGAGAGGAGATCGATCTCTTCCCGCGAGAAGGGCAGCGGGCCGGACGGCTCCAGCGGACGCTTCATCAGCCGCTCCAGCAGCTCGCCCCGCTCGCTGGCGCGCAGCAGCTCCGGGAGGCTCCAGGGAAGCAGCTCCTGGGCTGCGGCCCAGTTCTGCCCGGGGATCATCACCTGTTCGGTGGCCAGCAGGGTCTCGAGGTCGAGCAGCAACGCGGTGAGAGAAGGAGACGGCGAGTCCGCAGTGCCGTGGCCGACCGGTGCGGCGCTCGATGCGAGATGGCTGTCAGCTAGGCCATCGCGGTCAGCGGGTGGCGCCTCAGCCCGGGCGCGATCGGATTGCTCGCCGCGGCCCGTCTCGCGGCTTCTTCCCGCTGGTTTGCGCAGGCGTCGCGCCGCCTGCCGTTGCAGCTCCGCCTGCAGTTGGGCCACCTCCTTCACCAGCCGCGTCGTCTCATCCCTTGCCGGCCAGCCCTCCGCCTCCGACCGCCTCAGCGCGCGTTGCAACACCGCGTCCACCACCGGCTGGGCCAACACCACCAGGTGCAGCAGCGGCAGGTTCCGGCGCAGTCCGGCTCGCCACTGCCACCCGCCCAGCAGCGCGACCAGGCCCCGGTAGCGCAGTCGCGTCGCCTCGAGGACATGCCATCTGCCCTCGAGTCGTTCCCGCAGAGAGTGCGTGGACGCGACCTGCATGGGGCCAAGGGTAAGGCGCGTGCGGTCCGGTCGCCCAGCCCGGCGAACCAGCTTGTGCCTTGTCGAACGAAGCCACCGCGATCTGTCGGCTGGAGGCGGCCTCGGTCCCGGACTTCAAGCGACCTTGGAGCTGCTTCCCGCGGGCGCCTCAGACGCGCATCGGCATGACCACCGCGGTGTAGCTGCGGTCGCCGACGCCGTGGAGGACGCCCGGGCTGTGCTCGTCGCCCAGCTCGAAGATCACCTCGTCGCCTTCCAACACGCCCAGCACGTCCAGCAGGTAGCGGGCGTTGAAGCCGATGGTCACCGCGCCGCCGCGGTAGGCCACGTCCACGTCGTCTTTGGCCTCGCCCAGGTCCGGGTTCTGCGAGGTGATCCGCAGCTGGTTGTCAGAGAGGGTGACCTTCACCGCGTTGGACTTGTCCGCGGAGAGCAGGGCGATCCGCTTCAGACCTTCGGCGAAGCGCAGCTTGGGCACCGAGATCTGCCGCTCGCCTTCCTTGGGGATCACCCGCTGGTACTCGGGGAACTGGCCGTCGATCAGCCGCATCACCATGGTCAGGCCGGGCTTCTTGAACAGCGCCGAGTTCTCGGCGAAGCCCAGGTGGCACTCTGCGTCCGGGGCCTCATCCAGCAGGCGCTTGAGCTCAAACAGGCCCTTGCGCGGGATGATCACTCCGCCCTTGAGCTTGAAGTCTCCCTCCAGCTCCCGCTCCACCAGCGCCAGGCGGTGCCCGTCGGTGGCCACCATCCGGACCTTGTTGCCCTCCCGCGGCTCGAAGAACACCCCGTTGAGGATGTAGCGGGTCTCGTCGGTGGAGATGGCAAACGCGGTCTTCTTGATCATCTCCAGGAGGACTCCGCCGTTGACCTTCACCAGCGGCGCGTTCTCCTCCTTGGGGAGCTTGGGGTACTCCTCCGGGGCCATCCCCACGATCTTGAAGTGGGAGGGGCCGGAGACGATCTCCGCGTAGTTGTTCTGCAGCTTGCGGATCGTGACCTGCGCCTCGGGCAGGTTCTGGACGATGTCGAAGACGTACTTGGCGGAGAGGGTGACCGCGCCCGGCTTGATCACCTCGGCGGGGTGCTCGCTGACGATCCCGATGTCTAGGTCGAAGGCGGTGACGGTCACGCCGCTCTTGGTGGCGTTGACCAGCACGTTCGCCAGGATCGGCATCGTGGTCTTGCGCTCCACGATGCCCTGGGCGCGGTACAGCGCCTTCTTCAGTTCGTCAGCCGCGATGCGGAATTCCATGGGCTCCCCTCTCAAAAGCCGGGTGGGTCTATCACCGACCGGAGGGCGACGGGAGGGCTAGAAACAGGGGAGGGGCACCCGGGTTTCCCGTTTGTCCGGGCGCATGGAAACCAACCCAGATGACGCAATGCGGCGTCAGGTCATTTTGGACCCATCTGAACGGGGGTTGCCTGCTTACCCACGTGCGACGATGACGCAAGTGATTTCAGGCACTTGAGCTACGCTGATTGCTGTCCGCCTGCGTCACAAACTCGTCACTTGCGGCGGATTAATGCAGGTGCCTTGTTTGAACCCCATGAATTACGAGCTGGTCCTCCACCCGGACGTCTCCCGCCGCCTCCAAACCCTGACCCGCGCCCCGCGGGAGTCGGTGACGGCCGCCCTGGGCGACCTTGCCCGGGAGTGCAACGAGGCCAGCGAACCCGAGACGCAGCTGGTGGGGACCTGGGTGACCGGCTCGGCCGGCGCGCGGTTCCGGGTCCAGCTGAGCTTCGACCACGAGGCCCGGGCGATGCGGGTGCTGTCGCTGCGGCCGGACACCAACGCCCTCTAGACGGAGCGCAGCGGAAACAGCCCCTCCGGAGTCTGGAAGGACGCGGCGGAGAAGCGGTGACTGCCTGCCCTCTCCGTCAGCGCCAGGGACCGCTTGGTCACGAAGTCGAACAGCAGCGGGTTGTGGCGATCCAGCTCGTTGAGCAGCTCGCGGGTGCCGGCGTCAAAGTAGCCATGGCTCTCCAGGGTGGAGGTCCGGACCAGGGCGTTGATCGCCGGCAGCGGGTAGTCGCTGCCGTTGACGAAGCGCGGGTGGAGGTCGGTCCGGCGCAGCATCCGGCGCAGTGGCTCCCCGCAGCGGTTGGCCTGGCACACCGCGGAGAGGTCCGCGTAGAGCAGCGCCCGATGGCCGGGGTGATCCATCATCCGGAACAGCAGCTCCTGGCTGGAGACACGCGGGCGGTTGAGCTCCGGCGCGTCCAGATCCAGATCCGTCCCCAGGCTGGCGCCGTGGGCGACGATGACCTTCACCCCCTGGTCCAGCGCGCGCCGCAGCAGCAGCGGGTTGCCCAGGGCCTGCGCCTCCTCCGCGTCCACCGCCTGCTCCTCGCCGCCGTGGGAGATCAACGGCACTCCCCGGCGGGCCAGCACCCGGTACACCGCGTCGCACTTCTCCGACGAAGGATCGATCCCCTGCGCGTTGGGCAGCCACTTGAGCGCCAGGGCCCCGGCCTCGATGCAGCGCTCCAGCTCGTCGGCGGCGTCGCGGCGGTAGGGATGCACCGAGGCGCCCGGCAGGAACACGTCCGGATGCTCGCGCGCCACCCGCAGCGCGTAGTCGTTGGGGGTGTGCATCTCGCTGTGGTCGGGACGCGGGGTGCCGTCGGGATCGTAGACCTGGTCGAACGGCAGCAGCAGCAGCCGGGGCCTCGGCATCTGGGCGCGCACCAGCAACGCCAGCCGGTCGACGTACTGCTGATCCGCCTGGTCCTGATCCTTCACCCCCGAGGCCCGCAGGTAGATCGCGAACTTCAGCGCCGGGAAGGGGTGGAACAGGCTCAGCATGTGCGGGTGCACGAAGCAGCCGGATCCGCCGGTGCCGATGCCCACCAGATGCACGTGGGCGTCGATCACCTTCGCAGGATTGATCCCCTCCCAGGCCCGGGCCACCAGCGCCTTGGCCTCCGGGGAGAGCGGGGTCTCCGGCTCGGCGGCGCGCGCCACCCGGCGCACCAGTTGACGGCCTCCCAGATACAGCCCGGCCATGGAGGCCAGCCCCACCAGCGCACGACGTCGATTGAGGATCACTGAACGGAAGCCTACTCCACCGGGACAGCCCGCCATCGAGTCGGCGGCCCGTGGGTTGCAATCGCCCCCAAGGCTCGGATCGAGCGGGGGGAGTCCAGGGGATGGAGTACGCAAAGTTGGGAATGGCGGTGGTCTGGCTGGGAATCTTTGTCGCCTGCAACCCCACCGCTCCTCCACCGCCCGAGCCCTGCCAGCCGACGACCTGCCAGGCTGCCGGCGCCAACTGTGGGACCCTCCCCGACGGGTGCGGAGGAGTGCTCAGTTGCGGCACTTGCGCGGGGGAGACGACCTGCGGGGGCCGTGGGCAACCCAATGTCTGCGGCCTTGGCAATTGCACCCCGACCACCTGCGAGGACGCGGAGTGCGGGGAGCTCTCCGATGGCTGCGGGGCCTTCCTCCAGTGCGGCACTTGCGCGGAGGGAGCGTCGTGTGGCGCCAACGTCTGCGTTCCCGACCCGCGGCCCGCTGCTTCTGAGTGGAGCGCCACCTTCGAGGGGCTGGTGTGGGGGGTGACCCGTGATTCCGCCGGCGAGACCTACGCCCTCCATGTGGTGACCGAAGAGGGAGGCGGCGCCGAGCTGCACCTGGTGCGCTTCTCCCCCTCCGGCGACCAGCGCTGGGACCGGATCGTCGACCGGGCGGAGTGGTACGACTTCGGCTTCAATCAGCGCGCGCTGGTGGTGAGCGGCGGCGCGGTGTTCATCGGTGGGACTCGACCGGACGGACTGTTCGTCCTCAAGCTGGACGCCGAGGCCGGACCGCTGTGGAGCTACTCCGAACCGGGCCGGACCTCGGCGATTGGAGTCTCGGCAGGTGGCGAAGTGGTGGTGGTGAACTGGGAGTGGGTGGGCGCCAGCTCGACGGTGGTGCGCCTGGATGCGAGCGGGAAGAGCCAGTCCCGGTGGCGGATCGACAACGCACTGAGCGCGGCCTTCTCTCCGGATGGCGGCTTGGTCGTCGGCGGGCGGGTCTCCGATCCCCCGCCCACCGAGGGTCCGCTGGCGGGGGCCGCGGGGAACGAGGGCTTCCTGCTCAAGCTGGACGCCTCCGGGAAGACGCTCTGGAGAGAGCTCTTGAGCGGAAGTTCGTCCCGCGTGTGGTCGGTGGACACCTCCGCCAAGGGGACGGTGGTGGGCGGGGTCTCTCTGGGCAACGGGAGCTTCCAGTGGGCCGGGCAGAGCTACTCCCACCAGAGCGGACCCGGCAACGACGCCACCGCGGTGGTGATCGTGGCCGAGGCCTCCGGCGCCCACCGCTGGTCGGAGCAGGACCACTCGCTTCGCTCCGCCACCGTCGATGTGTCACCCGAGGGGCAGCTGGGCCTGCTGAAGGGGTGGGAGCATTGCAGCGCAATCAGCCGGTGGGAGCTCACCGGCGACAAGGTGTTCAGCAAATTGCTGGGCGAGTGCGACCCGCACTCCAACGAGGTGTCCGCCGAGACGGTGTACGTGGATCCCACCCACACCCTGGTGGGAGGAGGCTTCGCCGGAAAGCAGAGCTTCGGTGACGCGCCGCCGATGGGCTCCAACAGCCAGCCCACTCGCGGCTTCATCCGGACCTTCGTCCACTCCCGCTGAGGCTCGGGAGGCGACGCCCGGCTCGGTCGTGACCAGGCACCTGCCCACCTCACCCCATCGGTCAGTCGCCTGACGGGCGTTGGGTGGACCCCCGTCGAATGACCGATTCGGCGCGCGGACCGCCTCCGTACCCTGCCTCTGGTCCCGCCACGCAGGAGTCTCCATGAATCGCACCGCCATGTTCCTGGGTTTCGCCGCCGTCCTCGCCGCTCTCGCCGCGCTGCCCAAGCCGACCGCACAGAAGATGGCGGAGGCGGCGCCGACGCTGATCCTCCCTTCCACCACCACCTCCTCCACCGGGGCGGTGGTGCTCTCCGCCAAGCTGGGCGCGACCACCCTGCCGGCCAGCATCACCTCCGAGGTCTTCGCCCGCTTCGAGCTGCAGGCCAACGGCGAACGTCCCCCTCGCGCTGCCCGGGGCCCGGTCAGCTTGGCGGTGGCGTTGGATCGCTCCGGGTCGATGTCCGGCCAGAAGCTGTACGACGCCAAGCGCGCGGTGAGCGACCTGATCGAGCGGTTGCAGGACGGAGATCGTTTCGCGCTGGCCCACTACGGCTCGGACGTCACCGTCCTTCCCCCGGTGGTGATCTCCCCGGCCACCCGGCGGCAGCTGCTGGGCCAGGTGGAGGAGATCCGGGACTACGGAGGGACCAACCTCAGCGGCGGGTTGGAGGGGGCCTTCGCCGCGCTGCAGTTGGTCCACGCGGAGGTGAGCGCCCGGCGGTTGATCCTGGTGTCCGATGGGCAGCCCACCGAGGGGAGCACCGACCTTGCGGGGCTGACGACGCTCACCGCGCGGATCCGTGAGCAGGGGGTGGCGGTGAGCGCCCTGGGGATCGGCAGCGACTTCAACGACACCCTGATGCGTCAGCTGGCCAATCACGGCGGTGGCTTCTATGCGCACCTGGGTCAGTCCTCCCGGCTGGGGGAGATCTTCGCCCGCGAGCTGGACCAGGCGACCAACGCGGTGGCCCAGGGGGTGAAGCTGCGACTGATGCCCGCGCCGGGCGTGGAGATCAAGGACGTCTCCGGGTTTCCGTTCAGCCGGGACGGCGATGGTTCGGTCACGGTCCAGGTCTATGACCTGGCGGCGGCCCAGAACGCCCGGGTGCTGGTGGAGCTGAGCGTCCCCCCCGGTTTCTCCTCCTCCCAGGTGGTGCGCAGCGAGCTGAGCTACTGGAGTCCGGTCCACCGCCAGCAGGAGCGCGCGGCGCTGCAATTGGTGGCCGCCCGTTCGGATGACCCGCGGGTGTTGGCGGGGGCCCGCGACGCCGAGGTGTACGCGGACTCGCTGCGGGTGATTGGCGGCCGGGAGATCGCCCGGGCCACCGCCGCCTACGAACGCGGTGACCGGGCGCTGGCCGGATCGATGTTCGACAACGTGCGGCGGCTGTTCGGCTCCAGCGCCGACGCTCTGGCCGGAGAGTCGCGCGCGCTGGACGAATCCGAGGCCGCGCTGCGCTGCGCCCGAAGTGGCGAGGAGGTGCGATCCCAGGCGATGCAGGTGCGCAAGAACCTCAGCCACTTCGGGGTGAACAACGCCTACTGAGCGGACCGAGTTCTCTTCCTCCCGCTACGAGCGACTGGGCCAACCGCTCCACCGCCTCCGCGTTTGCGGGGCGCGGCTGGCGTCCAGGGCGGACGTTGCCTCAACCCCTTCCGCCTGCTCAAACGCGGTCGGAAAGGACGGGCGGACGCAATGGCAGTGGAGGCGGCGAGGGAGCTGAGGCCCACCCTGGGACTGTGGCAGGGAGTGGCGCTGTACGCCGGATCGGTGCTGGTGCTGCTGTCGATGGCGGCGGCGATCAGCTGCTGCGCCGGCCGATGACCGTGCTGGCCGGCGTCTCGCTGGTGGCCTGCGTGGGGGTGTTGCTGTTCGCCGGACCGCAGTTGGTGTGGATCGCCTCGGTCACCGTGGGCTGTCTGCTCTACCAGCGGTTCGTGCAGGGAAGACGCTGAGCGGCAATCCGGACGATTGTCAGCCGCCACCGTTTGTCTCTAGCCTCCGGGTCATGGCCGAGGTCCACGCTTACGTCTTCTCGATGCTGACGATGCAGCGGCTGACCCTCCAGGAGGGCTTCTTGGCCAAGCACCCCGGGGCGTGGATCATCTGGGAGCCGGTGGTGTGGAAGCCCTCGGCGCTGAACCCCAACAGCTCGCAGACCCTGCCGGTCAGCTTCTCCACCCGCCCCCAGGAGCGGCCGGAGGGAGACGCGCTGTGCTTCGAGCTCTCCGGCACCGAGCCGGTGAAGCTGGGCCGGGCCCCGGATTGCGACATCCGGATCAACGACGGGGCGGTCTCGCGCGAACACCTCTGGTTGCGCGGCACCAGCGACGCCACCTGGCGGCTAACCCCGGCCTCCCCCAGCGCCAAGACCCTGCACAACGGTGAGCCGCTGACCTCGGAGGGCACCGACCTCCTCCCCGGAGACGAGCTCCGGGTGGGCGGGGTGATCCTGCGCTTCGAGGACGCGGCCACCATGAGCTACCGGTTGGACCGGGCGGCGCAGGGGCACTGACCGGCGGTGCGCGGTCGGCGAACTCCAGACTCGTCCGGACTGGGTGCCAAGAAGGACACCAGTGTCTTTGAGTCGCCTGGCCGGCGCAGCCCGGACGCTGCTGGCCCCGGACGAACTCGCCCAGCCCGCCTACTTCGTCCGGCGGCCTGCGTCGCGCGGCAGCTGCGGGGCTTCCAGTCTTCTGCCCCTGTTCCGGCATGCAGATGGTTCGACAGGAGGCAACTACCGCTGCGCGCAGCGCCTCCACGCAGGGCTGGATGGTGGCGCACAGTTCACCCGCGCGGGGAGCGGCCGGTCCACCGGCGGAAGGCGCGGTGGAACGAGCTCACCTCGGAGAAGCCCAGCAGGAACGCAACCTCGGACACCGAGCGTCTGGGGTCCGCGAGGTAGGTGACCGCTTGCTCGCAGCGGACCTCGTCATGCAGCTCGCGCAGGGAGCGGCCGGCGGCGCGCAACCGCCGCTGCAGGGTTCGCGGTCCGATCCCCAGCACGCGCCCGGGCGCGGACAGCGTCGGCGGCGTGGAGCGCAGCAGCGTGTGACGGACCTCGGCGACCAGATCATCGTCCGGTGGCAGCCGCGCGAGCATCTCCTGCGCGTGCCGCTTCAGGATCCCCGCCAGCTGGCCGTCGGCGCTCCGCACCGGCATCTGCAGGACCCGGCGCGGGACAATCACCGCGTTCTCTCCCGTCGCGGTGAGGACGGGAAGCCCCAGCGCGTCCCCGAGGCCGGTCGTCAGGTGGCGCAGGTGCACCTCCCGCACCGGGACCCGTTCGGTGCCGGCCAGGTGGCGTCCCAGCAGCACCAGCGTGGACAGCGTGGCCTCGAAGAGCTCCGGCGGCGGCGCGCTCCCGGCGAGAGTGCAGTGGATGGCGACGTCCTCGCCCCGGTCCTCGGAGGTCAACCGCAGCTCGTCGTAGATCAGCCGCGAGTACCGGGAGACAACCGCCACCGCCTCGCCGGGCGTGGTGCTGTAGGCAAGCGAGTAGCCGACCACCCCGTAGGTGCTCGGGGAGAGGCGCCGAGCCACCGCGAGCGGGAACGCCGGATTGCGCACGCGGGCGACCGCGCCACGCCACACCGCGAGGTGCTGGTGGTGCGGGATCCGCGCGTCCACGTCCTTCAGCAACGCCCGCGGGATCCGCGCTTCCGCCGCCAGCTCCTCGGCCGCGGCGCCCGCGGCCTCCGCGGCCTCGAGCATGGCGGACACACCCGCTCCTTGAGCGCCGAGCGCTGGGCATCGCGACCGCAGGCGCCGTGGCAGGAATGGCGTGCTCCCGCTGGAGCTTCGATGAGCGTGCACGGCCCGGACACGCCGCTGATTCGAGAGGCGGAGGCGCTGGTGGGGCAGGTACTTTCGCCACCGATGCTGGCGCACTCTCGCCGGTCGTTCGTGCTGGCGCGCGAGTACGGCGCGCGGCGCCGGATGGGCTTCGACGAGGAGGGCCTGCTCCTGGCCGAGACGAGGCGTGATCGGCGGCGGGCGTTCACCGAAGTGAGCGCGGACGCGCAGGAGCGCTTCCTCGCGGAGCGTGGGGACCCCCGGGGCCCAATGCTGGCGGAGGCGAGCGGAGCTCGCGCGGCCAGTCAAGCCTTGAGGACTCTCCTGGTAATCACCCGCACACCCCCAGCGGCTCGCCCTCGGGCGGCGGCACACAGCGCCCGGCCAGACAGTCGCGATCCACCGTGCAGGGTTCGCCCTCCGCTCTTCGGTGGATGCAGGTGCCGTAGCGATCCCCGAGGGTGAAGTGGCTGGAGCAGGTCAGCGCCTCCTCGCACTCCTCTGCCAACTGGCAGCGATCCCCGAACTCCCGCGGTGGGTAGTCGCAGAACCCGGTGGTGGCCTCCTCCGAAGGATAGACGCAGCGCAGCGCCTCCACGCAGGGCTGGTTGGTGGCGCACAGCTCGCCCACCCCGTTGGAGCAGGCCAGCGAGACCAGGCACAGCAGCATCAGCCCCACGCGCGCGATCACAGCGAACCCTCCAGCGCCACCCGGGCGGAGAAGCCTGGCTCGTCCAGCGCCGAGCCCAAGTACCGGTAGGTGGCCTGGGTCAGGTTGGAGAGTTCGGCGGTCAGCACCACCTGACGGTTCGGCCGCCAGCCTCCGCGCAGGTGCAGGGCGGTGAAGCTCTCCGAGGGCCGGCAGACCCGGGAGGCGGCGCAGATCGCCGGGTCCAGCAGATCAGTGGCCGACAGCCGCCGCTGCTGCAGCCCCCAGCGCAAGGCCAGCTCTCCGAACCAGTGGCCCGCCGGGGCGTAGGACAGCTTCCACAGCCCGTTGGGCGGAGGAATCCGCGACAGCGGTTCCAGCTCCTCCACCGTCTCTCCATGGAGGTAGGCCAGGGTCGCGCTCATCTGTAGATCCAGGGGCAGCCGCAGGCGCAGCGACCCATCCACCGAATGGAGCCGGGCCCGTCCCCCCTGCACCCGGCGCAGGTAGGGCTCGCCGGCGCGGGTGACGGAACCCTCCACGGTGGTCGGCTCCCACCGCACCGGATTGTCCAGGTGGGTATAGGCGTAGAACAGCTCCGCGGAGAGCGGACCCCGCTGCGCGCGCGAGCCCAGCTCCACCGAGTAGGCCCGCGCGTCTTTCACCCCGCGGTCGGGCACCAGGTACCCCCACCCTTGCGAGCCTTGCCGCAGCTGTTCGTCCAGGTTGGGCGGGCGGTGCGCGCCGGCGCCGCGGAGCACCAGCGCCCAGCCCGGCAGCAGCTCCCGCTCCACCCCCAACTCGGCGGAGAGACCCAGGGAGTGGAGGGTGGTGGCCGGCTGGACCGCCGCGGACGGAAACAGCATGGACAGCCGGAGGTCCTCCGCCAGGTCCAGCTTCCGATACGCGGCCCGCACCCCACCGCCAAGCTTCCAGGGACCGGCGGAGGCGGTGGTGGCGTGGACGAACACTGCCGTGTCCAATCCGGAGGCGTGGGCGCCGTAGCGATCCTGCGCCGGATCGTGAACCAGGGGGCCGCCGGTGGAGAGCGGGGCCTGGCTGAACCGGGAGGAGAGCAGCTCCCCGCTGGCCTCCAAACCGGTGCGCAGCCGCAGCGCCCCCAACCAGGGCACACTGGGTAGGGCCTGCAGCTCCAGCCGCGCACCCAACGCCAACTCACCGGTGGAGTCGTTGGAGCGCAGGTCGTCGGCCAGTTGGAGCCGCAGCCCGTCCGCCCGCTGGCGATGGAGGATCAGATCCAAGGCCGCCGAGAACGGACCCACTGCCGAAAGCTCGGCCCGGCCGTGGAGCAGGTGGCGCTCCTGGCCCACCAGCCGGCGGACGTCTCCCGGCTCGGAGTAGCTGGGAAGGGCCACGCCCTCGCGTGAGCCCAGGTAGCGCAGCTCCAGGCCCACCCGGTCCCCCAGCTGATGCCGCAGGGCCACGCCCAGCCCGTAGCCTTCGTTGGCGGTGTAGGGCTGGGCGCCCACCCGGGCTCCTCCCGCCAGGTCAGAGACGCTAAAGCCGGTCACCCCCACCAGGGCCGCGGTGCGCTCCAGGGAGACCCCGGCCTGGACGTGCCCACGCGCGCCCAGGGCGGCGGTGCCGGAGATCAGCGCGGTGTGGAGGGTGCGGCCCAGGGTCCCGGGCGGCGCGAACTGGGGACGGGCGGTCTCCACCTCCACCACCCCGCCCAGCGCGTCGCTCCCGTACAGCACCGGGGCCAGGCCGCGGCGGACGGTGATCCGCTGCACCCAGAAGGGATCCAGCGCGGTGAGCGCGGTCCGGGCATTGGCGCTGCCGGTGTTCAAGCGCACCCCGTTGAGCCGGGTGGCCACATCCACCCCGGAGAAGCCGCGCAGGTTCACCGCCGCGCCGGCGCTGTGGGGCCGCTGGAGGAACACCCCGGTGCTCTCGTCCAACAATTGCGCGGTGGTGGCCACCGGGCGCCGGCCGATCTCCGCCGCGTCCATCACCTCGGAGGCCATCAGCTCCCAAGCTGCGGTGGTGCCCCCGTCCGAAGGCAGCAGCACCGGTCGGGGAGGGACGGAGGCAATGACTTCGCCCCCATCGGGCGCGTCCGCGAGGCCGGCCGCCTGCGCGCCCAGCGACACGAACAACACCCCCAGGACGAGCCCCCTCACGCCCGGCATCTTCTCCGGGCCCACCTTGGGAGCAAGAGCCGAAAGTGCGGGGTGCGGCGCAGCCAACGTACCGGCAGGGACAGTGCGGCGACGGCCAGCCCGGCCGCCCGCCCTCCGATGGAAGGCAGGGAAGGATTGCCGGGGGAGTCAGGTTGAACTCAGGTTGCCCGTCGCTGGGGCCTCATCCTCGGGGAGGGACGTCATGGGCTGGAAGGAGCATCTGGAGAAGGTCTCGGACGGGCACTTCGTGCTGCCGCGCACCAAGACCATGAAGGTGGAGGCCCACCTGTTCCTGTCCGACAAGCTGCTGTTCGGCGACGGGCGGGACGCCGGCCTGGAGGAGGCGACCTTCGCCCAGGTGGTGAACGCCGCCAGCTTCCCCGGGGTGACCCGGGTGGCGGTGACCCCCGACGCGCACCTGGGCTACGGCGTTCCCATCGGCACCGCGGTGGAGACCGAGGGGATCCTGCTCCCCACCGCCGCCGGCTACGACATCGGCTGCGGGATGGTGCAGCTGCGCACCACCCTCACCCTGGACGACGTGCGCGAGCCGAAGCTGCGCCGCAAGTGGATTGACGATGTGGTGGGGCGGATCGCGGTGGGGGTTGGCGCCAGCCGGGTGCAGAAGCAGCGCAAGGTCAGCTCCAAGACCTTCGGGGAGGTGCTGCGGCACGGAGCCAAGGCGCTGGGCCGGACGATGGCGATCACCGAGCGCGCCTACCTCCCGGTGGAGGACGACCGGATCGACATCCCCCAGCGGGCGCTGGGCAAGGCGGATCAACTGGGCAGCCTGGGGGGCGGCAACCACTTCCTGGAGATGCAGGTCGACGAGGAGGACCGGGTGTGGGTGATGCTGCACACCGGCAGCCGGGGCTTTGGCTGGAACATCGCCAAGGAGTTCTTCGTCCGCGGCGCGCTGCTGCTGGGGCTGGGACGGCAAGCCGAGGACAGCGTGTGGTTCGACGCCGGGTCCGCGGAGGGAAAGGCCTACTGGAACCTCCACAACATGGCGGCCAACTTCGCGGTGGCCAACCGGCTGATCATCGGCGAGGCGGTGTGCGACTCGCTGGAGGAGATCTTCGGCGGCTCGGCGGAGATCTATTACGAGATCTCCCACAACCTGATCCAGAAGGAGAACGGCCGGTTCGTGGCCCGCAAGGGCGCCACCCGCGCCTTCCCCGGTGGGCACCCGGCCCTGCGCGGAACGCCGTGGGAGAAGAGCGGGCATCCGATCCTGATCCCCGGATCGATGGAGACCGGCTCGGCGATCCTGTTCGCCGAGGAGGGCGCCCAGGCGTCGATCTACTCGGTGAACCACGGCTCGGGACGGCGGCTGTCCCGCTCCGCCGCCAAGCGCGAACTGGACCAGGGGACCACCGACCGGCGGATGGCCAAGGCGGACATCCTCCTCAACACCCGCCAGACGCCGCTGGATGAGTCCGGGCCGGCCTACAAGAACCTGGACGACGTGCTGGACACGGTGGAGATGGCCGGGCTGGCCAAGGTGGCCCGGCGGCTGCGGCCGATCGCCTGCATCAAGGGCGCGGACTGAGGACCCACGGACCGGAACTGGGCAGGGGGATGCGTCTTCGCGTGCGGGAGGTTGGCGTTCCGGCAAAAGCGGGTGTTTGCTCCGCGCATGAACCGCCTCCTCCTGCTGGCCTGCCTCGCCGTGCTCTGTGGTTGCCCCAAGAACCCGCCCGCCAGCTCTCCGGATGGAAATTCTCCGGAGCAGGGGGCACCCCAACCTTCCGCTGACGCAACTGCTGCGCCGGGGCCGGTGATCACTCCGGACGACGCGGAGGTGGTGGTGGATCAAGCCCCGCCGTCCAACGGAGGACGGATGGCCAAGCCGGGCTGGTGCAACAAGGACAACGACTGCCCCGGTGGCCAGGTCTGCGAGAAGTGCGGCCCGGAGGGGGCGTGCGTCCCCGGCTGCCACACCAGCGACCAGTGCCAGGAGGGCGAGTACTGCAACCAGGTCCAGTGCATCCGCTGCCCGTGCCCCGGGATTTGCGAGATCCGGCCCATGTAGCGCCAAGGGCGCTTAAAATCCGGCTCGAAGCCAGCTCCTCCTGGTCGAAAAGGGGACCTGGGAGAGGACGGGTGTAGTCTTCCCTTGTCGATGGAGTTTCCCGCTCTCGCCCCAGACAGATTCTCCGGCAAGAATCTCGGAAAGTACGAGGTGCTCTGCCGTCTCTCCACTGGAGGGATGGCGGAAATCTACCTGGCGTTCCACCGGGGGGTGGCCGGCTTTCGCAAGCTGGTGGTGCTCAAGAAGATCCTCCCCGAGATCGACGAGGACGAGGACATCGTCCGGATGTTCGTGGACGAGGCGCGGCTGACCGCCCAGTTCACCCACCCCCACATCGCGCAGGTCTACGACCTGGACTCGGTGAACGGGGAGCTGTTCCTGGCGATGGAGTTCGTGCCCGGGGCAACCCTGATCGAGGTCGCCCAGGCCACCCGGAAGATCGGGGAGGCGATCCCCATTGGCTTCACCCTGGCGGTGTGCCGGGACACCGCGTTGGCGCTGCACTACGCGCACCACTTCAAGGATCCGCTGGGCCGCCCCCGGGAGGTGATCCACCGCGACGTGGCCGAGAAGAACATCATGGTCACCTACGAGGGGACCACCAAGCTGCTGGACTTCGGGATCGCCAAGGCCCAGGGGCGGATGACCGCCACCGCGGTGGGCAAGGTGAAGGGCACCAGCGGCTACATGTCCCCGGAGCAGGTGGTGGGCGAGGAGCTGGACGCGCGCTCCGACATCTTCTCCCTGGGGATCGTGCTGCACGAGTGCCTCACCGGGATGCGGCTGTTCTACGGAAAGGACGCCGAGTCCGGGATGATGGCCGCGCTGAACCAGACCCCGGCGGCGCCCTCGGAGGCCAGCCCGGAGGTGGGCCGCGAGCTGGACGCGGTGGTGCTCAAGGCCCTGGCCCGCAAGCGCGAGGATCGCTACGAGTCGGCGCTGGAGTTCGCCCGGGCGATCGAGAAGGCCGGCGGCAACCGGCTGTGGAACCCGGAGCGAACCGGGGTGTTCGTGCAGCGGCTGTTCAAGGAACGCCGCGAGCAGACCCGGGTGATGATGGAGGGAACCACCGGCACCACCGGGGAGATCGATCTGAAGGCGATCTTCCGCGCCACCAAGGAGGCCCGGGAGCGGGACCTCAAGGAGAAGGAGACCACCGCCCCGGTGGGCACTCCGATCAAGGGCCAGACCCCGGCCGATGCCGCCGCCTACGAGCTGCTCAAGTCGGTGGCCCAGCCCGGCCCGGCGCCCCGCTCCGCGCAGCTTCCCAAGCCGGTCCGCTCCAGTCCGGATCTCCGCTCCACCCTCCGCCAGAACGCCGAGGAGGACGAGGAGACGGTGATCAACCCCCGCGCGGCCAAGCCGGAGGTGGAGGACGACGACGACGCGGCGGAACGGACCATCCCGGTGGAGGTGCAGAGCGGTCCTCCGTCGGGTGTTGCCCGTCCGCGCCGTCCCCAGGTGCCGTACACCGAACCGCCCAGGCCGAAGCGTCAAACGGTGCTGATCGCGGCGGTGACGGTGGCCGCCCTGGCCTGCGCGGCGGGCGTGGCCTACTACCTGAAGCTGTTCTGAGGACCGACCAGGCAGGTGCCGGGCGGCATTTGCGCACCGACAGCGCTCACCGGTAAGAACAGTCCATGGCGGTGAAGCGACGCACCAGCAAGGCCCCGAGTCAGGAGAGCCGGTTCACGGCGGTCCTGGAGGCGATCAAACACCAGAATCGTTCGACCCTGGAGGCGCTGCATGGCTTCCGCGAGTCGGTGGATCGTCGCTTTGACTCGATGGAAGCGAAGTTCGAATCCCGCTTTCAGACCCTGGAGGCTGCGATCCGGGATCTGGCTGGCAGGGTGACCGCTCTTGAATCGGCGGTAGCCAGGAACTCCGAAGACATCCGCCAGAACTCGGCCGACATCCGCCAGAACTCGGCCGACATCCGGAAGAACTCCGAGGACATCCAGCGCC
The DNA here is from genome assembly GCA_030857095.1 of Myxococcota bacterium. Lineage (GTDB taxonomy): Bacteria > Myxococcota > Myxococcia > Myxococcales > Myxococcaceae > JALYOC01. Next base: position 21,571 of record JALYOC010000009.1, on the reverse strand, counting down.
TGAGAGAGCAGCTGGCGGAACTCACCGGGGTGGTGAGGGGAAAGGCAGAATCCACCGAGTTGGCTCAGCTGACCGAGCGGGTCACCCGGCTGGAGACCCGCCTCGGACTTTAGCGAACCGGCGGCAGATACGCCGGCAGCTCCTGGCCATGGTGGGCGGGCCCGCCGAAGGATCCCGGCCAGGGAGCGGAGGGGACGTACAGGCCCGGGGTGTCAAAGACGTGGAAGGTGGAGAAGCTGCCGGCATACGGCGGATCGCACCGGCCGCAGGTCTGGCTACCGGCCATCAGCGCCAGGTGCCCCTCGTTGAGCTCAAACAGGTCCGGGGCCTGCGCGCCGTCGAACTCCATCGGACAACGCCAGGCCTCCTGACCATCGCGGGCGCGGACGGCCACCAGGTCGGTGAAGCGGGTCTCGGTGAGTTCGCCGAAGGCGGAGAACCCCAGCACCACGGTCTCCCGCTGCGCGCCCTCGCGAGGCCTCCAATCCGACAGCCGCAGCTCGTAGCTGGAGAAGCTTTCCCCCACCGGGAGGGCGTAGCTCCAGCGGGGTGAGCCATCGTCGGTGGCGTAGGCGGACAGCCGCGCCCCCCGGCCCAATCCCAGCGGCGGCGGCGCCTGCACCACCAGGTCCCGGGTGGCCACCGCCCGCCCCCACTGGACCCCCGGGGGGAGCGGCTCGCCGGTGGTCGCGTCCAATGGCTGGGTGCCCTGTTCGGGGTAGAGCACCCCGTTGGCCACCGCCAACTCCCCCCCACGGATCTCCAGGCCCCGGCTCCAGCGCAGCGCCCCGTCCCGTGAGTAGGAGAGGATCTGGGTGGGAGGTCCCGGCTCCAGCGGTGGATCGCCGACCAGCGAAGGGGCAAAGGCCAGGTACAGATTCCCCTTCACGTCCGCGGAGAAGCCGTAGGGATGAGGGTGATCGCACCGGGTGAGGAAGGGATCGTCAACACGGCGGGCGTGGACCATCCTCCCTCCGGGATCCAGCACCACCAGGAAGTACATCCGGCAGGTGGTGGGCGCCCCGGCGGCGCGGGGGTAGGCCTCGAAGAGGGCGGCGAAGCGGTCGGTCCCCATCACCGCGATCCGGGCCAGGAACAAGTAGCCATCCACCGCCTGGGCAGCGAAGTCTGGCCGGGCCTCCACCAGGTCGAAGGTCCAGCGCGGCACCCCGGTGGCCAGATCGATCATCGCCACCTTCCCGTTCCGGGACGGCCACGGGTAGTCCAGACACAGCGCGCGATCGTTCCAGAGGATGCAGCGCCGGGCGCTGGCCTCGGCCAGGCGGCCCTCGGGGCGGTTGGCTCGGAAGATGGGGAGGCTGAACCAGCCGGAGAGGGAGATCGCTCCCGACGGCTCGAGCACGAAGTCGTGAAGTTCGTTCTCCTGGTCCGGCGGAAGCTGGGTGGTGTCGTAGGACCAGGTGGGGATCAACGGGAAGGCGTCGGGCTGCACGCACACCTGACCCTGGCACTGACCCTCCGCTCGGCAGGGGGTGGCCTCGGCACAGATGAAGCCATCCGGGGGATCGCGCTGCTGACAGGTGCCGGCCACGCAGACATCCACCGCAATGCAGGTCACCGAATCCGGGTCGCAGATCGTCCCGTCCCGGGCCTGGCTCAGCACGCAGCCCAGCCCCGGATCGCAGCTTCCCAGCTTGCAGTTCGGGAGGTCGTCCGGACACGGCGGCGCGGGCACCGCCTGACAGCCGTCGATCGCATGGCAGACATCCAGGGTGCAGGCGTTGCCGTCGTCGCACACCCGGGGCTGGCCCTCGCACCGGCCCGCCCTACAGACCGCGCCGGTGAGGCATTGGTTGTGGGGATCACAGACGGTGGCGTCGGGCAACGGCCGATCCGCGCACTGCTCGGTGGGAAGATCGAAGTAGGCCTGGTGGCACTGGATCGATTCACACACCGGGTGGGGACGGCCTTCACCCGCCAGTTCAACCGTCGTCCGCTGGTCTTCGCCCACCACCACCAGCTGCGCCCGGTGCGGACCGGCCGTGGTGGGCAGGAACTCGATCTGCAGCCGGGTGGCGCCGGGGACGGCCTCGGCCGGGGGATCGACCAGCCGGAACGGTCCTTCGGAGAGTTCGAACCTCAAGGTCAGCGGGTAGCGCGCTGAGTTGCGCAGCTCCACCTCGCGACGGACCGGCTTGCCGAGGTACGTAGAATCGACCAGGAGGGCGCTGGGGACAGCGAACAGCCGCGGGAGGGGGGTGGTGAGGGTTGGCTCCCGGCAACCCGCCAGGGAGGCAACCAGGACTGCCAGGAACGCTGACCGCATCGCTTGCCCCACCGGAGGAGTTATCCACCCGGGAGGGCCGGCCGTCGACAGGTCCGACTGCTTCTACGATCTGAGTAATAAGAGATCAGATCAAATAGTAGCGGTAGTAGGTCCCGCAAAATTGGGGACAACCCAGCCAACCTGCCGCCAGCAATGAGGAATCACCTGCTTCGATACTGTGGGCAACTGGCAGGGTTATCCACCGGTATCCACAGGCCGGATGTGGGACCCCCACTTACCCACAGGGATGCCCCGGCGCCGGGTTCCCCGTCCACAGGGCGCTCCACAAAGAAAACCGCTACGCTCCGCCCCCTTTCGGTGAGTACCGCGAAGCCCCACACCCTCGGCGTTCCGCATGGCCAGCTCTTTCGGGGCGAGCGGATCGGCAAGTATGAGATCCTGACCCAGCTTTCGGTGGGCGGGATGGCGGAGCTTTTCCTGGCCTACACCCAGGGACCGGGTGGCTTCCGCAAGTTCGTGGTGATCAAGCGGATCCTCCCCGACGCCCGCAGCAACGAGTCCTTCGTGCGGATGTTCCTGGACGAGGCGCGGATCACCGCTTCCCTCTCCCATCCCAACATCGGGCAGGTGTTCGAGCTGGGCGGCGAGGAGGACGGGGCCACCCTGTACCTGGCGATGGAGTTCATCGCCGGGCAGAACCTGAACCAGATCACCTCCACCCTGCTCTCCTCCAAGCGTCGGCTGCCCACCGGCTTCTGCGTGGCGGTGGTGCGCGATGTGCTGATGGCCCTGCACTACGCGCACAACTTCACCGACAGCCGCGGCCGGCCCTCCCCGGTCATCCACCGGGACGTGGCGCAGAAGAACGTGATGGTGACCTACGACGGGCAGGTGAAGCTGCTCGACTTCGGGATCGCCAAGGCCCAGGGCAGCCTGGGGAAGACGTCGGTGGGGATGGTGAAGGGCACCACCGGCTACATGTCTCCGGAGCAGGTGCGCGGCGAGGCGCTGGACGGGCGCAGCGACGTGTTCGCCGCCGGGATTCTGTTGTTCGAGATCCTCACCGGCAAGCGGCTGTTCTCGGCGCAGACCGAGGCGGAGGAGATGGAGCGGATCCTCAACTCGCCCATCCCCGACGCTACCGCGGTGGATCCCAGCATCCCCGGCAAGCTGGCGGCGGTGGTCAGCAAGGCGCTGGCCCGTGATCGCACCTTGCGCTACTCGTCGGCCAAGGTGATGGCCAAGGCGCTGGATCAGGCCGCGGGCCCGCTGCTGTTCGATCAGGATCAGCTGGCCGCGTTCATGGAGGAGAACTTCCAGTCCAAGATGGCCGCCACCCGCGCGCTGCTGGACTCCGCAGGGCAGTCCGAGGTCACCCAGGTGCGCCAGGCCGCCTCGCTGCTGCGCCGCGACCTGGGCAGCGTGTTCCCCGGAGAGCAGGTGGCCGACGCGCCGGTGCCGCCCCCGCGGGCTCCGCCGGGGGTGGACCTGTCGATGGCGGCGGCCAAGACCGAGGTCGCCGACCCGCTCTTCGTGCCGGTGTCCACCACCCAGGTGGAGGAGGACCACCCCTTTTGGAAGCAGCGCCGAGCCGGAAGGGTGTTCGGCGCGGTGGCCGGGTTGGTGGTGCTGGGGAGCATCGGGCTGTGGCTGGGTGGCAAGGCCGGCTCGTCCAGGAAGCCGGCGGTGACTCCGATGGAGACGCCGGCCCGTCCTCGGCAGGCGATCGATCCGCGCAAGCAGGGCACCCTGACGCTGATCACCCAGCCGGAGAGCACCGTCTCCGCAGGGACCACCGCCCTGGGCCGCACTCCCTTGATCGAGGCCGCGCTGCCGATGGGCACCCAGCTGCTCTCGGTGGTGGGGCCGGACGGGAACCGGCGGATCCTCACCGTGGTGATCCGGCCCGGGGAGAACACCGCGGTGAGGGTCGAGCTGGAGTCGCTGCCCAAGAGCTCCATGTTGCGGGTGGAATAGTCCAGTCGCACATGACAGGCGTGTCGCGCCCTGTACGTCGGCGGGCCGCTCACACCCGCGCACGGGTCAGTGATCCCGGCGGCTTACGCCGCCAAACCCCATCATTTCTGGCGTATGGATTGCTAACCCGTCAATACTCCGCGCCGCCTTTTGGAGTCTGAGTTTCCCTGGAGGAAATCGCGAATGTCTTCCCATCTGATGAAGGGTCTGGCCGTCTCTGCGCTGGCTGCTGCGCTGGCGGGTTGTGGCAGTGACACCGGCAGCGGGACCGAGACCTTGTACGTGGAGGCCACCGCGTCCACGGATGGGTCCTCGAATGGAACCCGGCTCTTCGTGGAGGTCCGGGACAACTCGGCCAGCGGACCGAGGATCACCGACGCCATCGTCACCATGATTGGCGACCGGGGCACCGAGCACGCGCTGGCGGCGATCAACCTGGGAGATCTGAACCTCGGGTACGTGAAGAACGACCTGGCCTGGGAGCCGGGCTGGCGGCTGCGGGTGGAGCGGGGCGCCGACAAGTTGGAGGCGTTCCTGGTGGCGCCGGGGCTGACCACCATCACCGAGCCCACCCCTGGGCAGATCTTCGGCCGCGCCGCCCAGCAGAACCTGCGGGTCCGGTGGCGCGACGAGAGCGGGCGCACCGCGGAGCGGGTGGAGATCTCCCTGGACCAGGCGGACTACGACACCTCCCGCCCGGAGGATCCCGGCTCGCACGAGATCCCCTACTCCACCTGGACCCAGGCTGAGCAGGAGGAGCGGGTCACCGTCACCCGGACCAACGACATCAACCTGGCGGGCGGAATCTCCGGCTCCACCTTCAAGGCCGTCTCCACGGCCCGGGTGAACTTCGTGGTCCAGTAGTCCTTGTTGGAGGTCTTGACCCGCGCCTTGGCGTCTCAGGGTCGGAAGGCGGTCCGCTCCAGCAGCGCGTTGATCTCCTCCCGGACCGCGGACGGGAACGGTGCGCGCCCGGGAGTGGCCGGGGCGCAGGTCCCCTTCACCGCGTTGACCAGGAGCAGCGGTTGATCGGAGTCGGCGCGGATCGGGGCCTCGGTCACTTCCAATCCTCCGCGGATGGCCAGTTCGGAGGTGGAGAGCACCCGGGGGCGGTCTTTTGGGGGCGAGATCAGCGTGCGCCCGTCCCAGCCGAACAGGGCGGAGACGCTCTCCTCGTAGAGTTCCGCTCCGTCCGGGCTGGTGAGCAGGGTGGCGAACCCCGGGGAGCGCACCGCCGCATAGGTCCCCTCGGGAGGGGGCTTGTCGATCAGCCGGTCCCCAGGACGCAGTGGGGAGGGCGCGGTGCGGACCGGCATCCCCTCCTCTAGGCGCGAACGGTCAAACCGGTCGGTCTGGAGTGTCAGTCCATCCCAGCGGAGGGTGTAGTTCCCAGGGGTTGCTGAGGTAGAAAAGCGGGCAAAGGCATCGGCCGCCAACGGCCCGGCGCGCTCAAAGCGGGTCCAGTGGAAGCCACAGAGGACCACCCCAAAAGTTGTGACTCTCAAGGTGGTGTAGGCCAGCGGGGTCATGCGCAGCGGAGAGCCTAGTCGAGCCGGAGGCAGACCGGGCGGTAGAGGCGAACGCACCTCCAGGGCTTCATCCATGTGGGCAATGACGCCGCCCGCCCTGGGGCTGCACCGAAGCGCTGACGAGGCCTGGACGCCAAAAAAGACACCTGTGTCCTTCTTGGCAGCCAGTCTTGGTTACTGCCACGCGGTCCCTCCACCGTTATCGAGGCGCCAGGTCCCTCACCCCTCCTCGCGCTAGGATGACAGGACACATGGGTCAGCTGTTGGCAGCGGTGAGGTCACTGGGTGCGGCGATGCTGGACCCCTGGGTGGCGGTGGACGCCGAGGACCGGATCGTGGAGCACAACGCCCTGTTCCGGGAACTCTTCCCCCGCGAGGTGGCGCGGGAACTGGTGGGGAGGACTTGTGGAGAACTCCTCCGCTTGAGTGCCACAGCTCGGGAGTTGGCGGCTGCCGAGGGACCGGTCCGGCTGGATGAGCAGGAGGCGGAGGTCCACGGGTCCCGGCTTCGGTTGATTGTCAGCGCCGCGCCCCTCGCCCTGGAGGGAGACCGACCGGGGACGCTGCTGATCCTGCGCAACGTCACCGAGGAGGCGAGGATCCAGGCCAGCTATCAACAGCTGGAGGACACCACCCGTCGTCAGTGCGAGGACCTGGAGCAGCGGCTGGACGAGCGCACCCGGGATCTGCTCACCGCCAATGATCTGATCAACCGGCTGGAGGGAGAGCTGGCCCGTTACAAGCGCGGGGAGGTCTGAGCCCCCGGTGCCCAGAGCGCCCCGCTAGGGAGTCGCCACCTCCAGGGTGAACGGTCCGCCGAGCGAGTCCGCGGCGCTCACCATCACGTAATAGGTGGTGTTGCGCGACACGCTGAAGGTCAGCGTCTTCACCTGGCCCAAGCTTCCGGCCCCTGCGCTGGTGACGCAGGTCGACCCGCACCCGGTGAGCACCGAGAGCAGTCCGTCGAACCCCGTCGGCGTCAGCCGCAGCGTGGCGGTGCCGTTCGCCGTGGCGGTGTCCGCGTAATAGACGTCTGGGCCCGTGGTGGGGATCGGGCAGGAGTTGCCGTTGTAGGATGCGCCGCGCAGGTCCCCCTGGTGGGTGCCGACCCCAATCGCAGTCGCGCCGTTGCAGCGCTCGTTCGAGGGTGACGGGTACACGGTGCCCGAGAGCAAGAAATCCCCGGTGATGCCGCCGTGCCCAGCCACCCAGAGCACGGTCCCGGTGCCCCCTGCGGCGTAGGCGGACGCGGCGTTGGCGGTGGAGGGCTGTCCCGCATCCCCCGCCGGCGAGCAGAAACGCCCGGACATGTAGCAATCGGTGCCCACGCCGACCGAGGGGCGGAAGCCGGAGGTCAGCGGGGTCACCGTGGCCACCACGCGCCCCGGGTAGGTGAACGAAACCAGGTAGGTGACGTCCGGGTTGGTCTCGCCATCGGAGCCTACGCAGTATTCGCCGTCGTTGGCGGCGCCGCGAGTAGTCCCGGTGATCGCGAACTGCCCCGCGTCCAGCGTGAGCGCGGTGGCTGCGGCGCAGGTGTCATTGGGCGGCCGGGGGATCGGCGGCCCCAGCGTGGCGGTCAGGTTGAACGAGCCGCCGGAGCGGTTGGCGTTGGTCGGGTCGCTGACCTGAAGGACGTAGGTCCCCTCCGGGAGGCTGGGATCCACCCGGATCCAATACGTCCCGGGCACCAGGTAGACGTCGCTGAACACGTATTCGGTGATGGCATGCTGGACCAGGCGTCGGCAGTCGCCGGCCAGGACGGCGACCCGCCCGCTGACGAGTGAGTCTGCAAACTGCAGGCTGCCGTTGAGTCCCACCGGCGCGTCGATCTGGATTTTGTAGAAGACGTCGGCGCTGCTGTTCGGCTTCCCATTACCCCAGTCGGAGATCCGGACCTTCCCCTTCACCCGGAGGTGCTGCGGGCCGACGGTGAGCGGATACGCATCCTCGCAGGTGTCATAGGGGAGCGGCTGCCGGCAATCGCCGTCGAAGCACGCCTTCCCCTCCGGACAGTCGCTGCCGGTCTTGCACGTGCCGCAGTGGCTGTTGATGCAGAACGGGGTGCTCCCGGAGCAGTGGTGATCGGCGCTGCAGGTCTTGACGCACTGCCCGCCGTTGCAACTCCCGGTGGCGCAGTCATCGCCGCCGGGACGACACGCCTGGCACCAGCGATCAACGCAGTAGGGCTTGCCGCCGGAGCAGTCGGCGTTGCTCAGGCACTGGGCGCAGCCCTTGGGGCCGCAAAGGGAGAGCTCGCCGGTGCAGCTGGTCGCGGTACACGCGGGGCACTCGCCGCCGTCCGGATTGCATGTGGGCTCGTAGTTGATGGTGCAGGGCTCGTTCACGCCGCACACCCAGCACCCGCCATGGGTGCAGTCGCCTTACTGGGGGCAGATCTGCCCGTTGCAGGTGTACGCGTCCTCGCAGCGGCCGGACTTGGGGTTGCACCACTCGTATTGGCCGCAGCCGGCGAGGCACGAGAGGCCGTTGCCGGCGTCACCCGTTCCACCGCCGTCCTCGTCGCCACCGCCGCCGTCGGGCTCTCCGGTCGCCGGCCCGCAGGCGATCACCACCACGGCCAGCAGTGCTGCGAAGCGAGCGGGTCCCATGGGGCGGACTATCGCAGCTTGTTGGAGAACCGACAAACGAGTATTGACGGCACAACTGACCCGCAACTACTGATTCGCGCCGTGCCCCCCGCGGGTCGACGGTCACTCCTCCGAGGTCGGGGTCAGGTAGCGGGAAGGGCTGGAGAGCCGCCCGGCGGAGATCTCCTGCAGGGTGGCGACCGCAGTGGCCAGGTTCCCGTCGCCGAAGCGCTGGATCGCCGCCAGCACGTCGGGATCCACCGGGCGCTGGGCGTGCCGGAGGAGCGTCGGGAGATAGGTCTCCAGCGGTTCGTCGAAGTCCATCGGTTCGCTGCAGCCGTGGCAGATCGAAATAGGCGCCGCTGTCTCCAGCGAGAGCATGGAGGTGAGCAGGGTCTCCACATGTTCGCTCTTGCAGGGTGGGCAGAAGTACGGCGCCCGGAAGGAGACCAGGTGTCCCTTCTCTCCGCAGAAGTTCCGGATCCGTCGCAGCGGGCCCATCACCGAGGGGCTGCAGCGCATCAGGTGCAGCGAGTTCTCCCTCGCCTCCTGGGCGTGGACCCAGCGCACCCAGTCCCGGACACCGGGGGCGGTGACCCGGGTGATCCCCTCCAGGTTGACCACCAGCTTCCGCTCGACGAAGGCGGGCGTCCGCTCCTCCAGCCGGCTGCCTTCATCCAGCGCGCCCTGCAGGCGGAGAAAGACCAGCCGGCCTTGTTCCACGAAGTCGAAGGTGAGGGACGAGGAGGAGATCACCGTCAGGGCTCGGAGGGCGCGAACAGGGTAGCGAAGTGGTCGGTGAGCGCATAGGCGAGCACCGTCCGCGCGTGGGGAATGCGGGAGAGCACCCGCTGCCAGCGTTCTCCGGTGGCGGCCGGCGCCACCTTGGCCGGAGCGTGCAGCGCGGCGGCGGACAGGGCGCCGGTCAGATCCCGGGTGGCGACCAGCGCGGCCCGCACCAGCCGCTCTTCGTGGTGCACCCGTGCCGCCACCAGATCGGTCCTTCTTCCCTGGGCCATTGGGAAGGCCGCGCCCAGTGCGGCGGTGGCCTGCTCCGCCGGGAGATCGAAGGACTCGGCCACCATCGCCCCCGCGCGCTCTGGCCGGCGCTCGGAGACCCGCAGCGCCTCGCCCAGCACGTCCAGCCGGTAGGTCCCCGTGTAGGTCAGCGGGCCCAGGCCCAGCACCCACGCGCCCAGCCCCCGCAGCAGCGCCGCCACCATTGCGCCGGTGGGCATGTCCTGGTGGAGCAGCACCGGCGAGACCAGCAACGCGTCGGGCCGGGTGAGGACGATCGGCGCTCCGCCCACCCGCCGGGAGATCCGCAGCTCCGGTGGCGCGTCGGTGAACAGCGCGGCGGCCTGTTCCCAGAGGTCGCGCAGCTCGGGGGTGAGCGGGGCGGGCCGGCTCTCCGCGTACAGCGCTGCCTCGTCGTGATCGAACGCCGCGGTCAGCCCGTCGCGCAGGCTCTGGACCACCGTCAGCAGCGGGTCCTGGGTCGCTACCACCCGGGCGAAGGTCTGCAGGTCCACAGGCTGGGCGGGGGTCAGCTCGCCTCGCAGCGCCACCGCCATGTGGGTCATCGCCTCGGCGTGGGCGTCGGCCCCGTCCGCGGTCAGCAGGCTGGAGAGCAGCGCCGCCGCGCGGGCGTGGAAGGGGTTCTGATCCAAGAGGCCGCGCAGCCGGGAGGCGGCCTCGCGCGGAGCGACCAGGGCCAGCGAGCCCAGCGCGTCCACCGAGGTGGGGTCGGACTGGTGCGCGCGCAGGTAGCAGTACTGCGCCTCGTCGGTGCGTCCGGCCTGTCGGAGCACATCCCCCGCCAGGCGCAGCGCCTCGGGGCGGGAGCCAACGGGGATCGTGTCCAGCAGCAGCTCAGTGGCCTCCAGCCCGCCGGCCTGGAAGCGCTGGGAGATCAGCTTCCTCAGCAGCCGGGGAGAACCGCTGGCCGCGGCGATCTCCCGGGCCTTGATCCGGGTGGCCTCGTCGTCGGTGCGGGCCTCCACCAGCTTGAGCCGCAGCAGCGCCGCGCTGGGCTCGCCCTCCTCGGGGACCTGGGCCAGCCGGGCGGACGCCTCCTCGCGGTCCCCGAGGGTGAAGGCCAGCCCCGCCTCCAGCACCAGGGTCCCCGGGGTGGCGCCACCGCTCTCCCGCAGGGTGCGCAGCAGCGCGTGCGCTTCGGGCAGCGCGTGCTGGTGATCAGCCAGGATGCGGGCGGCCTCGGCAATCAAGGCCGCGGCGTGGTGAGGGAGTTCACGCGCCGCGGTGGTGAGCACCTCCACAGCCCGGGAGTGCTGCCGGCCGGTGCGATAGATGCCGGCCAGCGCCAGTCGCAGCTCCAGCGAACCAGGCTCCAGCGCCGCCGCCTTGTGCAGCGAGGCCTCCGCCCGGTCCAGCTTTCCCCAGGCCAGATCCAACAGGGCCGCGGCGTGCAGCGCCCGGGCCGCGTGCGCGCTGTCTCCCCGGGCCTCCCACTCCCCGGCCAGGCGGAGCAGCGAGGGGGGCGGTGGCATCTCCGGCCGTTCGCCGCGCGCCAACAGGATCAGGCTGTCCAGGGCCCCGGTGGGGTCGGTGGCCACCTTCAGGGCCAGACACAGACACTCCACCGCCTCCACCGGCCGGCCCCGTTCGTTGGCCACCTGGGCGCGGAACTGCGCCAGCTGGGCCAGCGCGTCCGGACTCAGGCCGTGGGACTCGGCGGCGTCCGGGGGCGTGGCGAAGCGCTCGGCGCGGGCGAACTGGCCCTGCGCGCAAAGCAGCTCCAGCAGCTTGAGCCGGGGCTGGAGCGCGCGCGGATGTTCGCGGATCGCACGCTCGAAGTAGGTGGCCGCCTGTTCCCGGTCGCCCAGGCGGGTGGCCAGCAGCTCGCCCGCGCGGGTGAGGATCATCCCCCGCTCCCTGGGCCGGGTCTCCACCTTCAGCCGCTCGGTGAGCACCTCCAGAACCCCCACCCAGTCCCCGCTGACCTCGGCGATCGCCAGCAGGCCCTGGACGGGCGGGTCCAGCCGGGGAGAGCGCTTCACCGCTTCGCGGTAGTGGACCAGCGCCTGGGCCGGGTCCCCCAGCGCCTCGCAGAGGGTGGCCACCCGGGAGTGAAGCAGGGCCTGCCGGTGGGGTTCGCTGTCCAGCAACAGCTGCCGCTTCACCACCGGCAGCAGCGCGGCGTGGTCTCCCAGCGCCTCCAGACAGCGGGCCAGATCCTGGAGCAGCCGGGGCGAATCGTGGAACTCCTCCAGGCCCCGGGCGTACTCCTCGGCGGCCTGCCGGTACTGGTGAAGGCCCTCCTCGTGGGCGCGACCCAGCCGGCGGAAAAGCTCCAGGCGGCGGTCGGGGTGCTGCTCGGAGCCCAGCGCCTCCTGCACCACCCGAACCAGGTCCTCCCACAGACCTCCCTCCTCCAGCGTGGAGAAGAGGAGGTTGGCGCGCTCGGGAGTCGGCTCCAGCTGCAGCGCCAGCTGGAGGGTGACTGCGGCCAGCGGATGCTGGTGGCTCTTGCGGGAGACCTGCGCCACCCACTGCAGTGCCACCGCGGTGCGGCGGACCACCGATGGGTCCACCTGCAGTGAGGTCCCCTCCACCCGCGCTAGCAGGCTGGCCGCCGCCCGGCGGACGTCCTCCGAGGCCTCCGGGTTGGGCGCCTGCGCGGCGAGGCTGTCGATGGAGGCCCGAAAGGCCGCGGTGTCCACGCGGTCCGCCGCCAGGAGTCGGGTCCTCATCCGGAGGGGTCCAGGGCCGCGCGCGCCTCCTGCGCGATGCGCGCCAGGTGCGCGTCGTCTTCTCTTCTTGCCGCGGAGACGAAGGGTTGGATCGCCTGGGCGATTTGCGCCGGGCCCACCGGCCCACCGCGGGCGGTGAGGGTGAACGGCCTCAAGGCCTGGGCGAACTCCGCGGCAGACGCGTAGCGCTCTTCGGGGCGCAGGGAGAGGGCGCGCGCGATCACCTCGGCCAGCGCTGGAGGAAAGTCCGGGATCCGCTCGGTGAAGGAGGGCAGCTGGCCGGTGCGCAGAGCCTCCTCCATCTCGAACTCGCTCTTGTGCTGGAACAGCGGCTGGGAGGTGAGGATCTCCACCAGGCACACCGCGGCCGCGTAGAGGTCCGCGCGCAGGTCCAGGGGCTGTCCTCGCAGCTGCTCGGGCGCCAGGTAGTTCTTCTTCCCGCGCAGCATTCCCAGCTGTTCGATGTACTTGAAGCGGCTGGAGGCGATCCCGAAGTCGATCAGCTTCAGCACCCCGTCGTAGCCGACCATCATGTTGGAGGGAGAGAGGTCGCACAGCACCGCGCCCAACTCGGTGCCGTCGCCGGTGCGCGCGTGGTGGATGTAGTCCAGCCCCTCAAGCGCCTGGACTCCCAGGGCCACCCCGTGGGGGAGCGGGAGGCGGCGGTTGAGCTGCCGGGCCAGGGCCAGGATCCGGCTCAGGGCTCGGCCGTGGATGTACTCCATCGCCAGATAGGGGGTGCCGTCCACCGTGCCTTCGTCCACCGCCTGGACCACGTTGGGGTGGGAGAGCGCACAGCTGAGCCCGCGCTCGAGGGCGAAGAAGCGGCGGAACTCGGGGTCCTCGGCGTGCTTGGGGAGGATCCGCTTGAGCGCCAGCACCCGCTCCGGCCGCTCCCGGTGCACCGCGTGGTGCAGGTGCGCCATCCCGCCGTCGGCGAGCTTTCCCAGCAGGAGGTACGGACCGAAGTTCTCCAGGGGGGGCAAGGGGACCGGAGTCTAAATCAGCCGGACGGTTTTCTTGAGAGCGGTCCGACCGGCCGTCCGGGGTTTGACGGAGGTCACCCTGCAGGTCGGTGGATGTGCGCCGGACCGGTGGCGCAGCGGGTCAGCGCGACCTGGGGTTTTCAGGGCCGACCAGGACCGGCTGGTCGCCGAGGGCGCGCAGCTTGATCCGCAGCTCCTCCCATTCGGCTGCCGGTCCGGAGTCGTAGACCACCCCGCTGCCCACCCCGTAGGTCCAGGCTTCGCCCCTGCGCTCGGCGGTGCGGATCAGCAGCGCGTAGGTCGCGGCCTTGGGCGTGGCTCGCCAGCCCAGCACTCCACAGTAGGCGCCTCGGGGCGTGGGCTCGAGCGCGGCGATCATCCTCCGCGCGGCCTGCTTGGGCGCGCCGGTGACCGACCCACCCGGATGCAGCGCCTCCAGCGCGTCCAGTTCGGTCCTCCCCTCCTCCAGGCGTCCTTCCACCACGCTCACCATCTGCAGCGCGTAGGGGAGGGTCACCAGGCGGCGGGGCTCCACCACCCGGATCGAGCCTGGCTGGCACACCGGGGTGAGATCGTTGCGGACCAGGTCGGTGATCATCGCCAGCTCGGCGCGATCCTTCTCGCTGCTCTCAAGCTTTCCCTGTGCGCCGGGTCGGGCGGTGCCCTTCATCGGCTCGGTGGTGACCCGGTCCCCGCTCCGCTGGAGCAGCAGCTCCGGAGAGGCGGACACGAACTCGGTGCCGTCGGGCAGACGGACCCAGGCGGCAAACCGGGGCGCGGCCGGGGTGCAGAGGGTGGAGAGCAGCTGCGCGCCGGTCGCGCCGGCCACTTGCGCGCGCAGGGTGAGACACACCTGGTACACGTCGCCCTGGGCGATCGCCTCGCGGATCCGCTCCACCGCCGCGGTGTAGCCGGAGCCGTTCAACTCCACCGCCAGCGCGGGCCCTGGCTCGAAGCGGGGGGCGGGGCTCGAGCGTGGAGAGCCGCTGAACCGCCGGGCCTCCCGGATCGATCCTTCAAAGGGCAGGAACAGCAAGGGTCCCTGCGGGTCCGGGCTCAGCCCGGTGATCAGGGTCCAGTGCTCGCCTCCGGAGTAGGCCGGTGCTAGCAGGGCGAAGCTGGGTAGGGCGTGGAGCTGTTCGAGGGTCATGGGGCGTCCCCACGCTCCCCGCCGCCGAAAACGCCGGCAGCTCGGAAGAAGGACTCCAGCAGCTCGGGCCCGCGCTGGCTGGCGTAGGAGTCCGGGTGGAACTGCAGCCCCAGGATGGGAAGGGTCTGGTGTTCCAGCGCCATCACCACTCCCTCCGGACTCAGCGCGGTCGTCCGCAGCGGCGCCTTCACCTGGTCCACCGCCAGGGAGTGGTAGCGCATCACCGTCCACGGTCCCTGGGCGAGCGGCAGCCATCGGGAGGAGGTGAACTGGAGCTCGGTGGTCTTCCCATGCACCGGAGGGGTCCGGACCAGCCGGGCGCCAAAGGCCATCCCGATCGCCTGGTGACCCAGACAGATGCCCAGGGTGGGCAGGTGCCGGGCGGCGGCGGCGCGGACGATCTCCACCAGCCCCGCCCGCTCCGGATCCATGGGGCCCGGCCCGATCACCAGCCCCTGGTAGCCGGCGAGATCCGCGTCCTCCACGCCACGCCCCCGGACGTGCAGCAACGTCACCTCCCGGCGGGAGAAGGGCAACGCTTCGACGACGTTCCAGCTGAAGGAGTCGTCGTTCTCAAGGAAGAGGATTCGCAGGCGGTGCGCAGCGTGCCCGAGGGGTGGGGTGGCCTCAAGCCGGGAGTCACCCGGCGCGCCTACGCCCGAACGAAGTCAATGAAGCCCTTCTCCGGCGCGGTGGCGACCAGCTTCACCTGAACCTGATCGCCGATGTCCATCCCCTGCTCGCCGGCCACCACCCGCCCTTCCGCCGGTGGGGAGAGGAGGCGGACGAAGGTTCCCTTCGAGGCGACCCCGGTGACGAGGGCGGCGAAGGTCTCGCCGATCCGCTCCTTGAGCAGCAGCGCCATCGCCACCTTCCGCATCTGGCGCTCCACGGCGCGGGCGTGGTTCTCCTTCTCGGTGCAGCGTGCCGCGACCTGCGCCAGCTCCGCTTCCGAGTAGGGCGTTTCGGCGCTGGCCACCGCGGCCTTGAGCAGCCGCTGGGTGACCAGATCCGAGAACCTCCGGTTGGGCGCGGTGGAGTGGGTGTAGTCCTGGACGGCGAGGCCGAAGTGTCCTGGCCAGGGATCTCCCGGGCGGCGGGGCCGATCTCGGGGAGAAAGCCACGCGCCTCCAGCAATTGGTGGGCAACGCGGGTCCAGTCGAAATGAACTCGGGGAGGCGCCATGCGGCCCATCCTGTGGCTCCTCCGGCTGCGGGCCAAGACTGGCTTCCGCGCAGAATCCGCCGGGAGTCAGAATCAAGAATCAACGGAGGGGCGCAATCGGGGGGAGGCCCGCACCGACGTTCGAGGCCACGAGGAGCGCCGCTGCAGGTGTGGACCGAGCACAGGTGCTGAAGGAGCGCGCCGCCCAGCTGGCGAGCCGAGATCGCCGCGGCACGAGGTCAGCTGAGAGGTGGGCCTCCAGGCCGCAGGGGAGAGCACCGCGGCGGACCTTCCTATTCTGCGACAAGCCGCCTCTTGTCGGTGGGATGGGCCCGGCCCGCCGTCCCTGCGCCTGATAGGCCATCCCGGTCGCCGAGGCTATCCGCGGGAGGCCAGCTTCCGATCCTGGGTGCTCTTCGCGGCCGGAGTGCTCTTCTTGCGAGCGACCGGCTTCTTCTTCTCCTGGGCCCCACCCTCCAGCAGCTTGAGCACCTTCTTGGGCGCCACCGCCCGGTAGCTCTCATCGATCCACTGCTTGAGCATCTCCACAGGAGGGGTCTGCTTTGGCTGGAACTGGCAGCTGACCCAGCCGGCCTTGCCCAGGCCGTACCCGGTGGGCTGGGCGAAGGGCATCATCAGTGCGGCGCCGTGGCTTGACGGCAGTTTCACCGACAAGGAAAGGCCGGACTGATCCGAGACCAGGAACACGAACGCCTTCCCCTTCACCTTGAGGGCGCGGTGGCCCCAGGGGAAGTCCTCGGTGACCTCCGGATAGCGGATCGCAAATTCGCGCAGTACGTCTTCATGCTTGTTGGGAACGTGGGCGCCCGAGGACATGCCGACCATCCTGCCCCACCTGCCGGCGGGCCCCACCCCGACCCCCCGTCAAAACTTTCCATGTGGATAAGCAGTGGGCGCCGCCGGATACAGCGGAGTCAGCCCGGCAACTCCCGGCATTTCTCTGGAGAACCTGTGGACTGCTTGTGGAGAACCGCCTGGAGAAGTGGAGAAGCTGTGTGTGGCGGGGAGCCACGGATTCGCTTTGCACGACGCGCACACACAGCAAAGAAGGGGTCGACCCCGAACCCCACCGGTGGGGGGTACTCCGGCACCTTCCACAAGAGGCCCGAAAGGACGCTGCCGGGGCAGGTGAGCGCGGCGGTCGGATCTCCATTCAACTCCGCGGAGTTGTCTCAAGCCGCTTGATCGTTCGTTGAAGGGGGTGTTAGCAACTCGCCTCTCCGCACCACTCGACGTTTTGCCCGAGGGTTTCTTGGCAGCCGCTGCCGAACAGCTCAATCCGCTTGTAGATGCCGGAATTCTCTGGGGAAAAATCCTCAGCTCGGTCCGTTCGGACGGGAAGCAGTATGCCCTCACCTGGCTGGAGCGGATGCACGGGGTGGCCGTCCGTGGGGACACCCTGGTGCTGGGGGTTCCGGACCGGTTTTTCCGCGACTGGGTGGATGACCACTACCGCGCCCTGATGGATGAGGCGCTGGGGCGGCTGGCTGGCGCGCCTTCCAAGATCGAGTACGAAGTGGTGGAGGGCGACCCTTCCAAGGCGATGGCCCAGGTCGCACCGTCAGTCAAATCGGGCCCCGCCCGCCCCAACCGGCTGAACGATCGGTTCACCTTCGACACCTACGTGGTGGGTGATTCCAACCAGTTGCCGGCCGCCGCGGCCGCCGCGGTCGCCGACGCTCCGGGCCGTTGCTACAACCCCCTGTTCGTCTATGGCGGCAGCGGCCTGGGCAAGACCCACCTGCTGCACTCCATCGGGAACAAGGTCCTCCAGCGGAACCCGGGCTCCCGGATCGTCTACCTGTCCTCGGAGGAGTTCACCAACGAGTACGTGGAGGGGGTCCGCAACCACCAGATGTCGGAGTTCCGTCGCAAGTACCGCGAGGACTGCGACGTGCTGCTGATCGACGACATCCAGTTCCTGGGCAAGCGCGAGGAGACCCAGAAGGAGTTCTTCTACACCTTCAACGCGCTCCACGAGATGGGCAAGGCGATCGTCTTGACCTCCGACACCGTCCCCTCGGAGATCCCCGGCCTGGAGGAGCGGCTGCGGTCGCGCTTCACCATGGGGCTGATCACCGACATCCAGGAGCCGAACTACGAGACCCGGGTGGCGATCTTGCGCAAGAAGGCGGAGGTGGAGGACATCGATCTCCCGGATCGCGTCTGCCAGTTCATCGCCAAGCACGTGCAGAAGAACGTGCGCGAGCTGGAGGGCGCGCTGGTGAAGATCTCCGCCGTCCACAGCCTCACCGGTCAGGCGATCACCGAGGAGTTCGCCGCCCAGGTGCTCAAGGACATCCTCCCCCAGCAGCGGCCAATCGACATCGACCACATCCAGCGCGAGGTGGCCCGCTACTTCAAGCTGACGGTGGAGGAGCTGCGCCAGGATCGCCGCACCAAGGCGCTGGCCCATGCCCGCCAGGTCTCGATGTATCTGTGCCGCAAGCTGACCAAGAGTTCGTTCCCGGAGATCGCGGCCAAGTACAACAAGGATCACTCCACGGTGATCTCAGCGGTCCGCAAGGTGGAGAACTCCCGCGGCACCGACCTCACCGTGCGCAAGGAACTGGAAGAGCTGGAGCAGAAGCTGGGCGTGTAGCCCTCCTCTCTAGCCGGCGTGCTGGTGGACCACGTCCAGCAGCGCGTTCATGTCGTAGGGCTTGCGCAACACCTGATGTCCGGCCGGGGTGCGGTAGGCGGCGGTGGCGATCACCACCGGCGGGTGCTGGCCGGGCAGCTGCTGGTAGCGGGAGAGGAACTCCAACCCGTCCACCTCCGGCATCAGCAGATCCAGCAGCACCAGGCAGGGGGCGGCCTCCTTCTCCAGATAGGCCAGCGCCTCCCGGCCATCCCGGGCCACCACCACCGTGTAGCCGGCGTCCTCCAACAGGTCCCGGCAGGCGTCGGCGATGTCTTCTTCGTCCTCCACCAGCAGGATCGGCTTGCGTGCGCTCAAGGGGATGGCGGCCTTTCGCGGCGCCTGGAACCTTGGCGCCGGAGAAGGGAACCCAGAACCGCCGCCTCTCCTTTCGTAGCCCCTTGCTGATCGCCCGCCTGGCTGCTGATCGGCCGTCAAGACCCCGATTTGTGGCCTCCGGACGCTTCCTTCGCATCCGCCGCGTTGACTTGGGTGGGACGACGGGTTATTCGCGCCCCTCTTTTCGTGATCCAGTTGATCCAGGAGTGTTGAGTCGTGAAGCGTAAGCCGACTTATCAGCCGTCGAAGATCCGCCGGAACCGCACCCATGGGTTCCGCAAGCGCAGTTCTACCAAGGCGGGCAAGGAAGTCCTCAAGCGCCGCCGTTCCAAGGGCCGGAAGCGGCTCGCCGTCTCCGCCGCACACAAGTAGCCGTCACCGGGTCTTCGACGTGGACACCCTACCGGAGCGGACAGCAGTGTCCGCCCCGGCGGCCGGCCGGGGGAGCGAGAAGTTTCCCAAGTCACTCCGGCTGACGACCCGTCGCGAGTTCCTCAAGGTCCAGGATCGCGGCTTCAAGGTGACCGCCGAGCCCTTGCTGGGCCTGGCGCTCAAGAACGAGCTGGGCGTCACCCGGCTTGGGATTACGGTCTCCAGCAAGGTGGGCAACGCCGTGGTTCGAACCCGGATTCGTCGCAGGCTGCGCGAGATTTTCCGCAGGCGGCGCAGCGAGCTTCCGGTCGGACTGGACGTGGTGCTGATCGCCCGCTCTGGGGCCAAGGGCGCCGACCTCGAGACGTTCGCTCGCGCCTTCGGCGTGATCGCCAGCCGGCTTCGGAGCCGGAAATGGTGAGTCGCGTGCTGGTGCTTGTGCTCAAGCTGCCCATCCACTTCTACCGGATGGTGATCGGCCCGTTCCTTCCGAAGGTGTGCCGGTTCGAGCCGTCCTGCTCGACCTACGCGCTGGAGGCGTTGGACGTGCACGGTCCCCTTCGCGGGCTGTACCTCACTGCGCGGCGGATCCTCCGCTGCCATCCCTTCCACCCCGGCGGGTTCGATCCGGTTCCTCCGGACCACACCCACCCGCGGTCCTCACCGTAAAGGCAGGCCCCCCTCTCATGGAGCCGAACACCCCGTACGACTCGCAGCGCAACCTGATGCTCGCCGTGGGCATCATGTTGGTGCTGTGGGTGGTCTACATGCAGTTCTTCGCGCCTGCGCCGCAGCCGGTGGCCGAGGTGCAGGACGCCGGCGTCTCCCAGCAGGTGGCCCAGCAGCCCGCGCCTCTCTCCTCCGCCGACGCCGGCGTGGCGATGGCCCAGGCCCCGGAGGGTGAGCCGCCCCCGCCGGTCAGCTCGCTGAAGCTGGGGACTGATCTGCTGGCGCTGGAGCTCTCCTCGGAGGGGGCGGCGCTCACCTCCGCCACCCTGCTGGGGCAGAAGATGCGCGAGCAGAACCAGCTCACCATCGCCCAGGGCTACAAGCGGTTGTTCGGCGGCGAGGTGGAGGACGCCCCACAGATCGACATGGGCCGCCCGCATCCGGACCGCCCGCTGCCTCTGGGGTTGTCGATCCAGGGAGCGCGGCCGTTCGCGGCCAACGCCCGCTACAAGGTGGAGGAGGACGCCGCGGCCCGGACGGTGAAGTTCACCGCCCGCCAGGGCAACACCGAGGTGATCAAGGTGCTGCAGCTGCCCGAGAAGGGCTTCGAGGCGGCGATGGCGATCACCGTCCGCAACCTGGGCACCGAGGCCCTGGGCGGCGACCTGGTGATGCACTACACCCGCGCGGTGGAGCCGGGGACAGAGGAGAAGGCGTCCTTCTTCGGCGGGGTGGGCAACGAGTCCTTCGCCGCCTGCTACGTGGACGACGAGCTGCACAAGCGCGTCCCGGACGGTGAGGCGGAGATCCCTGAGCACTCCGGCAAGCTGTCCTTCTTCGGCATCGATCAGCAGTACTTCCTGGCGGCGGTGTTCCCGCTGGAGGGGCCCACCGCCGCGCGCTGCCGGCTGCTGGCCGCCCCGGACTACCGGTCCACCGAGGCCGCGTTCGCGCTCAACGTCCCGCCCGGAGGAGAGACCACCCTCCGCTACGGGGTGTACATCGGTCCCAAGGACCAGGAGCTGCTGACCGCGGTGCCGGCCCGGATGAAGGACCTGGGGCTGGTGCAGGCGGCGGAGACCTCCGGCACCTGGGCCAGTGGCTTCCAGGGTTCGCGCTACCCGCACCTGGAGCGCAGCGTGGACCTGGGGATCTGGGCGGCGATCGCCAAGCTGCTGATCTGGGTGATGCGCTTCTTCCACAACCTGTTCGGCAACTGGGGCGTGGCGATCATCCTCCTCACGGTCACCATCAAGCTGATCCTGCTGCCGCTGACCCACAAGTCGATGGTCAGCGCCGAGCAGATGAAGAAGCTGCAGCCGCGGATGGAGGAGGTCCGAAAGAAGTTCGCCGAGGACAAGAACCGGCAGAACGTGGAGATGATGAAGCTGTACCAGGAGGCGAAGGTGAACCCCCTGGGCGGCTGTCTGCCGATGCTGGTGCAGATGCCGGTGTGGATCGCCCTCTTCACCGCCCTGCGGCACAGCTACGAGATCTACCGCGAGCCGTTCATCTCCCCGGTGTGGACGGACCTCACCTACAAGGATCCGACCTACCTGCTGCCGCTGGCGCTGGGGGTGACGATGATCATCACCCAGAAGCTGCAGCCGCAGATGATGGATGCCACCCAGGCGAAGATCATGACCTGGGTGATGCCGATCTTCTTTACCGGGATCATGCTCGGGTACCCGGCCGGACTCTCGCTCTACATCTTCACCAACAACGTGCTCTCCATCGTCCAGCAGTACGCGCTGCGCAAGTACCTGGAGAAGAAGGGGCTGGCGGCGCCGCCTCCTCCGCCGAAGTCCGGCGGCAAGGGCGGGGGCCTGAAGACGGCGAGCCAGTCATGACCGAGCCGTCCACTCCTCCGGAGACCACCGCCCCCCGCCCGCCCGATCCCCAGCGACTGGAGGACGCGCGCAAGGTGCTGACCGAGCTGTTGGGCCTGCTGGAGCTGCCGGCGCGGATCGAGCTGCAGGACGCGCCGGAAGGGGGGATCGCCGTTGCGCTGCACGTGGAGGGCGAGGTGCAGGGCCTGGCCACCGGCAAGCGCAACAACGTGATCGACTCGCTGCAGTTTCTGGCGAACAAGATCATCAACAAGCCGAACCAGGAGCGCCGGTGGATCACCCTGGGACTGGGTGGCTTCCCTGAGCCGCGCGTCCCCAAGG
>JALYOC010000003.1 GCA_030857095.1 Myxococcota bacterium | reverse complement strand
GCCTCGAGGTGGTCGAACACCTTGCCCGCGTCGGGATCCCCCAGCCGCTGGACCCAGCTCTCCTGCTCCTGCAAGCGCAGGGTCACCCTGAGCGCAGCGCCGGCGGCAACGGCTTCCGGTGGCGGCTCCTGCGGTCTGACCACCTGGGTCGTCCCGCTGTACAGCACCGGGTAGGCCACCGCGGGTGAGACCTTGGCTTCGGGCTGCGCGGCCACGAAGAACTCCACCCGCTGGCGCTCCTCCACCGTGCCCTGGAGGACGAAGTAGAGATCGGTCCACTCGCCGGAGGCTGCGTCCAGACGAAGCACGGTGCCCTGGGCGGAGGCGTTGGGGCCGGCCACCTCCTTGAGCAGCACCTCCACCCCAAGGGTGGCGTCCTTGAGCCTCACGCCCACGTCCACCCACCGGGAGCGGGCGAACTCCAGCGGCGCCTGGCCCGCGTCCCGAGCGGGGCTCACCTTGAGACGGACGTGCTGCGCGCCCTTTACCTGTTGTGCGGGTTCGCAGTGCAGGACCCACCGCTCCGAGGTGGCGGCGACCGGCCGCTTCCGCGTCAGGGTCAGGACGGGGATCACCCGCTCCTGCAGCGAGTTGCCTCCGTGGGTGAACGACCCCGGGGTCCCTCCGGCCCTGAACTCCAGCAGGTCCTCCCGGAACACCAGGTACCCCGGCTCGTCCTCGTAGCCCAACGAGGCCAAGGAGACCGAGAGGTGCCCCGCCTCCGGGCGATCCTGCCTGGAATAGACGTAACGGCGATCAGCCTCACCCGGCGCACCGAACTGCTGGGGACTTCCCGCCCCACGCTGGAGCACAAAGCCGTGATCCGAGGTGAACACGAAGTGCTGCACCCCCGCCTGCTCCAACTGATGCCGGGCGGCCAGCACGTCGCGGAGGATGTTCTCGAACATCCGGACCCCGAAGCCGGCCTCGCCCGACTCGTCCAGCTCCAGGCTGTGGACCACCACCAACTGGGTCTGCGCCACCTGGTGCTTCAGCTTGGAGGCGGAGGTCTGCTGCACCTCCTCCAGGGTGAGGAAAAGCGGGGTCCGCCCCAGGACCCGCTGGGTGATCGCCTTCTGGCGATCCGCTGGCCGCAGCACCTGCGACTCGCCGCTCCGGAAGCCCAGGAAGCGGCCGTCCCGGACGACGGGGCTCAACCGGCCGGCGCGGGCGATGGGGGCCAGCGCGTTCATCCCCACCGCGGTGATGGTGGGCAGCTCGGCCAGGCGAGGGCGCAGCTCCAGGTGCCCGCCGGCGGAGGCCAGCTCGTCTCGCAGCTCCAGCGCCATCTCGAACCGTAGGGCGTCCAGCACGAAGAGCGCCACCCGCTCTCCGTCGGCGAGCAGCGGCTGCACCACCTGGTCAAACAGCGTCCGTTGCTGCAGCTCCGGAGGAGGCAGCAGGCCGGTGTCGCGGCACAGGCGGGTGAAGTCCCGGGCCAGGTGTCCCGCCCAGTCCGCCCAGGCGAACCGCAGCTTCTCGAAGGCCTGGTCCAGCCGGGCCAGCTCGGGGAGGAGCGGGCCATAGAGCGCCGCCCAGCGCTGCTCGAACCGGCGGTGCGCGCGGTCCACCTGGGAGGCGTCCTGGGCGTAGCGATCCGCCGCCTCCTCCAGGCTCTGCGCGCCGGCCAGTGGACGGGCGCTCTGCTGGAGGGCGACCCCGAGGCGGGCCGCCTCTCCCACCAGCGCCCAGGCCCAGCGGCGAGCCTGGTCGTCGCGGTTCCAGAAGCCCAAGCTGACCTCCTGGGCCAAGGCCCACTCCAGCGCCTGCGGGTAGTCGCCCTGGGTCAGGGCCTCCACCGCGCTGGAGTAGATGGTCAGCGACTCGAAGAGGAAGGTGTCGATCTTCCCCAGGTCCTTGGCGGAGGTCAGCTCCTCGCCGTTGAGCCGGGCCTCCATCCCCCGGGCCCAGCCCTTGTAGCGATCAGGGTGCTGGGTGCGGAGGCGGGCGGCCTCCGTCTGACAGCGCTTCACCGTCGGAACGGGCAGCCTGGCCAGCGGCAGCAGGCGGGCATGACGCGGGGGACGGCGCAGATCATGGACGAACTCCACGCACTGCAGCCAGGTGGCCACCGCCTCGGGGAGCTCTTCCTGGAGCCAGTCCACCCAGTCCGGGGTCATCCCGAACAGGACCTCGGCGCGGGCGCAGAGGGCACGGCGGACGTTCTCGCCGGGAGGAGTGCGGGTGGTGACCAGGTGGTCCACCAGCTCCGGAGCGGAGAGGCCGGTGATCCACTCTGCGTGGGTGTCCTGGCCGGAGGAGGTGGCCTGGCTGAGCCAGGCGTCCGCTGCTTCCAGGGTCGGCTCGCCCTGCTTGAGGAATGCCTCGATCTCCGGCAGCGGCAGCCGTCCGTTGGCTGCCTCCGAGACCAGGGTGGGCAGACCCACCTGCCAGGGCCGGGAGGCCTCGAACATCTCCAGCAGCGGGGTCTTGCGGATGGAGGTGGTGTTGAAGCCGGGGACATGGAACAGCATCGGCGGCTTGTCGATGGTGCTCCCCTCTGTCTCCAGGGCCAGCATCAGCTCCAGGAAGCTGCCCCGGAAGGGAAACACCGGGGCGGGAAAGTCCTTCGCTGCCGCCCGCCGCGCCAGGCCGTCCACGAAGGCGCTGTAGCGGCCGTCAGCGTCCAGCCAGAGGACGATCTTGTGCTGGTTGAGCTGCGCCTTGAGGCGCTGCTCCAGGTAGGCGCTGACGGGGTGGCTGGCGTCGGTCAAGGCCGACGAAGAATGACTCAAGTTGGAAAGCGCTGCGAGCTATGAAACCCGGGGGGACTCCCCACCGTTGGTTATCGCCGTTGAACGGAGCCACCCCTCGGTGTGGAGTCGCTCCCAAGCGATTTCGACGTGGTGCGAGGGGAACTTCCTCTTCTTCTGATCGCTCCACTGATGGACCGCGGCCGTCACCTTGGCCAGGTCCTCTGCGGTGGAGGGATTGGCCGTAGCAACCCAGTGGACGGTGGCGAGCAATTCCGCGCCGTGCGGAGATTCCAGACCATGGAACAACCGCGCGACCCGATCCAACCTGGCCTGGGTTGCTGGCTGCGAGGCAAGCAGTCTTCGTGCGTCCTCCAGCCCACCCGGATCCGGGACAATCTCGGAGGGACCGTTGCGGTCTCCGAAACCCCGGAGGTAATGCCCTTCGAGGAGTTCCAACACCTGGTTGAGCCTCTCGGCGTAGGGGCCATAGAGGTGGGGGATGAACTCGAGGCGAAGCGGCTCTCCCGCCTGCTGCAGGAAGTACGCAAGCTTCTGAAGCTCAAGCTTGGTGAACGTGGTCCCCGGCTCTCCGTACTTCTCCATCAGCCCCAGCAGCGCCGCCCGTCCCAACGTCAGGTTCGGCCGCTCTGTGCCGACCCGCATCTGGTCGGGAGGGGGCGCGCCCGCCGGCGAGAAGACCACCACTCGAACGTCTCGAAGAGAACCCAGCGCGGAAGTGATAAGCAGCTCCACTTCCGTCCAGCGCAGCCCCCCATTCCCACAACCCAGGGGCGGCACCGCCACCGAGCGAATCTTCCGCTCCTCAATCACCCGAACCAGGTCGGCCAGTCCCGCCTGGATGTCCTCCAGCCGGGAGTTGGACTTCCAGTGCCGCTTGGTGGGGAAGTTGATGAGGTAGCGCGGCCCCCCGGCCAGCCCTCCCTGGTCAAAAACGAACATGTGCCCCGGGCGGACTTCGTTGCGGTCGCATGCCCGCTTGTAGGCCTTGAAGTTGTCCGGGAAGGCCCGCTTGAACTGCAGAGCGATGCCCTTCCCCATGACACCCTCGGTGTTCACGGTGTTGACCAGGGCTTCCACGTCCGCCCCGAGCAAGTCGCCTGTGCCGCGCTCAATCATCGCTTCCTCGGGAACATCCCTGCACACCTGTTTAGTCCGTCCCTCTGACATGGCGCCAGTGCCTAGTAGTACCAGGAGCTTCTCACATGGATGGGGGGCTGATGGCCGGGACTCAACTGCGAGTACAGGGCGAGCACCGCCTGCTGGGTGGCGGACGTCCTGGTCACCAGCTCGCTGATGCTGGGCCACTGGACGAACCGATGGACCAGGAACTCGGCCGACCTCCGTCGCTTTCGGTCCCCGTCCTGATCTGTGTCGTTCCAGTAGGTCGACTTCATCAGAGCCCAGTCGACCTGGGTCTGGAGCGCGGCGTGGGTTCCATAGTGGCGGGTCAGGGTCGCCGCCGCGTTGCCATCGGTGACAACGAAGGAGGGAGCAGCAAAGGCCAGAGCGTTGGAGACCAGGTACACAATCTGGTCCTGATCCGAGCTGACCCCAGGCACGGCCCCGCACTGGATGATGTAGAGCATGGGGGAGCGCGGAGCGAAGTAGAACGGCACGTATTCGCCAACATAGCCGCCCATCCCCACGCCGCTGTGGATGGGCTGGGACAGACGACGCTGCTTGATCTGCGCGTTGCCGGAACGCGCAGTCTTCCTCTGGAGTCGGATGATCTCTGCGTCCGAATATAGGCCGCCGTCCTGGATGATGGTGGCCAGGTTGTCCAGATGAGTGAAGTGAAGGATGTCGGTCACGCTCTGCTCTCGCTACCGCCCGGCTACTTGAGGTGTTCGGCGATCCA
Source organism: Myxococcota bacterium (assembly GCA_030857095.1). Classification (GTDB taxonomy): domain Bacteria; phylum Myxococcota; class Myxococcia; order Myxococcales; family Myxococcaceae; genus JALYOC01. The sequence continues at coordinate 6,564 of JALYOC010000003.1, read as the reverse complement.
CTGCTTGTAGTGAGCGACCGAGGTGTAGACGCCAAACACCTTCTCCCGTGCGCAACCGTCTCCCCAGCTGACGATCCCCGATTGGATCGGACCCTCAGGCCCCTGAAGAACAAGAGGGCCACCACTGTCCCCCTGACAGGCATCACCCTCCTCATCTCCTGCGCATAGGACGTCCTCGCTGATCTCTCCCTCATAAGCCTGGCGGCAGGCCTCCCGCCCAACGGTCGGGACCCGGACGTAGAGCAGATCGTCAGACCCCTGCCTGCTTCCCTCGAAGGTGTCGCCCCAACCCGAGACCACCGCCAACGCGTTGGCCAGCCCCGCCGAGGACGGATCTGGCAGCCGCACGGTCCCGGGCGGCTTCACAGGCTCCGACAGCTTCACCAGCGCGATGTCGTGGCCGAGCACCACGTTCTTGAAACTCGTATGGCGGATGATCTTCGCCACCTTGGCCACCGCTCCGCCGGTGGAGATCCGGGTGGTGCCGAAGAGCACCTCCACGTCTCCTGGTTGAGTGTTCTTGCGGAAGCAATGGGCGGCGGTCAGCACCCAACGTTCATTGAGCAGAGAGCCCCCACAGAACTGCGCCCGTCTCCGATCCCAGAACCCCGAATGCAGCAGCGCCACCTGATAGGGAAACTGATCCGGAGCGGCCTTTTGCGAGTTGATCCCGGCGATCTTCGGCCGTCCGCGCAGCGTCGCTGCCAGCTCCGCCTGGCGCTCTGCCCGTTGAGCGTTGAAGACCGCCGTTTCCTTCTCCAGCTTGGACCTGGAGTTGGCGGCCAGGGCTTCGAACTGCAGCTTCATCAGCATCAGATCGGTGACCTGCAGATCCGCGGCATGCGCCACGGCTCCGGTTTCAGCCATCACCGCTTTAGAGACCTCCATCGCCTGTTGGTCCTTCTGGGTCCTGGTCTGCCCAGAAGCCAGCGTCGGAACGAGAACCAGACAGGGAAGAACCCACCACGACGCAGTCGGACGCACGCAAACCTCCAGGCAACACGGGTCTTGACCAATTTCCGACATTACTCAAGTCTTCCCTTGAAAGGGAGGGACCATGTCAGAGCGGCGACCTGTGGATGTCTCCAGGAGAGAGATGCTGTTGGGCGGCGCGTTGGTGGTGGGCGCCACGGCCTGTGTAACCCCAGGAGGCCCAAGAAAAGACGAGCCGAGGGCCGGACCGAAGAACGAGGGCCCTGCGCTCCCGGCGCCCTCCGGGCCAACAGTATCGGTCATCGCCGATGCCCACTCTCATGTCTTCAACGGGCGCGACATCCCGGTGCGGGGTTTCCTCCACCACCTCGTCTCCGGGATCGCGGGCAAGCTGGTTGCCGACCTGCTTGAGCCCGTCTATGCGGCAGCGACGGCGATTGCCAACGCGGCGCCCAGCGGAGCGGAGGAGCTTGAGGAGCTGCTTCCACTGCTGCGTGCGTCGGCACAGCGGTCAGCCCCTCAGGCCCTGAAGCAAGTCGAGGGAGACTCCTTGGCTGAGGCCAGAAGGCTGATTGCGGATGGACTCCGTGAGTCGCTCCGCGCCCCACAGCCGGTCGGCCGGACAGCGGATGCGCGTACGAAGGAGCTGCGGGTCAAGGCAGCCGTGAGAAACAAGAGCCTCCAGATGCTCTCGGCGGAGGAGTTGCTGACCTTGGTTCTTCAAGAGGAGGATACCGCGGAGCTCCGGGACGACACCGCCTGGGGGGAGATGCAGAAGTCCACCGATCTGGTCGGCATTGCCCGGGGCATTGTGCGCCAGATCGCGTGGGGCCTGGACTTCCTGAAGACTGCGCGCAGCTCACGCCGTGAGCAGGCGGAAGCAATGGTCGCCGCCTCGGGGGCGGTCCAGCTGTTCATGCCGGCGCTGGTCGACTTCGATCGTTGGACGGGAACCCGGAGCAGCGACCGTGGCCGGACCTCCGCCCAGACGCCACCCGCCGAGCAGATCCGGGTGATGGAGGCGCTCTCGAAGCTCTCCATCGTTGGCAAGGTAGGAACCACGGGTGCCGCGCGTCTGCACGGGATGGTCGCCTTCGACGCTCGCCGCGAGGTGGAGGATGACGCCGCTGACGGCACCCACCTCTACGATCCAGCCAATCCGGCCCCCTATGAGGACCGCCCCCTGGAACCGCCCTCCGGAGCCTGGCCAGAGCGACTGGTGCCGACCACGAACGTTCGGGGTAGCTATCAGCTGGTGCGCTGGGCGGTGGAGCACGGCGGGTTCGTGGGGGTGAAGCTGTATCCCCCGGTCGGGTTCCAGGCCACCTCCAACGGCGCCTTGCGCCACCTGCAACAGGGTGGGGTTGGAGCAAGGATCGATCGTGCCCTGGACCGCTTCTATGCCTACTGCGAGCGGGAGGAAGTTCCGGTCATCGTCCATTGCGGCTCAGCGAACCGCTTCGACCGGGCGTTCCGGTTCTTCGGTCACCCGGCGAACTGGGAACCGGTGCTGCACCGCTATCCCAAGCTCCGCCTCAACTTCGGCCATTTCGGACATCTCGAGGGGCTGGAGGACCAGGACGCCCCCCTCGCCAGGTCCTGGGCGCTCCGGGCTGCCAACCTGGCCAAGGACAGTGAGTCGGTATTTGCCGACCTGGGCAACATCGACATCGCGGAGCAGGAGGACTTCATCAACCTGCTGCGCACGTTGACCGCCAGCCCCTACGAGAAGCTCCGCCAGAGGCTGATGTACGGGAGCGACTGGTACATGAACGTCCTGCAGGGAATCGGTACGCAGTTCTACTCGAAGATGATCGACACGATGACGGAGCACTTCGGCAACGTGAGCCCGGACTTCCTCGGTGACTTCAGTGGACGCAACGCACTGCGGTGGTTGGGCCTGGTGAACGAGAACGGGACCCGACGTGCTGAGAGCAAGGTGCGTGCACGGCTGGCCCGCTTCTACGAAGGCTCAGGAAGCTCAATGCCGGACTGGCTTGCCTGATCACCGCCAGCGCGGTTCTCGAAGCAGGCAAGGGCGACGAAGCGACGCCCAAACCCGCGCCCGGACCTAAGCCTCCGAGGACCTAAAGCGCCGCATCCAGCTCCCGGAAGCACCCCGCCCTTCTCCACTGCTCCCGGTTCCCGACCACGTACAGCCGCTCCTTGGCGCGGGTGACCGCCACATTCAGCAGGTTGGGCCTGCCGCCTGCCCAGGCGCGGGCGCCGGCCTGGGTGGCCATCGGGGCGCCGAGGACGAAGATGACCGCCTCCGCCTCCCGGCCCTGGACGGTGTGGATGGTGCCTATCCGGTCCCTGACGAACCGGTCCACGTCTGTCCCCGGGGCCAGCACCCCGGAGCGGCGGACCCGGTCCCTGGCCTGCTCGGCCACCGCCCGGAACGGGGAGACCACGTACAGGTCCGGGGTGACGCGCTCCTGGGCCAGGCGGCGCAGCAGGTCCAGCAGCGCCTCCCCCTCCTCTTCGCACCAGTGGCTGGTGCCGCTGCCCTCCACGTGCAGCCACCGCGAGGGCCCCAGCACCCTCCCTATCTCCGAGGTCGCCTGGGCCTTGGCCTGGACCATCAGGTGCTCGTAGGCCACCGCGTTGGAGATCCCGAACATCGGCTCGGCGCAGCGGCGGTGGACCAGGAGCGGCACCCCGACCGCCCTGGAGCCGGCCTTGGTTTCGAACGTGGCCACGATGGGCGACACCCGATCCGCCAGGGTCTGGACGGAGGCCGTGGGGGCGGCGAACCGGGTGGGGTCCACGCCGAAGCGCTCGCAGACCGCGCGGGTGAGTGACTCGGGGAGCATCACCACCGGCTCCACCTGCATCGGGTCCCCGACCACGATGGCCCGCTTGGCGCGCATCACCGCGCCCACCGCCGACTGCGGGGTGGCCTGCCCGGCCTCGTCGATCAGCAGCCAGCCGAGGGAGGAGAGCGGGAGGGTGCCGAACATCTTCTCCACCGAAGCGAACGTGGTGGAGACCAGCGGGATCACCAGGAACAGCGAGGCCCACAGGTCGTGGACCAGCTCGGCGCTGGCGCGGGGGACGCCGGTCCACAGCTCGCGCATCATCCCTGCCAGGTTGTGGCGCAGCGGCGCGGCCGCGGCGTCGATGAACGCCCGGTGCAGGGCCATGGCGGCCACGAACAGCTCGTCTCGGGTGTGCTGTGCCCGGGTGTCGAACCAGGCGGTGGAGAGCTGTCGCTCCGCGTGGCTGGCGGCGGCCACCGCCGACCCGGTGGGCGCGCCCAGGCGGGCTGCGGCGGCGGTGAGCTGCGTCCTGGCCTCCTCCAGTGCCCGACGCTCGGAGGCGAGGCGGCCCTCCTGCTCCCGCAGGACCTGCAGCGCCCGCTCTTGCTCCCGGCCGGCCGCCTCCAGCGCCTGCTGGCTCTGGGCCGAGGTCCGGCTGGCCTCCTGGAGCCGGGCCTGGAGCTGCTTGAGTTCATCCAGCCAGGGGCGCGCGCTGGCGGTGCGGAAGAGGCGCGGCAGCAGCCCGGGCTTCTGCGAGACCCGATGCTGGCGGATCCGCTGCTCCAGTCCGGAGAGGAAGTGCACATCCTCCTGTGCCCGCGCCTCGGCCGCGGCGAAAGTCTTCAGCGCCGCGCTCAGCGGGAGCTCCGCGGCCGGCCGCTGCTCCTCCAGCGCTTCGAGCCGGGCCTGCCGCTCGTGCACCTCCTGGTCCAGGGCGTGAATCCGCTGCAGCGAGTCGCGAACCTGCCCGCTGGCCTTGAGCGCCGCGGCAAACTGCTGCCGGGCGGTCCGCCAGCGAGCCAGCGCCTCGGCGTGGCTGGAGGGTGGCTGCTCGAGTTCCACGACTCGCGGCGGGCGCAGGACCCCGGTGCCCTCCTCCTTGAACTGCCGCGGGGTCCCGGCCGCCACCGCCAGGTAGGTGTTGAGCCCCCGGTCCTCGTCGCTCCAGAAGGTCTCCTGGAACTGGTATCGATTCGACGCGTTGCCCAGCACCGCGGCCACCAGGCCCCAGGCGTCGCCCCCGCGCAGCGCGGAGGCCAGGGACGAGAAGTAGCGCAGGCCTGGGAGGTCCGAGGAGACGGCGCCCAGCCCGGGCAGCTCGGCGCTGACGTTCTCGACCGCCTTGTTGTTGGAGGAGGCGACCACCAGCTCGAAGCCGCGCAGCCGAGGGTCCAGGTGGTGCAGCCGGACCTGCGCACCGTTGGAGGTGAAGGTCACGGTGGAGGCACGGAAGGCCCGCTCAGGATCATCGAAGGTGGCCAGCACCTCCGCCCGGGCTGTCACCACCGCGGCCACCACGTCCCGAAGCAGGGTGGTCTTCCCGGTGCCCGGAGGCCCGTTCACCGCCAGCACCTCCCCAGGCGACGAGGCGAGGGCGGCGTTCACCGCGACCTGCTGGAGCGCCACCAGCGGCGACCGCAGGGGGCCCGGCCAGCGCGCGGTAGGAGTGGCCGCCGGAGCCAGCAGCCGCCGGAGCTCCTGGGGATCACGCAGCACGTCCACCTGGGCAGCGGGGGTGGTGAGGCCCAGGTAACGCTGAAGGGATGCCGGGGCGTTGCCGGCCTCCAGAGAGGTGCGGGCCGTGGCCAAGTCGGCGAGGAAGAAGCTGTTGAGCAGAAGCGGCTCGGGCGGCCCGGAGACAAACATGTGCTGGTAGGTCCGGACGGCAAAGGACGGAGGGCGGACAAGCGCCGGGTCCAGCCCGAACTGCTGGACCACCCAGCGGAAGAGCGAGTCGAGCTGGGCGCGGGTCAGCGCGGAGCCTTCGCCGTCGTCCCGGGGCAGCCGCCGCGAGAGCTCCTCGGTGAGGCGCTTCGACTCGGTGCGCCACTGGCCCAACTGGTGGAGTTCGCCTTCCAGTGCAATGGGCAGGCCCCAGCCGAAGCTGGAGAGCACCACCGAGTCCGGCGCCGGCACGCCGCGCTGGTCGCAGATGATCACCGCCAGCGGGCTGCTCTTCTTGCCCGACGGGCGCTCCGGGGCGTTGTCCGCGTAGCGCCGGAGCAAGGCCTCGAAGGAGGCGGAGAGGTCCAGCTCTCCGAGCACGACCTGGTAGAACAGCCGCTTCTTGGGGCGGCTCTTCTCCCCTTCTCCCTCCCAGGGAAGCCTCTTCTCCTGGAATCGGGCAATCCGCCGAGAGTCGTCAGGGACCAGGTCCTCCGGCTTGTTGAAGCCCTGCGGCGAGAACACCTCCAGCGCGATCCAGGCGTCGAGCAGCGCGGAGGCGGAACCTGGGTCGGGTGGAGGGAGGTCCGGAGCGCGAGAGCGGGGCTCTGGCGCGGAAGCCGCTGAAGAGGGTCTCGCTGGCGCTTCGCGGAACTGGGCGACCGGCGGGACCGACTGTGGCCGTGTGGTGATGGGCTGCGCAGCGGAAGCAGCGGGCGAAGGGGCCGTCCTCCGGGAGTTGGGTGGCGCGGAGGAGGATGACGCGGCTTCGGCTGGACTCGACGCGGCAGACAGCTTCGCCTCTGCCCTGATGACCCGCTCCTGGAGAGCGCGGGCACGGGCGGTCTTGCGATGGCCCAGCTCGAGTCTCAGGTCACGCAGGACCGCCGCGTCGGCCTGTTTCGCGGTCAGGAGCGCTTCGAGCTGATCAGCCCGGTGGTTGAAGTAGGGACGGGACATCGCGCAGGAGGGAGCGGGCCTACTC
>JALYOC010000171.1 GCA_030857095.1 Myxococcota bacterium | reverse complement strand
GTCCCGCTCACCCAGTCCCCCTCACCCTCTCGCCCACCTTCGTCTCCAGCTCCGCCGGCGCGATCTCCGACACCTGCGCTCCGTAGCCACCCAGCAACGCGACCAGCGGCGGCACGATCGGCACCCGCATCGTCACCTCGGCGCTCCCGTCGCCACGAAGTTGCACCCGCTGGGAGGGGTGGTGCTTTCGCTCCAGGAACAGCCGGGTGATCGGTGGCGCGACCACGAAGCGCACCGGCTCCGGCTTCCCGTGCCAGGCCTCGTAGCTGTCCCTCAGGTAGGTGCCTGGATCGAAGTCCTCCCTTGGCTCGAACCGGTCCCCGGTCACTTCCAGCCCATCGAAGCGGTCCACCAGGAAGGTCCTCACCTCCTTCGAACGGTGGCACCAGGCCAGCACGTACATCGCGCCTCCGGACACGTGCAGGTGGAGCGGGTCCAGCCTCCGGGCTGCTCCCGGGCCTCCGGGCCGGCTGCGGTAGCGCGCCTGGACCGTTCGCCGCTCGTCGATGGCCTCGGTCAGCCCCCGGATGGTCTCCGCCCTCCCGCTGTAGTCGTGCCCTCCCCGCTGCGCGGAGGCCAGCTTGGAAAGCGCGCGGATCCGCTCCGCCATCGCCCCGGGCAGCGCCGCCCTCAGCTTCTCCACCGCCCCGACCGCGCTGTCATGGACGAAGGTCCCCTCGAAGCCCTGCAGCGAGCTGACCGCCAGGTGCAGCGAGAGGTGTTCGGCCCAGCTGAGCGAGACCTGCACCCGGCTGCGGTGCCCGTCCATCAGCTTCCACCGCGCCCGTCTCCCCTCCATCTCGGAGACGACCGGGAACCCCACCGCCTGGAGCACCTCCAGGTCCCGGTACACGGTTCTTCGGCCGGTGTTCAGCTCGGCCGCGGCTTCGTCCAGCCCCAGGCCCTCCCGACGGTTGTCCAGCATCAGCAGGAGCTTCAACTGGCGCGTCGCCGTCTCTCCTCGCAATTCCAGCTCCTCCAGAGAGCCTTGAGCTTAAGCCCAAGTCCGATATGGCCGCCAAGCATTCCTTGAGGAACCTCGACCGGCCCTCTCTTCGTCCGGATGCGTCTGTCGGGCCGGTCGGATAAGTCCCCCGGCCCATGTCGAAGGAAGCCATCGCCACCCTGATGAGGGCCGAATCGCCTGCGCACCTCCTGCGGGCCGCCGCCCGTGCGGGGCTGGGGCCGCAGGCGCTGGACCGGCCGCTGCGCGAGCTTCTGGATGATCCGATGCTGCCGGCCGCACTTCGAAGGACGCTTGAAGACCCGTACGAACCGCTGGCGCGGACGCCCCTTCGCTCTCTCCTTTCGGATGATCGGACCTGGAGGCTCGCCACCAGCAAACTGAACCTCTCCTCACGCAAGGGCCTGGTGCGCTGCTGCGGCGCCTTCCTGGCCGGCTTCCTGGTGTCCGCGCTGACGGAGGGCGCTCCCCCCGTGGTGGACCTGCCCTCGGAGCGGAGGCAGCTGGTCTCCTGGGCGGAGTCGCGGGGAATCCTGGACGCGTTGCTGGTTCCCATCAGCGCGATCGAAGGAGAGCTGACCGGCGCCGGCGTCCGGGACGCGCTCCGGTCGATCCCTCGCCGCCAGACGATCCTGGTGGAGGATGTCGTCGCACCCACCTACCTCCACCAGCCCCCCGGCCAGCGGCTGATCCGGGCCGCCGTGGTGGGGTGGCTGTTGAGGGAGGCCCAGCACGTCATCGACGCGGAGGCAGAGGAGCCCCGCCTGCTGGCCCTGCCGCTGCCTGGGCCCGCGCCCCTGGCGGAGATCGCCCAACGTCTGCTGGAGCTGCGCGCCCGGCTGCGACCCCTGGCCAAGCCGACCCCGATGGCGGTGATCTCCCAGAGCAGGAGCTCCTTTCGCGCCGAGCCGCTGAACTTCCAGTACGAGGACCCCCGGACTGGAGGCTACGACTCGGCGGTCAGCGTCCGGATCTCCTTCGACTCCGAACGGCGCCCCCGCATTTTCTGCGACTGCGAGCTGATGGAGACAGAGGAGACCGAGGCCTGCCGGCACCAGGTGGCCGCGGTGGACGCTGCCCTGGCGCTGCTGCGCGCGGATCGCCCGGAGACGGCGGCGCTGGCCGCGGAGCTGGCCCTTCCCGCCTGGGGACGGACGCTCCAGCTCCTGACGCGCGCGACGGACCCCGAAGTTTCCCAGGGCCAGATCATCTGGACCTTCCATTTCGACCCGTGGATGACCCGGCTGGCCCCACTCCTTCAAAGGCCACTCAAGCGCGGGGGATACACCAAGGGGACGGCCATCCAACCCGAGGAGTTGGCGGTCCACACCGGCGCGTTCGTGAAGGAGGCGGATCGCACCGCGGCCCGGCTGCTGGCCGACGGCGCCGCCGCCACCGAGGCCCTCTGCGCGCTGGCCGGAAAGGTCCCGGTGTACCTGGTCACCGACCGGACCACCCCGCTGGAGCTGGTGGTCGGCCCGGTGACGCTCCGCTGCCTGCCGGTGGGTGACTCCCTCCGGCTGGTCCCCTCGGTCAACGGACACGCCCTCCCGGACGATTGCCTCCAGCGCGCCAGCCGCTCCGCGCACACACTGATTCATGTGGATCGCGACGCCCACCGGTGTCTGGTGGGCAGGCTGCGCGCCGACGTCTGGTCCGCGCTGGGGGTGCTGGCCAGCCGCGGCGCCGTCTTCCCCGCCCAGGCCGTGGAGGCGGTGGTGGACACGCTGGAGCGCGTGGGGCTCCCTTCCGAACTCCCCCCAGAGCTGATGGGGATGGAGGTCCCGCCCCAGCCTGGGCTCACCTTCGCGGTGACCGTGGATGGCACAGGCGGGCTCACCGCCGAACTTCGGATCCGGCCGCTGCCCGGGGCGTTGCCATTGCCCCCGGGAGAGGGGCCGGAGGTGGTGCGGGCGACGCAGGAGGGGCAACGACGCTACTGCCGCCGGGAGTTCGACGCCGAGCGCGCGCTGGCCACCGCCACCTGGGCCCGCGCCTTCCCTGACGCCCCGGAGGACGGGTTCTCCACGGTGCTGCAGGGCGAGGCCGCCCTGGACTCGCTGGGGCGGCTGGAGCAGCTGTCCACCGAAGGGGTGGAGGTGATCTGGCCGCCCAAGCGGCCCCGGGTCCGCGGGAAGGTGCTCCCCCGGGACCTGCGGGTGGAGGTCTCCGAGGGCCGCGACTGGTTCGGCCTCTCCGGCGAGGCCACCCTGGACGCTGGCCGGCTGGACCTGGCGCTCTTGCTCCAGGCGGCCCGCTCCAAGGAACGCTACGTCCGGGTCGACGATGAGACCTGGGTCGAGCTGAGCGAGGAGCTGCGCGCGGCCCTGGCCCCCGTCGCCGAGGCGGCGGAGGACTCCCCCCAGGGTCCCCAGCTGAGCCGGGTGGCCGGCGCGCTGCTCCAGCCGCTGGAGGAGCAGGTCCGCGAGCTGGCCGCCTGCGACAGCTTCCGCGCCCTCTCCCAGCGCCTGCGGACGGCACGGGACCTGGTGCCGGTCCTTCCCGGGTCGCTGACCGCCAGCCTCCGGCCCTATCAGCGGGCAGGCTTCGACTGGCTGACGCGGCTGGCCCAGTGGAGCCCCGGCGCCTGCCTGGCAGATGACATGGGGCTGGGAAAGACGCTGCAGGCGCTCTCGTTCCTGGTCTCCCGGCAGCAGCTGGGCCCCCAGCTGGTGGTGGCGCCCACCTCGCTGGGGTTCAACTGGGAGCGCGAGGCCCAGAAGTTCGCGCCCACCCTGCGGGTCCAGCTCTACCACCGCGCCGACCGGGAGGCGGTGCTGGCGGCGCTGGGCCCAGGCGACCTGCTGGTGGTCAGCTACGGGCTGCTGCTGCGGGACACCAAGCGCTTCGCCTCCCGGACCTTCGCCACCCTGGTGCTGGATGAGGCCCAGGCGGTGAAGAACGCCTCCACCCGGCGCGCCCGCGCGGTGCGCGAGCTGCAAGCCGACTTCCGCCTGGCCCTGACCGGCACCCCGCTGGAGAACCACCTGGGCGAGCTTTGGAGCCTGTTCCGGGTGGTCGTCCCCGGCCTGCTGGGCTCGGAGGCCCAGTTCCGCGAGCGGCACTGGCTCCCCATCGAACGCAACAAGGATCCGCAGAAGCGCCGCAGCCTCTCCCGCCTCCTGCAGCCCTTCCTGCTGCGCCGCACCAAGGCGGAGGTGGCCTCCGAGCTGCCGGCCAAGACGGAGGCGGTGCGCGAGGTGACGCTCTCGCCGCCCGAGCGCGCGCTCTACGAAGAAGCCCGGTTGGCCGCGGTGGCCGAGCTGGAGGGGCGGGACGGCGGCCCTCCGGAGGAGCGGCGGTTCAAGGTCCTGGCCGCGCTGACCCGCCTGCGGCTGCTGGCCTGTCATCCGGGGCTGCATGACAAACAGTGGTCGGGGCCAACCTCCAAGCTGGACGCGCTGTTGGAGCTGGTGGACTCCTTGCGGGAGGAGGGCCACCAGGCGCTGGTCTTCAGCCAGTTCACCCAGCATCTGGGCAAGGTCCGCGAAGCGCTGGACGCGCGGGGGCTCCGCTACCTGTATCTGGACGGGCAGACCCCGGAGGCGGAACGCCAGCGCCGGGTCGAGCGCTTCCAGGCAGGCGAGGCGGACCTGTTCCTGCTCTCCACCAAGGCCGGGGGCGTGGGCCTCAACCTGACCGCCGCCAACTACGTCATCCATCTGGATCCCTGGTGGAACCCGGCGGTGGAGGACCAGGCCACGGACCGGGCACACCGGATCGGCCAGGGCCGCGCGGTCACCGTCTACCGGCTGGTGGCGCGCGGCACCATCGAGGAGTCCATCCTGGCGCTGCACGGCGAGAAGCGCGCGCTGATCGCCGGCATCCTCGACGGCACCGGCGTCGCCGGCCGGCTGGAGACCGAACAGCTGGCGGCGCTGCTGGAGCGGTCCATCGCCGGGAGCGTGGATGAGGCTGCGCTGGAGGAGGACCTGGAGGAGGAGGGCCTGCCTTCTCCCCTCGGCTTTTCGACCCAGCTGACCCCTTCCCAGCCGGGAGACCCCGAGCTGCGCGCCGCGCTGCAGGCGTTCCGCGGCTACCTGGGCGAGCTGGCGCAGGAGGGGAAGCTGGGCTCCGGCACGGTGGACGCCTACCCCCGGCCCATTGAGCGCTTCTTGAAGTTTATCAGTGAGTCCGGCCTGGGACCGCGGCTGCTGGAGGGAGGCTTCGATGGGCTCTCGGCGGACTACCTTGCGCGGCTGGCCGCCGGCACCATCCCGTTCGCGCCGACCTCGGACCGCAAGGCCGCCCGGTCAGCGCTGGCGAAGTTCTCAGCGTTCCTGACCCGGGACCGGCCGGGCTGGATCGCTGCTGACTCTCGGCCTAAGGAAGCTCGCTGACCGCGCTGCGCTCACCACGTCTCCACCCGCAGCCCAGCGACCCGCCTGAACTCTCCCTGGTTCCGGGTCACCAGCACCGCCCCTGCTCCCAGCGCGGTCGCGGCGATCAGCAGGTCGTTGGGGCCAACTGGCTGTCCCACGCCTGCCAGTTGGACGCGCAGCACACCATAGTGCTCGGCGGAGAGGTCGTCGAAGGGGAGTGAGTCGAAGAGCTGGAAGAACTCGCTGAGCCGGGCCAGGTTGGCGTCCACCCGGGCGCTGCGGTGGGCGCCGTAGAGCAGCTCGGCCTTCACCACGCTGCACAAAAAGACTTCGTTCCCTGGAAGGTCCGCCAGTCGTTGGCGCACCGAGACATCTCCGTCATTGAGAAAGGCGATGCAGATGTTGGTGTCCAGCAACCAGGTCACGGCCGCGGCTCGTCCAGCGGAGGCAGTGTCTCACCGGAAGGAAATTCCCCTTCCCAACTGCCACACAGCGCCGCCAGCCTGTCTGCGCGGCCCTGCTGCAGGACCCGCGCGGTGGCCAGGTCGGCGAGGTAGGCGGACACGCTTTTCCTGGCCCTGCGCGCCTCGCGGCGGACAGAGCGTTCGACCTCCTCCGGAAGATAGATGGTGAGCTGGGCCATGATACAGCAAGTATAAGTGGCCAAGTATATGATGGCACGCTCACCCGGTCCGGTCCTGCACCGTTCCCCCATTGCTGGGCAGCCACAGCCGGCCTGACGCGCGGGGGGCCAGGTGGCGCTCGCTCCACTCCAGATTCAGCACCTGCAGCACGTTCCTCCACTCCAAGGTCCCGTCCGCCGCCACCACCTTGAGGCTCAGCTCCGGATTGGGGACGTAGTGCCCCATCCGCTCCCGCCTCCAGAGACGGCGAGAGGTCGGGTAGCTGCTGTCCACCTCGCTGCGGGCCAGCACGTGGTTCAGGTAGGTCCGCTCCTTCCGGTTCTGGCGGAGGACCACGTCTGGGAACCGCTCCACCGGTTCGTCCGACAGCTCCTTGGCGGTCATCCCCCCGAAGCGGCCGTGGTAGCCGTACCGCCGCGCCCAGAGGGCGAACAGCAATTGGAAGACCAGGTACTCGCCCAGCTCGCGGCCGATCTGCACCAGCCTCCCCGCCACCTGGACCTCGAAGGCGGGCGGGGCCAGCAGGTCATACAGCGCCCCCAGCGAGTCCTGCGCCGCCCGCGGGGGCGGGATTCTAGCCTGGCCCCGCTCCTCCCCAACACTGCCAAAGCTTCGGGTTCACTGTCACCGGCGACGGAGGGTGCCCGGCGGCTCGCGTTGGCTCCGCGTCCCAAAGTCGAGCAGCCACAGCACAAACACCTCCCGAGTCGGGTGAGCCCTACGACCGGGCAGCCTCAATCTGATCGTGCCCCCCTGCGCAGGAAGGGCTCGCCGCAAGGCCTGCCCGGGACGCCGGGCACAGCAGGTTGATCATATGAGCAAGATTCCGCTTCAACTCGGGCCATCCGCTGCGGAGACTTGATCATTTGATCAACCTGCCGTCTCTGCGCCTTCCTGGATCCTCGAGCGACGGGTGGAGTCCTCCACGAGACTGGCCGCCGCCGCTCGCAGCTCACGGACCGCGCGCCTTCTTCCGGCGATCAGGTGCCACCCCAGCACCCCCAGCACGGTGAACACGAACACCCCCATCAGCGCCGAACCCGCCTGCGGGAGGCTGTGGGTGGTGAAGTTGGCGATCACCTTGCTGCCCAGCAGCGCGGGCATGAACGGCGCGACAGTCACCGGCGCCTCGGGCGAGAGATCATGCCCGAAGGTGTACAGCTGGTAGGCGAACCGGCCGAAGGCGAACACGCTGATATAGGTGGTGAGCACCGCCGCGTCGAACACGTCGCGCACCGTGCCGATCACCGCCACCCGCAGGGTGAAGATCACCAGAAAGCCCAGCGCGAAGGGAATCCAGTCCAGGTCGGCCAGCGCCGTCCGGTCGATGGCGCTCATCCCGATGTAGTGGTTGAGGGTGTTGATCTCCTTGATGTCCTGCCCCTCGTTCCCGCCCTCCAGCTTGTAGCTGTAGATGTCCATGTACAGCCCCTTGGGGTACTGGGCCGCCTCCATGGAGATCCGCCACAGCGGCTGGGTGAAGGACAGCAGCAGCGGGACCACCGCCAGCATCAGCAGCACCCGCGCCGCTGGGAACAGTGGCTGGCTGAGGAACGCGTAGAACTTCTCCAGGGGCACCCGCTTCATGACTCCGCCTCCTCCTTGAACATCGTTCACCTTCACACCAGGTCCGCCCGCCGGAAGCTCCGCACCGCCAGCAGCCAGGCCACCGCGCCCACCACCAGCGGCCAGACCACCCCCAGCGCCAGCAGCGCGTTGGGGCCCACCCGATTGGCCAGGTAGAACCCCACCGGCCCCAGCGCCGAGAGTTCGGTGGAGACGCTGGAGAGCAGGCCCATCCGCGCGGCCTGCACCGGATTGAGCGCTGCGAGGATGAACACCGCCTGGGGCTGCAATTGCCACTGCAGCATCAGCCCGATCAGCGCGAAGTCCACCAGCGCCACCCCCGCCGCCCACAGCAACAGCAGCCAGATCACCGCCTTGGCTCCGCTGCGGACCCAGGTGGAGACGGCCATCCCCAGCCCCACGAAGGCGAACAGCAGCGCGGCGCTGATCGCCAGCGACCGGAGCAGAAAGCCCCACGGCACGTCCTGACCGAAGACCAGATTGCCCACCAGCCCCATCCCCAACATCAGCCCCACCAGCGGGACCACCAGCACCGCGTAGCGGACCAGGCTCACCCCCAAAAAGTAAGCGCCCCGGCGCACCGGATGGCTGAACAGCAGCTCCAGCGTGCCGTCCTCCCTGGCCCGGTTCACCACCTGCCCGGTGGCGGTCAACGCCAGCAGCGGCAGCACCAGCAGCAGGGCATGGGTCATGGACAGCACCACCCGGCCCATCCCGGTGAAGCCCAGCATCGAAGACTCCCGCAGGCCCACCAGCACGAACAGCGCCGCCATCAGCGCGTACACCACCCCGCAGAAGATCATCCACCGCGAGCGGAGCACCTCCGCGTAGTCCAGCCGCGCCACCGCCCCCACCTCACGCCACAGACTCCTCGCCATGCCCATCTGTCCCATCTGGGGGAACGCCCCCGCGGTCAGGATCTCCCCGGAGGCCAGACCCTCGCTTGCCCAGGCCGGCCTCATCGGTGGGCCTCCTGTGAGGCTGTGACCGAACTTCGGGCCTGCTGCAGGGTCACCGCGCCGTCGGAGGCCGGGTCCACCGCGCCCCAGCCGTAGCCCATCGGGGTGGGGGTGACCTTCACGAAGCCCACCTCCTGCCCGGGCAGCCAGCGGTCTTCCCGCAGATGGTGGAACCACAGCGCGTGGAGCTGGTCCTCGCGCACCGGCGCCAGCAGGCGGAACAGACAGCCCGGATCGTCGAAGTCCAGCACCCGCCCGTCCTTGAGCTGCAGCTGCGCCGCGAAGCCGCGCTCGGAGACCGCCATCCGGCAGTGGGCGCAGGAGGTCTTGTCCCAGACCACCGGGACCGGTCCGTCCGCCAGCTGCTGCGAGCGCAGCACCCCGGCGGCCACCGCCCCCACAAAGCCCAGCCCCAGCAGCGCCAGCACCCAACCTGGAACTCCACCCCGCTCACGCGCCATGGGCCACCTCCCCCGAGTCCAGCAGCTCCTCCACCGCCGAGCGCCCGCTGGCCCGCAGCACGTGCGCCGGGCCGTCGTACTCCACCACGCCGTCCTGCAGCGCCAGCACGTGGTCCGCCAGCTGGCGCAGCTCCTCCAGCCGGTGCGAGCACAGCACCAGGGTCACCTCCGGCGGCACCTCGGAGAACAGCTCGAACACCCGGTCCCGGGAGCGGGCGTCCAGCGAGGCGGTGGGCTCATCCAGCACCAGCAGCTTGGGCTGCGCGGCAAAGGCGATCGCCAGCAGCACCTTCTGCTTCATCCCTCCGGACAGGGCCCGGAACGGCCGGTCCGCCAGGGGGCCCAGCTCCAGACCCAGCCGGGAGGCCACCTGCACGATCCGCTCTTGATCCAGCTGCCGGGTGACCGAGACCAGCTTGAGCAGCTCCTGCACCGAAGCGGAGAACTGCGGCGCCACCTGCGGCACGTAGGCCAGCTGCCTGGCCACCTGCACCCGGTTCTCATAGGGCGAGTGCCCGTCCAGCAGGACCTCTCCCTCGCAGTCCATCAGCCCCAGCACGCAGCGCAGCAGCGTGGACTTGCCCGAACCGTTGGGGCCGATCAGCGCCAGCCGCCGCCCGGCGGGGATGGTGGCGCTGACGCCGCGCAGCGCCTGGCTCCGGCCGAACCGCTTCTTCACCTCTTTGAGTTCAATCCTCACGGAGCAGCTCCTGCAGCGCGCCCAACTGCACCGTCTCCCCCAGGTGGGGAACAGGGTCGGTCACCAGCACCTTGGCCTCGAACATGGGGACGATCTCGCCTGCCACCGAGACCAGCCCCAGCGCCGGCGAACCCCGGAAGAGGGCCAGCCCGGCGTGCCTGCCCACCAGATCGTCGGAGAGACTCTTCAGCTCGTAGGCCACGTCACCCACCCCGTCGCGGTCCAGATCGAAGCCGCGGTAGTCGTCAAAGCTGTTGCCCTTCCACTCGGTAGAGAGCCCATCGGTCCGGCCCTCCACCCGCACCTGCGCCTGGTTGTCGCGGAAGGTGTTGGCCAAAAAGGCGTTGTTGCGTTCGGTGCCGTGGAAGATCACCGCCGCGTCGTGCAGCCGGAACACGTTGCGTTCGAAGCGGTTGTGTTCGTTCTGTTGGATCGGCGAGCTGTCCACGTACAGCCCCACCGTGTTGTGCAGGAACAGGTTCTCAACCGCGGTCAGGTCGCCGGATTCCTTCATCCCCAGCCCCATCCCGGCGGCGCCGGTCCCCTGCGCCAGCACGTTGCGGGTCAGCCGGATCCCGCGGCTGTACATCACGAACACCCCCACCTCGTTGCCCCGGTAGAGGTTGTCCTCCGCCACGCAGTCGTGGCTGTACATGAAGTGCGTCCCGTAGCGCCCGCCGGTCACCCGGTTGCGCCGCAGGGTGTTGTTCCGCGAGTACCAGACCACCAGGTCCCGCGAGTCCTGGACCCGGTTGTCCTCCACCAGCGAGTCGTGCGTCTCCCAGAGGCGGATCCCATCGCCGCGCAGGCCCAGCGCCGCCTGGGCGTCACCGATCACCTCGTTGCCCAGGATCTGCGCCCGCCTTGCCTTCTCCACCAGGATCCCGAAGGTGGCGTTCACCACCCGGACCCCCTCCACCACCGCGTCTTCGCCGGTGACGTGGACCGCCGCATCCAGGGTATCGAAGCGGCCACCGCTGCCATCCACGGTCACTCCCAACAGCCGCGCCCCGTTCCCCTCCAGCCGCAGGGTGGTGCCCTTCCCGGTGGATTGGATCACCGCTTCTGGGGGACCCCAGAGGGTGACTTTGGAGGGAACCACCAGCGGGCCAGGATACCGACCCGCCTCCAGACACAGCGCCTGGCCCGCACTCGCCGCCGCCAGCGCGAATTTCAGCTCCGCCTCAGAGACCGCCCGGCAGTCGTCCGGCCGCGCGGGCCTCGCCCTTCCTCGGGGAGCCGTGCCAGTCGGACCCACCGGGCTGGGCCCGGCGCATCCGGCGAGGAACAGCAACAAGAGGGGGGCGAGGGTCCGCATGGGGCTGCCTAGTTGGGCTCCACCAGGAAGTAGCCGGCCATCTCCAGGTGCAGCGCCGAGCAGAACTCGGTGCAGTACAGCGGGAACACGCCCGGGCGGTCGGCGACGAAGGTGACATTCTCGTGCTTGCCAGGCTCCAGCGAGACGTGGACGTTGTAGGAGCTGATCGTGAACCCGTGGGTGGCGTCGTGCGCCTGCTCCTGACTGGTCAGGTGCAGATGCACGGTGTCTCCCTGCTTCACCCGGATGATGTCCGGGGTGAAGTGGCTGCGGATGGCGCTCATGTAGACGTGGACGTCCTTGCCCTGACGCTCCACCCGCTCCTGGCCACCCTCCACCGCGAACTCATCCTTGCGCTGCTTGAGCGGGTTGTAGCCAACCGGCTTGTAGATCTCGATCGGCGACAGCTTGTCCGCTTTGATCATCTGCGAGTTGTGCGGCTCGCCCAGGGGGATCGGCAGGTCGTAAAGCAACTGCATGTTCTCCCCGCTGATGTCCACCAGCTGGAAGTTCTGCGGGAGCAGCGGGCCCACCGGATTGAACCGGTCCAGCGCCCACTTGTTCATCGCCACCAGGTACTTGCCGTCCGGGCTGACCGTGTCTCCCTCAGCCGCCAGGATGTGGCCGATGTTGTATTGGACCGGCAGCTTCTCCACGACCTTGAGGTCCTTGAGCGACCACTTGGCCACCTTGGTCTCGATGAACACCGAGGTGTAGGCGAAGCCCTTGTCGTCAAACACCGTGTGCAGGGGCCCCAGGCCGATCTCGCACTGGCCGCGGATCGAGTCCTGGTAGGAGAGGATCGGCACGCCGTAGGGGTCCACGCCCTCGTACTTCTTGGCGTCGATCTGCGCCTTGATCTTCTCAAACGAGTAGACGGTGGTGTGGGTGTCCAGCTTGCCGCCCACCACGATATCCTTGCCGTCCGGGGTCACGTCCAGGCCGTGTGGGCTCTTGGGTTCGGGGACGAAGTGCAGCAGCCCCTCGGCGATCGCGTCCTTCAGTGAGATCACCTTCATGTCGCCGATCAGCTTGGCCTTGGTCTTGGCCACCTCCTCCGCGCGCCTCCAGTTGATGACATGCATGTAGTCCATGTCGTTCTGCGACGCGCCGGACTCCAGCGAGGGGTTGCCCTCCATGTTTCCGCCCCAGGCCCGCTCGGTGTTGATGGAGTTGATGAACACCCACCCATCGCTGCCCAGCTTCCCGGCATCGGAGAGGTCCTGCATGTACGGCGGCAGCTCGATGGCGAACGAGTTCTCCTTCTCGATCCGGCCCTTCTCCTTGTTGAACTTCCAGAAGATCACCGCGCCGCGGAACTTGTCGTTGAAGGCCGCCTTGGGGTCGGCGTAGGCGCCCTCCCCCAGCGGGGCCGGGTACTGCGAGGACTCGACCACGTACTCGGTGTTGGGGGTGACGAAGGTCGCGCCGTGCTCGGACTGGATCAGCTCGGTGCCGATGATCTGGGTGGTGGCGAAGTCCTTGAGGTCGATCACCGCCACCCGGGGGTTGGCCTTGTCGTTCACGAACAGGTAGCGGCCGTCGTAGTCGCCCTTGGTCTCGGACAGCGCCGGGTGGTGCATGTCACCCCAGGTCAGCATCCGGCCGTTGCGAGAGCCCTCCTTGAGCAGCTTGATGGTGTCGTCCCCGAAGCCGTAGCCCTGCCAGGGCTCGGGGGTGAACACGCCGATGTACTTGAGGATCCGCATCGACGGGACGCCGATCACGATCACGTTCCCGCCGTGACCGCCGGACGCGAAGATGTAGTACTCGTCCTTGCGGCCGCTGGGGGTATACGTCTTGAGCGCGGCCTGCACGTCGGCCTCGCTGAGGTTGCGGGCCTTCATCAGCTCGGTCAGCCCTGCACCCCCAGCGCTGCCGGTGGAGGCGTTGGTCTTGCTGTTCCCGCCGGAGCAGGCGGCGAAGCTCGCTGCTACCGCCACGATGGCGCCTGCCAGAATCCCCAGTTTCTGTTTCATGGACACAACTCTCCCGATCCGGGCCAGCGCCCACGCGCCAGCCGTCCGGTGTTGGTGCTGCGTTGAGTGAGACCTCGGTCGACTACTTTCCCTGCAGCTGGCGGATGTGTTCGCGCAGCGCCTTGATCACAGGCTTGTCCGCCAGGTCCGGGTTGGGCGGCATCGCCGGGCTCTTGCCCACCGCCGCGCCCCCGTAGGAGATGACCTGCTCGATGTGCGTGTCGGTGACGCTCTTCTGCCACTCGGCGTCGCCGAGGTTCCGCGGCTTGGGGGTCAGCCCGGCGGAGGCGGGACCATCCCCCTTACCGCTGGGCCCGTGGCAGGGGGTGCAGCGGGTGGCGAAGGTCTCGGCGGCCAGCTTGCGATCCGCGTCGGTGATGGTGCCGGAGGAAGCGGCAGCCGCGGGCGCCGCCTGGGGAGCGCTGGCGGGGGGCAGCGGCGCGGGGGCCGCGGCGGGCTTGTCGGCACATCCCCAGGTGAGAGCGGCCACGCACGCGGCCAGGACCAGTCGATTCATGTTCAGAGCGCTCCAGCGGAAGACGAGGTTGTTCGGTCCAAGCGCTTTGCCATTCGCGTGCCGTCCGAGTGACGCCAGGGGGACCGGGCTCAATCCCAGCGGTGCAGACGCAGCCGTTGCGCGCGGAAGGGTCGAACCAGCAAAGTTCGCAGAGGTTCTTCCGAGGAGTGCTCGGTCGAGACCCGGGTGGCCCTTGACGTGCACCAGCCGCGCGGATGCGAAACACCCTGTGGATGGTCGGACTGCTGGCGGCGCTGAGCCTGGGCTGCGAGCGTCAGTCGCTTGCAGCCCAGCCGGAGCCCGCTCCCCTCGTCGACGGTGAGATCCAGGTCCGCCTGCTGTTGCCCGCGTCTGTGGACCCCTGCCTCAACCAGAGCCTCAAGGACCTGGGGGTGGGGGCAAAGCGAGACTCCGAGGCGCGGAGCTGGACGCTGGACCCGCGGAAGATCCACGCCGCCCTGGTCCCGTCGGGCCAGGTGCAGGTGGTGGGACAACTGACCGGAGAGAAGCTGCAGATGCAGACCCAGGTCCGCTGGAAGGGCCCCCTGGCCGCGCCGGCGCGCGAGGAGCTGGAGCGACGGCTGGTGTCACTGACCGAGCGGATCGGCTTCTACTGCGATCAGCGGGGGCTCCCTGTGGAATGCCTCTCGGGGGCCAGCGGCGCTTTGATTGCCTGCGCCGCGGGGGGCAGGTGAAGCACCGCTTCTCAACCCACCGAAGCAGCCCTATCGTCAGAGAGGTGAGCGACGAGCTTGAGATCCTGGGATTGGTCACCGGGAGACTGGAGGGGGCTGGCATCCAGTACATGCTCAGCGGATCGATGGCCCTCAACCACTACGCCCAGCCGCGAATGACGCGCGACATGGACCTGGTGGTGAACCTGCGTGGTCCCGACGCAGCCGGGATCGTGGAGCTCTTCGAGGAGGACTTTGGCGCGGACCTGGAGGAGGTGAAGGCCGCCATCGCGAACCGCCGGATGTTCAACCTGATCCACGTCGAGCGGGTGATCAAGGTCGACATGGTGGTGCGCAAGGACACACCCTACCGGGTCGACGAGTTCTCTCGCCGCCGAAGGGTGGATTACGCGGGCCTCTCGCTGTGGATCGTCACCGCCGAGGACCTCCTCCTGTCGAAGCTGGACTGGGCGAGGGCATCCCACTCGGATTTTCAGCTTCGGGACGTGCGGAATCTGATCGCCGCGGTGCCCGACCTGGATTGGCAGCACATCGACCGATGGGCGAAGGAGTTGGGAGTCGTCGAACTCCTGGCCGAGGTGCGAAGTTGAGCGAAGACACCACCGCGAGGGCCGAGGCCCTCTTTCTTCGCTTGATGATGGCGCGCTCCCCTCAGGAACGCGCGCGGATGGGCGCGTCGATGTTCGACACCGCCCGACAGGTCGTGCTCTCCTCCCTCCGGGCCCAGCATCCGGGAATCACCCCCACCGAGGAGCGGGTGCAGTTGTTCCTGCGCTTCTATGAGGCGGACCTCTCGCCGGAGCAGGTGACACGGATGGTGGCCAGGATCCGCGCGCATGGAGCGGGGCAGTAGGCCCCACGCCTCCCGGACCAGCGACTGCAGCACCGCCGCACTTCTTGCAGACCGCCGGAAGATTGGCCGGAGAGAGGCATCCCGAACCGGGACGGGGTATGGTCTCCTCGCGCCCATGGCCAGTGCCCGGACCCTGACCCTCACGAAGGATGCGGCGAGCGGCCGGAAGCTCGGTAAGTACGAGGTCGTCTCCCGTCTGTCCGAGGGGGGGATGGCCGAGATCTTCCTGGCCTTCCAGCGCGGTCCCGGCGGCTTCAAGAAGCTGGTGGTGCTCAAGAAGGTCCTCCCGGACGTGAAGGCCGAGGAGGAGGCGGTCCAGATGTTCCTGGACGAGGCGAAGATCACCGCCGCCTTCACCCACCCCAACATCGCCCACGTCTATGACCTGGACATGGCGGAGGGCGAGCTGTTCCTGGCGATGGAGTTCATCCCCGGGGCGGACCTGGTGGAGATCGCCAAGGCCTGCGCGGACGCCCAGGAGCCGATCCCCACCGGCTTCTCGCTGACCGCGGTGCGGGACACCGCGCACGCGCTGCACTACGCGCACACCTTCACCGATCCGCTGGGCCGGGCCCGGCCCACCATCCACCGGGACGTGGCCGAAAAGAACATCATGGTGACCTATGACGGGATCACCAAGCTGCTGGACTTCGGGATCGCCAAGGCCCAGGGGCGCGCCACCCGCACCGCCGCGGGGATGGTGAAGGGCACCAGCGGCTACATGTCTCCGGAGCAGGTCCGCGGCGAGGAGCTGGACGCCCGGGCGGACGTGTTCTCCCTGGGCGTGGTGCTGCACGAGATGCTCACCGGGTCCCGGCTCTTCTACGGCAACGACCCCACCTCGGAGCTGCTGGCGGTGCTGGACATGGAGGTCTGGTCGCCCTCCGAGCGGAACCGGGATGTGACCCCGGAGCTGGACCGGGTGGTGCTCAAGGCGCTGGCCAAGGATCGCAAGGACCGCTTCGGGTCGGCGCTGGAGATGGGCCGGGCCTTGGAGAAGGTCAGCCGCGAGCTGATCTGGGACCAGGAGCAGTGCGGCGCCCTGGTGGTGCGGCACTTTTTGGAACGCCGCGACCAGACCCGCCAGTTGCTGACCGACGCCAACGCCGACGAGAAGACCGGGTATGTGCGTGCCCCCGCGCCGGCCAAGCGCCGCCCCGGTCAGGACGACGGCAAGGTGGTGCGCTCCGGACCGCTGGTCACCCCGCCCCAGCAGATGCGCGGCTCGGGGCCGAAGCAGGCGCTGAAGGCCAAGCCGGACGGGGTGTCCGGTCCGAAGGCCGCGCTGGCCCGGGCCGGCTCGGGGCGGATGGACGAGCGGACCGTGACCTCGACGGAGACCACCGGGGAGATGACCCCGCCCTTCGAGAACGCGGATCGCACCGTGCTGCGTCCGCCCCAGCAGACAGACCGGCCGCAGAAGGCGCCCGCCCGGAAGGCTCCGGCCGCAGCCGCCTCGGTGAACCCGTTCGCGGAGATTGACGCCACGGTGCGCGGAAACACCGCCGCCGCTCATCAGAGCCCCGCCCCGCGGGAGACGCCCAGGCCGCCCCGCACGGTGGAGACCCCGGTCCAGAAGACCGGCACCCTCAAGTGGCTGGTGCTGGCCGCGATCCTGATCCTCCTCGGCGGATTGGCCGTCGCCTTCTGGCTGGCCCCGCCGCAGGCCGAGCCGGCGCCCCGCATCCAGTTCTGACCCCGACGCCGGCATGTTCCATCCCCAGGGCCCCACGCTGCGCGAGCTGCTGGTGCAGGGGTTCTCCTCCCTGGAGCGCGGCTCAAGAGCGTGGCAAGGGCGCTGCGCCCAGGCGGAAGTTTCGATCCCGCCTGGTGGGTGGCGCACGTTCCAAGCATCCGCCTCCCGACAACCTGCACCCGGGGAGTAGTGCCCGCGGGCAGGGGCGGTGGTGCGGTGGCTCGTGCGCAGGTCGGGAGGTCCGGCCTCCGCCACAGGGGAGCACTTCATGCGGGCTCGCTTCATGATCATCGCGCTGGGGGTAGGTGTGGCGGCCTGCGCAGCCGCCCAGCAGCCGCCATCCGCCAGGCCCGCTTCGGGAGCGGCCCGGCCTCCGGAACTCCCGGTTCCCACCCGGGGGACGAGCAGCTTCGCCCCGGTCGCCGCCAAGGACGACTTCCAGGAGATCCTCAAGAAGGGGCAGGCCGCCAAGCCGGTTCAGCAGAAGGAGCAGAAGGCACTGCTGGACCAGCGGTACGACCTCTCCAACCGTCCGGTGAAGGGCCAGACCATGACCCGCGGCAAGCCGGTGCAGGGCGGGATCCGGGTCAAGCTCCCCGCCGGGACCACCTGGGACAAGTTGTCCTCGATGTCCCCGGAGGAGATCCGCAAGCAGAAGCTGTGGCCCAAGGGGTTCTTGCCTCTGCCTCACCCGTTTCACGAAGAGGGCGGAATGCTCTTCCCCGACTTCCAGATCCAGGAGGTGAAGAAGCAGGAAGCCAGGGACCTGGAACGCTTCGACATCGCCTTCGATCTGCCAGACCACCTCCTCCCCGAGTTCCCGGCGGCGATCTTCCTCACCACCCGCCCCGACCTGGGTGACGTCTCCCAGGGACAGCTGGTGACCGGGCAGAACTTCTTCCAGCACTTCAGCGGGATCCTCAACCCCAAGCAGTTGGACGGGCTGCGGCTGCTGGTGACCCCGTTCCCTCAGCAGCAGTTCAACCACACCCCTGATCGCCGGGTGATGAAGCCCAGCAACGGAGTGACCTGCTTTGACTGTCACGCCAACGGCCACACCAACGCCGCCACCCATCTGGTGGGAGACATCCGGCCCCAGGAGTTCCGTCGTCGGATCTCCACCCCCACCCTGCGCGGAGTCAACCAGCAGCGGCTGTTCGGGTCGCAGCGGGCGCTGAAGACAGTCGAGGACTTCACCGAGTTCGAGCAGCGCGCCGCCTACTTCGACGGGGATCCGGTGATCGCGCAGAAGAAGGGGGTGAACATCCTGGATCGCGGCAGCCAGGTGCACGCGATGGCGGAGTTCCAGGAGCTGCTGGACTTCCCCCCGGCGCCCAAGCTGGACGTGTTCAACCGGCTGATCCCGACCCTGGCCACCGAGAGCGAGCTGCGGGGCGAGAAGCTGTTCTACGGCAAGGGGCGCTGCGCGGAGTGCCACGCCCCCCCGCTGTTCAGCGACAACTTCATGCACGACCTGAAGACCGAACGGTTCTTCGATCCGGTGCTGGTCAACGATCGGATGGCGGTCTCCGACGGGAAGATCAAGACCTTCCCCCTGCGCGGCATCAAGGAGAGCCCGCCCTACCTGCACGATGATCGGCTGCTCACGCTGGACGACACGGTGGAGTTCTTCAACCTGGTCCTGGGCCTGAAGCTGACCGAGCCCGAGCGCCGGGATCTCACCGCCTATCTGTACACGCTTTGAGCTGTCTCCCACGGCGGCGGCGGGCCACGACGGCCCGTCGCTGCTGCCCGCGCCCTGGCAGGAGGCCGCAGCGTTCGCCACGACCCTGAGCGGATCACATGCATGCACCCGGCGCCCTTCATCGTCGTCGTCGACGCCATGGGTCAGCGGGCAAAGGGAAGCAACCTGGCCAGCTCGGAGAGGTTCTCGATCCGGAGATCTCCCTCCTGCCTCAGCCCGACGAAGCGCACCTTGGCGGAGGCGGAGGCCTCCCGGTCGTAGCGGGAGTCTCCCACGAACCAGGCCTGCTCTGGCGACAGCGCCAGACCGTTGAGTGCGTGCAGCACCAGGTCTGGTGCCGGCTTGGCGCGGGGCACCAGGTCCGGGGTGGAGACGACCTGGAAGAAGGGCAGCAGTCCAGCGACCGTGAGCAGGTCCCGCGCCAGCGGTCCGATGGTGTTGGTCACCACGGCCAGCCGCACCGCCTCCTGCTGCAGCTGGGCCAGCAGGCCGCGGGCGTCGGGGTCCACCCAGATCCCGGTGATGTGCTGGCGGAAGTTCACCGCGTAGAAGGCGTCCAGCTCGGCGGGGGTGCACTGGAAGCCGAAGGCGGCCACGTCCGCGGCGGTACCCTGCCCGAAGGTGGGCATGAACTCCTCGTGGCTCACCGGGCGGCCGCGGAACTTCTCGCCCGCCTCGCGCACCACCTGGGCCCAGACCTCCTCGCTGCGGATCAGGACACCATCGAGGTCGAAGAGGATCGCGGAGGGGCGCATGCGACCTTCTCTTACCAAATCAGGCGATCTGTGCCCGCAGCCGAGAATGTCCTGGTAGCCCGGAGGAACGGCTCTGTAACGTCTGGGGTACGCCATGCTCACTCCCTCTCGCTGGCTCAACGGTGCGGTCCCGGCGCTGTTCGTCCTCCTGGTGGCTTCCGACGCCGCCGCCAGCGGCCAACAGCCGATGATCATCCGGCAGCGGGTGGTGGAGGTGGACCCGGAGGACGCGGGCACGGCTCCCTTTCCGGGTTCTTCCTCCGACTCTGCGACTCCCAGCGGCCCGGTCAGTGCGCCCGACGTGGGCACGGGCTTCCCTCCGTCCCCGGGGAGCGGCAGTCCTGGCGCGGGGTCGTCCTCCGCTACCGGCACCGCCGCAGCTCCCGTCACTTCGATGGACACACAGGCGCCGGCCAGCGACCCGACGCGCGCCTTGGCGTCCGACGGCTCACCCTCCTCCTCGACGCCTCCCGCAGACGCGGTCCAAGCCAACTCTGCCGAGGAGGCTCCCCTCCCCGACGCGGGCGTCCTCCCCGAGACCCTGGCGGAGAAGCGCCTTCGGCTGCGCGAGTTCCTCTCCGCCGATCCCAACGCGCCGCAGGCGCTGGCCCGGGCGGAGGCCACCGCGGCCAGCGCGCCGGCGATGGTGGTCGGCGGTGGAATCAGCCTTGGCGCGTACCAGGCGGGCTTCCTCTCCGCCCTGGCCCGCTTCTGGTCGGTGGCGGCGCGCGAGGCCCCGGACCAGCCGTTCCCCGGCCCCCGGGTCTGGACCGGCGCCTCCAGCGGTGCGCTCAACGCGCTCCTCGGCGGACTGGCCGCCTGTGACCCCAGCTACGGCGAGGCGCAGTGGTCTCCCGAGCGTTCGCTCTTCTGGCGGGTCTGGATCCAGGAGCTGGACCTGGAGCGACTCCTGCCCGCCGGACCCGAGGCCGCGGCCTCGCGTCAGGCGCAGCTGTTCGACTCCGCGCACCTGGAGGCGCTGGTGCTCAAGCTGCAGGAGGCGGCGACCAAGACCCGCTTCCGGCCCCACTGCTCGTTCGCGTTCGGGGTGACTGTGACCAACCTCTCCGGACGTCGGATCCCGTTCGGCTCGGCGGAGGTCGGCTCCCGCGCGGCGCTGGATCGGGTCACCGAGCAGGTGGTGGTGCAGGTGCTCACCGATGCCGCCGGGAAGCTCTCCGCGCGGCTCCCCTACCTGTCGGGTTCGGCCAGCGCGCCCCTGCCCCACCTGGAGCTCCAGCCGGACGAGCAGACCTACTATCCGGCCCTGGGTGGCGATCCCACTCCCGGCAAGCCGGTGGAGCTGCGCGCCCTGGTCCGCGCCCCGCTGGCAGCCGCCGCCTTCCCGGTGGCGTTCGCCCCGCTGCCCCTGCCGCTGACCTTCTTCGACTCGACCAGCTGGCAGCCCATCCCCGGCTCCTCCTTTGTGGACGGAGGCAGCCTCCACAACAACCCCTTGGCCCTGGCGCAGCGCCTCAGCCGACGCTGGGTGGCGCCCGCCTCCCAGGGCTTCGCCGCCGCCGACTACCCGATCCTCTACCTGGATCACGACGTGGTGGACTGGCGCTGGAAGCAGACCCCGACTCCGCTCTCCTTGGGACCGCTGGCCCAGACCTACCTGCCCAGCGGCGGCCTCCTGCTGCGGGCGTCGCGCGACCGGGGCGTGCTGGCGGCGCTGGAGGAGGATCCGGACCTCTCCCGGCGGATCAAGATTCCCCGGCGCAGCAGCGTGCTCCCCTCCGAGTTCCGCTCCTCGCTGCTTGGCTTCGCGGATCGCCACTTCCGCGAGCACGACTTCTTCCGCGGGATGGTGGACGCAGTGCGCTTCCTGCGGACCCAGCTGTCCGCCTCGGATTCCGTCCAACGCTTGTGGCCGGACCTGGCCGGGCTGTCCGCCGAAGACGCCGACCGGCGGATCCGCGAGCGGCTGGCCATCTCCTCCCCCGGCTTCCGCTGCCTCTCCGAAGGCGTATGCGGCGAGGAGCACGCGCCCGCGGTCATGCCTCCTCCCCTGTTCGCCCTGCGCACCGCAGCCGACGCCCTGACCGGGGTGGCCAAGGACGGCCAGCTGAGGGAGGACGACCTGGACGCGCTGCTCACCGCGCTGGGCGCCGCCCACTACCGCTACCACCCGGGCGCGCTCTGCGAGGACTCCCTCCCCTGCCCTGCCTCCGGCGGACGGGCGGACCTGCTGCCGCTCAGAAGGAGGGTTGGCGCGGCGGTGCAGGAGCTGATCTCCCACCAACCGACCCTCGACGCCTGGATGTCCCGTCCGGTGTCCGGCGCGGTGCTGGACGAGTGGCTGACCTACTCGCCTCCCACCGACGTGTTCACCTTCCACCTTGGCCGCGCCCGGGGTCTGGGCGTCGGCCTCGAGCGGCCGCTGCCGAAGCTGGCCTTCGAGTCGGTGCGTTCCGAGGAGCGATACGACCGCTGGGAGTTCCGGCTGGGAGGGCAGCTCTCCGGGCTGGGGGTGGTGGACACCGACCAGCTGGCGGTGGACGAGCTGCGGCTGCGTCTGGCCGGGTTGCAGCTGTACCTGGACCGGGTCTCCGACCTGGACGGGTTCAACGGCGCACTGCCCTTCCTGGCCCTGGGCCCCAACGTCCGCTGGCGGGTGGGGGTGGGGCTCTCCGCCAGCTACGTGACCTCCACCGCGCAGGAGGCCCACGGCTTCGCGGTGCAGTTGCCGGAGCTGCGGCTGGGCCTGGACCTCTTCGAGCGGGTCGGGCTGCGGCTGGGGGTGCCGCTGCTGGTGATCCGCGGCGGGACCGACGTGCCCACCGCGCTGCAGCTGCCCCACTTCTACCGGGACCTGTCGCTGGGAGTGGAGCTGCTGCTCACCCGCTGGTGATTCTTAGTCGGGCAGCGCCAGCCACTCCCGGTAGCGGGCGCGCAGCCGGTCGGCCAGCTCCACCGTGTTCACTCCCAGATCGCCCACCTCCACCGGCGGCTGGACCCGAATCCGGATCCGGCAGCGGGGGCTGAGCCACGGACCATCGCCCTCAATCAGCCCGGTGGTGCCTTCAATCACCACCGGCACCAGCGGCACCTGCTGGTCGATCGCCAGCTGGAAGGCGCCGCGCTTGAACGGCAGCAGCCGCTTCCCCTCGCTGTACGTCCCCTCGGGGAAGATCAGGATTGGCATCCCGCGCCGCAGCCAGGCCTGGCAGGACTCCATCATCCGCTGCGTGGAGCGGGTGCTGCCGCGCTCCAACCGGATGTACTGCAGCAGCGTCATCATCCAGCCCACCAAAGGCAGGCTGAACAGCGAGGCCTTGGACACGTACTTGTACGGATGGGCCAGCCCCATCACCGCCACCACGTCCGCCATCGACTGGTGGTTGGCGACCAACACCGCCGGTCCGGACGGCAGGTATTGCCGCCCCTCCACCTTCACCTCCCAGAGTGGATTGAGCCGCAGGTACCCGAAGGTCCAGGCGCAGATGAAGCGGTGGAGGATCCGGCGATCCGGATCGAACGGGGTGGTCACCGCCCACAGCACCAGCCCCAGCAGGAAGCCGATGGGGGCGGTGGTCACGAACACCACCCAGAACACGATGCTGACCAGGTACTTCAAGCGGCTACCGCTTGGAGGGAGCGGTCATCGAGGCGGAGAAGGCCATCATGTAGCTGGCGTCCAGGCCGCCGTCGGCGACGAGGGTCTGACCGTTGACGTACTTCGAGTCGTCGGTGCAAAGCCACTCGATCGGCTGGGCGATCTCATCCGCCGAGGCGATGTGACCGGAGGGCAGCACCTCCCCGACCTTCTCCTCCACCAGCTTCCAGGCCTCGCCCATGTAGAAGCGCGAGGAGTCGGTGTCCACGTAGCCAGGGTTCACCGCGTTGACCCGGATCTTCTCTCCGGCCAATTCGCAGGCCAGGTAGCGAACCAGGATCTCCATCGCCCCCTTCATGGCCCCCAGCATCCCGTGGAAGGGCAGCGGCATCTTGGAGTCCATCCCGGAGACCATCACGATCTTCCCCTCCCGGCCCTTCATCAGCGGCGCCGCCAGCTGGGTCCCGAAGAGGAAGCTCTTCACTGTCACCGAGAAGGTCTTGTCCATCTGGTGGAGCTTGGTCTCCATCAGCGGCAGGAACACCGTGGAGGCGGCGTTGGCCACGAACACGTCCAGGTGGCCGAACTCCTCCTTCACCTTGTCGAACACCGCGCGCAGGCTCTCCGGCTCCAGCTGGTCCGCGGCCACGGTGAGGCACCTGCGCCCCAGCTGGGTGACGTCCTCCACCAGGCTCTTGGCCGCCGCTTCGTCGCGCCGGTAGGTGGAGACGATGTGAAAGCCGCGCTTGGCAAGTCGGAGCGAGAGCGCTCGCCCGACCCCTCGCGAACCACCGGTGATCAGCGCCACTTTGTCGGTCATGGGAGTGAGCCCTTAGCGCAAGCCTGGACCCGCAGCCAACGACACGGCTCCGGTTGGGGATTGACCAGAGCGTGGGTAGGGTTCACCGCGCATGGGAACCGACCGGCGCCGAGAGAAGCTGTTACCGGTGCCGCGCTGGCCCACCCGGGAGGAGGCGGCCGCGGGGCGGTGGTTCTCTCCCGTCCAGCTGGGACCGGTGGCCGCGGCCGACCGCACCTGGGTGCCGGCCATGGTCCCCTGGAGGGCGACCTCAGACGGCCTCGTCACCCCGGAGGTGATCGCCTGGTACCGCCGCTTCGCGCAAGGCGAGCCGGGGGTGTTGGTGGTGGAGGCCACCGGGATCCGGGACGTCCCCAGCGGACCGCTGCTCCGGGCCGGTCACGACCGGTACCACGACGGGCTCCGGCGGTTGGTGGAGGCGGTGCGGGAGGCCAGCGGCGGCCGCACCCGGCTGTTCATCCAGCTGATCGACTTCCTGGCCATCAAGCGCCGGCCCACCCGGGAGAACTTCCTGGGCCGCTTCCTGGCGATCACCCCCAAGCATCGCGAAGGGCTGGACCTGCAGGACGCACCCGAAGAACAGGTCCGCGCCCGGCTGCTCTCCCTCTCCGAACCCGAGCTGGAGGGGCTGCTGGAGGCGCGCGAGCTGGAGTCCTACCGCTTCGGCTTCCGGGAGCGGGTGACCGACCTGGAGCAACCGCACCTGATGGACCTCCCGCGGCAACTGCCGGAGCTCTTCGCCAGCG
This sequence comes from Myxococcota bacterium, assembly GCA_030857095.1. Classification (GTDB taxonomy): domain Bacteria; phylum Myxococcota; class Myxococcia; order Myxococcales; family Myxococcaceae; genus JALYOC01. The sequence goes on along the minus strand of JALYOC010000171.1, from coordinate 51,320 downwards.
CCGCGCTCCGCTGCCAGGAGGCGGGCTTCGACGGGGTGGAGCTGCACTTCGCCCACGCCTACACGATGGCCAGCTTCCTCTCCGCGCGGAACACCCGCACCGATGGCTATGGGGGCAGCCGCGAGCACCGGGTCCGGCTCCCTCTGGAGGTCTACGCTGCGACGCGGGCCCGGCTCTCCAGTCAGATGGCGCTGGGTTGCCGCTTCCTGAGCGACGAGGTGATCGAGGGCGGCTCCCAGGTGGAGGACGCCGCCTACTTCGGCGTGCGCTTCGCCCAGGCGGGGATGGACTTCCTCTCCCTCTCCCGGGGCGGGAAGTTCGAGGACGCCAAGCAGCCCAAGGTCGGCGCCTCGGCGTACCCGTACACCGGCCCTTCCGGGCAGGAGTGCATGCCCACCACCCACATCGCCGCGCCGGGGCCGTTCGGTCGCAACGTGCCCATGGCGGCGGCGGTGCGCCGGGCGATCCGTGAGGCAGGGCTGTCCACCCCGGTGGTGGCCTGCGGGGGGATCTCCAGCTACTGGCAGGCGGAGGAGATCCTGGCGCGGGAGGAGGCGGATGTGGTCGCCTCGGCGCGGCAGAGCCTGGCGGACCCGGACTGGTTCCAGAAGCTGAGGTTGGGAATGGGAGAGCAGATCCGCCGCTGCCTGTTCACCAACTACTGCGAGGGGCTGGACCAGGCCCACAAGCCGGTGACCTGCCAGCTGTGGGATCGCGCGGTCTTCCCCGGAGAACCGGCCGACGTTCCCCGCGTCGGTGGGCGCCGGCTGACCGCGCCCCGGTGGACACCCCCCGTCCCGGAGTAGACTCACCGGCTCGATGCTGTTGGACCTGATCTCGGTGGTGCTGGACGTGGTGGACACCCTGAGGGCGGCGGTGCGCTCATCCCCTGCCGACCCCGGGTCCACCGAACAGGAGCGGGCGCGCAACCCGAACCGCTCCGCCTCCCGGGAGCTGGGCAAGGCGATCGGCCTCTCCCCGGAGCAGTCCGCTGCTCAGCACCGGCTGGCGGTCAACCTCACCTCACTGCTGCTGGACGTGGCCCGGACGGACGGAGTGCTCGATCCCGCCGAGGCCGACGAGGCGCAGCGCGTGGTGTGGCGCCGATTGGATCTTCCCGAGACTGATCGCCGGGCGATGAACACCCTGTTCCGGGAGACCCGGTCCCAGGGGATGCCCGCCGAGCGGGTGGCCCGGGAGCTGGCCTCTCAGCTCTCGGAAGAGGAGCTGCAGGCGTTGGTGGAGGGGCTGTACCGGGTGGCCGCCGCGGACGGCGCCATCCACCGGGCGGAGCGGGCGCGGCTGCGCCACCTGTGCGGCCTTTTGGGGGTCTCCGAAGCGGCCCGCCGGAGCGCCGTGGTGCGGACCCTGGGCAGCGTCACCCTCTGCTACGAGCTGCTGGATGTCGCCCCCGACGTCAGCGACTTGCAGCTCAAGGACGCCTACCTGCGGCGGTCGCTGGAGACCTTGGGCGCGCAGGAGCGGGACCAGGTGGAGACCGCCTTCCACGAGCTGCGGCGGCTGCGCGGGATGGACTGACTACAGCCGCCGGCGCATCAGCCGGTGGGGAATGCCCACCTCTACGAACGGGTCGCCGTACAGCTCGTAACCCAGCCGCAGGTAGAACCCGACCTTCTCCTCGCGGGCGTGGAGGGTGACCTCCTCGAAACCGCGAGACGCCGCCTCCGCCTCCAGGGCGCGCACCAGCTGCCGCCCCATTCCGCGGCCCTGCAGCGCCGGCTCCACCGCCATCTGCAGCAGCCGTCCCCGCTGCGCGGTCTCCGGGTGGAACAGCACGCAGCCCACCACCCGCTCCTCCTCCACACCCACCCAGTGGAGACTTCCCTCATCCAGCGGGTACCGGACCTCCTCCCGGCGGATGCCCAGCGGCGCTCGCAGCACCCGGAAACGCAGGTCCACCTCGGCGGGGTGCAGCGGGTGCGTCGGAGAGATGAGAACGATTTCCATTGGCTGACCCGGGGCCCCTTGGCGGAGGGGCGACGGGCGCTGGTCTGTTAGCAGAGCGAACCGGGCATGGTACAGACAGCGGACATGAGCGCGCCGTGGGTTGCCATCATCATGGGAAGCAAGAACGACTGGGAGACGCTCGCCCCCGCGCGGGAGATCCTCCAGGAGCTGCAGATCCCCCATGAGGTCCGCATCGTCTCCGCACACCGGACGCCGGACTGGATGTTCGAGTACGCCGAGACCGCCGAGGGACGCGGCCTGGAGGCGATCATCGCCGGGGCCGGCGGGGCTGCCCACCTGCCGGGCATGGTGGCGTCCAAGACCCTGGTGCCGGTGATCGGCGTCCCGGTGCCGGCGACCGTGCTGGCGGGCGTGGACGCGCTGCTGTCCATCCTCCAGATGCCCAAGGGCACCCCGGTGGCGACCATGGCCATCGGCAAGCCGGGGGCGGCCAACGCGGCCTTGTTCGCCGCGCGGATGCTGGCCCGCAAGCACCCAGACCTGCGCGAGCGGCTGGCGGCCTGGAAGCAGGCGCGGACGGCCGAGGTTCTGGCTCAGGAGATTCCATGAAGCCCATCCTCCCCGGTGCCACCATCGGGATCCTGGGTGGCGGGCAGCTGGGGCGGATGACCGCGATGGCGGCCCGCTCGCTGGGCTACCACGTCCACACCCTGGACCCTGATCCCTCCTGTGCCTCGCGCTACGTGGTCGAGCGCTGCATCACCGCGCCCTTCGACGACGACGTGGCCGCCGCGTATCTGGCCAAGAGCGTCTCGGTGGTCACCCTGGAGATCGAGAAGATCTCCCTGGAGGCGATGAACGCCGCCGCCCGTCACGCCCCGGTCCGGCCCGGCGCGGCGCTGCTGGAGATCATCCAGGATCGCGCCCGGCAGAAGGCGTGGCTGACGAAGCACGGGTTCCCGCTGGGGCCCTACCGCACCGCCGAGGGCGTGGAGACCCTGCGCGCCGCGCTGACCTCGCTGGGACAGCCGGCGTTCGTGAAGGCGACGTTTGGCGGCTACGACGGCGGCGGCCAGGCCCGGGCAAAGGGCCCAGAGGACGCGGCCCAGGCGTTTGCCCAACAGGGCGGAGGGCCCTGTGTGGTGGAGCAGGCGCTGGACCTGGAGGCGGAGCTGTCGGTGCTGGTGGCACGTTCCCCCTCCGGCCAGCTGGCGGTGTATCCACCGGCGCTGAACCACCACGAGAACCGGGTGCTGGACTGGTCGGTGCTGCCGGGGCCGCTGCCCCCAGCGCTGGTCCAGCGCGCGGAGGAGCTGGGCCGAGACATCGCCGAGAAGATCCAGGTGGAGGGCCTGCTGGTGATTGAGCTGTTCCTCACCCGCTCCGGCGACCTGTTCGTCAACGAGCTGGCACCCCGCCCGCACAACTCCTTCCACGCCACCGAGGTGGCCTGCCTGACCAGCCAGTTCGAGCAGGCCGTGCGGGCGGTGTGCGACCTGCCGCTGGGCTCCACCGAGATCCTGCGGCCGGCGGCGATCGCCAACCTGCTGGGGGACCTGTGGCTGCGCGAGGGTCGTCCGCCGGCGTGGGATCGCGCCCTGGCCATCCCGGGGGTGCGGCTTCACCTGTACGGCAAGCGGGTGCCGCGCGCCGGGCGGAAGATGGGCCACCTCTCCGCGGCCGGGCTCACCCCCAAGGAGGCGGTGGAGCGGGTGCTGGAGGCCAAGTCCAGGCTATGACTCCAGGGCGCTACCTGGCGGCCACCCTGGCCGCCCTGACGACCATCGGCGGGATCGCCTGGGTAGACGTGAACACCGGCCCGGATGTGGGCTTCTCCCTGTTCTACCTGGTGCCGGTGGTGGTCACCGGCTGGAAGGTGGGAAGGCGCTCGGCGGCGGCGGCGGCAGTGATGGCCAGCCTGGCCTGGTTCGTCGCCGACTACGCGCTGCGTCCCGACGACCGGTTGTGGGTCTCGCTCTGGAACGGGTTGACCCGCTTTGCCATCTACTTCGCCATCGGTTGGCTGACCTCCACCCTTCGTCTCGATCGCGACCGGCTGTCCCAGCTGAACCTCCGGTTGGCTGCGTCGCTGGGGCGCGAGGAGACCCTCTCCCGAACCGATGGGCTGACCGGGCTGGCGAACTCCCGGTCCTTCCTGGAGACGGTGCGCCGCGAGCTGGAGCGGGCCCGGCGCGGAGGCACGCCGCTGTGTGTGGCCTACCTGGATCTGGACCACTTCAAGCGGGTCAACGACACCCTCGGGCACCTGCGCGGGGACGAGCTGCTGCGCGAGGTGGCCGCGGCCATCCGGCATGAGATCCGCGGAGGCGACGTTCCCGCCCGGCTGGGCGGTGACGAGTTCGCGATCCTGCTCTGGGACGTCACCCCAGAGGGGGTGCAGGAGATCGGCGAGCGGCTGGTGGCACGCATCCGGCGCCTGGGCGAGTCCTTCCCGCAGGTGGGGCTGGGCGCCACCGCAGGAATCGCCTACTTCCGCCATCCCCCCGACAACGCGGAGGCGGTCTTGCGGGAGGCGGACACCGCCATGTACCGCGCCAAGGCGGGCGGCAAGAACCGGACCCTGCTGGTGCAGCCCGGGGCCTCCGCCATCCGTGCACCCGAGCTGGCGACGCGTTAGAGGGAGGGCACCTTGGCGTCCACCGAAACGACCCGCGTCAACCGCGCCTCCTCCCTCCGCAAGATCCTGGCCCTGGCCCGCCCGCAGTGGCGCCGGCTGGCCCTGGGGACCTTCTTCCTGTTCCTGGGCAGCGCCACCGGGCTGATCTTCCCCCAGGCGATCCGGGTGATCGTCGACGAGTCGGTGACAGGGAAGAACCCTTCCCTGCTCAACCAGGCCGCCCTGGCCATGGCCGGCGTCTTCGTCATCCAGGGGGTGGCGATCGCCCTGCGCTACTACCTGTTCCAGACCGCCGGCGAGCGGGCGGTGACCCGGCTGAGGGATCAGCTGTACCGCAGCATCCTCTCCCAGGAGATCGCCTTCTTCGATCAGCGGCGCACCGGCGAGCTGACCAGCCGCCTCTCCTCCGACACCACGCTCCTGCAAAGCGCCGTCAGCGCCAACATCTCCATGGGCCTGCGCAACCTGGTCCAGGGGATCGGCGGGATCACCCTGCTGGTGGCCACCTCCCCACGGCTGACCCTGCTGATGCTCTCGGTGGTGCCGGCGGTGGCCCTGGGCGCGGTGGCGTATGGGCGCAAGGTCCGCAAGTTGTCGCGTGAGGTGCAAGACGCGCTGGCCACCTCCACCGAGGTGGCGGAGGAGAGCATCTCCGGCATCCGCACCGTCCGCTCCTTCGACGCGGAGGAGACCGAGATGCGCCGCTACTCGGGCGCGGTGGAGCTGTCCTACCAATTGGGTCGGAAGCGGGCGATGGCGGGCGCCTCCTTCATGGGCGGGGCCTCCTTCGCCGCCTACGCGGCCGCCACCCTGGTGCTGTGGTACGGCGGCAAGCTGGCGATGAACGGCGAGATGTCGGTCGGGCAGCTGGTGCAGTTCCTGATCTACAGCCTGATCGTCGCCTTCTCCCTGGGCGCGGTCAGCGACCTGTGGGCGGAGCTGATGAAGGCCAGCGGCGCGGCAGAGCGGGTGTTCGAGCTGATCGAGCGCAAGCCGGTGATCGCCACCCGGGGCGGCCTGGTGCCCGAGCGCATCGAAGGACGGGTGGAGCTCTCGGGGGTGCGCTTCTCCTATCCCTCCCGGCCGGAGCTCCGGGTGCTGGACGGGCTGAGCCTCAACCTCTCCTCGGGGGAGGTGGTGGCGCTGGTGGGCCCCAGCGGCGCCGGCAAGTCCACCATCGCCGCGATGCTGGCCCGGATGTACGACCCGGACGAGGGCACCATCCGGCTGGATGGCCGCGACCTGCGCGAGGTGGATCCAGGCTGGCTGCGCCGACACGTGGGCGCGGTCTCCCAGGAGCCGATCCTCTTCTCCTCCTCCATCGAGGAGAACATCCGCTACGGGCGCCCGGACGCCACCTTGGCCGAAGTGGAGGCGGCGGCCAGGGCGGCCAACGCCCACGAGTTCATCGCCCGCTTCCCGGAGGGGTACCGGACCGCGGTGGGTGAGCGCGGGGTGCAGCTGTCCGGAGGCCAGAAGCAGCGGGTGGCCATCGCCCGGGCGATGCTCAAGGACCCGAAGATCCTGATCCTGGACGAGGCCACCAGCGCCCTGGACGCGGAGAGCGAACACCTGGTCCAAGAAGCGCTGGAGCGGCTGATGAAGGGCCGCACCACCCTGATCATCGCCCACCGGCTCTCGACTGTGATCGGCGCGGACCGGGTGCTGGTGCTGGACCGCGGCCAGGTGGTGCAGGCCGGAAGTCACGAGACGCTGGTCCGCCAGGACGGCCTGTACCGCAAGCTGGTGGAGCGGCAGTTCGTCGCGGCCTGACCGCGTTGCCTCAACGGCCCGACTGGCTCTCCCGGCCGGATGGGGGGGGGTGGGCTGGGCTACTTCGAGAGCAGCTTCGTCAGCTCGGCCGGGATCTCGCTGAAGGCGACTCCGAAGCGGCTGCGGACGCTGGTCAGCGGGTTGCCGGCCTTGGCCCACTTGACGGTGCCCCGGAAGGGGTACTCGGTGCCTTCTACCAACACCGTTCCGTGCACGAACGAACCGGGGAGGAACACCGCCGGCATCTCCGCGGCAAAGCCGGTCTTGGAGACGTCGGCTGTGACCGCGGCCAGTCGGCCACCGAGGAACACGGGGAGCTTGCGGCGGGTACGGCCCATTCGGCGCAGTTCGTTCATGCGCTACAGGCTGTCACAGGGCGCAACCGCGGCAATTTTCCGGCTACTGCTTGTCCACCGTGGGCATGTTCGCCGCGGCGAAGATGGACTGCATCATCACGTAGAAGCGGGTCTGGTCCAGGATCTCCAGCGACGCCCCACCCTGTCCGGTCAGCGCCCCGCCCGCGGCGTCCACCGCGCCCCGGGCCAGGTTCTGCACCACCGGGGGAAGTCCGGCGGTGGCTGCCTGGACCACCTGCCGGCCCAGGTTCTGGACCCCGCTGGCCAGGGCCGCGCCAAGGCCGTTGCCGCCCATCCGACTGGCGAAGCCCGCGCCGGTCGACCCGGTGGGACGGGTGAGAGAGGGGGTAACACCAAGGGGGCTGAAGCGGATGGGAGTAGACATAGGCCTTGTTCCATTATCGCCCGGAAGGCCCCGGGAGTTGCGATCGTCCAGTCGCCTACATCAGGGCACAGTCAAAGTACGGACGGGGGATTCGCTTTGGGGCCACCGTCCCTAAATACCGCCCGTGCGGATCACTGAGTTCATTCACACCCTTCACGTGGGCGGCGCGGAACGTCTGGCAGTAGACCTGGCCATCTGTCTTGCCCGCCGTGGGCACCAGGCCTCGGTGGTCAGCCTCCATGGCACCGGAGGGCTGGAGCCGGAGCTGCGGGACCACGGCATCCAGTTCCTGGCCATGGAGAAGAAGACCGGGTTGGACCTCAAGCCGCTCTTCCAGTTGCAGCGCTTCTTGAGGGAACACCAGATCCAGGTGCTGCACACCCACAACACCCACCTGCACCATCACGGGGTGCTGGCGGCGCGGGCGGCGGGGGTGCGGGCGGTGGTGAACACAGTGCACGGCCTGGTGAACGTGCCCCAGGGCCAGAAGGCCCGGATGATCTACAAGGCGGCCGCGCTGGCCACCGACCGGGTCACCACCGTCTGTCAGCCGGTGCAGGAGGCGCTGCAGACCCAGCTGGGCATCCCCGCCAGCATGGTGGAGATCGTCCACAACGGGATCGATCCCCAGCGCTTTCTGGCCGCCCAGCCGCGGCCCCCGGACGGGGACGTGGTCTTCGGGACGATTGGCCGGTTCGTGGAGGTGAAGAACCAGTGCGCGCTGGTGGAGGCCTTCGCCCAGGTCCACCGGCAGCGGCCCCACACCCGGCTGCGGCTGATGGGCTACGGCCCGCTCAAGGGGGCGCTGGAGGCCAGGATCGCCGCGCTGCAGCTGGGCCACGCGGTGGACATGGTGGACGGCGGCACCGCCGACGGCACCGAGTTCCTCTCCCAGCTGGACGTGTTCGTGATGTCCTCGCTCAGCGAGGGGCTGCCAGTCTCGCTGCTGGAGGCGATGGCCGCCGCCCGGGTGGTGATCGGCACCCAGGTGGGCGCGATTCCAGAGGTTATCTTGGGCGGCAGGTGCGGCTGGCTCTCCGAGTCACCGGACTCCTCGGCGCTGGCCAAGGTGATGCTGCAGGCGGTGGATGCGCCCAACCGGCAGGAGCTGGCAGCCCGCGCCCGCCGGCATGCCTTGCAGCACTTCACCCTGGAGCAGATGGCCCGCAGCTACGAGCAGCTGTTCGAGCGGGTGCTGAGCGCGACCCAGCGCGCCGGGATGGCGGTGGCCGGATGAAGATCGCCGTCGTCACCCCTTCCTTCCCCACCCGGGCCGAGCCCTATCGCGGCGCTCCCACCTGGGCCACCCTGCGGCACCTGAACCAGCTGGCGGAGCTGGAGGTGCTGTGCACCAACCCGCGCTATCCGATCCGGCTGCAGCACCGCGACTTCTTCCACGACGCGCCGGACCTGTCCGCCTACCCGGAGATCAAGTCCCAGACGGTGGAGTTCCCGGCGGTGCCGCTGCTCACCCGCGGCCTCAATGGGTGGACCCTGCAGCAGACGCTGGCGTCCCGGATCCGGGCGATTCGGCCGGACGTGCTCTTGACCTACTGGCTGTACCCGGAGGGGTACGCGGCCACCCGGCTGGGACGCCGGCTGGGCATTCCCAGCGTGATCGTCTCCCTGGGCTCGGACCTCAAGCGGATCCCCAATGACCCGCTGGTGCGGCGGATGACCGCCCGCGCGGTCCAGGACGCCTCGGCGGTGGTGGGGGTGAGCCGGGACCTGGGCCAGGTGGCCTGCGGCCTGGGCGCCTCGGCGGAGCGGGTGCACACCGTGTTCAACGGGGTCCGCACCGAGCTGTTCCGGCTGCTGGACCAGGCGGAGACCCGGGCCTCGCTGAACGTCGCCCCGGAGGTGAAGCTGATTCTGTATGTGGGCCGCTTCGTCCCCCTCAAGGGGATCCCGAACCTGATCGAGGCGGTGCGCCGGCTGACGGTGCAGTCCGCCTCCCGCTGGGAGCTGGCGCTGATCGGCAACGGCAGCCAGGAGGCAGAGCTGAGGGCGCAGGCCCAGGCTGCGGGGATCGCCGACCGGCTGCGCTTTCTGGGTCCACAGGCCCCGGAGCAGGTGGCGCGGTGGATGAACGCCGCCGACCTGCTCTGTCTGCCCAGCGAGAGCGAAGGGCAACCGAACGTGATCGTGGAGGCGCTCAGCTGTGGCCGGCCGGTGGTGGCCACCGCGGTGGGAGGAATCCCGGAGATCGTCACCGAGGACTCCGGGGTGCTGGTGAAGGACAACTCCGCCGAGGCGCTGGTGCCCGCCCTGCAACTGGCGGTGAGCCGCGCCTGGGATCGGGAGGCGATCAGCCGCCGCCACCGGCGCGGCTGGGAGGACCCCGCCAGGGAGACGTTGCGGATCTGCGAGGCGGTGGCCGCCGCCCGGAAATCCCCCCTGGTGCAGCCCGCCTTTGCACCGGCGCGCTGAGCGGGGCGGGGAGTATGTCGGCCTTCGCGGGTTTCTCTTCGCCCAGAAGGATCTATGCTGGCCGGCGATGGGCTTTGACCTCCTCGCCTTTACCAGCCGCCTGATCACGGATGAGGCCTCGGCGATTGCCTCGCTGACCTCCCCGCTGTTGATCTGCGAGCTGCCTCCCGGCGCGGACGAGGATCTGCTCTTCGGAACCCTGGTGCCCCAGGACGACCGGCAGCTTCCGGGACGGACCGTGGCCCATGCGGTGCGCAAGGGCTCCTCGGACCAGAACGCGTTCGCCTTCGGGATCACCGTGGGCCGGACCCGGAACAACGACATCGTGGTGGAGGACAACAGCGTCTCCCGCTTCCACGCCTATTTCGTCTCTGACCTGAGGACCGGCACCTGGACCCTGGTGGACGCCGAGTCCAGCAACGGCACCTTGCTGGAGGAGGTCGCGCTCCAGCCGAGGACGCCCACCCCGGTTCCGGACCGCAGCCGGGTAAAGTTCGGATCGGTGAGCGCCCGCTTCCTGCTGCCGGAGTCGGTGGTGGCGTACGTGCGTGGACAGCTGTCCACCCAGGAGAAACCTTGATGCTTCGCCGGAGCCTGTTCCTGTGGGCGGTGCTGCAGTGGACGGCCTGTGGTCCCGGCGCGCCGAGCGGAGGAAAGCCCGGCCCCCACAACACCGGCGTGCCCCAGGGGACGGTGCTGCAGCCCAGCGGCAGCCTCACCGTCGAAGAGGTTGGGGCGGTGATTCAGGACCTGGAGATTGACGGGCAGGTCACCATCCTGGCGGACAACGTCACCCTCCGCCGCTGCCGGATCCGCTCGGGCGACTACTACCCGATCCGCTATTTCGACAACGACAACGTGGGCCTGGTGGTGGAGGACTCGGAGATCATCGGCACCAGCGAGTCCGTCACCGCCGGGCTCTCCTTTGGTCACTACACCGTCCGCCGGGTGAACATCCACGGCGGGGCGGATGGGCTGAAGGTGGGAGACAACACCGTGGTGGAGGCCTCCTGGATCCACGACCTGGGCAACTACCCCGACCAGCACAACGACTCGCTGCAGTCCACCGGCGGGCGGGGGATCATCATCCGGGGGAACTTCCTGGACGCCGAGGGCTCCAGCACCGCCTTCCAGATGGGCGGCGAGCCTTCCCACGACACCCTGATCGAAGGCAACTGGCTCGCCGGCGGCGGCTGGACCCTGAACCTCTCCGGGCCGATCGGCGAGAACCTGCGGATCAACAACAACCGCTTCGCCCGAAACGCCGGCTACGGCCCCGCCAGCGTGGAGGGGCCGTTCATCCAGTCCGGCAACGTGTGGGACGACACCGACGAACCGCTGGAGCTGTGAGCCGCGGCTACCGGCGCTCCGCCGGCCGGGCGGCGGCCATCAGCGACAGGTAGCGGTCCGCCAGCCGCGGACGCTCGAAGCCGCGGATCTGCTCCCACTCCGGCTGCACCGGGTGCTGGCCGGCCACGAAGCGCTGGTAGGCCTCGACGATCATCTTCCCAATCGCCTCCAGATCCCGCGGCTGGCAGATCACCCCGGACTTCACCTTCCGCACCAGCTTGGCGGACTCGCTGTCCGGAGGGGTCAGCGCCAGGATCGGCTTGCCGGTGGCCAGGTACTCGAACAGCTTGCCGGACAGGGTCTGGGGATCGTCGATTACCAGCAGCAGATAGTCGGACTCGGCCATGTTCCGCAGCGCCACGTCCTGGGCCACAAAGCCGGTCTGGGTCAGCTGCGCCTTGCGGTTCTCCAGGAAGTGCTTCTCCTCGTCGATCACCCGGCCCACGAAGCGGACCTCGATCTTGCCGCGGATCTCGTCTTGGACCTGGTCCAGCGCGTCCAGGAAGTAGCGCGGGGAGCAGGGCTTGTAGACGGTCCCCACGTAGGTGATCACCATCCGGTCCGAGCGGGTCTGGGCCGGCGGCACCTTGGGCACCGCCTCCGGATCGTAGCCGTTGGGGATCACCTGGAACTTGGACTCCGGCTGCGCCGGGTAGCGGGCCCGGATGTCGTCCCGGGTGGCGTCGGTCACCGCCACCACCAGGTCGGACAGCTCCACCGTCTCCTTTTCAATCTCCACCGCGTTCTGGCGCTTCTCCTCGCTGGCCATCGAGTCCACCCCGTTGAGGTAGAAGCCGAACCAGTCGTCCCGGAAGTCGCTGACCAGGGTGATGTGCGGGAAGCGCCGCTTGAGCGCGTTGCCGATGCAGAAGGACGAGAAGGGCGGCGCGGTGACCAGCACCGTGTCGTAGCCCTCCTCCTGGATCAGCCGGGCGGCTGCCCGCTCGGCGAACGGGCGCCACACCACCTGCGGGTCGGGCAGCAGCGCCCGACGGATGGAGTCGCGCAGCGCGGTCTTGGCCCGAACCAGGACGTTGGGGCCCGCTTCGCCCGCGTCGAGGGGCGGCGCCGCCACCACTTCGTTCTTCACCGGCGCGCCGGCCAGGGTGTTCTTCGCCGCGCCGCCGTTGAGCTTCTCCCAGAGCTGACGCCGGAGCTGGTAGGGCAGCTCGGGGGTGAACGCCCGGTGGATCTTCACGTCGGGCGGGATCCGCTTGAGCAGCGCCGGGTCGGAGACCGGGTAGGCCCCGTTCCAGGTGGTGAGCACCCCCACCTCGCAGCGATCCCTCGGCAGGTACTTGGTCAGCGCCAGCATCCGTTGGACGCTGACCCCTCCGGCCGGGGGAAAGAAGTAGCTGAGCAGCAGGACCTTGGAGCCAGTTCGTTTCGCCATCGCCGCGGGAGGGTATTCACGACCCGTGCGGGGGCATCCCCCACGCCCCCGCGCGGCAGGCTTGTCGTCCGGCTTTGAACGGACCTCGCAAATGCCAATTCGTCACTGGAAAGGCGGGGGACCTGCACCGATGTCGCGGGGACCTGGGCCAGGCACCCTGCAAGTGCCCGGGATCCGGAGGCGGGGACTTCGGCCCGGCAGTTGCTTTACCGCTGCCCATGGTTCGCAGCGTGCTTGCCCTGTCGGTGTTGATGTCCGCGTTGGTGCTGTCCGCCCTGTGGTCGATGGAGGATCCCCAGCCCTGGATCCCGGTGGCCGAGGAGCCACCGGTCCCGGCCGCCTCGAAGGCGGCCGGTCCCCACGCCCAGCTGCGCAGCCCCTAGAGGGCGGTCCAGGCGGTGCCGTTGTAGAACATCAGCTGGTTGGTGGCGGAGCTGACGTAGAGGTCTCCCAGCACCGGCGACGCGGGGGCGGTGGCGCGGGGCTCCAGCCGCAGCACGTCCTTGATGTGGAGCGAACGCGCCGGCGCCTCCACTCCGATCCCCACAGCGCCGGAGTCGGCGACCACCAGGCTGGCCACCTCCTGCACGAAGGTCTTGAAGGCCAGGTCGTAGTTGTCCACCCCGTAGCCGGAGGAGAAGAAGTAGCCCCCGGCGTACGGCCGGGTGCCGTCCGCCAGCACGCTGAGGTTGCCGTTGGTCCCCAGATCGAAGGTGAGCGTGTACACCTCGCCGGCGACCACGCTGGGCGATGGCGAAAGGTCGGCCCCGGACCATTCGTTACAGCCGACGAAGGTGATGGTTCCGGAGGCGAGCACCGCCCCGGTCCCGCTCGCGCCCTGAGTGACCGTGTACGGCGCGCTCGGAAGACACCCATTGGCGAGTAACTCGAAGCGGGTCAGTAAGCCGCTGCTACCCGCGGTGAAGGTCTGGTTGAAGGGGTCGAAGTTGCCCAAACCGGTGGTCCAGGACTCGGAGGCCTGATCCACCTGCGAGCCCTCACCGCCGCGCACCTGCAGTGGGTGGGTGGGGTTGGTGGTCTGGATTCCGACCTGAGAACCGGTATCGGAGATCGACCCGTCCACCAGCGTTGTCCCGTTCCAGCGCGGGACGCGGTTGGTCGCGGAAGAGGAGACCGCGTCGGAGGCAGAGGTCAGATAGCCCTGGGCGGCGTGGTTCCCGTAGCCGGCCGCGGTGTTCCAGTTGTTGATCTGGGTGGAGGAGATCCCCGCCGCGGGGGAGGCGGCGTAGGCGGCGGAGGTCATGTAGCCCTGCGCGCCGTGGTCACCGTAGCTGGCCGCGGTGTTCCAGTTGCTGATGTCGGTGGAGACGATGCCCGCGGAGGCAGAGGCGGAGAACGCCGGATCCGTCTCCGAGGTCAGGTAGCCCTGGGCGGCGTGGTCGCCGTAACCGGCCGCGGTGTTCCAGCTGCTGATGTCGGTGGAGGCGATTCCTCCGGCGGGGGAGGCGGCGTAGGCGGCGGTGGTCAGGTAGCCCTGGGTGGCGTGGTTCCCGTAGCTGGCGGCGGTGTTCCAGTTGCTGATCGCGGCCGCGGAGATTCCCGCCGCGGCGGAGGCGGCAAAGGCCGGATCGCCCTCCGCGGTCAGGTACCCCTGGGTGGCGTGGTTGCCGAAGCTGGCGGCGGCGTTCCACGCGGCCAGGTCCACCGCGGTGATGCTGGCGGCGGTAGAAAGCGCGAACTGCGGATCCGCCTCTGCGGTCAGATAGCCTGCGGCGGCGTGATCACCCCAGGCGGAGGCGGCGGTCCAGTTGTCGAAGTCGGTGGCGGTAATCGCCGCCGCCGGCGTGGCGGCGTAGTCGGCCTGGGAGAGGTACGCGGCAGCCGCGTGGTCTCCCCAGGTGTGCGCCTCATTCCAGCGGGCGAGGTCCGCCGAGGTCACCGAGGCCGCGGCGGCCTCGGTGAAGACCGGATCCTGCTCCACAAACTCCGGAGACTGACCGCAGGCCAGCAACACCACCACCGCACCAAGGAGATACTTCAAGTGAAGTCCGCTTCTCCCGGACCGAGGAGGACAACCGCCGGGGTTCCGAGGACTTACGTTTGCCATGTTGAAAAACGGAGCAAAAAGTTCACTATTAAAATTTCGGCAGGCACTGGAACTTTCGCCCCAGGCGTGGGTTGGCGAGCAGGTCCACTCGCACCCGCTTACTCCTCCTTAGTCCTCCTGGGGCAGAGGCAGCCCGGACTGCGCCGCCAGGTGTTGTTGCAGCGAGACCACCTCCAGCTCTGAGCGGTGGGTGCGCTCCAGCGCGGCGATCACCATCAGTGCCGCGCGCAGGGTGGTGTAGTAGGGCACCCCGCGCAGCAGAGTCTCCCGGCGCAGCGAGTAGCTGTCCTTGATCGCCTGCAGTCCCTCGGTGGTGTTGATCACCAGCGCCACCTTCCGGGCGGCGATCAGGTCCACGATGTGCGGACTGCCCTCCAGCACCTTGCGCACCGGGGCGCAGGCGATCCCCTGCTTGCCCAGGTAGGCCTGGGTCCCGGCGGTGGCGATCAGCTCGAAGCCCATCGCCACCAGCCGCTGGGCGATCGGCGCCAGCGCCGCCTTGTCCGAGTCCCTCACCGAGACGAACACCGTCCCCGACTGCGGCAGCGCCATCCCCGCCGCGGCCTGCGACTTGGCGAACGCGCCGGCCAGATCCGCGGCCAGCCCCATCACCTCGCCGGTGCTGCGCATCTCCGGCCCCAGCAGCACGTCGGAGACGTTGAACTTGGCGAAGGGGAACACCGACTCCTTGACCGCGATGTTCTGGAACACCCGCTCCGAGGGGAGGGCCAGCTCCTCCAGCGTCTTGCCCACCATCAGCAGCGCCGCCACCTGGGCCAGCCGGATCCCGGTGGCCTTGGAGGTAAACGGCACGGTGCGCGAGGCCCGCGGGTTCACCTCCAGCACGTAGACCTGCCCGTCCTGGACCGCGAACTGGATGTTCATCAGGCCGACCACGTTCAGCTTCCGGGCCAGGGAGATGGCCTGGGCCTTCATCTCCTCGATCACCAGGGCGCCCAGCGAGTACGGCGGCAGGGTGCAGGCCGCGTCACCGGAGTGGACGCCCGCCTCCTCCACGTGCTCCAGCACCCCGCCGATCCGGACCGCCCCGGTGCGATCCGCCACCAGGTCCACGTCCACCTCCACCGCGTTGGACAAGAAGCGGTCCACCAGCAGCGGGTGCTCCTGCGAGACCCGGCCCACCTCGCGCAGGTAGCGGGACAGGCCCTCCTCGTCGTGCACCACCGCCATCGCCCGCCCGCCCAGCACGTAGGAGGGGCGCACCATCACCGGATAGCCGACCCGGGTGGCGATCTCCTGGGCCTCCTCCAGGCTCCGCGCCGACCCGTTCTCCGGCTGGCGCACGCCCAGCCCGGTGAGCAGGGTGGAGAAGCGCTCGCGGTCCTCGGCCAGATCGATGGCGTCGGGAGAGGTCCCCAGGATCGGCACTCCGGCCGCCTCCAGCGCCCGGCTCAACTTGAGCGGGGTCTGCCCGCCCAGCTGGACGATCACCCCCAGCGGCTTCTCCCGCTGGGCCACCTCCAGCACGTCCTCCAGGGTGAGCGGCTCGAAGTACAGCCGGTCGGAGGTGTCGTAGTCGGTGGAGACAGTCTCTGGGTTGCAGTTGATCATCAGCGTCTCGTACCCGGCCTCCCGGAGCGCGAACGCGGCGTGCACACAGCAGTAGTCGAACTCCACCCCCTGACCGATCCGCACCGGGCCGCTGCCCAGGATCAAGACCTTCTGCCGGTCGGTGGGCGGCGCCTCATCCTCCTCCTCGTAGGTGGAGTACAGGTACGGGGTGAAGGCCTCGAACTCCGCGGCGCAGGTGTCCACCCGCTTGAAGACAGGGCGGATCCCCCGGCGCTGCCGGTCGGTGCGCAGGACCTCTTCGGAGACGTTGAGCAGCGCCGAGAGCTGCGAGTCCGCCAGCCCGCTGCGCTTGGCGTCACGAAATTGCGCGTCGGTGAGCTGCTCCAACCCGCCCAGCTTCCCCAGCGCGGTGGCCTGGGCCACCACCTGGGAGATCCGGACCAGGAACCAGGGATCGATCTGGGTCAGCGCTGCGACCTCCTCCACGCTCATTCCCTCCAGGAACGCCTGGGCGATGTACCAGGGGCGGTCCGCCTGCGGCACCCGCAGCCCGTCCTCCAGCGCCTTGCGCCGCAGCACCAGCCCCTCCGGCAGCGGCGGACACCACAGCTGCAGCCGGTCCAGCTCCAGCGAGCGCTGCGCCTTGAAGTACGCCTCCTGGAAGGAGCGGCCAATGGCCATCACCTCCCCCACTGAACGCATGGAGGTGGTCAGCCGCGGGTCCGCGCCGGGGAACTTCTCGAAGTTGAAGCGCGGCCACTTGACCACCACGTAGTCGATCACCGGCTCGAAGCAGGCGGTGGTGTCGCGGGTGATGTCGTTCTTCAGCTCGTCCAGGGTGAAGCCCAGCGCCAGCTTGGCGGCGATCTTGGCGATCGGATACCCGGTGGCCTTCGACGCCAGCGCCGAGGACCTCGACACCCGGGGGTTCATCTCGATCACCACGTAGCGGCCATCTTGCGGGTTGACCGCGAACTGGATGTTGGAGCCGCCAGTCTCCACGCCGATCTCCCGGATGATCGCCAGCGAGGCCTCCCGCAGCCGCTGGTACTCGCGGTCGGTCAGCGTCTGCGCCGGAGCGACGGTGATGCTGTCGCCGGTGTGGACGCCCATCGGGTCGAAGTTCTCGATGCTGCAGACGATGATCGCGTTGTCCGCGGTGTCGCGGATCACCTCCAGCTCGTACTCCTTCCACCCCAGCAGGCTCTCCTCCACCAGCAGGGTGGCGGTGGGGCTGGCGTGCAGCCCGCGGGTGCAGATCTCAATGAACTCCTCATGGGTCCGGGCGATCCCGCCACCGGTGCCGCCCAGGGTGAAGGACGGCCGGATGATGGCCGGAAAGCCGATCTCCTCCACCCCGGCCAGCGCCGCCTCCAGGCTGCCGGCGGCGAAGCTGCGCGCCATCGGCACGCCGATCTTCTCCATCGCCGTCTTGAACAACTGCCGGTCCTCCGCCTTGTTGATCGCGTCCAGGGAGGCGCCGATCAGCCGGACGTTGTGCTTGGCCAGGATCCCCTGCTCCGCCAGCGCCTTGGCCAGGTTGAGCGCGGTCTGCCCGCCCATGGTGGGCAGCAACGAGTCGGGCCGCTCGGCGATGATGATCTTCTCCGCCGCCTCCACGGTGATCGGCTCGATGTAGGTGCGGTGGGCGAGATCGGGATCAGTCATCACCGTGGCGGGGTTGCAGTTGAGCAACACCACCTCCACCCCCTCGTCGCGCAGCGCCTTGACCGCCTGGGTGCCCGAGTAGTCGAACTCGCTGGCCTGGCCGATGACGATCGGCCCCGAGCCGATCAGGAAGACCTTCTTGATGTCCGGACGCTTCGGCATGGCTACGAGGTTCCTCCCAACAGCATTTCCAACAGCGCCTTCTGGGCGTGCATCCGGTTCTCTGCTTCTTCGAAGATCGCCGAGCGCGGCCCCTCGATGACTCCAGCGGTGATCTCCTCCCCGCGGTGGGCGGGCAGGCAGTGCAGGACGATGGAGGCCGGGTCGGCCTGCGCCACCAGGGCCTCGTCCACGCAGTAGCCCTGGAAGGCCCGCATCCGCGCGGCGTTCTCCTGCTCCTGGCCCATGCTGGTCCACACGTCGGTGTTGATGACCTGGGCGCCGCGGACTGCCTCCTGCACCGAAGAGGTCAGGGTCACCCGGCCCAAGGCGGCCTTCACCATCGCCGGCGGCGGGCGGTAGCCCTCCGGGGCGGCGATCCGCAGCTGGAAGCCGAACAGCGCCGCGGCCTCGATCCAGCTGAACGCCATGTTGGAGTTGCCATCTCCCACCCAGGCGATCTGCAGGCCGGACAGCTGTCCCAGCCGCTCGCGCACGGTCATCAGATCCGCCAGCAGCTGCACCGGGTGGCCGCCTTCGGAGAGGCCGTTGATCACCGGCACCGAGGAGGCCTGGGCAAAGGCCTCCAGCCGCTCCTCACCGAAGGTGCGGAACATGATGATGTCCACGTAGCTGGAGGTGACCCTGGCTGTGTCGGTGATCGGCTCGCCCCGGCCCAGCTGGCTGGTGGCGGTGTCGAGGATGATCGCCGTGCCGCCCAGCTGCACCATCGCCGCCTCGAAGGAGAGGCGGGTTCGGGTAGACGCCTTCTCGAACACGCAGCACAGCGTCCTGCCGTCCAGGGTGTGGTGCCGCACGCCCGCCTTGCGCTCCGCCTTGAGCTGCACCGCGCGGGCGTAGAGGGCCTCGTGCTCGGCCAGGCTCAGGTCGGTCAGCTTGAGGAAATCACGCTTCAAAGGGAGGCCTCCTTCATCGAGTCGAACAGCGCCGATAGCCGTGGGAACTCCCGGAGCGCCTCACGCGACCGGCCCACCGCCTGCTGCAGTGTCTCCAGTTGCCGGTCAATGGACGCGGGCCCGGTGCCCCCCGCGCTGGCCTTGAGGTTCACCGAACCCTCGACCTTGGCCACCTTCAGCACCTGCGCGTCGAAGGCAGGATCCACCTGCTGCGCCGCCTCCAGCGACAGCTCCTGAAGGGTGGTGCCCGCCTCCTGGCAGGCCCGGACCAGCGCGCCCACCTTCTTGTAGGCGGTGCGGAACGGCATCCCGGTCTTCACCAGCGCCTCCGCCAGGTCGGTGGCCTGGGTGGCGTCCGCCTTCAGCGCCGCCAGACACCGCTCCGGGTCGAAGCGCAGCCGGGGCAGGGCCAGCCGCAGCAGCGCCAGCGAGGTCTTGATCCGCGCCTCCGAGTTGAGCAGCGGGGCGCGGTCCTCCTGCAGGTCGCGGTTGTAGCCGCCGGGCAGCCCCTTGACCGTGGTCAGCAGCGCGACCAGATCTCCAATCGCCCCCGCCGACTTGCCGCGGACCAGCTCGAAGATGTCCGGGTTGCGCTTCTGCGGCATCATCGACGAGCCGCAGGCGATCTCCCCGTCCAGCACCAGGAAGCCGAACTCCCGCGAGGAGAAGTCGATCACGTCGGTGGAGAAGCGGGAGGCGTGGGTCAGCAGCCGCGCGGTGGCGTAGCTGTAGTCGATGGCGAAGTCGCGGTCCCCCACCGTGTCCAGCCCGTTGAGGCTGACCCGGGCAAAGCCCAGCAGGCCGCGGGTCAGCTCGCGGTCAATGGGCAACGAGGAGCCGGCGATGGCCCCCACCCCCAGCGGCAGCGCGTTGACCTGGTCCAGCACGTAGCGCACCGTGGTCAGGTCCCGCTCCAGGGAAGTGGCGAACCCCAGCAGCCAGTAGGCGGCGCTGATCGGCTGCGCCCGCTGCCGGTGGGTGTAGGCGGGCATCAGGGTGTCCCGCTCCTGCCGGGCCCGGGCGCACAGCTCGTCAATGAAGCCGGCCAGGTTCTCCGCCAGGTCCAGGCAGGCCTCGCGGACGTGCAGGCGCAGGTCCAGGGCCACCTGGTCGTTGCGCGAGCGCGCGGTGTGCAGGAAGCCGGAGGCGGCGCCCACCCGGCGGCCCAGCTCCGACTCCACCGCCATGTGCACGTCCTCCTCGTCGGGCAGCCGCAGCGTCCCCGCCTCGGCCTCCGCCCACAGCTCCAGCAGGCCGGCCTTGAGCGAGCGCGCCGCCTCGGCCGGGATCAGCCCGGTGCGGGAGAGCATGGTCAGGTGGGCCAGGCTCCCGGCCAGGTCTTCGCGCACGAAGGCCAGGTCGAAGGAGAGACTGGAGGTCAGCCTCAGCACCTCGGGGTGCAGGGAGGTGCTCCCGGCGGCGGCGGTCTTGGCCAGCATGTCAGTTGCTCCCGTTCAGGGTCGGAGTGGTCATTGCGGCTTGCTCCTCCACAGGGACTGCAGTTGTTTCGCCAGGGCCGCCGGGGTGGTCTTCCGCCTTGGGGCCACGAAGATGGTGTCGTCCCCAGCGATGGAGCCGAGCACGGTGGAGAGCCGGGCCCGGTCAATCCCCAGGGCCACCACCGAGGCGCTGCCCGGGGTGGTGAGGACGATCACCAGCGAGCCGTTGAAGTCCACGTCGGTGACCAGGTTCCGCATTCCGGCCAGCGGGTTCTCCTCGGAGCCGGTCCTGGACTCCACCAGCTCATAGGTGGTGCCGCCCTCCGGCTGGGTGATCCGGCGCGCCTTGAGCCGCGCCAGATCCCGGGAGAGGGTGGCCTGGGTCACCTGGTAGCCCTTGGCCGCCAGCAGCTGGCCCAGCTCCTCCTGGGTGGAGATCACCTGGGTGCGCAGCAGCAGCCGGATGGCCTCCCGGCGCGCCTGGATCTCCGAGTCCATCTAGCGGGCCCCCGCGCGGATGACGGTGCCCACGCCGTTGTCGGTGAACAGCTCGGCGATCACGCTGTGCGGGGTCCTCCCGTCGATCACGTGCACCGCCTCCACCCCCCCGGACAGCGCCCGGACGATGGACTCGCTCTTGACCGCCATCCCGTTCTTCACCGTGCCGGAGCTCAGCTTCTCCTGCAGCTGGGCAATGGACAGCTCGGAGATCAACTCCCCGTTGGACTCCAGGATTCCGGCCACGTCCGAGAGGTAGATCAGCTTCTTGGCGCCCAGCGCCGCGGCCAGCCCGGCGGCCACCACGTCCGCGTTGAGGTTGTAGCTCTGGCCGTCCGCGCCCATCCCCACCGGGGAGATCACCGGCACGTAGCCCTGCTGGAGCAGCAGCTCCACCAGCGACTTGTTCACCTCCACCAGCTCGCCCACCTGGCCCAGATCCTGACCGTCCGGCCGCACCAGCTTGCGGGCCTTGAGGAAGGCGGCGTCCTTGCCAGACAGCCCCACCGCGTTGGCCCCCCGCTGGTTGAGCAGGGTGACCAGCTCGGTGTTGATGGAGCCGGTGAGCACCATCTCCACCACCTTGAGGTCGGCGGTGTTGGTCACCCGCTGCCCGTCGATGAACTGGGGCGTCTGGCCCATCCGCTCCAGGGCGCGGGTGATGTCCGGCCCGCCGCCGTGGACCACCACCGGGTCCAGCCCGACGCTGCGCAGCAACAGGACGTCCTCGCAGAAGGTCCGCTTGAGGGTCTCCTTGGTCATCGCCGCGCCGCCGTACTTGATCACGCAGCGGGTGCCCTGGAAGCGGCTGATGTAGCCCAGCGCCTGGGTCAGCAGCGAGACCTTGAAGGCCGGGCTGTAGTTGGTGAGCCGGTCGTCCTTCCCCACCCCGCCCTCGGGGCGTTCGATCAGCAGCGAGGTGTAGTCGGCGTTGATCTTCACGTAGTCGTAGGAGAGGTCGCAGCCCCAGGCAGTGGCCTTCGCGTCGCCGGCCGCCAGCTGCACCTCCACTTTGACCTCCGGCTCGCGCATGCGGGCCTTGAGGACCTGCTTGTCGTGATCGACCGGGCCGGCGGCGTACACGGTCAGCCCCTGGATGGTGACCGTGGCCTGGTAGGGATTGACCGGGAAGCCCTGGCTGCCCACCCGGGCACCCACGGTGGCCAGCACCCGGCCCCAGTTGGGATCGGCGCCGAAGATGGCGGCCTTGACCAGGGAACTGCCCGCCACCGCGGTGGCCAGATCGGCGGCGATCGCCTCGCTGGGCGCCTGGGAGACCAGGATGTCCAGCCGCTTGGTGGCGCCCTCCCCGTCGGCGGCGATCTCCTTGGTCAGCTCTTCGCAGAGGCTGTGCAGCGCCAGGGCGAAGGCCGGGAAGTCGGCGGCGGCGGCGTCCTCGATCCGCGGGTTGGCGGCCAGCCCATTGGCCAGCAGGAACACCGCGTCGTTGGTGCTCATGTCGTTGTCGACGGTGAGCCGGTTGAAGGTGGAGCGGGTGGCCTGCTGCAGCGCCACCGAGAGCGGACCGGACGCGATGTCCGCGTCGGTGACCACCGCGCAGATCATGGTCGCCATCTGGGGGGCGATCATCCCCGACCCCTTGCAGATCGCGGCCAGCACCACCGGCTTGCCGCCCAGGGTCAGCGAGCGGTGGGCGACCTTGACCCGGGTGTCGGTGGTCATGATCGCCTCGGCGGCGAAGTCCGGCTCCGGGCGCAGGTTCTTCACCAGATGCGGGAAGGCGGCCACGATCTTCTCGGCGGGCAAGCGGACCCCGATCACCCCGGTGGAGGCGGACAGCACCGAGGCGGCGGGAATGTTCAGCTCCCGGGCGGCGGTCTGGTGGACGGTCTGCACCGCCTCGATCCCGGCGGTACCGGTCAGGGCGTTGGCGTTGCCGGCGTTGATCACGATCGCGTGCATGCCGGATGCGGGCAGCCGGGCCGCGGCGTCATTGCAGGGGGCGGCGCGCGCCGCGTTGACCGTCATCACCCCTGCCGCCTCGCAGGGGGTGGGGCTGAAGACCAGCGCCAGATCCTTGCGCTGCGGCTTGATGCCAGCGGGAACGCCGGAGAAGAGAAAGCCCTGGGGAGTCTTCAAGGATGGAACCTCCGAAGTGAGGCAAGCCCGGTCTGCTGCGGGTGTCCGAGCATCAAGTTCAGGTTCTGCAAGGCCTGGCCGGCGGCGCCCTTGACCAGGTTGTCGATCGCCGAGACCACCACCACCCGGCCGCCGTCTTGCGGGTGGCAGGTCACGCCCAGGTGGCACTGGTTGGTCCCCACCACCCCGTGCAGTGACACGTCCTCCGGGCGGTCCAGCACCCGGATGAACGGTTCGCCGGCGTAGGCGGCCCGCAGCTCGGCGGTCAGCGCGTTGGGGTCCCGGGCCGAGGTCAGCCGCGCGTAGGCGGTGCTGAGGATTCCCCGGGGGATGGGCAGCAGGTGGGGGGTGAAGGTCAAGGAGACCTTGCCGCCAGTGGCGCGGGAGAGGGACTGCTCGATCTCCGGGATGTGCTGGTGGTTGAGCACCCGGTAGGCCTTCACGTTGTCGTGCAGTTCCACCAGGGAGAAGTCCTCGGCGGCCTTGCGGCCGGCGCCAGACGCCCCGGACAGCGCGCTGATCACCAGGTCTTCGGCGTGGATCAGCCTCTTGGCCAGCAGCGGGTACAGCGCCAGGGTGGCGGCGGTGGCGTAGCAGCCGGGGTTGGAGAGCAGCTGCGCAGAGGCGATCTGCTCGCGGAACAGCTCCGGAAGGCCGTAGACCGCCTTCTCCATCAGCGCCGCCGAGGCGGGGGCGTGGGCGTAGAACTGCTGGTAGGCAGCGGCGTCCTGGAGGCGAAAGGCGCCGGAGAGATCAATCACCCGGACCCCGGCCGCGATCAGCTCGGCGCCCACCTGGAGGGACACCTCGGCGGGGGTGGCCAGGAACACCACCGCGCAGCCCTCCGCCGCGGCGCGAGCGGTGGCGAAGTCCACGTAGGCCGCGGGCGCGCCGGAGGAGACCCCGGTCAGGGCCTCCACGGGCTGCCCCACGTGCCGCTCGCTGGCCAGGAACACCAGCTCCAGCTGGCCATGGCCGGCGCACAGCCGCGTGAGCTCCATGCCCGCGTAGCCCGATGCCCCGAAGATGCCGATCCGTGCCTTATTCATCGCGTGCATGTTCATGCACACCTCATACATGGGAATGCAAGCGGATATTTCGGCCCTCCCAGCGGCGCAAGCCGAGCCCGTTCCGGCCAGCGAGCTCAGCGCGTCCGGGATGAACTGACGAGAGGAGAATCGGGGCCCATCGGCTGGGCGACGGAGCCCGGAACCGGAGCCCGGGGGAAGCGTCAGGTCCCGGGTGTCCGCCGGCGGACAAGCCGCCCATCAGACGGCGCATGGGTATCCATTACCTCGGAGCATCTCCGGTAGCGGCGCGACGATGAGAACCAGCAAGGCGTAGGTCGGGCGTCATAGGATAGAAGGCGGATGACGGAGCCCAAGGACATGGACGTGCCGAGCTACGGACCGGACTGGGACGCGGCCATCGCCTACGGCATCGATGTCTCCCTGCTGGAGCACAACCTTTCGCTCACCCCCACCGAGCGCCTTGAGCAATTGCAGCAGATGAGCGAGCTCTACGAGCTGTTGAGGCCCCCCGATGGCGATTCAGCGGACCCCTGAGCTTCTTCGCCTCCTTCTGGAGGGCGAGGTCGAGTTCGTCATCATCGGGGGAGTCGCAGCCATCGCCCACGGCTCGGCTGCCTTCACCCTCGACTTCGACATCGCAGCCCCGTTGACCGAGGCGAACCTCATTCGCCTTCTGGGTGCCCTGGCGTCGCATCACCCACGCTACGCCATGGCCGGAGACAAGCGACCGGTGACCGAGCCGCCCGCTGTGCTGGCCTCGAACCGGAATCTCTACCTCCTGACCGACCTGGGTCGTCTCGACATCCTTGGCGAGGTCGCCCCCATCGGCTCGTTCGAGACGCTGGCGGCCAGGGCTGACGAAATGGAGGTGCTGGGACACCGCTGCCGGGTGATCAGCCTGGACGACCTCATCCTGGTCAAGGCGCACCTCGGCCGAGGCAAGGACCAGCTTGTCGAACGCGAGTTGAGGGCGATCCGCGCTCGGCTCCGGTCCAGATAGAGCGAGCGCCCCGGTGCCGCCCCCCCAGTCCCGGGTGCCGGCGGCTGAGCGCCACCGGCCCAAGGTCCCGCCGGGCGCCTACGGCCGGGTCATGTTGGTGGGGACCGCCGCGGTGAGGTCCTCCACGCTGTCGAACAACAGCTGCCCGATGTAGTTGAAGTTGTGGGCCCAGGCGCCCGGATCCTTCTCCGCCAGCTGGTAGTTGTGAGCCGCCTTGACCAACGCCGGGGTGAACGGCGCGTAGCCGGTGGTCTCGGTGGCCTCGCAAATCCCATTCTGGTTCGCGTCCCGGAACCAGTAGTTGTACCGGTCTCCGTCGTAGCAGATCAGGTTTCCGGTCACGCCCCGCATCGCGGTCAGCAGCCGGGCCTGCATCCCGTCCAGCTCCGCCTCCAGGGTCTCGGTGGTGTTCCCGTCGCCGTCGTAGTCGGCGGTGCGGTTGATCCGGATCGTCTCCGGCCCGTCGTGGTCGGCGTGGCAGGTCTCGCAACGCTGGGCCCACACGTCGGCGATCCGGAAGGTGTGGTTGCTCAAGCCGGGCACATGGCAGCTGGTGCACTGCGCCCCGCCGGTGTGGACCAGCCGCCCGGCGTAGGTCTTGCCCGTGTACTCATAGCCGATCCTGGCCAGCGTGCCTTCGCGGGTGGCGGCGCCGGGCAGGTAGTGCACGTTCTGGAACCGGGGGGTTCCTCCGGCAGCCAGGTGGGCGTCGATGGTGGCCTTGGACGCCCGGCCGATGTGGCAGTTGGCGCAGAGGTTGTCCTGGCCGGGCAGGTTCACCGTGGTCTTGCCGTCGGGGAGCCAGACCTTGGCGGGGACGAACACCTGGTAGTCGGGCTCGAAGGTCTGGTGGCAGGTGAAGCACTCCAGGCCGTTGGCGGTCTCCGGCACCGACTGCCCCACCCCGTACTGGACGAAGAAGCGGAAGCCGGGTGCCCCGCTGTGGCAACGCGAGCAGCTGGCGGAGACCTCCTCGGCCCCGTCCCAGCGGCGGGCCGCTTCGCTGGCCCCGTTGAAATGACCGGGGTCGTTGCGCACCAGCAGCGAGAGATCGAACGGCACCGACAGCCCGTCGTTGAGGTCCTGGGTGGAGTCGTGCAGCAGCTGGAGGATGTACTTGGCGTTGTGGGCGAACGCGCCCGGATCCACCTTCGCCATCTGATAGTTGTAGGCCGCCTTCTGAAGCCGCGGGCTCCAGGTCGCGTAGCGGTTGCTGCCGACGGCCTCCGCCGCGCTGCAGCTGCCGTCGCCGTCGGTGTCCTGGAACCAGTAGGGGTAGGCCCCGGCATAGCAGAGGCGCTGGTTCCGCTCCGCCCCGTAGCGCTGGATCGAGGCCAGCAGCTTGGCCACCATGCCCTGCAGCTCAAAGTAGATCCCCTCGGTGCGGTTGTTGTCGCCGTCGTAGTCCTGGTTCCGCGAGGCGATCTGCCGGATGTTCCAGGCCCCGGTGACGTCGGTCACCCCCGGGTGACAGGTGGAGCAGGCCTCCCAGCGCACCTGGGTGGAGTGCGGATCGTGGCACTCGTTGCACTTGTCGAAGTCGGGCACGTGGCGGAACCGGGTGTCGTAGACCTCCCCCGCGTACTGGTAGCCTCCGGCGGCCTGGCCGGCGAAGAGGGTGGCCGCCGCCGGGTAGTAGTGGATGTTGGTGAAGCTGAGCGCGGGGCTGGCGGTGTCCTCGGCCACCCCGGCGTCGGCGATCTGGTTGTCCACGTCCTGACCGGAGGCGCGGCCCTGGTGGCAGACCATGCAGCGGGCCTCGGGACCCAGCCCGGTGACCACCTTGCCCGAGGGGAAGGTGACCGCCGTCAGGGCGGTGGCGGCGCTGTCGTGGCAGGCCTCACAGCGGACCAGCGACTGGGGCTGGCCGGGCGCCTCCACCGTGCCCGGGGCGGTGCCGTCACCGCCCAGGTAGTCCACGTAGCCCTCGGTGCTGTGGCAGCGCGCGCAGGAGGTGGGCACCGCGCCCTCCTCGTTCCAATAGGTGAAGGCCTGCGCCGTCGAATCGGCGTGGGGTGATCCGGACCAGGCGGCGTAGAAGGGGATCTGCGCCGGATCCACCCCGGCGTCGCCGGTGGCGGTGGGGTCGATCACCACCACCACGTGGCTGGCCTCCAGCCCGGACTGGTTGCCGGTGACGGTGACAGTGGTCTCCCCCGCCCCCACCCCGGTGACCAGACCGTTTGCGTCCACCGTGGCCCGCTGGGGATCCTGGCTGACGAAGGTGTAGCCGTCGTCGGTCTCCTCGGCGGTGGTGGCCGCGATCTGCAGGGTCTGGCCCACCAGCACCGAGTGGGGCCCGGTGGTGGTGATCCGCGGGTTGGGGATCTCGGACTCGGCGCAAGCGCCCAGGAGCAGCGCGCTCATCAACCACAGTGAGTGACGGATCATCGGCGACGCCGGCGGGGACACAGTGTGGGGCTTCATGGTTGAGCGCCTCCGGAAATCCAGTTCAAAAGGGTCTGATACTCGAGGCTGCCTTCCCCGTAGAGAATGCCGCCCTCATGGCCGGCGCCCGCGGCCTTGCGGAGCAGACGGCTGGCGGTGGGCGAGGAGACGTCGGTGAAGGAGATCGCCTCCAGGTAGTCCGCCTCCACCTCTCCGGTCAGCACCAGGGCGGTGTCGCCGGCCGCGCCACCGGCACGGTGGCAGCTCTGGCAGCCGGAGAGCAGCAGCGGGTGGACGTCGGTGGCGAAGGAGAGCGTTCCCCCGCCATCTCCGCCGCCGCCGCCGCCGTCGGGGGGGACCACCCCCGCATCGGGAGAGGGATCGCCCCGCCCGAAGTCGGCGCAGCCCAGGACCAGCGGAATCAACAGCGCCAGCAGCTGGCGTCTAGAACTCATAGGCCACCACCAGTCGGGTGAAGTCGTCGGGGACCTCGTCCGCCTTCTCCATGTTCCAGAAGTGGAACAGCCCTGCGCTCAGCCCGCGCCACCGGGCCATCACGCCCAGGTTGTGGGTGGAGCCGTCGTCCCGCGTCAGATCGGTCGAATCCAGGAACAGCCCCCGCCGGTTGCCGAAGGTGCGCAGCCCCTGCCGGTACTGGACGTACAGCCAGTCGGTGGGGTGGTAGCGCAGCTGCAGGTAGCTGGCGAAGTGGTAGTAGTCCGCGCCCGGCCCGCCATAGCCCTCGTCGGCGCCTCCGGAGACGTCCCCGCGCAGCAGCCCTACGCCCAGCGAGAAGTGCTGGGCCACAGGGACTCCGCGCGGCCGCCACACAGTCAGATCCAGCGCCTGCATGAACAGCCGGCGGCCGAAGCCCAGGGTGTTGAAGTAGGGCGAGTACCAGAGGTTGATCGGCCCCCAGGAGCCGCCCAGCCGGGCCCCGAAGCCCAGGCGAGTCTCCTCCAGCGGCGCGAAGTCCGACTGCAGGCTGAGCAGCGAGTCCGCGCGGCGCAGCCGGTAGCCGGCGATGACGTAGGCGTCTCCGGTGAGGGAGAACGGCCCCACCCTGCGCTGCACGTTCACCGTCACGCCCTCACGGGCGAACACCAGCGGCAGCACCTTCTGGTCGAAGCCGGCGTGCCCGCCGTAGCTGTGGTGGAACAGCGGATCGGCGCCGAACGGGACCAGCACCTTCCCCAGCTTGGCGGTGACCTTCACCGGCCAGGTCTCCTGGCTGATCCGGTAGCCCACCTCCCAGAACTGCAGCGACAGCACCTCCAGGGTGAGGGTCACCGGATCGGAGGTGGACTGGCGGGTAAGGAAGAGGAACTGGTGATAGCTGCGCAGGGCGTTGGCGCCCTCGGACTGGAAGGGATGATCGTTGTAGCCGACCCGCTCGTAGTTGAGATCGAAGCGGCCGTTGAGGCTCAGCGACCCCAGCACCGGGAAGGTCCCCAGCGGAATCCCGCCCGGATGCCCGGAGGGAGCCGCCGTGGGAGGCGCCGCGGCGCCGGGCGTGGCAGCGGAGGCCACCACCGCGGGCGCGGCGGGACCCAGCGCCCCGGCGTCGATCCACTGGGCCAGCAGGGTCAGCTCGGCGCTGCCCGGCTCCCACACCGCGCCGGCCTGGTGCTCCTGGCCCTGCGCGCGCTGGAAGAAGACGCTGGTGGAGGCGGAGCCGGGGGTCACCAGCGGGAGGACCGACTGGAGGTGGACCTGGGGATCGCTGCTGGTCAGGTAGTGGGTGGAGGCGGCCAGCCCGTCCGCGGAGTGGCAGCTGCCGCACCCCTCCTGGAGCTGGGCGTGGACGCGGGGATCAAAGCGCTGCTGCGAGTCGGCGACCTCCGAGGCCGGCGCGGGCGCGGCGCCCTGGGCGGTGCTCCCGTCAGGAGGCGGGGGCTGGGCGCCGGGAAGGGGCTCCTCCGGCGCGCTGACCACCGGCGCGCTGGTCCCAGGGGACGGCTGGGGCCCGGTGGGGAGCGCGGTTCCCGGAGAGGGAGTGGCGGGCGCAGCCTCGGCCACCGGCGTCGGGGCCGCGCCAAGCTTGCCCTGCGCCGCGCCCCCCTCGATCCACTTGAGGAGGGTGGCGTAGCCGGCGGAGTCCTCGGCCAGGGACTTCTTTCCCCCGTGCAGGGTGGCGCCGGTGCCCTTGCGCAGCAGCGGGCTCTGCGCCGGGGTGGCGGTCTTCACGAACCGCAGCGTGGCCTCGTAATCCTCCGGGCCTCCGCTCAACACCCACTTTGACTTCTTCGCCTTCCCGTCCGCGCGGTGGCAGGACTCGCACTCCTTGACCAGGATCGGCCGGGCATCCTCGGCGAAGGTCAGGGTCCGCGGGCGGGGAGCGGTGGGGCGCGCGGTGGCGGTGGCCGGCAACTCCGGAGCGGTGGCTGGCGCCTCGACCTGCACCGGGACTCCGGCGTCGGGCACGGCGGCCTGGGCAGGCGGCGTGGGAGGCTTCTTCACCCCCAGCTGTTCCTGCAGTTGGCGACGCCGCTCCTCCTGGGATTGGGCCTCCGACTGCGCTGGCAGCGCCAGGAGCACCGCGCACAGGGACAGGAGGCTAGCGCGCTGCATGGCAGCCCTCGCAGCGCATCGTCCCCACCGCCTTGGCGCCCCTTCCGTCGTGACAGGATCCACAGAAGCGCCCCTCCTTCATGTCCCGGTGGGTGAAGCCCACGCTGGCCTGCGGGAAGGCCCCCGGGTGGCAGCTGTAGCAGTGCTGCGAGTTGTGCCCCCAGTGGGAGAACAGCGCCGGGGCGGGCGCGGCGCGCTCCTGCACCGGAGGGATGCGCACGTCCTGCGGCGTGTTCACCGCCAGGATCGGGGTGGCGAACAGCAGCAGCGCGGGCACGGAGAGGAGCCAGCGTCGGCGGCGCAGCGGGGCGGCGGAGGGTTCGTAGCTCACAGGGCCTTGCGCTCCTTGAGGATCTTCCAGACGGTGGACAGGTAGAGCAGGATGCCCACCAGGACCAGGGGCACCCCCAGCGCGGCGAAGATCACGAAGGTGAGCGGGGTCCAGTAGAGGGTGCTGAACAGCTGGACCAGCAGCCCGGCGAGGATGATCAACGCTGCCACCCGGATGCGCTTCTCGTGGGTCATGTTCACTCCGCCCGCCAGAAGTTCTGGGCCTTCACGCCGTCCAGGTCGTGGGCGATCTCATGGCAGCTGAGGCAGGAGCGGGCGCCGCTCGCCAGCTCGGCCCGGACCTCGCGGTGCGACTCCGACTCCAGGTAGGGGCGGGCGTCTGCGTGGCAGTGGAGGCAGTTGTGGTTGGGGTACGGCTGGTACAGCTTGGGCTTCTCCGGGATGGTCTTGAAGTAGTGCACCCAGACGTGGCGCAGCCCGTTGAGCTTGGCCTTGGCGGTCCCGAACATCGCGTAGTCGGTGTGGCAGGCGTAGCAGGTGGAGTCGCGGCTGATCAGCCGCTTCTGGTAATGCACCGCCGCCAGCGAGTCCGGGTTGTCCACGAACAGGCTCTTTCCGTACGGCTCCATCTCATGGCAGCTCATGCAGAACTCGGTCTGGCTGGATTGCTGGACGCCCACCGCCACTCCAGCGCCGGTGACCACCAGCGGCAGGATGGCCAGCCCGCCCAGCAGCACCAGCCGGCCCAGCCGGTTGGCGGTCAGATGCCCCGCCGCGTAGGCGGTCAGGCCGACCAGGACCACCACGGCACCGACGATGACAATCAGTATGGTGGACACCTTCGCCCCTCCCTTCGCCCTGCTTAGCGCCATTCAGACGGGGCGCCAGGTCACAGTTGGGCGCCAGCGCAAAATTCCCTGCCGGGACTGATCCAGGGGCCTACGGGATCATCCGGCCACGAACAAAGCGCCGTCCTCTAACCCCCTGGGATCAAGCCTTGGGGCTAGACACCGACCGCGGTCCGCTCGCCGGGCACCAACCAACGGGTCGGCACCGCGGCGCGGACGAAGGCCTCGACGGCGGTGGCTCTCACATCGAGATCGAACCCTTCCGGAAGTCGCTCCGGGAGAGCATCACGTTGATGCACACCGGCTTGCCGCTGCGAGACAGCTCGCGCGCCTTCTCCAGGGTCTGGTCGATCTTCTTCGGGTCATCCAGCAGCAGTCCCACCCCGCCATAGCCTTCGGCGACGCGGTGGTAGTCGGTGCGGCGCAGCTCGGTGCCCACCCCGTCGCCCAGCAGCTCCACCTGCTCGCGGGCGATCTGCGCCCAGGCGCCGTCGTTGCCCACCACCGCGATCGGGGCCAGGCCGTGGCGCACGTAGGTGTCGAACTCGGCGAGGCTGTACGCCGACGACCCGTCCCCCCACAGCAGCCACACCTCCTTGCCCGGGCGGCAGAGCGAGGCACCGGCGGCGAAGCCTCCGCCCACCCCCAGGGTGCCGAACACCCCCGGGTCCAACCAGGAGAGCGGCGCCCGCGGGCGCAAGATGTACGAGGCGGTGGCCACAAAATCCCCTCCGTCCACCACCAGCACCGCGTCGTCGGACAGCTTCTCCTCCAGCTTGAGGAAGAACTGGATCGGGTGCACCCCCTCTTCCCCCTTGGCCGGCTTGCCCTGGGCCTGGATCTCCTTGTCCCGCGCCTGCTCCCGGCCACGCAAGGTGGCGACCCAGGCGGACCGGTCCGGACCGGTGGGGGCCTGCTCCGCCAACGAGATCAGGAACTCGCCGGGGTGGGCGCGGATCGCCAGCTGGGGGCGCCGGTTCTTGCGCAGCTCGGAGACGCTGAGGTTGACCGCCACCAGATGGGCCTTGGAGGAGATGCTGCGCCCGTAGCCGAGGCGGAAGTCGAAGGGGAACCCGGCCACCAGCACCACGTCCGCTTCTTTGAGCGCCTTGCCGCGCGCGTGGCGGTACTGCAGTTCGCTGTGCCGTCCCAGCAGTCCGCGGGCGGTGCCCCCCAGATAGGTGGGGATCCCCAGCCGGGTGACCGCGTCCGCCAGCCGCTGAGGGTCCTGGCAATTGACCATCGTCTGGCTGCCAATCACCAGCACCGGGCGCTTGGCCAATCCCAATGCCTTGGCCACCGCGCGCGCCTGCGGTCGGGCTCCGCCGCGCGGCGGGGGAAAGGAGGCGGCCAGCTCGGCCACCGAGGGGCGCTTCACCTTGGGCAGCGCATAGGCCGCGGCAGGCAGGGCCGGGGCGCGGAACTGCCGCAGCAGGTGTCCCTCCAGATACAGCTTCAGCGCCCGGGCGCCCAGGTCGTCGGAGTGCTCCACCCCGCTGTCGCGCATGTACCACTGGCGGACCAGGGCTTCGTCGTAGAGCAGGTCGATCGGCACCTCCACGAACACCGGCCCGGGGACGCCCTCCCGGGCCACCTGGAAGGCGCGCTCCACAGTCACCTTCAGGCTGCTGCGGGTGCTGACCGTGGTGGCCCACTTGGTGATCGGCTTCATCAACGACAGCTGGTCAATGTCCTGCAGCGACCCGCGGTCCTTGAGCACGGTGGCGGTGGCGCCGCCGAACAGCACCAGCGGGCTCTGCGCCAGCTGCGCGTTCTTCACTGAAGTGACCGTGTTGGTCACCCCCGGCCCGGCGGTGACCGCCGCCACCCCGGGGATGCCGGTCATCCGTGCCACCGCGTCCGCGGCGAACACCGCGTTCTTCTCGTCGCGGACGTCCACGACCTTGATCCCGCGGGCCTTGGCCTCCACCAGGATCGGCGAGATGTGCCCGCCGCAGAGGGTGAACAAGAACTGCACTCCCTGCTGGCGAAGAATCTCGCCAATGATTGCGCCGCCGTTGGGTCGAGCCATGCCCAGGAGGTTGCCCCATCCGCGGCCTGGGGTCGGACGAAAAATGTGCGCCCGACCGCGCCTTCCGCGCAGCCCCGGGCTCCCCACCCGGCCTCCCCTCCCTGCCCCCGGGCCACGCACGTCACTTGCAGAGGCTTCCGGACAGTCCACCCGTCCCGGAGACCCCACCCGCATGAGACGCATCAGCAGACGGTCGGAGCGGCAACGGTTGTCAGCTGAAGCGCACCCCGCTGCGCTCTATTCTTGCTTCCGCTTTGGACTCTGTGGAAGGTGAGCCCATGCCTCGCCTCTCCTCCCCCTTCGGAGTGATCAGCCTGATCGCGGCGCTGGGGGTGGGCGTGGCCGCCGGGGTGGGCGGGTTCACCTTCCTCTACGCCCGCGGCGCGGCCTACATGTTCGATGACCCGGCGGCGTGCGCCAACTGCCACGTGATGAACGACCAGCTGGACAACTGGTACCGCTCCAGCCACCACACGGTGGCCGCCTGCAACGACTGTCACACCCCGAAGAACTTCTTCGCCAAGTACATCCACAAGGCGCGCAACGGCTGGCACCACTCGGTGGCCTTCACCAGCGGCGACTTCCACGAGCCGATCCAGATCGGCCCGGCGAACCGCCGGGTGACCGAACAGCGCTGCCGCGAGTGCCACGCGCCGGTGGTGGACTCCATCGACGCGCACGCCGCCCAACAGCAGTCCGAACTCTCCTGCATCCGCTGTCACCGCGACGTGGGCCATGCCCACTGAGCCTTAGGAACCCACCGATGACCCCCGACCCCAACGTCCCGCATCGCAAGCGCCGGAACCTGGTCCTGTTGCTCAGCGTGGCGGTGGTGGCCGCGCTGGCCGCCGCCGGGGCCGCCGCCCTGGCTGTGAACATCATGGAGAAGAAGCAGGAGGCCAAGAACCCCTTCTTCCGGGTCACCGAGCTGACCGACCAGACCGAGGATCCGGAGGTGTGGGGGAAGAACTTCCCGCTCCAATACGACGGCTACAAGCGCACCGTGGACATGGTCCGCACCCGCTTCGGCGGCAGCGAGGCGGTCCCGCGCGATCCCTCGGACAAGGATCCCCGCGCCGCCACCGCCCAGTCCCGGCTGGACGAGGATCCCCGGCTGCGCACCTTCTGGAACGGCTACGCCTTCGCGGTGGACTTCCGCGAGGAGCGCGGCCACGCGTACATGCTGGACGATCAGATCTTCACCGAGCGCCAGCAGGCCTCCCCCCAGCCGGGCACCTGCCTGCACTGCCACGGATCGATGTACGTGCCCTACATGAAGGCGGGCGAGGGAGACCTGATCAAGGGCTTCGAGAAGCTCAACCCCCTGCCCTACGCCGAGGCCCGCAAGCACGTCACCCATCCGGTGTCCTGCATCGACTGCCATGATCCCCAGACCCTTGCCCTGCGGGTCACCCGCCCCGGGTTCCTGGAGGGGATCCGCGCGCTCAAGGCCTCCCAGGGGGTGGCGGACTACGACGTCAACACCCAGGCCACCCGGCAGGAGATGCGGACCTATGTCTGCGGCCAGTGCCACGTGGAGTACTACTTCAAGGGGAAGGAGAAGCGGCTGACCTACCCGTGGGCCAAGGGGATCAAGGTCGAGCAGATCCTGGAGTACTACGAGGAGGTGGGGCACAAGGACTGGACCCACAAGCAGGCCGGCACCGCCAACCTCAAGGCCCAGCACCCGGAGTTCGAGCTGTTCAGCCAGGGGATCCACGCCCGCTCCGGGGTGGCCTGCGCCGACTGCCACATGCCCTACACCCGCGTGGGGGCACAGAAGATCAGCGACCACCATGTCCGCAGCCCGCTCTTGAACATCAACCACGCCTGCCAGACCTGCCACCGCTGGCCGGAGGCGGAGCTGGCGGCCCGGGTGCACCAGATCCAGGAGCGCACCTATGAGCTGCGCAACCGCGGGATGGACGCGGTGGTGGGGCTGATCCAGGACCTGGAGAAGGCGGTGGCCGCCGGCAAGACCGACGAGGAGCTGAAGACCGCCCGCGCGCTGCACCGCCGCGCCCAGTTCATGGTGGACTTCGTGGAGGCGGAGAACTCGATGGGCTTCCACGCCGACCAGGAGGCTGCCCGCATCCTGGGGGTGGCGGTGGACCTGGCGCGGCAAGGCCAGCTGGCGCTGCGCGACCCCACCTTCCAGCCGCAGCTGCAGCCGACCCAGGTGACGCCCACCCCCCGGGAGGTCTCTCCGGGGGCCACCCCAGAGAAGAAGTAGGGGCTCAGCGGGCCTTCTTCTTCTCCAACAGGCCGGTGAGCACGGTCACCGCCGGCTCCACCGGCTGACCCAGCCCCACCTGGCGGGCCCGGATCACGCCGTCCGGGCCCAGCACGGTGATCAGGTTGGTGTGGACGAAGTCCCCGGTCGGATCATGGCCATGGCGAGGCTGCATCCTCTGCGCACCGGAACCCCAGGGTGCGCATGGTGAAGGTGGGTTGGAGGCTGCTGCGGAAGGCGTAGCGCATGAAGCTGGCGTAGTCGGCGGGGTCCGCGGCGGCCGCGCCGGCGCCGCCGCAGACCAGCGCTCCACCCGCGGCCGAGCCATCCCGGCCATCCTGGTTGGACATCGCCGCGGAGAAGTCCGCGGTCCACTCCCAGATCACCCCGTGTAGATCGCGCACCCCGAAGCGGTTGGCGGGACCGGCACCGGATGCGGGCAGCGGCGACCCGGCGGGGCGCCCGTACCACGCCAGCACCCGGGCCGCGTTCTGCTGGGCCTCCTCCGGGTTGACCGCGGAGGCGGCGTACTCCCACTCGTCCACCGTGGGCAGCCGGCCTCCCTTCCAGCGGCAGTAGGCGCGGGCGGCGAACCAGGAGACCCCGGTCACCGGTGTCTGGGGAGCCACCGACTTGCCCAACTGGAGATCCCCCTCCCAATGGGCCAGGTAGGCCTCCTCGGCGAACAGCCGGGCAACCTGGGACCTTCGCCAGCGCGGCTGGGCGCGGACGAAGGCCAGGAACTCCGATTGGGTGACCGGGCGCGGATCCAACCGGAAGGCCGGGACCTGGATCCGCACCCGCCCCAGCGGGGTCCCCGCATCGGCGGGGGGTTGGCCCTGCTGCACCAGGAAGGCCTCGTAGCTCCCGGCGGGGAGCTCCACCCGCCCCCCGGGAGCCGCGCCCAACCACAGTGCCAGCAGGAGGCCGGGGATCATTCGTGGACGACCACTCCGGGCTTCACCCGATTGCCCTTCACCATCTCCGGGGTGAACTCCTCGCCCTTGTTGCCCCAGCTGTTGGAGATGTAGGTCATCACGTTGGCGATCTCCTCATCCGGCAGATCCCAGGCGGGCATCACGCTGTTGTAGTCCTTGCCGTTCACGGTGACCTTGCCGGTCATGCCGCCGGTGACCACCCGGATGGCGCGCTTGCTGTCCTCGTTGAGGTAGTCGGCCTTGGCCAGCGGGGGGAAGGCGGCGGCCATTCCCTGGCCGTCCAGCTGGTGGCAGGCGGCGCAGTTCTGCAGGTAGATCGCCTTGCCGGCCGCGATCCGCTCCGCCTTCGACTTCGCGGTGGGCGCCGGCTTGGACTCCTGCGGCACGGTGCGCATGCTGGTGCCCTCGGGCAGATACACCTCGTCCTTCACCTTCCCGGAGAACAGCTGCTTCTGCTCCTCGCCGGTGACCTTCAGGTGCGCCAGGGCGCCCTTGTTGAAGGCGCGGGTGATGGAGTGGTCCACCAGGACGTAGGTGCCGGTGGTGTCCACCTTGAAGTCCACGATGCTGGCGCCGCCGGCGGGGACCAGCGTGGTCTGGACGTTGTGGGTCACGGTGCGGCCGCCCTCGGTATAGACGGTGTCGAAGATCTCACCGATCGCGTGGAAGGAGGAGATCAGGTTCGGGCCGCCGTTGCCGACGTACAGCCGGACGGTCTCGCCCACCTTGGCAGTCAGCGCCTTGTCATCCAGCATCGCGCCGACCGAGCCGTTGAACACCACGTAGGGCGCGTTCTCGTCGATGGCCTTCTCCATGCTGAACGGCTGCAGCCCCCGCTCGCCGAAGGTCCCCGCGGTGTAGAACTCGCCCTGCATCACGTAGTACTCCCGGTCCACCTTGGGCAGCCCGCCCTTGGGCTCCACCAGGATCAGCCCGTACATCCCGTTGCCGATGTGCATGCCCACCGGGGCTGTGGCGCAGTGGTAGACGTACAGGCCGGGGTTCAGCGCCCGGAAGTTGAACACCGAGGAATGCCCGGGCGCGGTGAAGGAGGCGCTGGCGCCGCCGCCCGGTCCGTTCACCGCGTGCAGGTCGATGTTGTGCGGCATCTTGTTGTCCGGATGGTTGTTGAGGTGGAACTCCACCTCGTCCCCCTCCCGGATGCGGATGAACTTTCCCGGGACCGTGCTCCCGAAGGTCCAGAAGGTGAACTCCACCCCGTCGGCCAGGCGCATCACCTGCTCCCTGACCTCCAGGTTGATGATCACCCGGGTGGCGTGGGTGCGGGTCAGCGGCGGGGGCACCAGCGGCGGGTCGGTCATCACCGCGTCCTCGGTCCCCTGGACCTTCTCCTCGGCGGCGGACGGGCCCTTGGCCGCGGGGGCCTCCGGGCTCTTCGCGGGGCGGTTGGAGTCACAAGCGGCCAGCGCGAACAGACAACAGGCAAGAACCAGGCTTCCAGGGCGGGGAGTGGATCGCATGTCTCCCTTGTATGGGGCGTTGGCATGTTCCCCTATGACGAAACTCATAAGGGTTCAGCGGCCGATGTCCGCGGGGCGGTGGGG
The DNA here is from genome assembly GCA_030857095.1 of Myxococcota bacterium. Taxonomy (GTDB): domain Bacteria; phylum Myxococcota; class Myxococcia; order Myxococcales; family Myxococcaceae; genus JALYOC01. Next base: position 13,787 of record JALYOC010000171.1, on the reverse strand, counting down.
AGGCCGGCGCTCGCGCTGGTTTTCTCCAGGCACGCTCCTTCGGTGGGCCCGGGCCTTGATCGCGGTCAAGCCCATTGGGGCGAACACCAGCGCCGCCACCAACAGCAGGACGATCAGGGTTGCCAAGAGCATGACCCAAGCTTGTCCATCGCGCCCCCAGGGCGCACCCGGCCCTGTCCTGCCCGCCTGGATTGCGTCCGGGCGCGCCATCTTCAGCGTGGGAATCAGCCCTGTGCGGACGTTAAGGTTCGCGCGCCCATGGCCGAGACACTGTTCGAAGAGCTCAAGCGCTACACGCGTTGGGATGACGCGGACGAGCAGTCGCTGAGGGCGCTGCACCCGCTGGCCCAGCCCCACTTCGTGCGCGTCGCCGAGGTGTTCTACGACCGGATCCTCACCCACGAGGAGGCCCGACGGGTGCTGGAGGGCGGGGAGAGCACGGTCGGCCGGCTGAAGATCACCCTGGTGCAGTGGATGGAAACGCTGCTTCAGGGGCCGTGGGACGAACATTACTACGAGCGCCGGGCACGCATCGGCCGGGTGCACGTGCGGATCGCGCTGCCCCAACACTACATGTTCGGGGCAATGAACGTGGTCCGCCAGGAGTTCAACGCGCTGATTGACGACTCCTTCCGCGACCTTCCGGACCAGCTGCACGCCCGGCGGGTGGCCCTCTCCAAGATCCTGGATCTGGAGCTGGCGATCATGCTGCACACCTACCGCGAGGACCTGCTCTCCCAGCAAGCGCGGGTGGAGCGGCTCTCCACCTTCGGGCAGCTGGTGGGATCGATCGGCCACGAGCTGCGCAACCCGCTGTCGGTGATCGAGACCTCGCTGTTCATCCTCAAGGGCCGGCTGGGCGACGACGAGCGCGCCCGCAAGCACACCGACCGGATCGGTGAGCAGGTGAAGATCTCCAACGACATCATCACCCAGCTGCTGGACATGATCCGCGACCGCCCGCTGAACCGGGCACGGGTGGCGCTGCCGGAGGTGATCTCCGACGCCGCGCGGTCGGTCCAGCTGCCGCCGGGGGTGACCCTGGAGCTCTCCGGGGTGGAGGCGCTGCCGACGGTCAGCGGGGATGCGGGGCAGCTGCGCCAGGTGGTCCTGAATCTCATGGAGAACGCGGTGCACGCCTGCGGAGAGACCGGGCAGGTGAAGCTGACGGGGAGCACGGTGGGCGGCTCGGTGGAGCTGGCAGTGGAGGACAGCGGCCCGGGGGTGGACCCTGCCATCAAGAAGCGGCTGTTCGAGCCGCTGGTCACCACCAAGACCAAGGGGATCGGGCTGGGGCTGGCGCTGGTCAAGCGGATCGTGGAGCGGCACCAGGGGTCGATCACCTATCAACAGGCAGCCCTGGGCGGCGCGCGGTTCGTGGTCCGCCTGCCCCAGGCGTGAGGACCGATGCGCAGGTATCTGCTGGTGGATGACAACCGGGCCTTCGCCGAGAACGTGGCGGAGATCCTGCGGGACGAGGGCGCGGAGGTGGTGGTGGCGGAGAGCGCCGCCGAGGCCCTGCGACGGATCGGCGAGCTGCGCTTTGACGCCATGGTCACCGACATGCGCATGCCCCAGATGGGCGGGGCGCAGCTGATCCACACCCTGCGGGGGATGGATCCCGGGATGCCGGTGGTGGTGGCTACCGCCTACAGCGGCGACGAGGATCTGCGGAACGCCCGCTGCGAGGGGCTGTTGGCAATCCTCCCCAAGCCGCTGCCGCTGGAGCGGCTGCGGCAGCTGCTGGCGGGGGCCCGCCGGGACGGGATGGTGGCGTTGATCGAGGATGACGATCTGCTGGCGGACAACCTCCAGGAGGCGCTGTGCGCGCAGGGCTTCGCCACCGTGCGCGCGGCCTCGGTGCTGGAGACCGGCGCCTTGAGCGGGCTGCGGCCGTTTGCCGGGCTGGTGGACCTGCGGGTCCCGGGCGGGCCGGACGGCGCGGCGCTGGCGCAGTTCCGCCGGCAGTTCCCCCAGGTCCCGGTGCTGGTGATGACCGGCCAGCCGGACGTGACCCTTCCCCCCGACGCCGGCCGGGTGCTGCTCAAGCCGTTTGACACCGCGAAGCTGCTCTCCGGGCTCCACCGCCTCTACGCGCAACGTCCGGAGGCCCCGTGAGCCGCTCCCGCATCCTGCTGGTGGACGACAACGCCGAGTTCGCCGAGAACCTGGGGGAGATCCTGGAGGGCGCCGGCTACCAGGTGACCACCGCCGGCACCTGCGCCGCGGCCCGCAAGGTCGCCGAGGGTCCGCTGGAGTTGGCCCTGGTGGACCTCAAGCTGCCGGACGGGGACGGGACGGATCTTGCCCGCGCGATCAAGGAGGGGCACCCGGACTCGGAGGTGATCCTGCTCACCGGCTTTGCCACCCTGGAGTCCGCCGCGGCGGCGGTGCGGGCCGGCGCCTGCGCGTACCTGCTCAAGCCCACCGCCACCCCGGAGCTGCTGTTGACTGTGGAGCAGGCGATGCGTCAGGTCCGGCTGCACCAGGAGAAGCGCGAGCTGTCCCGCCGGGCCCAGGTGGCGGAGAAGCTGGCCGCGGTGGGCACCCTCACCGCCGGGCTCTCCCACGAGATCCGCAACCCGCTCAACGCGGCCGGGCTGCAGCTAACGGTGCTGGAGCGGCGGATCCGCAAGCTGCCCGCCGACCAGCAGAAGCCGCTGCTGGGTCCGTTGACCCTGGTGAGGGACGAGATCGGCCGGCTGGACCACATCCTCCAGGACTTCCTGCAGTTCGCCCGTCCCACCCACTTCGTCCCCCGGCCGGTGGACCTGGTGGAGCTGTTGCGCCGGGTGGGGTCGCTGTTCTCCGCCGACGCCGAGCAGCGGGGGCTGAAGCTGGAGGTGGCCACCACCCCGGTGGGCCTGATCAACGGCGACGAGGGCCGGCTGCAGCAGGTGGTGGTGAACCTGGCGCTCAACTCGATGGAGGCCAGCCCCCCGGGAGGGGTGGTGCTGCTCTCCTGCTTCGAGCGTCAGGGCGAGGTGTGGATCACCATCGAGGACTCCGGGACCGGGATTCCGGAGGAGGTGCTGGGCCGCCTGTTCGAGCCGTTCTTCACCACCAAGGCCTCCGGGTCGGGGCTGGGGCTGTCCATCGTCCACGCGGTGGTGGCCCAGCACGGGGGCACCATCACCGCCGAGAACCGCGCCCAACGCGGCGCCCGGTTCACGGTGCGGCTGCCCAAGGCGCCGTAAAGCGTCCGGGACTGGCCCGGCCGGCCGGGGTCACTGGACCTTGGCCAGCTGCGGATCCTCCTCCTCCAGCTCCTCGTCGTGCCTGCCGTGCTTACCGGCGCCGTACTCCTTGAGCCGGTACTGGATCTTCCGCACGCTGATCCCCAGCACCTCCGCGGCGGCGGAGGTGGAGCCGTTGACCATCTCCAGGGTGCGCAAGATCGCCTCCCGTTCAATCTCGTGCAGCGAGGCGCCGGGGATCAGCGCCCCCACCGCGCGGTCCCGCGGGCGGGGTCCCTTGAGGGTGGCGGGGAGGTCGTCGGCGGTCAGCTCGGTCTCCGGGGCCAGCACCACCGCGCGCTCCACCACGTTCTCCAGCTCGCGGACGTTGCCCGGCCAGTCGTGGCTAAGCAGCGCGTTGAGGGTGCCGGGGGCCAGGCCGCGGATCTCCTTGCCGTAGGACCGGGCGTACTTGTCGATGAAGTGGTTCACCAGCTGCGGGATGTCCCCCTTGCGGGTGCGCAGCGGCGGCAGGGTCACCGCCACCACGTTGAGCCGGTAGTAGAGATCCTCGCGGAAGCGGCCAGCCTTCACCTCCGCCGCCAGATCGCGGTTGGTGGCCGCCACCAGCCGCACGTCCACCTTCACCGTGGTGATGCCGCCCACCCGCTCGAACTCCCGGGTCTGCAGGACCCGCAGCAGCTTGATCTGCAGGGTGGGGGTGATCTCGCCGATCTCGTCCAGGAACCGGGTGCCCCCGTCGGCCAGCTCGAAGCGGCCCTCGCGGCGGCCGACGGCGCCGGTGAAGGACCCCTTCTCGTGGCCGAACAGCTCGCTCTCCAGCAGGCTCTCGGAGAGGGCGGCGCAGTTCACCTTGATGAACGCCTTGTCCTTGCGGGGGGACTCCTCGTGGATCGCCTGCGCCACCAGCTCCTTGCCGGTGCCGGACTCGCCCAGGATCAGCACCGTGGCCTTGGTGGGCGCGGCCCGCTTGACCACGTCGAACACCGCGTGCAGCTCGGCGCTGTCGCCGATGATGTTCGGGAACCGGTACCGCTCGCGCACCCGCTCGCGCAAGCTGGCGGACTCGCGGATCAGGGACCGCTTCTCCAGCGCCTTCTCCACCACCACCAGCACCGCGCCGATATCCAGAGGCTTGGTGAGGAAGTTCTCCGCCCCAGAGCGCATCGCCTCCACCGCCGCCTCGATGCTGGCGTAGGCGGTCATCATCACGAACAGCGCGGCGGTGCCCTCCTCCTTGGCCTTCTTGAGGAAGGTCAGCCCGTCCATCTTCGGCATCCGCACGTCGCAGAGCACGATGTCCGGGGAGAACTCGCCCAGCAGCGCCAGCCCGGCCTCGCCGTCTGCGGCCTCCGCCATCTCGTAGCCCTCCTCGGCCAGCAGGGTCTTGAGGGCGTCGCGCGCGTTCTGCTCATCGTCGACGACAAGAATTCTGGGCTTGCTCATAAGCTCTGGACCCTAGCAAAGGCGTTGCCAACCACCGCCCCCACAAAGTGGCGGTCTACCCGCAAGGTCTGCGCGAGGGGCGTTGGGCGCCAGGGGTCGCGCAGAGGCTGCGCCTGGGCGTCAGGCCACAGCGGCCCACACCTGGTTGCGGCCCAGCTGCTTGGCGCGGTACAGGGCCTCGTCCGCCCGGAGGGCGAGCAGCTCGTGGGTCGGCGCGTCCGCCCGCTCGGCCACCCCGAAAGACGCGCTGACCTTCAGCCCCTCCGGGCCTAGCGGCTCGGCGGCCAGCTCCAACCGCAGCCGCTCGGCCAGCGCCATCGCCACCTCCAGCGAGGACTCGGGGCAGATCACCGCGAACTCGTCGCCCCCCACCCGGCAGGCCTTCTCTCCCGCACGCAAGATCCGCCGGAGCACCGCGCCAGTGGCGGCGATGACCGTGTCTCCCACCGCGTGCCCATGGCGGTCGTTGATCTCCTTGAAGTGGTCCAAATCGAAGTAGACCAGCGACAGCGGCGTCCCGGCGCGGTGGCTGACGGCCAGCTCCTCCGCCAGGCGTTCATCGAAGTAGGCCCGGTTGTGCAGCCCGCTGAGCGGATCGGTCAAGGCCCGGCGGGCAAGCGCGGCGTTGAGCGCCGCCAGCCGCTCGCTCATCCGCCCCAGGATCAGCCCGAAGCCGGCAAAGGCGATCCCGGTGGCCAGGAGCAGGTACAGGTACAGCGCCAGGTGGCCCCGCACCTCGAGTTGGACCGGGCCATGTCCGCCCAGCAGCCGCACCCCCAGCCAGCCCAACGGCGCGCCCGCGCCCAGGGCCAGCCCGAGGAGGGCGAAGCGGAGGCTGTCTCGTGGAGGCGCCATCGCGTGCTCTGCCGTTCCGGACGCGTACCCCCGCGCCCCCAAGGCCCTTCCCTACCGGACCACCAGCACCGGCAGGTTGCAGATGTGGACCAACCGGTCGGAGACGCTGCCCATCAACATCCGGGTCACTGTCCCCCGCCCGCGGCTTCCCACCACCACCAGGTCCGCCTTCACCCGGTCCGCGCAGTCCGCCACCGCCGAGGCCGAATCTCCGCGCAGCACCGCGGTCTCGACCTGTTCCGCGGGCAGACCGCTGCTGCGGATCCCGGAGGCCAGCAGCTGCTGGGCGTAGGCCTCCGCCGCGCGCTCGAAGGGTTCGAAGTTGGAGTCCGGCGGCCCCTCATAGGTCGGCAGCACGTGGGCGATTGTCATCCGGGCGGACAGCTTCCCCGCCAGGTTCGCCGCCATGGCCAACGCCCGCGCCGCCGCCTCCGAACCGTCGATGGCCACCAGGATGTGATCGATTCCCATGCCGCGTCTCCTCCCCCTGCGGACCTGCAGCCTCCGTGCCCTCTTGCCCCAGTGGGCACCGGGACCAAGCCCTGCGCAAGTCTTGCGGCCACCCCGCGCGGCGCGCAGCGATTTCGACGCCGGACGGGCCCGCTCCCTCTGGGGGCAGGGTCGGTCTGACCCTTGCAAAAGCCACCGTCCACGGAGGCAGTCATGAACGAGATGGCGCGAAGCGCGCGAATGCGGTTGCTGCAACGCCGCAGTCACCTGCTGGGGATGGTCACGCGAAACGTAGAGGCCGAGGCGCAGCTGCAGCAGACGGTGGAGCCGGACTGGACCGACCGGGCGCAGGACGCGACCACCGACACCGTGCTCCGGGTGCTAACCGAGCGGGAGCGGCTGGAGGTGCAGGAGATTGACGCGGCGCTGCAGCGGATCGAGGCCGGGGTCTACGGGCGCTGCATCCAGTGCGGCGGCCCGGTGGGCAAGAGCCGGCTGGCCGCGGTGCCCCAGGCCCGGATGTGCGTCTCCTGCGAGGAGCGCGCCGAACTTGCTCTTTGAAGTCGATGCGCCCCCGTGCAGATGCGCCCTCTTCCCCGGGAGCATCTGCCTCCGAGACGGGCGCGCTCGCGGAGGTGCCACAAGGCATCGGGCACCTCCGTCTCTCTCCTCTTCGGATTCCCGCGGCCAGGGCGCGGGGCATGACCGATGAATCGCGTAGTTGACCGGAGGATGCCGTGATCCAGTTTCCCGTCTCAGGTTGCCACGTCTGTCCGTTGGGCTCGTCCACCGCCGCCCGCTGCCCCTTCACTCCCAACACCCTGCCCGCCGGGGCGGTGATCACCGCGCAGGGGGAACGCAGCGACCGGGTGGGGTTCGTGCGGGAGGGAGTGGTCTCGCTGACCCGGGTGGAGGAGGACGGCGGTGAGTCGGTGTCCCTGCGCGGCCCCCGCTCCTTCCTGATGAGCGAGTCGCTGCGGGGAGACAGCTCCCCTTACGAGGCGCGGGCGCTGTCCGAGGTCCGCCTGTGCTCGCTGGAGTCGGCCGCCGCCGCGGATTGGATCGGCCCGCCCACCAGCCCGGCCCGGAAGATCCTGGATCTCATCCTGGGAGATCTGGAGCAGCGCCAGCGGGACGTCTCCTGGCGCAGCGGCGACGCGGTGGCCCGCACCGCCCGGTTCCTGCTCACGGTGGGCCTGCACCCGCCCGGCGTCCCTCCGCTGCAGAAGCAGCTGGTGGCCCGGCTGCTGGGGATGCGCCCCGAGACCCTCTCCCGCGCCCTGCGCTACCTGGCGGACCACGAGCTGATCGAGCGCGGCGCCGAGGGGAAGGTGAAGAACGAAGCCGAGCTGAACCTGGTGGCGCAGCACGGAGAGGCGCACGCACCGCCGGCTCCACCCGACCTGGCCACCGCCGCCGGAGGGATGGGGTGAGCGGGACTTCGCGGACGCCCACCGATCTGACGGCGCTGTTCCTGGGTCCCAAGGCGGAGAACGCGGACGTCTTCGAGAAGCTGCTGCTGGAGGCCTTCCGGGACCACGTCTTCTGGCGTCGCAACTTCCACCCCGAGGATGGCTTCACCCTCACCGAACGCGACCGCCGCGCCCCCTCCCACCAGGAGGCGGTGTCGGTGATCTCCCAGGAGCTGATGGGCCTGCTGGGGGCGCTCAAGGACGGGGTGCCGTTCCATTCGCCCCGCTACATCGGGCACATGGCGTCCGACACCAGCATGGCCGCCACCATCGGCTACTTCGCGGCGCTGCTCTACAACCCCAACAACGTGGCCACCGAGGCCGCGCCGGTCACCACCCGGCTGGAGCTGGCGGTGGGCCAGCAGCTGGCCACCATGATCGGCTATCCCGCCTCCACCCAGTGGAGCCACCTCACCTCCGGGGGCACCGTCGCCAACTTCGAGGCGCTGTGGATCGCCCGCAGCGTGAAGTACCTGCCGGTGGCCCTGCGCTGGGCGGCGGCCAGCCTGGGGTTGCGGCTGACTGTGCAGCTGCCGGATGGCAGCCACCGCCCGCTGGAGGGCCTGGAGCTGTGGCAGCTGCTCAACCTGGGCTCCGCCCAGACGCTGGACGCGGCGGACCGGCTGGTGGCCGCGGCGCCCAGCCCCCGGCAGGCCCACGCCGCGCTGGCCCAGTGGTCGCTGGCCGGGCTGGGCGCGCAGGAGTTCGGCCGCCGGCTGGCCTCAGAGTTCGGGGACGCGCTTCCCCCCGGGGTGGTGTTGGTGCCCTCCACCGCGCACTACTCCTGGGAGAAGATCTGCCGGGCGCTGGGGATTGGCGCCTCGCAGCTGATCCGGGTGCCGGTGGATGGGAACTTCCGGATGGACCTGGCCGCGCTGGAGGAGCGGCTGGAGCAGCTGCACCGCCTCCACCAGCCGGTGATTGCCTGCGTGACCGTGGCCGGCACCACCGAGGAGGCGGCGGTGGACCGGGTGGACCGGATCGTCCAGCTGCGGGAGCGGATCGGCGCCCGGCTGGGGATGGCCTTCCACCTCCACGCCGACGCCGCCTGGGGGGGCTATGCGGCGGCGGTCACCCGCACCCCGGAGGGCGGCCGGCGGCCGCTGGAGGAGCTGCACGCCGAGTCGGCGCCGGAGGCCTGGCCCTCCCCGGAGGTGTACGCGGCCCTGTGCGGGCTGGAGCACACCGACTCCATCACCCTCGATCCCCACAAGCTGGGGTACGTCCCCTACCCGGCGGGGGCGATCTGCTTTCGCGACTCGCGCACCCGGCACCTGGTCTCCGCCGACGCGCCCTACGTGTTCCTGGACGACCCCGGCGCCAACATCGACCTGGGCCGCTATGTGTTCGAAGGCTCCAAGCCGGGAGCGGCGGCGGCGGCGGTGTGGATGGCGCACCGGGTGCTGGCCCTGGACCAGACCGGCTACGGGCACCTGGTGGCCCAGACCGCCCGCGGCGCCCGGCGGCTGTACCGGCTGCTGGAGGCGCACGACTTTGGGCCCTTCCGGTTGGTGCTGCTGCCGCCCTCGGACCTGAACATCGTCTGCTTCGCGCTGGGGCATCCTTCCTTGAAGACCCTGGCCGACAACAACGCCTTCACCGAAGGGCTGCACCGGCGGATGAGCGCCGGCGGCGCGCGGCCGGCGCGGACCCTGGACTACTTCGTCTCCCGCACTACCCTGCTGACCTCCGAGTACGGCGCGGCGGTGTACCCCTGGAGCGGGGCGCTGGGCTTTGGTCCCCCGGAGGCGGACCGGACCGGAGGGCTGACCGTCCTGCGCTGCACGGTGATGGATCCGCTGCTGGCCCATCCCCGGGGTCAGGTGGACTTCCTGGCCGGGTTCGTGGATTCACTGCACCGGATGCTGCGGGATGATCCCCGGTTCCACTGACTGTTCCCCACGGCTGAAGGAGACGCCATGTTGGTAACGCTGGGCACCCGGCCGCAGGCCAGGACGCTGGATCAGTCGGACCCCAACACACTGCTGTTGGACTGCCACGAGCGGATCCGCCGCTTCTCCTCCCTGGGCGTCCGGCTGGCGACCGTGCAGGCGCCGCCTCCGGAGATCGCCGAGGTGGCCTCCCGGGTGCACCGCTACTTCACCGTGGCCCTGCCGCTGCACGTGGCGGACGAGGATCTCTCGGTGCGCCCCCGGCTGCTGGCGGCCCACCCCAGCCGCGAGCTGGTGGACGCGCTGGGCACGATGACCAGCGAGCACCTGGAGATCGAAGACCTGCTGGCCGAGCTGACCTCGGTGTGGTCCACCCTGATCGAGGATCCCACGCGGCTGGCCTCCTTCGGCGCCCAGCTGACCCGCGCCTCCACCCATCTGGAGGAGCTGCTGCGCCGGCACCTGACCCTGGAGGAAGAAGTGGTCCTCCCCTCCCTGTCCCGTCTACTGCCCCCGGAGGTCCAGGCGGAGCTGGTCCGGGAGATGCGGGCCCGCCGCGGCGTGGGGGGTTGAAGGAGGCCTCTGCTTCAGTCCGCCTGGGCGAACACCGCCTCCACCTCGCGGGGGGTGCCGGTGCCGATCAGCTGCCCCACCACCTGGCCGTCGCGGTAGGCCAGCAGCGCCGGGACCCCGCCCAGCTTGGCCTGACGGGCGGCGGCGGCGTGCTCGTCCACGTTCACCTTCACCAGCTTGGGACGGCGGGCTCGCGTCGCCGCGAACTGTTCCAGCGGGGCGATGAACAGCCGGCAGGGCGCGCTCTGCGGAGACCAGAAGAACACCACCACCCCACCCGGCTGGGCGAGGACCTCACGGGGATAGTCTTCGGCGGTGATGGACTTGAAGGCGGACGGCATGGGCTGCGGTGAAGACGCCTAGCTTGCGGAGAGCTGGTAGGTCCCGTCGCCCATGAACAGGTTGGCCATCTTGAACTCGGTCTGGCTGACCATCGCCGCCCGGGCCGCCGGATCCTTCTCCAGCTGCTCCTGGGTGGCCGGATCCAGGTGCGCGTAGAGGTCGGCGCCCAACAGCTGCTCCACCTGGTCCACGCTGACCCGCCACCCCTCGGGCGCCAGGCGACCCTGGACGTCCATGATGTCGGCCTTCATCTTCGGGTTGTTGGGGACGATGAAGGCGAACATCTGGCGCTCGCCGTTGTCCTTCTCCAGCAGCACCGTCTTGAAGCTGTGGGTGGGTATGCCCAGACCCTTGTGGCCCCTGGTGGTGGCCTGCATGTCGATCTGGTCCGGCGGAAGCGGCTTGCCGTTGGCGTCCAGGTACAGGTTCCCGGTGACCACCGTCACCTTGCCCTGGTTGGACTCGGCCAGCTCGCGGGTGGCGTCCTCCAGATAGCGCCAGGCGCCCTGGTTCAGCACCCCGTACTGGGGGGCGATGTTGTTGGTCTGGAAGCTCTCGTACATCGACTCGGCGTTGACCGCGGACTCGGCCTCGCGCATGTGCCCGCGGTCAAACGGGTTGGCGGAGGTGTCCGTCTTGCGGGCCTTGTTGAGCAGCGTGTACTCGCCGCTGGAGACCCGGGGCACCGGCTGGCTGGGCATGTCCGGATCGAGGTGGAAGCCGATGGAGGGGCGAACCACGTCCTCCTGGATCTGCATGTCCGCGGCGCTCATCACGTAGCTGACCCACTCCGGGTTCCGGGTGTCGGCGTCCACCGAGATCCGCATGTAGTCCTTGATGATCTGCACCCCGTCCGGGGAGTCGGTCACCTTGGCGCCCTGCGCGGAGACCGGCCGGCTGTCCCCTTCCACCGACAGGCGGTCCGCCTCGCCGGTGAGATCGGCCACCTTGCTGGCGAAGGCCGCCGCCTTCTGCTCCGGGAACCAGGTGGGCAGCGCGCCCTTCTCGTTGCGGACGTGGGCGATGTACTTCTCCATGTCCTTCTCGCTGACCTTGCCGTCGCTGTAGCCCAGCTGATCCGCGGCCTGGGCCAGGTTGCGCTGCCAGCCCTCGGTGAACGAGTCCACCGCCACGCTGGAGCCCGCCGTCTTGATCACGTTGCGGGCCTCCACCAGGCGGGAGCTGGTGAGGAACTGGCCGTCCACCGGCTGGGCCAGATAGCCGTCCAATTCGCTGGCGGAGATCTTGCCGTCGTCCGTGCCGGCGTCGTCCGCGGACTGCAGCAGCCGCTCCTGCCAGTCGCCCGGCTGCCACCCGTACCGCTCCATCACAGAGGCGATGTCCACCGGCTGGGTGGTGGGGGTGGAGACGGCGGTGCTGGCGGTGGAGGACCGCGAGACGGAGACGCTGCTGGTCGGCGACGCCGGCAGGCGGGTCGTGGGATCGGCCATGTAGGGTTCTCGGTGTAGGTGCGTGTAGAGTTGCGGCGATTCTTAGGAGAGGCCCTGCTGACGTCCAAAGGCCTGTACTCGTTGAAGAATTTCTGACTCCGCCTTCAGCCTCAACACCCAAGGGTGGGGGAGCCTGGCGGCCTCGGCGGCCTTCGCGAGGGCGCGGGCGTAGTCCTCAGAGACAGGGCCCTTGCTGGTGGAGAGGTCCGGATGTGCGGAGAAGGCGGTGGCGGCCAGGGCCTTACCCCCGGCGCGGACCTGGATCGGAAGCTCCACGAACTTCCCTCCGCGTGCGCCCTCCGCGTGCTGGATGATCGCCCAGTCCGGCGCAAGGATGCGGAACAGCTTGCCGTGCACCGTCTTGCCCGGCTTCTTGACCAGGCTGGCGATCCGTCCGCCCCAGCGGGGGGAGACGAAGTCGAAGGAGAGGTCCACCTCCAGCGCCTCGGCGGCCTCGCCCTCGGGGAGTCGGAACGTCCCGTAGCCGTGCTTCTGCCGCCAGTCTTCGAAGACTGCCGGGTCGATCAGCGGCGAGTAGGCGAAATAGGTGCGGGGCGGCGAGGACATGAAGTCCCGACAGCTTAGGGGACTCCGCGCCCCGAAGGCGACCGCCCGGCTGTCGATTACACGGTGCGTGAGAAGCGCTGGCCCTCGCGCAGGTAGGCGTCGAAGGCCATGGCCACGTTGCGGACGAAGAACCGCCCCAGCGGGGTGACCGACACCTCGCTGCCGGAGAGCTCCACCAGCCCGTCCTCGCGCAGCGGGGCCAGCCGCTCCAGCTCCGGGGCAAAGCGGGTGGAGGCCTCCGGTCCCAGGTCCGTCCAGAAGTTGCACATCAGCCCGTTGATGATTTCCCGCCGGCGCAGGTCGTCCTCCGAGCAGACAAAGCCCTTCACCACCGGCAGCTCGCTGCGCTGCACCGCCGCCCGGTAGGCGTCCAGCCCGCGCGCGTTCTGGGCGTAGACCCCGCCCACGTCGCTGATCCCGGAGGCGCCAAAGGCGACCACGTCCTGCGCCGATTGCACGGTGTAGCCCTGGAAGTTGCGCCCCAGCGCGCGCCGCTCCTGGGCCAAGGACAGCTCGTCCCCGGGCAGCGCGAAGTGATCCATCCCGATCGCCCGGTAGCCGGCGTCGGAGATCTCCGACCAGGCGGCCAGGAACAAGGACAGCTTGTCCGGGCCTTTGGCCATCGCCGCCACCGGCAGCTTGCGCTGGTGGGGGATCTGATCCGGCATGTACGCAAACGCATAGATGGCGAAGCGGTCCGGGCGCATCCGCAGCACCTGCTCCAGGGTGCGCCGCCAGCTCTCCTGGGTCTGGTGTGGCAGCCCGTAGACCAGATCGAAGTTCACCCCGGAGAAGCCCAGCCCCCGCGCAGCCTCCAGCAGGATGCGGGTCTGCTCCTCGGTCTGGTAGCGGTTGATGGTCTTCTGCACCAGCGGGTCGAAGTCCTGGACCCCCATCGAGACCCGGTTGAAGCCCAGCGCGCGCAGGACCTCCATCTGCCGGACCGAGGTCACCGCCGGGTTCACCTCCACAGAGACCTCGGCGCCCGGGGTGAGGGTGAAGCGGGAAGAAATCTCCTCCCACAGCCGGGTCAGCTGGCGCTCGTCGAAGAAGGTGGGGGTGCCCCCGCCCCAGTGCAGCTGCGAGACCGTGGTGCGGGCGCCCAGGCGGTCCACCACCAGGTCCATCTCGCGGATCAGGTCGTCGGTGTAGGCGTCCGCCCGGGACGGGTCCCGGGTGATCACCATGTTGCAGCCGCAGTAGGTGCACAGCCGGGCGCAGAACGGCAGGTGGAAGTAGAGGGAGAGGGGCGCCGCCTTCCCGGCGGCCAGCCGCAACTGCTCACCGTGGGTGTGGGCGGAGACCAGGGGGGACCAGGCAGGCACCGTGGGGTAGCTGGTGTAGCGCGGGCCGGCCTGGTCGTAACGGGCCACCAGGGCCTCAGAGGGGACGGAGGGGGACGTCATCCCGGGCGCTGACGCAAGGGCTGTGCCGGTCAACCTCCGCGCCACCGGGGGGCCGGGCAGCCGCAAACGCTGCGCGGACCGGCCGCCGCCGCGAGCTTTTCGCGCGCCGTGTCAATAAAGGGGACAGGCTACATTT
>JALYOC010000156.1 GCA_030857095.1 Myxococcota bacterium | reverse complement strand
GTGGACCTGGAGCGGTATGCGTTCGACGCCGCCGAGGCCAAGGCGATCAAGGCCAGGCTGGCGGCGCTGGTGAGCGCGCCTCCGGTTCCCCCGGGCAGCGAAGAGGCCGACCAGCGTGAGCGCCAGTTCGAGCGCGAGCAGGATCTGGAGGGCGCGATCGCCCTGCTGGATCGCCCCCAGCGGCTCCAGGCGTACCTGGAGGGGCTGCCCAGGCGGGTGTTCACCGTGGAAGAGCAGCGGCTACTGGACGAAGCATCCGCGGCGGAGGCCCGCCTCAACGCCCTGCTCAACCTGCAGGCCGAGCTGACCAGCACCCTGCTTCCCCAGGTGGATCCCGTGCGCTGGCTCAGCGAGGACCGCGTCCGGCAGTCCAGACTGCAGGCCCGCCTGGCCCGTCAGTCCCTGGGGCCGTCGGGGTATGCCCGCTCTTCCGGCGCGCTGGGAGTCACCCTGGTGGGCGCCCGACCGGCCCCCTCTCTTACCCTGCGTTCCGCGGCCTTCTCCGAGGAACTGGGCGACCACCGCCTCCACGGGCTGGATCCCGCCGCCGAGCTGACCACCCTGGCCGGAGAGGTGGTGTTGATTCCGGGCCAGCTGATCCCCCAGGTGCGGCGTTCGCAGTTCCTGGCGGTGCGCTACCGCAACCTCCGCCGGGAGCCTGCGCCCTTCCGCCACGACCTGGGCGGAGAGCTGGGCTGGGGCTTCCAGGGCGGGTGGAGCTACGACGCGCGGCGGACCTTCTCCCAGCGCGCCTTCCTCTCCGCCCAGGCCCTGGCGGTGCTGGATGACACCCCCGACCTCTCCCGGCTGACCACCTTCGGCCTGGGCGCCCACACGGCCCTGGGGCTGGAGGGCCTGGTGCCGGAGCTGATCGCCGGCCCCCGCCTCACCCTGACCCACCGGCGACACCTGGGCGGCAACGACGCCAACGCCCTCCGGCTGGAGGTGGCCTATGCCCCCGCCTACCTGCTCTTCTCCGCCGCCTGGCAACAGGAGCTGGACGCGACCTTGCGGCTCAGTTGGCTGACCCGCCTGGGCCGCTTCCCGGTGATCCTCACCGCCGGGGCTGGCCTGGAGTGGATCGCCGCCGCCAAGAACACCACCGTCCCCACCCCCACCTTCACCCTGGGGCTGGAGCCGCTGGCCTTCTAGGTCCCGGTGGCCTCCACCGCGGCCAGCTTCTTGCCGCCCTGCATCCGGGCCACCGTCACCGTCTGGTTCCGGCCGTTGCGCTTGGCGAAGTACAGACACTGGTCGGCCAGATCGATCAGCGACTTCTTGTCGGCGGCGTTCTCCGGGTGGGTGGCGATCCCCAGCGACATCGTGACCTTCAGGGGGCCCATCTCGGTCTGGAAGACCTCGGCCTGGACCGCCTCGCGGATCCGCTCGGCGATGATCAGCGCGCCCTTGGCGTCGGTCTCCGGCATCACGATCACGAACTCCTCGCCGCCGTAGCGGGCCACGATGTCCGTGTCCCGCGCCTTGTCCCGGATGATCTTGGATACGCCCTTGAGCACCAGGTCTCCGATCGGGTGACCGTAGGTGTCGTTGACGCTCTTGAAGTGATCGATGTCGGTGAGGATGAACGAGGCCTTGCGGCCATAGCGCTTGGACTGCGCCATGACTTCGTCCGCCTTGCTCTGGAAGGTCCGGTGGTTGAGCAGCCCGGTGAGGCCGTCGGTGGTGGCCATCTTCTCCATCTGCTCGTACAGCTGGGCCCGCAGCACCGCCTGCGCCGCCTGGATCGCCAGGACCTCCAGCATCCGCAGCACGTCGTGATCCAGCGCCGCCTTCTTGCGCGATCCTGCCACCAGCGTGCCCAGGATCCGGTCCCCGGCGGTAAGCGGGAAGATCTTCAGCCCGGCCAGCCCACGGACCTGGATCTCGTCGTCGAAGATCACCTGCTTGTCCATCGCCCGCAGCTCGCGGCCGGGCAGCGGCGCCCCGTAGCGGACCACGTTGGCCACCAGCCCGTTGTTGTCGGCGAAGACCTGCCCCTCCGCCGCCTTGCCCTGGGCGGTCACCCCGGTCAGCCGGGCGATCCGGTGGAAGCGCTTCCCCTCCTTCTCGGTCACCAGGGTCACCGCGCAGAACTCCAGCCCGCCCAGCTGCCGCGCGCTCTCCAGCACCGCCAGGAACACCTGCTCCGGGCTGCCGGCGCGGTTGAGCTCCTCGATGGCGCGGAAGAACCGGTCCTTCTCGTCGCGGGTCTTGCGGATGTAGCCCATCACCCGCTCCACCTCGATCGACCGCAGGACCTCCTGGGCGATCGTCACCAAAAGCCGCTCGTCCAGCTCGGTGAAGGGCACGTCCTCCTTGCGGTCCGCCACCAGCACTCCGCGGACCAGGCCGCTGCCTTCGATGATCGGCACCAGCAGCACCGCGCCCACGTCCGGCCCGCCGGCCTCGTAGTAGGTGACGCCCTTGAGCCCGCTGGCGGAGTGCATCCGCACCGGCACCCCGCGCTTGAGCACCCCGCCCACGATCCCCTCGCCGGCGGCGAAGGTCCCGCGCTGCACCCGATCCGAGACCGAGCGGCAGTCGTACAGCTTCAGTCCCCGGTCATCAGAGGTCAGCAGAAACGCGCCGCAGGTCTGGGTCCGCAGCGCCAGCTCGGCGATCCCGATCGCCGCGCCCACCGCGCCCTCGATCTCCTTCACCGAGGCCAGCAGCCACTTCTCCTGATCCTTGAGTCCGGTGAGGCTGTCGTGGGTCCCGGAGCTGACCAGCCGGAAGGTCCGGGCCCGCTCCTCCACTTCCTTGATCCGGTTGCGGACCGCCTGGTTCTCGTTGCGCCGGGCCAGCGCCAGCCGGGTGTGGAGCGCGAAGTGGTACAGCGCGGCGAACAGGATCAGGAAGAGGGCGTGGGTGACGAAGGTCCCCACGCTGGCCTGCGGCCCGCCCAGGGTGATCAGCCCCTCGAACACCAGGGCTACGCCCACCAGGGTCAGCGCCGCGGCGCGCGGCAGGTGGCTGACCAGGAACGCCACCAACAGGTACACCATCGGAAACAGCGGGGCCCCGGTCACCGAGACCACCACGTAGCCGGCGGCGATCAGCCCCGCCCCCATCTCCACGTCGTCCCGCAGCAGGGGCGCGGCGCCGATCGATCCGCGCTTGACCCGGCGCCAGGCGGAGATCCCGATCCCGGTCAGCACCAGCACGATCGCCGCCGCCTCGATCCAGCCCGAGTCGCCCAGGTGGGCGAAGCCTCCCTGCCCCAGCCGGACAAAGGTCAGCAGCACCGCCAGCGCCGGGATCGCGCGCACCGTCCCGTGTCCCGTACGAACCATCCACGCCGCCAAGCCGCGACCGGTCACGGGGCCTCCAGGTTGAAGACGAGCTCGCCGGGGCGGATGAAGCCCAGCTCTTCGCGCGCCACCCGCTCCATCACCCGCTTGTCGGAGCGCAGCGCGCTGATCTCCCGCGAGAGGCTGGAGTTCACCTGCTCCAAGGCGCGGTTCTTGTCCTCCAGCGTCTGCAGCTCACCGCGGAGGCGGAAGTAGCGGCGGAAGCCGTCGGCATCGGCGACCGAGATCAGGGTCAACCCCAGCGCGGCCAGCAGCGATCCCATGACCCATTTCCGCCGGAGGTTCATCCGGCCGGGCAAGCTAGCAGTGGCCCCGGGTCCCGCAAGAAAACCGCTTCAGACCTGTAGCACTACCCCTCCGGGCCCAGCTCCCTCCGCACCAGGTCCTCGAGTTCACTGGGAGAAGCGATCCCCTGGAACATCGCCCGCAGGTCGCCCTGGCGGGAGATCAGGAAGGTGTGGGGCAGGATCCGGATCTCCCCGAACGCGCTCTCCCCCTTCCGGATCCGCTGGTCGGCCACCAGCATCGGGAAGGTCAGCTGGTAGTGGTCGGCGAACGGCTCCAGCACCAGCGCCCCCTCCAGGTCCATCCCCACCAGCACCACCGTGAAGCCGCGCTGGGCGTAGCGCTGCTGCAAGGCGACCAGCGCCGGCAGCTCCTGAAGGCAGGGGATGCACCAGGTGGCCATGAAGTTCACCAGCAGCACCCGGCCGTGCAGCGCGTCCACCCGGGTCGGCACCGGCCCCACCGACTCCAGCTTCAGGTGGGGGACATAGCGCGGGGTGACCACCAGTTCGCCGGTGCGCTTCTGGCAGCCGCCCGTGAGCACCAGCGCCAGGGCGCACACCAGGGCGCGCGTCACGACGGGGCGGACTCCTGCTCCTCGTCGGTCTCGTCGGCTTTCACCGAACTCAGCTCGCTGGCCAGCAGCTGCTGACAGCCCTGGCACAGCCCGTACAGCTCCATCTTGTGGGAGGTGACCTTGAAGCCGTGCTTGCGCGCCACCGCGTCCTGCATCGCTTCGATGCGGTCGTTCTCGAACTCCACGATCGCCCCGCAGCGGGTGCAGATCAGGTGGTCGTGGTGGTGCCGGCCAATCGCCGCCTCATAGCGGGTCTGCCCGTCCCCGAAGTTCCGGGCGTGGGCCAGCCCGCAGTCGCCCAGCAGCTTCATCGTCCGGTAGACGGTGGCCACCGAGACCTTGTTGTCCGCCTGGCGGACCTTCCCCCACAACTCCTCCACCGAGAGGTGTCCCTCCAGCTCGAAGAAGGTGTCGATGATCAGGCTGCGCTGACGGGTGCTCTTGAGGCCGTGTTCGGCCATGTAGCGGTTGAGCACGTCGTCGCGGGAGGTGTCGTTGCTCACGGATAGCGCTCTCGCCAGGAACGGACCGCCTGCGGATTCTCCGGGGGACCCAGGTCCTCGCCGGTCAGTTGGACCAATGAGCGATGGGCCTCCGCCCGGACTCGCGGGTCCCGGTCGTCCAGGGCCCTGGCCAGCGCTGGGGCCGCCTGCTTGCCGTCCGGCCGGTAGCGGGCCACCTCCGCGGCCACCGCGCGCACCGCCGGGTTGGGGTCGGCCAGCAGCTGTCCCAGCTCGGTCCCCTGACGCTTGGCGAAGTCGAACCGGGTCCCCGGCAGCAGCAGCATGAAGAACAGCAGCCCGGCGCCGATCTGGAAGAAGGCCTTGACCGCCGGATACCGGCGGGCCCTTACCAGCCCGAAGCGGTACAGGCCGAACAGGACCAGGAACCCCAGGAAGACCCAGGGGGCGACCTGGCTGACCATGGCCGGCTGCCGACCCGTCGAGCCTCTTGCCCATAGGGCAAGCCCGGCCGAGAGGACGAGGAGTAGATAGAGCAGTCCCGCCAGTGCGGGTCCGAAACGGACGCCGCCCAGCCGCGGGGGTTCAGGGGTCCTGGGTTGCGCTTCCATTTCGCTGTTTATCTTGTCTCCGCGCTCAGGCCTTGGCACGTGATAGACGCAACCCCCCCAGATTTAAGGCGGATTGACCTACCACCATGGCGGATAGCTGGCAAAGGAAGAGGCAGCCTGACGAGGTCCCCACCCCACTGGCGGTGGCGGTCTCCGATTTCTGCCGTCGAGCGAAGGTGCAGTCCTCTGCCGTGGAGGTCCGCGAAGCGCTGGCCCTGCTGGGCGACTCGGACGAGTTTCGCGTCCGGGCGCTGACGGACGCAGAGCCCCCGGCGCAGCCGTTGGGGCCCTTCGCGGTGGTGGACATCCTGGAGGGGACCGCGCCAGACCTGGCGGCCCGTCGACAGGAGCTGGGCTATTACGAGCTGGCGCGCACCTTGGCCGAGGTCCGCACCCAGCCCGCGCCCCAGTCGCTGGAGGACGAGGGCTGGCCGCAGGACCCCACCCCCAGCGCCGAAGGGACCACCGCGCGGCTGAGCCAGCTGCTGGGCCCGGGCGAGGCGCAGCGCAAGGAGCGGGCGAAGAAGGAGAAGGAGACCCCCAAACAGACGGTGGCGGAGCGGATCGCCCCCCGCAAGCGCGGCGGGACCATCCCCACCAACGCCGCCAGTGAGGTGGACCTCTCGCGCGACGAGGAGCTGCCGATCCCACGCGGCCGCTTCACCCGGCTGGAAGCCCCCAAGGAGCCGCTTGGCCAGCTGTACGCCAACGAAGCCCGCGAGAACCTGGAGGGGCTGGTGGAGCAGCACCCCAACCGCGTCGCCCTGCTGCGGGCGATGTCCCAGCGCTACTCGGGTCGCAAGGGGCTGCTGGACATGGAGGACCTCAAGGCCGTCCTCTCGCGGCACGCGCTGGATCGGGCGTTCGTGGCCAAGGAGCGGGACCTGGTGCTGGGGACCTTGACCGATAACCGCGGCGCGCTGTCCCGGGCGGCCTTCTCGCTGGATCTCACCGGTCCCGAGCTGCGCAGCCTGATCGACCAGTCCGAGCTGGCCACCGAGGTGGAGGAGCTGCGCGAGCGCTTCCGCCGCGAGGCCCTGGCCCCCAAAAACCTCAAGCTGCGCCTGGATCTGCTGGCCCGCAGCAAGTACCTGGACGACCTGGGCATCCGCCGCAAGTTCAGCGAGCGGCTGGAGGGCGAGCTGCGCGAGCTGTTCCGCGAGACCCTCCCCGACGCCACCAGCTTCGATCACCTGATCGAGCTGACCTCCCGGCGCCACGCGGTGGACGCCTCGTCGCTGCGCCGCGCGGTAGAGCGCCTGGGCCTCCTGGAAACCCTGAGCAGGAAGGTCGCGGACTCCGCGGCCCGATCAAACTAGACACCCCACAGGACGCAACATGCCCATCTACGAGTACGCCTGCAGCCAGTGCGGCAAGCTGAACGAAGTGATCCAGAAGGTCAGCGATCCTACCCCGGAGAAGTGTGACGGGTGCGGCGCCGAGCGGTCCCTCTCCAAGGTCGTCAGCCGCTCCTCCTTCATCCTCAAGGGCGGGGGCTGGTACTCCGATCTCTACAGCTCCACCAAGAAGGAGAGCGGGGCCTCCGCCTCCAGCGGGGCCTCCGCCTCCGCCAAGCCGGCGGCGACCACCGGCGCCGACGCGGGTGGTAGCACTGCCGCTGCGGCCCCCGCCAGCTCCTCGGCGGGTTCCACCTCCGGCTCCGGCGGCTCCGGCGGTGCGGGCGGTGGCCCGAAGATGGCGGCGGCCGCGCACGATTAGGCGGTGCCCGCTTTTCAACGCCTGAGCTGAACCTGCGCCGCGGAGTCTCTATGATTCCGCGGCGCTTGTTCGCCGGGCGGGCTATCCCTGCCTGGTGCACACGCTGCCCTGGAGTTGCTGCTGCCTGGTGCTGACCGCCTGCGGCCTCCAGGCCCCATCGCGCGGAGTCCCCCTGGGGGACGGTGCGGTGTCCTCCGCGCGCTTCGAGGTCCGGGTCCGCAGCACCGAGCTCCTCCCGGTCGACGTGTTCTTCCCCTCCACCCCCGACGGGTTCCCCACGGGGAGCGCCCATCCGGCGGTGGTGCTGCTGCAGGGCGGCGCCGTGGACGTGGAGCGCTATCACTGGCTGGCGGAGGCGGTGGCGCGCGGTGGCATGGTGGTGGCGCTGCCCCACCATGCGTCCCGGCTGGCCATCCTCTCGCTCGATGACGGAGCGTTTGCGCGCCAGTTGCTGATCGAGCCGCCCGAGGGGTCGTTGCTCACCGGGGCGGTCAATCCGGACCGGATCGCGGTCGGCGGGCATTCGCTGGGAGGGGTGGTGGCGGTGAAGCTGGCTCTGCAGGGCGGCTTCGCCGCGGCGGCGCTGCTGGCCAGCCTGCCGGATCCGGCGGACGCAGCGGCGCTGCCGGGGCTAGGACTGCCCACCCTGTCCCTGGCCGGAGCGCAGGATTGCCAGGCCCAGCTGGACGAGGTGCGCGCCGGCTGGGAGCAGCTCCCTTCCCCCTCGGTGCTGGCGGTGCTCAGCGGCGCCACCCACTACCAGTTCACCGACGACGATTCTCCGGATCGGACGCGCGACTGCCCTCCCACCGCATCCCTGGAGGACTCGCACCGCAGGATCGCCGCGGCGCTGGTGGCCTTCCTGGAGCCGGCCACCTCTTCCGGGACGACCGGCGCGGACGGGCTGCGGGGGATCGATGGGCTGACGGTGGAGGAGCGATGAGGCGGCTCTTCCTGATCCTCCTGCTGGGTGGGCCGGCGCTCGCCTCCGCGCCCTCCGCTCCGGTGGTGTCCTCCCCGCCCGGTCTGTGGCTGATCGCCGGGTCGGAGACGATCGGTGCGGGCTGGACCCTTCGGCAGCACCAGGCCTTCGCCGAGCTGCAGTTCGCCCCCCAGCACGCGTACCTGGATACCCGGTTCGGCCGGTCCTGGCACTGGATCCAAGGCGGCGTCTTCGGGCTCTCCGCTCACGCCGCGGGTTCGGCCACCGTCACCACCCGGGGGCCAATCGACGCCGGGCTGGGCTTGCACGGCGGCGTGGTGGCCGGCGCGCGCCTCTCCTGGCTGGAGCTGCACCTGAGTCTGCAGGCCGGCGGGGAGCTCTTCGCCCGCGGGTTCGCCGCCCGCGCGCCGCTGCGGTTGGGACTGGGCGTGGCCGTCCCGATCCGCCTCTCCCGGATCGCGCTGCGGCTGGGACTCGGAGGACGCGCGGGCGCGGATCTCTCCCCGTCCCTGGCTCCCACCGTGCGCTATGAGGGCCTGGTCTGGCTGGGACTTGGCTCGGTCGATCCCGGGCGGCTGAACCCTCCCGCCAAAAACTTTCGCAGGTGATCCGCGCGCGTCACACTTCCGGCCGTGCCCTTCCCGCCGCTCAAAGGTCGTCGACGTCGCTGCTCGCTCTGCGGCCTCTTCGAGCTGACCGAGGTCTCGTACTACGGCCGCTTCCTGTTCCTGCCCGATCCGGAGGGGCGCGGCCCCATCTGCCCTCCCCGCCGAGGGTGCACAGAACGACAGCGGCAACTTCCTTTGCTTTCCGTGGAGCCGATGCACGGCTAAGACTTCGCGCGTTCACTTCGAACCGCGAGGTCTTATGATCGTACGTTTGGGACTGCTGCTTGGCGCTGTACTGTCGGCGACTGCCTTCGCCGCACCAGAAGAGGCGGTATCCGAGGGGATCACCCTCTCCAACAACTCTGAACAGCGGAAGGCCTCGTTGCTGACCGGCCTGGAGCTGGACTCCTCCTACAAGCCGTCCGCGCACGCGGCGCTGGGGCTGATGGACGGGCTGCGCTTCGACCTGCAGGACAAGTTCCCTCTGGAGACCGGTGCGGGCCTGGACTCCGGGATGCGGCCGGTGCTGGCGCTGCTGCTGGGCCTTCTGGTCGGCTTCGGTCTGGGTCACCTGGTGGCCCGCGATCGGGATGGGTTCATCCTCTTCCTGATCGTGGACGTGGTGATCGTTGTCCTGGCCAGCGTGATCCACGTGGCGGTGTTTAGTGGAGGAGGCTGGTTCTGGGGCATCGGCGGCCTGGCCAAGCTGGTGTCCCAGATCATCCAGGGCATCGACGCGTACGCGCAGGCGGGTGGCGGACGGCTGGTGCAGTGGAGCCGCGAGCACACCATCCAGATCGCCACCAGCGAGTCGATTCGTGACACCCCGGCGGCAACTTTCCGCACCTTCGGATTCCAGTTCTAGAGGCTGTGTTTTCGGGAGGAGCGGGGAATTGAGCCCCCGCTCCTCCTCTGCTAGCACCCCAAGATGCGTCGCCTGATCCCCCTGATATCCGGCGTGCTGATCGCCGGTTGTGCCACCTACAACGCGCTGGCTCCCCAGGAGCGTGCCACCGTCGAGCGTGAGCTGGCGCGCTCCGGCGAGGACCGCTTTTTGCGCGTGTCCTTCTACGTCACCCCCTTCTTCGGTGACGCCACCAAGAAGCTGCTGACCGCGGTGCCCCCCGAGGAGGTCCGGCTGCTGGATCATCCGGACGGCAAGCCGGTGAACCCTGGCGCGGTGGAGAAGATCCTCCCCGCCGGCACCCGGGCGCGGATCCTCAAGGTGGAGTTCCCCACCGCCTGGTCCATGACCGAGCGGCTGGCCTACACCCCCAGGCACCTGCCCTGGGTCTACCTCTCGGTGTCTGGAGAGCAGACCCAGCTGCCGTACATCCTGGCCCTGCGCCCGGATCTGGACACCCCGGATCGATTCTACAACGACCTCGAACGCTACCTCTCGGCGGCCGATCCCTCCCGGTTGATGTCCCATTGGAGCGAGCAGATCCGCGCGTCAATCGCCAAGAAGGAGGCGGTGACCGACATGCCCGCCGAGGCGGTGGAGATGGCGCTGGGCTACCCGGAGCTGAAGATCATCAACTTCGAGGGCGCGGTGAAGCGCGAGGAGTGGTTCTACGCGGGCAAGCAGCGGGTGGCGATCATCGCCGACGGCCGCCTGCTCCGGGTGGAGAACCGGGCCGTCCAGGGCGTGCCCTAAAGGGGCTGTTCGCGGCACCGGCGCTGGCCACTGTATATACTCCGGAATAGTATGTCTTCGGAGGCACCGGATGCCTGGAACCAGGAAGAAGCCCGCGGCAATCAGCAAGGCCCGGCCGGCCCGCCGGCAGCAGTTTCGGGCCAAGCTGTTCCGCAACGGCGGGAGTCAGGCGGTCCGCCTTCCCAAGGAGTGCCGGCTCCCCGGAGACGAGGTCGCGGTGACCCTGGACGGGGACCGGATCGTGCTGGAGCCGATCGATGAGCGGGGCTTCACCCGCGACTTCGTGGAGCTCTTTTTGAGCGGCAAGAGCTCCGATCCCGGCTTCCCTGATCGGGAGCAGCCCCCGAACCAGGAACGGGACCTGGACTTCTGAGGTACCTCCTCGACACCAACATCTGCATCTACCTGCTCAACGGCCGGTATCCGCAGTTGGCGGATCACCTTCGCCAGGTGGGGCGGGACGCACTGTGCGTGAGCGCGGTGAGCTGGACCGAGCTGTGGCACGGGGTCGCCCGGAGCGAGCACCCGCAGCTGGGCTCCAGACGCTTGGAGTCGTTGTCGAAGAACGTGGACGTGCTTCCCTTCGACGCCGAGGCGGCAGTCTCCGCCGGGAACGTGATCGGGATGCTTCGCAAGGCGGGGACGCCGAGCGGTCCCTATGACTGCCTGATCGCCGGCCACGCGCTCTCGCTGGGCCTCACGCTGGTCACCCACAATGTCCGTGAGTTCCGTCGGGTGAAGGGACTGCAGTGGGTGGACTGGACCGCTTCGACCTGAAGCTTCAGTCCCGCCGGCGGCCGTGTCCGCGCCGGCCGCGGTCCCCGCCGCCACCTCCGCCGTGGCCCCCGGGTCCGCCGCGGCGCTTGCCCTTGCCCCGCTTGCCTTCCTTCTCCCGGTCGCCCGGCTTCACCAGCCGGGGGATGTCCCCCACCGCCACCGCCCAGAAGTCGGTGCCGGCCAGCAGCGCCGAGACCAGCTCTTGCTGGGTGCGGATCTCGTTCTTGAACAGGGTCGCGCCCCGGCCCACCTCGTCCAGGCTGGTCTTGGCGTCGCTGCCGCCCACGCAGGGCAGACGCATCGCCTCGGCGACCTCCACCGCCATGTCGTTGGCGGTGGCGCGGACCTTGGGGTTGTAGCCCTCCACGCCGGAGAGCAGATCCAGGGTCTTGAGGAACTCGCCCGCGGGCGGCACGCCGGCGTCGCGGTCGAAGGGCCGGGCGGCGAGGATTGCCGCGCCCATTGACTTCACCTTGGGGAGGCACTCCGCCGCGGACCACGGCTTCTCCCGCGGGCTGCCCCACAGCTGGACCGGATCCGGCGCCAGCTCCGGCTTGGGGAAGAAGCACAGGTACTGCCCCTTGTCGGTGTTCAGCTCCAGGCCCACGAAGACCTTCAGCTTGGACCTCTTGCCCAAATCGAACAGCTCTTCGCAGCCGTCCTGGGTGTTGGTCTCGGTGAAGGCCACCCCGTCCAGACCGTGGGTGGCGGCGCGGTCCAGGACCAGCTTGGGATCCAGGGGACAGCCGCTGGAGAGGTACGAGTGGGCGTGCAGGTCGACCAGCATGGGGCGCTGCTCCTAGCAGGAGCCGCCACACAGGTCGAGCAGCCAGCGTGCCTTGGGTCGGTCAGGAGAACGCGTACTGCTGAGGCAGCCCGGGGCTGATCTTCAGCTTCTCCTCAGAGCAGCGGATCAGGTACCCCATCAGCATCAGCGAGGAGGTGTTCTCCAGCACCCGGGTGGGATCCTTGGAGATCAGGTTCGCGCTGTAGGAGAGGAAGAACTGGGCCAGATCCTCGCCCGCCTCCCTTACGATCAGCGCATTGAGCGCGCTGGGATCCATGGTCCGGATCGTGTTGATGAACTCCACTGCCAGGTCCTTCTTGTTCTTCACTTCCACGATGCCCGCTCCCCCGTCGCCCAACCCCGTCCCCATCACTGCGACTGGAGGAACCTAAGCACCCTGCTGTCGGCGCAAACCCGTTGGCATACGTCTTGTGCGCAGCCGGACACCGGACGGTTGGTTTTTGACACCCTTCTTGGCAGCGTGAGATAACCGTGCCGCTGGAATTACGGAGCGATGAAGGAGCGGGAATGTTTACGGGCGTGAAGGTCTTCTCCGCAACCAAGGCGAAGGAACGCGAAGAGCTGGGTGAGAACGTCACCCGCTGGCTCAAGAGCAACTCGGACCTGGAGCTGGTGGATCGGGTGGTCCGCCAGTCCAGCGACAACGAGTTCCACTGCTACACGCTGATCCTCTTCTACAATCACCCGCCCAAGCCGGCGGCCGCGCCCGCGCCCGCGCCCTAACCGGCGGAGGGCAGCACTCCCAGAAGCGGCGTGGGTCCTCCCACGCTGGCCAACACCAGCCTCCGGGTGGCCCGGGTCACCGCCACGTAGAACGCCCTGCGCGCGGCGGCCGTCTCCGGGTAGGAGGAGGCCGAGGCGTCGGGGAGGATCACGTAGTCGAACTCCAGCCCCTTCACCTCCGGGACGCAGGTGATGTGCAGGCCGGAGTGGAAGTCAAAGTCCCCCTCCAGCGCCAGCCGCGCGTCCACGCCGCGGCGGACCAACCGGGAGAGTCGGATCGCCTGCTCGGCGCTGCGGCAGATCACCGCCACCGTGGCCCCTGGCGCCCTCCCCCGCAGGTCCCGCAGCGCGTCGATCATCCAGGCCACCAGGTGGGACTCGTGGTCGAAGCGGACCTGATCCACCGAGGGGGTCTGCTTTGGCGCCTGGGCCTGGACGTCTCCCCGCAACCTGCGGGCAAGGGCGGTGACATCTGGCGGACATCGGTAGCTGACCTCCAGTGTGGCCCGGTCGTAGTCGGCCGCGTGCAGCCCGCGCATCGCCGCGTCCCAGCCCTCGAAGGAGGCGGTGGGATCCACCTGCTGCTCGGCGTCCCCGGCGACGATCAGGGTGCCATTCTTCGCCAGGCTGCGGC
This sequence comes from Myxococcota bacterium, assembly GCA_030857095.1. Classification (GTDB taxonomy): domain Bacteria; phylum Myxococcota; class Myxococcia; order Myxococcales; family Myxococcaceae; genus JALYOC01. The sequence continues at coordinate 25,406 of JALYOC010000156.1, read as the reverse complement.
CGATCAAGGACAGCTCCAGGCCGGCGAACTCCTGCGCCTCGTCGATCACGATCATCTCGTACGGCCGCGGGGTGACCGGTTGCTCTCCCAGCGCTTGGGCGCGGGCCCGGTCCAGCTCGAAGAGGACCGCGTAGTCCTCCACGTCGATCGTCTGCACATCCTCATCCGGGGTGCCCTCGTCCATCCCCTTGCCGTCCAGCGTGGTCAGCCGCTCGGCGGAGACGTGCGCCCACTGCTGTTCGGAGGTCTGCCTGAACTGCAGCTTGGTGTGCGCCAACAGCTCGTCGATCGCCGGACGGGGAATGGCGTGGGGTGAGTGGGCCACCACCTCCTCCAGCAGCGCGCGATCGCCGAAGAGGTGGAACAGGTCCTCGCGCTCCACCCGGTCGCTGCGGCGGGTGGCCTTGCCCTTCTTGCGGCTGGGCGGAGGCAGCGCGCCCACCTTCTGAATCACCCGCTTGAGCGCCGGGTCCCGCTTGATCCGCACCACCCCCGCGGTAGCGTTCTGGCTCTCCCGCAGGGGCAGCGCGCCGAAGGCCAGCCGCGCCTGCTGACGGGCCCACTCGTCGTACCTCCAGACCTCCACGTCCGGGACCGCCAGCCGCTCCAGCAGGGTCTCCACCAGCCGCTGCAGTGCATCGGTGGGGACGATCACCGCCGCCCGCATCCGCACCCGCTGCAGCTTCCACAGGTGGGCCAGCCGGTGCAGCGCTACGGTGGTCTTCCCGCACCCGGCCTCGCCCAGGATCAGGGTGGAGCGGCCCTTGGGCAGGTCCACCACGCTGCGCTGCTTCTCATCCAGGACCACGTCCACCGCCGAGACCGCGGTGCGCTGAAAGGGCGAGTGGCTGCGCAGCGACGCCGCCAGCGGGGGCTTGGCCACCCACGGGCCGCCCGGGCCCCGCTCCAGCACCCCGTCTGGGGTGATCAGCCCGCACAGTCCGGCCCCGTCGAACCGGACCAGGTTCCGCTCCAGCACCCGGCCGTTGAGCACCCGGCCATCCAGCCCCAGATCGTGGTGCTCGATCCACCCCCAGGAGCAGGCAGTGGACACTGTCTTCGCTGCTTGCGGCCTTCTCTGCTTCAGGTGCTCCAATCCCCGCCGAACGAAACGCTCCAGGAGCCCTGAGCCGGGTACCAGCGCCCGCCCGCCTGCCGCCCACTCGGCGCCTCAAGCCTCCTCCCAACGTCGCTGTCCCCGGGAACCCTTCCCCACGGTGGGAGCAGATCGCACCCTACCCCGGAGGCTGCAACCGGCGCGTGCGGGGCCGCCGAAAACCACACCGTCCGCTAAAGACCTCTTCGTGCAGCGCGACGGTGAATGCTTTCGTGACCGGTGTACTCAGGACGAGAGGGAGGACGGCACCACCGTATGAGCGAGCGTCTGGGAAGTGTGGTCATCGAAGGCGTGTCGCCGAAGGTGGACGGCGGTCGCTACCCGGCCAAGCGGATCGCCGGCGAGCGGGTCCGGATCGAGGCCGACCTCTACAAGGAGGGGCACGACGTGCTGGCGGCGGTGGTGCGCTGGCGGCAGGTGATCCCCACCACCGACCAGAGCCCCTGGGCCGAGGTCCCGATGCAGCCCTCGGTCAACGACCGCTGGTTTGCCGAGTTCCCCCTGGCCCGCGCCGGCCGCTACGTGTTCACCGTGGAGGCCTGGACCGACTGGTACGCGTCCTGGGCCGACGAGCTGAAGCGCAAGGTGGCCGCAGGACAGCGGGTGCCCAGCGAGCTTTTGGAGGGCGCCGCGCTGCTGCGCAGCACCGCCCAGCGGGCGGAGGCCAGCTCCCGCGCTGACCAGGACCGACTGCTTGCCGCGGAGGCGGCGTTGCTGGCCGGCCCCGAAGACGAGGCGGTGCGCGTCGCCCTCGATCCCGGACTGCTGACGTTGGCCGCTCGCCACCCGGACCGGATCACCGCAGTCACCCATCCGCCGTTGGAGCTGCTGGTGGAGCGTCCGCGCGCGCAGACCGGCTCCTGGTACGAGCTGTTCCCCCGCTCGGCGCGCCGGGACGGCAAGCACCACGGCACCTTCCGGGACGCGGAGGCCCTACTGCCCGACGTCCGGTCGATGGGCTTCGAGGTCCTCTACCTGCCGCCCATCCACCCCATCGGCCGCACCGCCCGCAAGGGCAAGAACAACAACCCCACCGCCGAACCGGGAGAGGTGGGCAGCCCCTGGGCGATCGGCGCCAGCGAAGGGGGCCACAAGGCAATCCACCCCGACCTGGGGACCCTGGCCGACTTCCGCCGCTTCCAGGACAAGGCCTTCGATCACGGCCTGGAAGTGGCGCTGGATCTGGCCTTCCAGTGCTCGCCGGATCACCCTTACGTGAAGGACCACCCCGAGTGGTTCAACCGGCGGCCGGACGGCACCATCAAGACCGCCGAGAACCCGCCCAAGAAGTACCAGGACATCGTCAACTTCGACTGGCTGGGCCCGGCGCGCGACGCGCTGTGGGTGGAGCTGGAGAGCGTGGTCCAGTACTGGATCGATCAGGGGGTGCGGATCTTCCGGGTGGACAACCCACACACCAAGCCGGTGATCTTCTGGGAGTGGCTGCTGCGGCGGATCCACGACCGGCACCCTGACGTGGTCTTTCTCTCCGAGGCCTTCACCCGGCCCAAGATGATGAAGATGCTGGCCAAGGTCGGCTTCTCCCAGTCCTACACCTACTTCACCTGGCGCAACTTCAAGCACGAGCTGGAGGACTACCTCAAGGAGCTGACTGGCAGTCCGGTGGCCGAGTACATGCGCGGCAACCTCTGGCCCAACACCCCGGACATCCTCCCCGAACCCCTGCAGAACGCCCCGCCGGCGGCCTTCAAGATCCGGCTGGCGCTGGCCGCCACCCTCTCCTCCAGCTACGGGATCTACTCTGGCTACGAGCTGTGCGAGGGGGTGCCGCTGCCGGGCAAGGAGGAGTACCTGGACTCGGAGAAGTTCCAGCTGACGGCGCGGGACCCGGACTCGGCGGGGAACATCCGGGCCTTCATTGCCCGGATCAACGCGGTGCGCGCCGCCAGCCCGGCGCTGGCCCTGTACCGCAACCTGCGCTTCTGGAAGTGCAGCAACGACCGGGTGCTCTTCTACTCCAAGGCCACCCCCGACCAGCGGGACCAGCTGCTGTGCGTGGTCTCGCTGGACCCCTTCGGGGCCCAGGAGGCGATCCTGGAGATCCCGCTGGAGGCGCTGGGAATCGCGCCCTCGCAGACCTACCAGGTGCATGATCTGCTTCGGGAGGACCGCGCCCTCTGGCAGGGTCCCACTGCCCTGGTGCAGCTTTCGCCGGAGCGTCCGGCGGCGATCTTCCGGGTGACCCGCTACCGCAAGACGGAACACGAGTTCGACTACTTCGACTGATGGAGGCCCAGTGATCCAAAACGACATGGATCCGCTCTGGTACAAACGAGCGGTCATCTACGAGGTCCACCTCCGCGCCTTCTACGACTCCAACGCGGATGGGATCGGGGACATCAACGGGCTGATCGAGAAGCTGCCCTACCTGCAGGAGCTGGGCGTCAACTGTCTGTGGCTGCTGCCGATGTATCCCTCGCCGCTGCGCGACGACGGCTACGACATCGCCGACTACTACAACATCCATCCGGACTACGGGTCGCTCAACGACTTCCAGCGCCTGGTGGACGAGGCCCACCGCCGGGACATCCGGATCCTCACCGAGCTGGTGGTGAACCACACCTCCGATGCCCACCCCTGGTTCCAGGAGGCGCGGCGGGATCCCAAGTCCCCCAAGCGCGACTGGTACGTGTGGAGCGACACCGACGAGCAGTATAAGGGCGTGCGGATCATCTTCACCGACACCGAGCGGTCCAACTGGACCTGGGACCCGGTGGCCAAGCAGTACTTCTGGCACCGCTTCTTCAGCCACCAGCCGGACCTCAACTACGACAACCCCGAGGTCCAGGAGGAGATGTTCCGGATCCTCAAGTTCTGGATGGACCTGGGCGTGGACGGCTTCCGCTGCGACGCGGTCCCCTACCTGTTCGAGCGGGAGGGGACGATCTGCGAGAACCTCCCCGAGACCCACGCCTTCCTCAAGCGGCTGCGGGCCAAGATGGAGGCGGAGTACCCCGGGCGGATGCTGCTGGCGGAGGCCAACCAGTGGCCGGCGGACGTGCGCGTCTACTTCGGGGAGGGCGACGAGTTCCACATGGGCTTCCACTTCCCGGTGATGCCCCGGCTGTTCATGGGGATCCGCCGCGAGGAGCGGACGCCGATCGTGGAGATCCTCCAGCAGACGCCCGAGATCCCGGAGACCTGCCAGTGGGCGATCTTCCTGCGCAACCACGACGAGCTGACCCTGGAGATGGTCACCGACGAGGAGCGCGACTACATGTACCGCGAGTACGCGATGGATCCGAGGATGCGGATCAACGTCGGGATCCGCCGCCGGCTGGCCCCGCTGATGGACAACGGGCGCCGCCGGATCGAGCTGATGCACGCTTTGCTGTTCACCCTCCCCGGCACCCCGGTCCTCTACTACGGGGATGAGATCGGGATGGGAGACAACATCTACCTCGGCGACCGCAACGGGGTCCGCACCCCGATGCAGTGGACCTCCGACCGCAACGCCGGCTTCTCCCGTGCGGACGCGGCCCGGCTCTATGCCCCGGTGATCGCCGATCCGGTCTATGGCTACCAGAGCATCAACGTGGAGGCCCAGGTCCGGATGAAGACCTCGCTGCTCGCCTGGGTCCGGGAGCTGCTGCGGATCCGCGCCGAGTATCCGGTGTTCTCCACCGGGAAGTTCCAGTTCCTCTTCCCCGAGAACCGCAAGGTGCTGGCGTATGTGCGCAGCGACGCGGAGGCCACCGTGCTCTGCCTGTTCAACCTCGCCAAGGACCCGCAGCCGGTGGAGCTGGATCTGTCCCCCTGGCGCGGCCACACCCCGGTGGAGCTGCAGGGCAACACCCCCTTTCCGGAGATCAGGGTGGCTCCGTACCAGCTGGCGCTGGATCGCTACGGCTTCCTCTGGCTCCGCCTGGACGCGCCGAGGGCACCATGAACGTCGATTTGACCAAGTTGCCCGAGTACCTCCAGGCCCAACGCTGGTTCGCCGGCAAGGCCTGGCCGATCAAGCGGGTGGAGTTGGTGGACACCGCCGAGATCCCCGGCGCGGTGCTCCGGGACGGGCCGGCGATGCTGGCGGTGCTGGAGGTGCTGTATGAGCTGGGGCACCCGGAACGCTACCTGCTTCCGGTGGAGTCCAATCCCCGCGGGGAACTCAAGGACGCCAGCGGGGAGGCGGAGGTGGCCCGGGCGCTCTTGCGGATCATCCGCGAGGGTCACCGGGTCAAATCCGGCGCCGGAGAGCTGGTCGGCGAGCGGATCCCGGGATCGGAGACCCTGCTGTTCGCGCTCTCCGCCACCCCGTCGGTGCGCCAGATCGCCACCGAGCAGAGCAACACCTCGGTGGTGTTCGACGAGAAGGTGATCCTCAAGCTGATCCGCAAGCTGGAGGCGGGCGTCTCCCCCGAGCACGAGGTGGGCCGGTTCCTGATGACCCGCACCTCCTTCCGCCAGATGCCCGAGCTGTTGGGGGCGCTGCACCTGGAGGGTCAGAGCACCACCACCGCGGCGGTGCTGCACCGCTTCGTGCCCGACGCCCAGGAGGGCTGGGGCTGGGTGCTCCAGGGCCTGCGTGGCGCCCCCACCGATCTGGCGGGGCCGCTGCAAGAGATCGGTGAGCTGGGCCGCACCCTGGCACAGCTGCACCTGGCGCTGGGCTCGGTGGAGGACGACCCGGCGTTCTCTCCCGAGCCGATCCGGGTGGAGGATCTCCAGTCCTGGAGCTCCTCGATCGTGGGCGAGCTGGGGGTCACCCTCTCCATGGCCCAGGCCCGCTTCCCGGAGCTGCTGGATCGCCGGGATGCGCTGGTGGAGCGGGCCAAGCGCCTGGACACCCTGAGCCCGGAGGGGATGAAGATCCGGATCCACGGGGATCTGCACCTGGGCCAGGTGCTGCGGTCGCAAGGGGGCTGGCTGGTGTTCGACTTCGAGGGCGAGCCGGCCCGCCCGTTCTCCCAGCGCCGGGCCAAGCACAGCCCGCTCAAGGACGTGGCGGGGATGCTGCGCTCCTTCAGCTACGCCACCGCCACCTTGCAGCGGGAGCAGACCCAGGTGCCGCCGCAGCTGGAGCAGCGCGCCCGCCAGGCGTTCCTGGAGGGCTACTTCGCCGCAATGGCCGGATCCCCCCTGCTCCCCGCTTCCACCAGGCAACGCGATTTGATGCTGGACGCGCTGGAACTGGAGAAGGTCCTCTATGAAGTGCGCTACGAGGTCAACAACCGTCCAGACTGGGCGCAGATCCCGGTCTCGGCGCTCAACCGCTAGAGCCAGATTTCGGAGGACCCGTGGGACTCAGGAAGCCAATGCCGCGCGAGCAGGTGGACGCAGAGCTGCACCGGATCATCGAGCTGCGCCATCCGGATCCGCACACCGTGCTGGGCGCCCATGAGGACGGGGACGCGATCATGGTCCGGACCTACCGCCCGGGCGCCGTCTCCATCGATCTGCTTCCAGACTTCGGCGGGGTGATCCCGATGGAGCCCCGCTTCGGGGGGATCTTCGAGGCCCGCCTCAACGGCCGCGCCGAGGTGTTCGGCTACCTGCTGGAGGTCCGCTACCCCAACGGGCAGAGCTTCCGGATCCGGGATCCGTACAGCTTTGTTCCCACCATCGGGGAGATGGACATCTACCTCTCCGCCGAGGGCCGCCACGAGCGGATCTGGGAGCGGATGGGCGCCCACCCGATCCGCCACCACGGTCAGAACGGGGTCTCCTTCGCGGTGTGGGCCCCCACCGCGGAGGGCGTCTCGGTGGTGGGGGACTTCAACTCCTGGGATGGCCGGCTGCACGTGATGCGCCGGCTGGGCGAGTCCGGACTGTGGGAGCTGTTCGTCCCCGAGCTGGGCGAGGGCGCCCGCTACAAGTTCGAGATCCGGGCCCGCTTCGGCGAGCGCCGGCTCAAGGCGGACCCGTTCGCCTACCGCACCGAGGTCCCCCCGCTGACCGCCTCGGTGGTCCATGATCTGAACCACTTCCAGTGGACCGACACCGACTGGATGGACCGCCGCGGCAAGGTGGACGCCAACCGCAAGCCGATGTCGATCTACGAGGTGCACCTCGGCTCCTGGCGCCACGCGGTGGAGAACGGCGCCCCCCGGCCGATGACCTACCGCGAGCTGGCCGGCCCGCTGGCCGACTACCTGGAGAAGATGGGCTTTACCCACGTGGAGCTGCTCCCGGTGGCCGAGCATCCCTTTGGCGGCAGCTGGGGCTACCAGGTCACCGGCTACTACGCGCCCACTGCCCGCTTCGGGCACCCGGACGATCTGCGCTACCTGATCAACCACCTCCACGAACGCGGCTTCGGGGTGCTGGTGGACTGGGTCCCGGCCCACTTCCCCAAGGACGACCACGCCCTGGCCCGCTTCGACGGGACCTCGGTCTACGAGCACGCCGATCCCCGGCAGGGCTACCACCCCGACTGGGGGACCCTGGTCTTCAACTACGGCCGCAACGAGGTGAGGAACTTCCTCATCGCCAACGCGCTGTTCTGGCTGGACCAGTACCACGTGGACGGGCTGCGGGTGGACGCGGTGGCCTCCATGCTCTACCGCGACTACTCCCGCCGCGCCGGGGAGTGGGTCCCCAACCGCTGGGGAGGCCGGGAGAACGAGGAGGCAATCGCCTTCCTCAAGGAGCTCAACTCGGTGGTCCGGCTGCGCTACCCGGGGACCTTGATGATCGCCGAGGAGTCCACCGCCTGGCCCAAGGTCAGCGCCCGCACCGAGGAGGGCGGCCTGGGCTTCCACTTCAAGTGGAACATGGGGTGGATGCACGACACCCTCAAGTACTTCCAGACCGACCCGGTCTACCGCCAGCACCACCACAGCCAGCTGACCTTCGGGCTGCTCTACGCCTACAGCGAGAACTTCATGCTCCCCCTCTCCCACGACGAGGTGGTGCACATGAAGGGGTCGCTGTACGGGAAGATGCCCGGGGACCCGTGGCAGAAGCGGGCCAACCTCCGCTCGCTGCTGGCCTGGATGTGGTCCCACCCGGGCAAGAAGCTGCTGTTCATGGGCGGGGAGTTCGGCCAGGTCGGCGAGTGGAACCACGACCGCAGCCTGGACTGGCACCTGCTGGAGGATCCGGGGCACCTGGGGATCCAGACCCTGCTCTCCCAGGCCAACTCGGTGTACCGCTCCGAGAGCGCGCTGCACGAGGCGGACAACGAGCCAATCGGCTTTCAGTGGCTGCAGCCGGACAACGCGGCGATGAACGTGCTGGCCTTCATCCGCCGGCCCAAGAACGAGGGCCGGCCGGTGGTGGTGATCGCCAACCTGGCCCCGGTGCCCCGGCACCACTACCGGCTGGGCGTCCCCCAGGCGGGCGAATGGCTGGAGTTGCTGAACACCGACGCCACCGACTTCGGCGGGTCCGGGGTGGGCAACCTGGGCTCGGTCACCGCCGAGGCCAAGGCCTGGGACGGCCAGGAGCAGTCGGTGGAATTGTCGCTGCCGCCGCTGTCGGTGCTGTGGCTGATCCCCAAGGGGACGGCCGCGGCCACCCTGCCCGTGTCTGCCCCCTGGGCCGAAGCCGCCCCCGTCCAGGGGCTGGGGCCGCCCCAGAGGCGCTCCGTCACCCCCGCCCCCGAGGAGGGGAAGGTCCACGGAGACGTCCTCGCCGGGGCAGTGCACAAGACCCAGAAGCCCAAAAAGAAGCGCTAGCGCCTGCAGGAAAACTTACCGGGAGGGGGCTGGAAAGATTGCACCCGCACCACCCTCCTCTCAGTAAGCCCCCGGAACCTGGGCAGTTGTGTATGGCACAGAGTTCGCTGTTCGACTCTCTGCCGCCAGCCCCATGCGCCCATCAAGAAACGACATCCTCTCCGTCAGGATTGCCACGACCGGCTGGCGGCAGCTGGGGGTGGTTCCCTCCGAGACCTTCGCCCGGATCAAGTCCGAGCTGTACGCGTTGGCGGAGACCCCCTCCCGGATCCCGACCAACACCGTGATCGGGTCCTCGGTGGCGCTGTACTTCACCGTGGACGACTTCGTGGCGATGTACTCGGTGGATCCGGAGACCCGGCTGATCACCCTGCAGGAGGTCGCCCAGCGGCTGAACTCCGCTGGCTAGGGCCGCCTACTTCGGGCCGGCACGCAGGCTGGCTACGTACGACTCGGGCAGTCCGGCGGCGCGGGTCCCGCGCTCCAGGGCGTCAACGAAGCGGGCGCTGACCGGACCCTGATCGCTCCTCCGGGAGGGAGAAGTGGTGAACGCGGTGGCGGTCAGCTCCTGATCGCCGACCTTCAGCTTGACCTCGCGCTCCACGCACATCCCGGTGACCACCCCCTCCTTGTGCTGGATCACCGGCCAGTCCTTGCCGGCGATCTGGAACAGCAGCCCGTAGACGGTGGATCCCGGCTGATCGGCCAGCCCGGCCACCCTCCCCCCCCACCAACGGGACGGGAAGTCGTAGACCAGCCCCACGTCCACCGCCTGGGCCAGCTGGCCCGGGGGCAGGTTGAAGAAGTCATAGCCGTGCTGGGCGCGCCACTCCTCGAACGCCGCGCGGTCCAGCACTGTGGAGTAGCCAAAATACAGCCGCTGGGCCACGTCCCCGGCAGCCTCGCGCGCCTTCATCACCTGATCGTAGTGGGCATCCATGAGGGGCCCTCCCTATCAGCTTCTTCGGGCGGCGACCCGTTCGCGCAGCGCGCTGAACATCCCGCCCACGTCCAGCCGCGCGGTCTTCAAGAACGCCCGCACCGCCCGGTCGGTCTGCTCGGCCAGGGTGGCCATCCGGTCCAGCCGCTCCAGGCGGGCCTTGGCCACGTCCCCGGCCGCGTGGGCCAGGCGCTTGGCCTCGGAGAAGTCCTCGCGGATGCGGGCCAGGAAGGCGGCCTCGCGCTGCTCCAGCACCAAGGAGACCATCTTCATCAAGTCGGTCTCGGCGCCGTAGTGCCAGGCGGCCTCGCCGGGGCTGCGCACCCGCTCGATCACCCCCCAGCGCTCCAGATCGCGCAGCAGCATCGAGACCGCGCCCTTGGACAGCCCCAGCTCGCGCTCGATCTCTCCGGCGGAGAACGCCTGGTCGCGCAGGTACAGCAATGCCCACACCCGGCCCTGGTTGCGCTTGAAGCCCCAGAACTCGATCACGTTGCCCACCGCCTCCACCGCGATGGCCTCCCAGCGGGGAAGGGTCCCCCCGGCCGTCTCGGTGGCGGCAGCCTCCGCCGGCCAGAGATAGCCCTTCAAGGGGCCCTGCCCGGCTGCACGCTGGCGGCCAGCTTGTGCGCCCACTTCACCAATTCGTCGCCGCCGCTGCGGCGGCCGTAGCTCCCCAGCGCGTCGATCGCCGCCTGGATCTCGGAGTCCATCTTGTCCAGGGCCACCTCCAGGGCGCCGCTGGCCATCACCGCCTCCCCCAGCTCCTTGACCCGCTCGGGGGTCATGGCGGTGAAGGCCCAGGCGTCGCGCAGCTTGCGGCGCAGCGAATCGTCCCGCTGGGCGGCGATCAGGATCGGCATCGAGACGTTCTTGGCCTGGATGTCGGCGAACTGCGGCTTGCCCGGATCCATCCCGGTCAGATCGCGGATGTCGTCGGCGATCTGGAAGGCCACCCCCAGCCGGCGGCCGAAGGTGTTGAACCGGGCCACCGCCTCCCCGTCGCGGGCCAGCCGGGCGGGGGCGACGCCGCACCAGCCGAACAGCGCGCCGGTCTTGCCCTCGTGGACAAAGCGCATCCGCTCCAACGGGATGGACAGATCCCCGCGGGACTCCACCTCCACGATCGCCGCCCGGGTCATGTCCCGGACCGTGGCCACCGCGTCGTGCAAAATCTCCGCGTCCATCCCCCGCAGGTTGTTCAAGGCGGTGGACAGCAGCATGTCCCCCGAGAGCACCGCCACCACGTTGCCGTAGCGCGCGTTCACCGTGGGCCGACTGCGGCGGAACATCCCCGCGTCCACCACGTCGTCGTGCAACAGCGAGGAGGAGTGGATCAGCTCCGCGGCGATCCCCAGCTTCAGCAGGACCTCTTCGGGGACTCCCACCGCCTCGCCGAACAGCCGCACCAGCATCGGGCGCGCCCGCTTGCCGCCCGACCCCAGGCACAGGTGGCGGCCGGCCTCCATCAGGATGCCCGAACCGTGGGCCTCGCCCGCCCCATCCTTCAACGCCTGGGCAAGCGCCTCCTCCACCTGGACGAGAAAGTCGGCCAGCCCGCTCTGGGCCTCGCGGATCGCGACGCTGGTGTTCATGCCCGTTCATATAGTTCAAGACCTCTTGAACTTCACCTGGAACTTGAGGCCCCCGCGGGGGGCCCGCCCTAAGGGCAAAAGCGGAGCAAACCTGGGGCTCTGCGCGGCGGCCCGGCGGCCCGGCGCGCACCCTCGCGGGCCGATGCTTTGATCCGCAAGGTTCGCGGCTTGGTTCGGGCCCAAACGAGGCACCTGCCTGCTCTCCATGCGGGTCTGGGGCCTACGTTGAGCACGTCCACTTTGCATGGCACCGTCTCGCGCGCGTCGTCTCCTCCCGGCGCGCCTTCGATCGCTTGTCCTCGACCCTTCAACGCCGTCTCGTCTCCTGGTTCTCCCTCCTCGGCGCCGCGGTGCCGCTGTTCCGGCCCGGCTCACCGATGCCCGGCTCCGCGGCGCCCTTCAGCTCCGGCCCCGGTCCGGATGCGGCCGGCGCCCACCCGCGGCAGCGCAACAAGCTGCGGGTCTCGCTGACCGCCTCGCTGGGGGAAGGGGTGTTCGCCGAGGTGGTGACCGCCACCGCCGGCGGCGCGGTGCTCACCGGCTGGGCGCTGTACCTCCACGCCAGCCCGGTGCTGATCGGCCTGCTGGGCGCCCTGCCCTTCACCTCCCAGTTCTTCCAGCTTCCCTCGGCCTGGCTGACCTCCGCCTTCGGCTATCGCCGGGTGGCGCTGGTGGCGGTGGGCGCCTCGCGGCAGTTGTTGTGGGGGCTGGTGGCCCTGCCCTGGCTGCCGCTGGACGAGGGCGCCAAACAGACGGTGCTGATGGTGGTGGCCGGCCTCTCCGCCCTGCTGGGGGTGGTGGGCAACAACGCCTGGGTGGCGTGGATGGGCGAGCTGGTGCCGATCCAGCTGCGGGGCCGATACTTCGGCCGTCGCACCGCGCTGTGCACCCTGGGCGGCACCCTGGCGATGCTGGCCGCGGGCGTGCTGCTGGACGTGGCCCGGGTGCAGGGCCGCGCCGACTGGGCGCTGTCCGGCCTGGCGGTGGTGGCGTGCGTGGCCGGCGCGATCACCACCCTGCTGATGCGCCGGCAGCACCAGCCGACCCAGGAGGGCGGCAAGGGTCCGTTCGAGTTCGCCGCGGCGCTGCGGCCGTTCTGCGATCCTTCCGCGCGCAAGTACCTGGCCTTCCTGGTCGGCTGGAACCTGGCGATCGGCGTCTCCTCCACCTTCTTCGCCGTCCACATGCTGGAGAACCTGGGGATGGGGTTCGCGTTGATGGCGGCCTACAACGCCTCCGCCGCCGGGCTGCGGATCATCACCGCCCCACTGTGGGGAAGGGCGATTGATCGCTTCGGTCCGCGCACGGTGCTCAGCGCCTGCTCGTACTCGCTGTGCATCGTGCCGCTGATCTGGCTTTTTCCCCGCGAGGGCTTCCTGTGGCCCCTGGCGGTGGAGGTGCTGTTCTCCGGATCGCTGTGGAGCGGCCATGCGCTGGCCACCTTCTCCCTGCCGCTGGCGATGGCGCCCCGGAAGAACCGCCAGTTCTACCTGGCCGCGTTCGCCACCACCGGAGGGATCGCGTTCGCGATCGCCGCCACCCTGGGCGGACTGATTGTCACCACCCTGCCCCCAAGCTTCTCCCTGGCCGGGCAGAACTGGAACGCCACCCACGCGGTGTTCCTGGTCTCCGCCTGCGGGCGGATCGCCGCCGCCTTCCTCACCCAGCGGGTGGTCCCCGCCGAGGCCCGCCCCGTCTCCGAGCTGTGGGCCTGGATGCGGATGACCGTGGCCCAGCGGGTGACCGGCCGGCCGGTGGCCGCCGCGCTGGCGGTGGCCCAAGAGCGTCGCGCCCCCTAGAACGCCCACCCGACGGCCAGGCTGATTCGCATGTCCACCGGCTGGACCAGCGGCGAGCTCCCGGTGGGGAAGAAGGCCGCCGCGGCCGACGCAGAGAACACGAACGGCAGCACGTCCCCCACGTAGTTCCAGCCGGCGCCCAGGCCGATCCCCAGGTGGAAGCCGGTGCCATCTCCGGCCCACCCGTAGGCGGTCCTCAGCTCGGGACCGAACCAGACCCCTGACGGCGCGCGCCGGAACGGGTAGAGCCGCGGCCCCAGGGTGAGGTCCACCCCGGTGGTCCGGAGGGGAGGAGCTGCGGTCCAGATCTGCAGGTCCAGGTAGGCCGGCCGAGCGGTGACCGCCAGGAAGTCGGTGAGGACCCACTCGTACTCCACAGCGTAGGCACCCACCAACAGGCCCAGTAGCTCCACCCGAACCACGTGGTTCCGGATCACCCGGTAGGCGATCGGGCCCAGTCCGGCGCGCGCGCTGTCCAGCTGGGCCTCCTGCCCCGGCCGCAGCTCCGCCAGCACCTCCCGGGCCGCGACCTCCGCCGCGTGGATCAGCGCCTCGAACAGCGCGTCCTCGGTGTTGGCGGTGCGGGAGATCAGGGCCAGCGGTCGGGCGTCGCTGGCGCGGATCACCTTCAGGTTGGCCTGGAAGGTGTTCCCGAAGCGGGCCAGGCTGCCGGTGATCAGGCCCTCCACCCCCAGCGCACCGGCGATCTCCGCCAGACAGGCGCCGGAATCGTCGCTGCACCCCACCAGCTGCCGCTGCCGCTCCAGGCCGATCAGGGTGGCGATCTCCGCCGCGGTCACCACCGACACCCCGCGCAGCGCCAGTTGCTGGGCGAAGTGCTCCGAGTAGAACTCGACGATCGCCTCGTCGAGGTTGATCCCGTTGAGCCCCGGCGCCGCCAGCCGCACTGGCTGGGCGAAGGCGACGGAGGTCAACAACAGCAGCCCCAGGGCCAGGCCCCTGATCAACACTGCGCTCAAAACGCGTACCCCACGTTCAAGCGCGGCACGAACTGCACGGCCTCTCCATAGGAGTCGGAGAAAGAGAAGGAGGTCAGGTGTTTGTACACGCCCAGCCCCAGTGAGCCGGTGATTCCCATCGGGAAGGTGAAGGCGTAGCCCACCAACACCCCGGGGGCGAACAGCGCGCCGCTCCGCTGGATCGGTGGGAGGGTGAGGGACTCCTCTTCGGTGAGCCCGTAGCCCAACTGGACCTCGGCGCCGGCGAACAGCCCGTTGCCCACCACCCCGGTGATGTAGAAGCGGCCCCCCAGGAACAGCTCCCCTCCCAGGTCTCGGGTGCGCTCCCCGTCGACGGTCAGGTCTCCATTGATGAACAGGCCCATCCCCGCCAGGGAGATCCGGGGGGTGAGGGCGCGCTCGTACTCCACCCCGAACGCGGTGAAGAGAATCCCTCCCACGAACCAGGTGACGAAGTGGGAGTGATCCTGCACCCGCCGCTGGGACCTCGCTCCCGGAGGCAGCTTGCGCCCCAGACCCCGGTACACATCCAGTGCCGCCCCCGGGGCGGCGTCGGCCAGCGCGACCTTCAAATCCTCCTCGGTGCGGCCCGAGCGGCTGTACACCCCGAACACCTGCCCTCCCTGCGAGAGCAGCTTGAGGTTGGCGTGCAGCCGCGAGCCGATCCGGGCCACGGTGCCGGTGACCACCGCCTCCACCTTCAGGGCGGAGGTGAGCTCGGCGAGGCAGGATGAGGACTGCTGCTCGCACGAGACCAGCTGCCGCTGCTGCTCGGCGCCCAGCAGCTGGGCGATCTCCCGCGGCGTGGAGACCTCCAGCCCCTCCAGCTCCAGCTCCTCGGCGAACGCCTCCGAGATCCGCTGGGCGGCGTCCTCGGAGACCCCCGCCGCGCGCAGGCCGGGGGCCGCCACCTTCGCCACCCGCTCTTCCTGGGCGGAGGCGCCCAGGGCCAGCGCCATCCAC
Organism: Myxococcota bacterium; assembly: GCA_030857095.1. Lineage (GTDB taxonomy): Bacteria > Myxococcota > Myxococcia > Myxococcales > Myxococcaceae > JALYOC01. Next base: position 10,372 of record JALYOC010000156.1, on the reverse strand, counting down.
AGCAGTGTCACCGTGCGCCGCATCAGAAGGCCACCCCCAGCTGAACCCGGACCCGGTTGACCTGGGGAAACACACCCTGGTGGGTCAGATAGCCCTGCACCGCCCGCCACCCATGTCCGTAGCCCAGGGCCAGTGCCACCCGATCCCCCAACAGCCACTGGAAGCCCAGCTCTCCCCCCAGCCCGAAGCCGGGTCCTGCGGCCCCCACCCCACCCACCGCGTAGGCGCCCACGTACAGCCCGCGGGGCGCCTCCCCGAACAGGTAGACGCGGGCCCCGCCTGTCACCTCGAACCCGGAGGCGGCGGTGGCGTTCAACCACTGGGGGACCACGAAGACGCTGAAGAGGTCGGTGAGGACCCGCTCGTACTCGAGGCCATAGAAGCCGAAGGCAAAGAGGATCGGACCGACGGTGAGGACATTGAGCCGGTCCTCGAAGGTCGCCTGCGAGCCCACCGTCTGGACCGCGCCCGGCCCCAGGAGCCGCGTGGCCAGCTCTCCCGCCAGGGCGGTCACTGCCGGCAGCAACCGTTCTTCATCCGGCGCGGAGCGGGCGCCCTCCGCGAGGGTCCCGCCCTCCAGGTCGGAGATCCGCACCTTCAGCTCGTAGCCGGACCCGCTGCGGGTCAACGTCCCTGGACCATGCCCTGGACCCCCAGGGCGTTCCCCAACTCCACCTGACAGTCCGCGCAGCCCAGCAGCTGCTTCTGTCGCTCCAGTCCCAGGAGGGTGGAGATCTCGGCGGCGGTGGTGACCCCCAGCCCCCGATGCGCCAGCTGCTGCGCCAGGTGCTCGGAGAAGAAGGCGGCGATCCGCGGGTCGACCCCGGTCGCGGTCAGCCCGGGGGCGGCCACCTTCACCCCGGCGGACGCGGATCCTGAGGCAAGGAGGAGCAACAGCAGGAGGGTCAGGCGCATGCGCGTTGGAAAAGCTTCAGCGATTGGCCGACCCGGGACAAGGGTGAACTGCCAAACAACCGGGCGGGAAGGGTCGCGCTTGCGTCCGACCCCGCCCCGTCTTAGTGTCTTATGAACACGAAGCAGGAGGTTCCCGATGGACGCCCTGTCCCAAGTGTACGCCACCTCGCTGGCGCTGCACACCGATCTCTACCAACTGACCATGGCGTACGCGGCCTGGAAGAGCGGCGCGGACCAGCGGGAGGCGGTGTTCCACCTGTTCTACCGCCGCAACCCCTTTCAGGGGGGCTACGCGGTGGCATGTGGGATCGAGACCGCGCTGCAGCTGATCGAACGCTTCCGCTTCGACGAGAGCGACCTGTCCTATCTGGCCACCTTGAAGGGCGCCAACGGGGCGGACCTGTTCGAGCCCGCCTTCCTGGACTACCTGCGCGGGCTGAGGCTGGAGTGCCAGGTGGACGCGGTCCGCGAGGGGACGATGGTGTTCCCGCATGAGCCGCTGATGCGGGTCCAGGGCCCGGTGATCGGCTGCATGCTGCTGGAGACGCCGCTGTTGAACCTGGTGAACTTCCAGACCCTGATCGCCACCAAGGCGGCGCGGGTGAACCTGGCCGCCGGCGGGGAGTCGGTGCTGGAGTTCGGGCTGCGCCGCGCCCAGGGGGTAGACGGCGGCCTCTCCGCCACCCGCGCCAGCTACGTGGGCGGCTGCGACTCCACCTCCAACGTGCTGGCGGGGAAGATCTACGGGATCCCGGTCCGGGGGACCCACGCCCACAGCTGGGTGATGCTGCATGACACCGAGCTGGAGTCCTTCCGCGCCTACGCCGCCGCGCTGCCCAACAACTGCGTCTTCCTGGTCGACACCTACGACACCCTGGAGGGGGTGCGCCATGCGGTCACCGTGGGTCAGGAGCTGCGGGCCACCGGGCATGAGCTGCTGGGGATCCGGCTGGACTCCGGCGACCTGGCCTACCTGAGCATCGAGGCCCGGAAGATCCTGGACCAGGGCGGCTTCCCCCAGGCGAAGGTCTTCGCCTCCAACGAGCTGGACGAGCAGGTGATCACCAGCCTCAAGCAGCAGGGCGCCACCATCACCGTGTGGGGGGTGGGCACCAAGCTGGCCACCGCCTACGACGACGCGGCGCTGGGCGGGGTCTACAAGCTCTCCGCCACCCGGCTTCCGGGCCAGCCCTGGCAGTATCGGATCAAGCTCTCGGAGCAGGCGATCAAGGTCAACAACCCGGGCATCCACCAGATCCGCCGCTTCCGCCAGGACGGGGAGAACATCGCGGACATGATCTACGACGTGGAGAAGGGCCCCAGCGGGGTGCTGATCGACCCGTTGGATCCCACCCGGCAAAAGGCGATCCCTCCCGGCGCCTCGTTCGAGGATCTGCTGGTCCCCGCCTTCCGGGACGGCCAGCGGGTGCTGCCCACCGAACCGCTGAGCGAGGCCCGCGCCCGCTGCCAGGACCAGCTGGGACACTTCCACGCCGGCATCAAGCGCTTCATCCATCCGCACCAGTACCCGGTGGGCCTGGAGCAGGCGCTGCACGAACACAAGCTGGCGCTGATCCTCAAGGCGCGCGGGGTCCGGAGCTGACGATGGCGGTCACCTACGAACATCCGCGGCCGGCGCTGACTGTGGACTGCGTGGTCTTCGGCGTGGAGGAAGGGGCGCTCAAGGTGCTGCTGATCCAGCGCAACCTGGAACCGTTCCGCGGACGGTGGGCGCTGCCCGGCGGGTTCGTCCACCTGGACGAGACCCTGGATCAGGCGGCCCTGCGTGAGCTGCGGGAGGAGACCGGGCTGGACCGGGTCTACCTGGAGCAGCTGTACACCTTCGGACGGGTGGACCGGGATCCGCGCGAGCGGGTGGTCTCGGTGGCCTACTGCGCCCTGGTGCGGTTGATGGACCACCAGGTGAAGGCCGCCACCGACGCCCGCGCCGCCGCCTGGTTCGCCCTGGAGGACGTCCCCAGGCTGGCCTTCGATCACCAGGAGATCGTCCAGGTGGCCAAGGAGCGCCTGCAGGGGAAGCTGCGCTACAAGCCGATCGGCTTCGAGCTGCTGCCGCCCAAGTTCACCCTCACCCAGCTGCAGACTCTCTACGAGACCATCCTTGAGCGGCCGCTGGACAAGCGGAACTTCCGCAAGAAGGTCCTGGCGACCGAGCTGTTGGAGGGCCTGGACGAGGTGCAGCAGGGCGTCGCCCACCGGGCCGCGCAGCTGTTCCGGTTCGACAAGAAGGGTTACCAGAAGCTGGAGCGCGAAGGGTTCCTGTTCGAGCTCTGAGGCTGGAGAAGCGCTTGCAGTCCGCGGGGATGCATCTGGCCTCACCCGGTGACCCTCCCCTCCCGCAGCTCCCAGGTGATCATGGTCACCGCCGAGGCCAGCGCGTCGTCGTGGGAGACCAGCAACAGCGCCCCTGGGTAGTCGCGCAGCGCCTGCTCCAGCCGTTCGATCGACGGCAGGTCGGGCCGTCTTGAGCAGCGCCTCCGGCTCCACCCCCAGCGCGCCGAGTCCAGGCAGTGGCGATCATGCGAGACCAACACCCCCACTCCCCGAAAACTCCTCAGCGCCTCCTGCAGCCATCCTTGGGCGGTGACGTCCAGGTGGTTGGTGGGCTCGTCCAGCGCGTTCCCGCTCCTCCTGCGGGCAGAGCACCGCCCGCGCGCCGGCAGGTTCGCGCTGCACGTGTCCGTGGGTGGGCGTCAGCGAGCCCCCCAGCAAATGGATCAGGGTGGACTTGCCCGCCCCATTGGGCCCCACCAGCCCGGTCCAGCCGGAGGTCAGATGGAAGGAGACGTCTTCAAACAGGTTGCCGCCGGTCGCGTAGGCGTACGCGAACCCATGCACTCGAAGGGATGACATGAACAGGAACTCCAGAACCAGCCCCGCGCTCCCAGGGTGGGGCGGCAGGGTCGTGCAGCGAAGAACAACGCTTGGGTTCAGGCGTTCAGGCGCAAGAGAGTCGGGACCTCGTGGAGGGGAAGGTTCCCAGCGCCGGCAACCTGACGATCAGCCGGACATCCCACCGGCGCCAGCAAGTCGTCCACGTGCTGCAAGTTGGAACCGCGGCGCGGCTTCGACGACCGCTCCAGAACGTCGTCCCTCTTTGCCCAGTTGGACTGCAGTGTGCGGCTTCGACCGACCTCGTCCACCCTTTGCTCAGTTGGACTGCAGCGCAGCTTCGACCACCGATCGCACCAGGTCCGGGTGGGCCGGCTTGGGCAGCAGGATCACGTCGAAGTCGGGCCACCACTGCCCAGACAGCACGTACTCGGCGTTTCCGCTGTGCAGGATGATTCGCACGAAGGGGTAGCTGGCGTGCACCTGCTCCGCCAGCTCGCGCCCGTCCATCCCGGGCATCTTGAAGTCGGTGAACAGCACCAGCGGCGGAAATTCCTCCACCATCTTCAAGGCCGAGGGTCCATCCTCGGCCTCGCGGATCTCCGGGGACAGGCCTCGCAGGACACGCTTCACCGATCGCCGCAGCAGCGGTTCATCGTCGACGAGCAAGATTCCTGTTCCGGCCGGGGAACTCAAAGCGAGCGCAACATCTGCCTGCTCGCCGTCTGGCGCAACGGGTTGCTGCGGGTTTATGGCTACCCCACCAGTCGGCCTGCACCGTCAGAGCACTTTTCCGCTATAACCCCTAAGGCCCAATCCATCTGGCCCGACGATGGGACCGGGGAATCGTACGCAGGGCGAAGCAGGCGCCCACCGGTGACGGGGCGGTACCTCGGCGGTGAATAGATCGTGATCTATTCGCTGTGAATACAGGCATTGCTTGATTTAGATCTGGGTTCGCTGCGATTCGGTAGGCACCAAGGAAGCTCGGCCCCCCTTACGCCTGGCGAGGGCGCCCGCGGAAACGCCCGGCCTAGGCCAGCAAGTCCGGAAATCACAGCGAATAGATCATGATCTATTCGCCGTGTCCCCTCCCCGACCACGGGGCGGATCGATGTCAGGCGACAGCAATTTCTGAACCTCTCGCGCCACAAAAGCTGCCCCCACCCGGGGGATGGCCGCCTTCGGGTCCATCCGGCGATCATAGGGTCCGCCCGCGCGAAAAGAAGAGCCGTGAGACCTTCCGGGTGACCACGTCCCAGAGCCTCGACTCCAGGATCAGGGCACGAACCGCCTCGGCGCCCTTGTTGATTTCGTCCATGAAGCGCTGCAACTCCGCCGCACTGATCCGGATCGCTTTGCTGACGCGGACGTGGCGCAGTTCCCCGCGCTCCACTACTTCAACGCGGCTTGGTCCGCCGGTGGTCCGGATAGCCGGATCCCCGCAAGAGGAAGCCCCCGTCCCTCTCGGATTTCTCCTTGAGGAACGGGGGCTTTCAATGGTCGGGGCGACAGGATTTGAACCTGCGACCACTTGCACCCCAAGCAAGTGCGCTACCAGGCTGCGCTACGCCCCGATACGAATGGGTCCGGCTGGGGAAAACAGCCGCCGCCTTATGCCCCTTCAACTCCAATGGGTCAAGGCACATGAATCGGTGAGGACGCTTGAAAAGCGGGCGTCCTGACGTCGCTACTCGTCGTTGCCCTCATCCCCCTCGTCCTCGTCGTGATCCCGGGGCGCGGGGCCCTTCTCGTAGACCGTGCCTTCGGGGAAGGGCGCGTTGTTCAGCGCGGTCTTGAGGACCTGGGAGGGGCGGAAGGTCAGCACCCGGCGGGCGGAGATCTCAATCTCCTTGCCAGTCTGAGGATTGCGCCCAACCCGGGCCTTCTTGTACCGGACCTGGAAGTTCCCGAAGCCGGAGATCTTGATCTTGTCTCCCCGCTCCAGCGTCTCCTTCACCGTGTCGAAGACCAGCTCCACGATCTCGGCGGACTCCTTCTTGGAGAATCCGACCTTCTCGTAGACGCCTTCGATGATGTCCGCCTTCGTCATGTTCTCGCCTTCCCCCAAGGAGCACTGGCAATCCGCACAGTGTTGCCTTGTGGATCCAGGGGTGTCAACCCACTGAGTTTGCTATGGATTTGAACCACGCAGTGAAGCGCCCAAACGGCGGTTCACCTCGTCCACGATTTTGGTGTGCGCGGCGTTCACTTCTTCGTCGGTCAGGGTGCGCTCGGGCGCCCGGTAGCTGATGGCGTAGGCGACGTTCTTGCGGCCCTCCGGGATGGGCTTGCCGGTGTACACGTCGAACACCCGGGCGTCCTCGACCAGGGCCCCGCCCACCTCGCGGATCACCCCCCGGATCTCCTCGTGGCGCAGCTCCAGCGGAACCACCACCGCCAGGTCCCGCAGCACCGCCGGGTACCTGGGCAGCGACACGTACTGGGGCAGCATCCGGGCCGCGGCGTAAAGCGCCTGGGCGTCCAGCTGGAACAGGTAGGTGGCCGCCGGGACGTCCAGCTTCTTGGCCGCCCTGGGGTGCAGCTCGCCCAGGGTGCCCACCGGCTGGCCGCCGATCAGGATCCGGGCGCAGGAGCGCGGATGGAACGGCGCCTCCTCCGCCGGTTCGAACACAGCGTCGGTCAGCCCCAGCGAGCCGAGCACCGCCTCCACCGCGCCCTTGGCGTCGAAGAAGTCCACGTCCACGTCCGCCACCGACCAGGTTCGAGCCTCGCGCTTGCCCCACACCAGGCCGCCGATCATCAGCGTCTCCTGGGCCACCGGACGACCGTCCAGGCCGCCTTGGGGATCCGGCGCGAACACGTTGCCGATCTCGTACAGCTTCACCGTCTGCACCTGGTGCCGCAGGTTGCGGGCCAGGTTCTGCAGCAGCCCCGCGTAGAGGGACACCCGCATCACCGCCAGCTCGGCGGAGAGCGGGTTCTTCAAGGCGATGCTCACCGGAGGCTGCCCCAGGGTGGACAGCGCCCCGGAGCGGGTCCAGGGCAGCTCCTGGGCGGAGACGAAGGAGTAGTTCACCACCTCGTCCAGCCCGGCCCCGGACAGCGCCTGGCGCACCCGGCGCTCGGACTGCATCTCTACCGGCTCGGGGGCCAGATCGGAGACCCCGCGCGGCAGGCTCTCGGGGATCTGGTCGTAGCCGAAGATGCGGGCCACCTCCTCGATCAGGTCCTCCTCCCGGTCCACGTCCACCCGGGCGTTGGGGACCGCGAAGGTCTCCTCCGCCGCGCCTCCCTTCCCCTCCGGGACGAAGCCCAGCGCGGTCAGGATCCGCCTCGCCTCGACGGTGGGGATCTCCAGCCCCAGTACCGCGTTGAGCCGCGGATAGCGCAGCTTCACCCGGCGGTTCTGGGCCTTCTGCGGATACACATCCACCCGGCCCTGCAGCAGGGTGCCCAAGGACAGCTGGGCGATCAGCGCCGCGGCGCGGTCCAGCGCGGTCCCCACCACGTCGATGTCCGAGCCCCGCTCGAACCGGTGGGAGGCCTCGGTGTGCAGCCCATGCCGCTTGGACATCCGGCGCACCGACGGCGCGTGGAAGCAGGCGCTCTCCAGCAGGATCCGCCGGGTGGCGTTGCCCACCTCGGTGGGCTCGCCCCCCATGGTCCCCGCCAGTGCCTGGGCGCGATCCTGGTCGGCGATCACCAGATCGTCCGGATCCAGCACCCGGTCCTTGCCGTCCAGGGTCTTGAGCTTCTCTCCCTTCCGGGCCCGCCGGACCACGATCTCCGCGCCGCCCACCTTGTCCAGGTCGAAGGCGTGCAGCGGCTGGCCCAATTCCAGATTTACGTAGTTGGTGACGTCGACGATGTTGTTGATCGACCGCACCCCGCACGCCTCCAGCCGCCGGCGCAGCCAGTCCGGCGAGGGGCCCACGGTCACGCTCTCGATCACCCGGCCCGCGTAGCGCGGGCACCCGGCGGGATCCTCGATCCGGATCTTCACCTTGGCCGCCGCCGCCCCGCCCGACTCCTTGACGGTCCCGTCCACCGGCTTGAGCGCCTTGCCGGTGATCGCCGCCACCTCGCGGGCGATCCCGTGGTGGGCCAACGCGTCCGGGCGGTTGGGGGTGACGTTCAGCTCCAGGATCACCTCATCCAGCCCCAGGGCCTGGGAGATCGGGGTGCCGGCCTTTTGCCCCGGATCCAGGATCAGCAGCCCGGAGGCCTCCTCGCTCAACCCCAACTCCCGGGCCGAACAGAGCATCCCCGAGGAGTCCACCCCGCGCAGCGCGGCCTGCTTGATCTCGGTGCCGTTGGGCAGCCGGGTTCCCACGGTGGCCAGCGGGACCTTGTCCCCCACCTGGTAGTTCTTGGCCCCGCACACGATCTGCAGCTTCCCCAGCGCGCCGGCGTCCACCTGGGTCACCGACAGCTTGTCCGCGTTGGGGTGCTGCACGCTGGCCACGATCCGCGCCACCACCACCCCGCGCAGTCCTTCTCCCTGTCGGTGGATCCCCTCCACCTCCAGGCCGGCCATGGTCAACCGCTTGGCCAGCTCGTCAACGGTGGCGGGCAGCTCCACGTACTCCGCAAGCCAGTCTTTGGAGATCTTCATGGCTAGAACTGCTCCAGGAATCGCACGTCGTTCTCGAACATCAGGCGCAGGTCGTCGATCTTGTGGCGCAGCATCGCCAGCCGCTCCACGCCCATCCCGAACGCGTAGCCGGTGTACTTCTCCGGGTCGTAGCCCACCGCCTTGAGCACGTTGGGGTGCACCATCCCCGACCCCAGCACCTCCAGCCAGCCGGTCTGCTTGCACACCCGGCAGCCCTTGCCGGCGCAGGCGGTGCAACTGACGTCCACCTCCGCCGAGGGCTCGGTGAAGGGGAAGAACGAGGGCCGGAAGCGGGTCTGGGTCTCGGGGCCGAAGAAGGCCCGGGCGAACGCGGCCAGGGTGCCCTTGAGCTCGGCGAAGGTGACCTTCTCGTCCACCAGCAGCCCCTCCACCTGGTGGAACATCGGGGTGTGGGTGATGTCCGAGTCGCGGCGGAACACCCGGCCGGGGACCACGATCCGGACCGGCGGCTTCTGCCCCAGCATGGAGCGGATCTGCACCGGGGAGGTGTGGGTCCGCAGCAGCACCGGGCCGCCCTTCTCCAGGGCGTTCTTGTCCAGCCAGCCGGCGTCCACCCAGAAGGTGTCCTGCATGTCCCGGGCGGGGTGCTCGGGCGGGAAGTTCAGCGCCTCGAAGTTGTAGTGGTCCAGCTCGATCTCCGGACCCTGGGCCACCGTGAAGCCCAGCCGCTGGAAGGTCCGGACGATGTCCTCCAGCGCCCGGGAGACCGGGTGCCGGCGACCGGGGCGGCGCAGCCGTCCGGGCAGGGTCACGTCCAGTTTGGGCCCCCGCAGCTGGGCCTCCATCTGGGAGTCTTCGGCCCGCACCAGGGCCTGCTGGAGCAACCCCTCCAGTTCGGCCTTCACCCGGTTGGCCACCTCGCCCAGCGCGCGGCGCTCGTCGGGGGCCAGCTTGCCCATTCCGCCCAGCACCGAGGACAGCTCGCCTTTCTTGCCCAGGTAGCGGACACGCAGCTCTTCTACCTTGCCCAGGTCCGCCGCCTCACCGATCCGCGCCCGAGCCTCTTCGGCCAGCGCCGTCAGCCGCTCCTTCATGACCGTCCTCTTCCGTTGCTGCTTCCCGAAAAAAGCAAAAGGGGCCACCTACCCCGAAAGGCAGGCCGGCCCCAATCGCCAGACATCAATGCCGGGGGTCAAAAGCCCCGGCTGGGGGCTACGCCGCCTTCGCGAGGTCCGCGATGGCCGCAAAGCCGGAGGGATCCGCCACCGCCAGATCGGCCAGCACCTTGCGGTCGATGGCGATCTTGGCCTTGTTCAGGCCGGCGATCAGGCGGGAGTACGAGAGGCCGGAGCCCCGCGCCGCAGCATTGATCCGGACGATCCACAGCGCGCGGAACTGGCGCTTGCGACGCATCCGATCACGGCTGGCGTAGTCCAGGGCGCGCTCGACGGCCTGGTTTGCCCGCTTGTAGCAATTCTTCCGGCGGCCGCGGTAACCCTTGGCCAGCTTGAGAATGCGGTTACGACGACGACGAGCCTTGAAACCCTTTTTGACGCGCATCTTGATGCTCCCTACTTCGGCCCTCTCGGGCGAATGTCACCGCCGCGGCTGCCTTCTCACGAAGGCGCAAGCAGCGGGTGTCCCGAACGGCTACTTGCCGTAGGGGAAAAGCTCCTGGACGACCTTCTTGGCGTCCATGGACGCCAGGTGGCCGGTGCCGCGATTGCGGCGCTTCTGGGCAGGGGACTTGGCGTGGGTAAACAGGTGCTTACTGAACGCCTTGCCGTGCTTCACCTTGCCCGTCTTCTTCACGTGGAAGCGCTTCTTCGCGCCGCTTCTCGTCTTCAACTTCGGCATGACTCCTCCAAACCTCTCAAATCGGCGACAGCTTCCCGCCGCCTGGTATCGTTTCTTGCGGTCCGGCGCTACTTCGGACCTGCCGGAGCGGGCGTCTGCGCCGCAGGAGCGCTGGGGGCAGTGGCCTCCGGAGCGGCGGGCGCACTGGCCTCCGGAGCGACGGGCGCACTGGCCTCCGGAGCGACGGGCGCACTGGCCTCCGGAGCG
>JALYOC010000139.1 GCA_030857095.1 Myxococcota bacterium | reverse complement strand
GGGTGGTGGTGCTGCGCGCGCCGGCGGTGCCCCCGGTGGTCCCCGCGCCGCGCCCGGCACCCACCGTCACCGCCCCTGCGCCGACGCCCATCCCTCCGCCGGAGCCGGCCTCCAGCTCGGTGGTGGTGACCCTGGCCTCTGAACCTCCGGGCGCCAACGTGGAGATCGACGGCCGGCTGGTGGGCCAGACCCCACTGGACTACGCGCTGGAGGACCAGCGGTCGGTGGTGGCGGTGTTCTCGATGCAGGGCTTCGAGACCCGGCAGCAGAGAGTGACCACCGCGGAGGCACCGGAGCTCTCGGTGCGTCTGGCCAAAAAGCGCACCCCGCCCCGGCGGCCCTCCGGGTCGCTGGGCATCAAGACTGATCGCTGAATGATGCGAACGCTGTCCCGAGTCCTCCCCTTCGCCCTGCTGCTCCTCGTCTCCCCGGCGGTGGCCAACAACGCCGCCGACGAGGCGGACGTGGCCTTCGAGCTGGGCAACGACCGCTACGCCAAGGGCCAGTACGTGGAGGCGCTGCGCGAGTACTTCCAGTCCTACCGGCTGGTCCCCAACCGCAACGTGCTCTTCAACATCGCCCGCTGCTACGAGGCGCTGGACCGCTTCGACGAGGCCTACCGCTACTACTACGACCTCTCCCGCGAGGAGCTGGACGCCACCGACCGCCAGGACGTGGCCCGGGCGATGGGGCGGATCCGTCCCAAGGTGGCGCTGGTCTCGGTGGAGACCACTCCCCCCGGCGCCGATGTGTACGTGGACCGGGTGGATCTTGGCTCCCGGGGCCGCTCGCCCCAGGTGCTGGCGGTCCGTCCCGGCCGGCACGCGATCTTCGTCCAGCTGGAGGGGCACCGCGCCGAGGAGGCGGAGGTCAACCTGGTCCGGGGAAGGCAGGTGGAGCGCACCCTCACGCTCCAGCCGATCCTGGGGAAGATCAAGGTCGCCGGTTCGCCGGAGGGCGCGGAGATCCGCCTTGGTGAGGACGGGCCGGTGCTGGGCAAGGTCCCGGCCACGGTGCAGGTGCCGGTAGGCCAGCGCGCCCTGCGGATCGCCGCCCCCGGTCACACCCCCCAGCAAAGGATTGTGGAGGTCAGCCAGACTGAGCCCCGCTCGCTGGAGGTGGCGCTGGCCCGGGCGATCGGCCCCGCCGGCAAGGTGATCATCACCACCAACCGCGACGGCGCCCGGGTGAAAATCAACGGCAAGGAGAGCGGCTTTGCCCCCACCGTGCTCACCCTCCCGGAGGGAGAACACCAGATCGAGGTCTCGCTGCCGGAGACCCGCACCGTGCGCCAGAGAATCCAGGTGGTCCGGGACCAGGAGCACCCGCTGCACGCGGTGCTGCGCTACGCCCCGCCCCCGGTGCAGGCCGCCTCCAAGAGCCTGACCGCCCTGGAGGAGGCCCCGGCCTCCACCAGCGTCATCACCTCCGATGAGCTGCGCGCGTTCGGCTACCAGACCCTGACCGAGGCGCTCAACGGGCTGCGCGGGGTGTTCCTGGCCAACGACCGGATGTACGAGTTCATGGGCATCCGCGGCTTCGCCCCCGCAGGCGATCTCAACACCCGGGTGCTGATCCTCTACGACGGCCACGCGATGAACGACGTCTGGGCCGGCCAGGGCTACGCCGGACGCGACCTGGCGGTGGACCTGGAGGACATCGACCGGATCGAGGTGGTGCGCGGCCCCGGCTCAGCGCTCTACGGCACCAGCGCCCTGTTCGCGGTGATCAACCTGGTCCCCAGGGAGGGAGTGGGGGAGGGCAAGAACGTGGAGCTCACCGTGGCCAGCGGGGGCCTGGGCTCCTGGCGGGCGCACGGCGCGGCCGCCGCCCGGACCGACTTTGGGCTGCAGGCCCGCCTCTCCGCCTCGGTGTACGACGCCCGTGGCGCCGACTTCACCGACCTGGGCGTGGCTGGGGTGGTGCTGGGGCTGGACTCGGAACGCGTTTACAACGCCAACACCCGGCTGCGGTACGGGGACTTCTCGCTCAGCGGCGCCTTCAACTACCGGCGCAAGGCGGTCCCCACCGCGCCCTACAACACGGTGGTCAACGCGCCGGGCACGGACGCCAATGACATCCGCGGCTTTGCCGAGCTCAAGTATGAGCGCGAACTCTGGTTCGGGGCGGTGTCCGCCCGCGCCTACTACGACGCCGCCCGCTACCGGGGCGGGTTCGCCTATCCGTCTGATGGAGACACGGTGGAGGTCTCCACCGACCTCGGCGAGGCGGACTGGGTGGGGGCCGAGGCCCGCAGCCGGCTGCGGCTGTTCGGGGAGAACCACCTCACGGTGGGGCTGGAGACCCAGCACCAGCTGCGGGTGGAGCACGGCACCTATGGGCTGGGACAGGACGAGGCGCTGCCCAGCATCAACCGCACAGTGCTCTCTGGCTATCTCCTGGATGAGTGGGCGGTGCACCCGCGGGTGTTCCTCTCCCTGGGGTTGCGGGTGGACAAGTACCTGGACCTGGACGCGCTGCCGCTGACCCCGCGGGCGGCGTTGATCCTCCGGCCCTACGACGGGGGGGTGACCAAGCTGGTGGCGGGCACCGCGTTCCGCGCCCCCAACGTCTACGAGCTCTTCTACACCGACCACGGGATCACCATCCTCCCGCCGGAGAGCCTGGCCCCGGAGACCATCACCACCGCCGAGTTCGAGCACACCCACGAGGTGAACCCGGAGCTGCGGCTGACCGCCGCCGGCTACTGGAACCGGATCTCCGGGCTGGTGCTGCTGACCGAGGACCAGGCCGCGGTGCCCCAGTGCGGCGCCGACCCGCTGGCGCCCGAGCAGTGTCTGCGCTTCGGCAACAGCCCGTCCCTGCTGCAGGCCCTGGGCGGCGAGGCCGAGCTGCACTGGCAGGCCGGCCGCCAGGCGATGCTGGACCTCTCCTACTCCTACGTCTATCTGGTGGGGTTGACCCGGGCGATGACCGCCACCCCCGCGCATCTGATCTCCGCCAAGCTGCTGCTGCCGCTGGGCGAGACCGGGGCCCGAGTCGCGGTGCGCGCCAAGTACCAGAGCGCCCGCGCCCAGGAGGGCGAGCTGCCGATTGGTGAGGCGCTGCTGCTGGACTTCGGCCTCTCCGGGGAGGCGGGCAACTTCCGCTACTTCGCCGGGGTGACCAACCTGTTGGACGCCCGCTACTCGCTGCCCTTCGGACCGGACTACCCGGGGCCGCTGCCGCAGCTGGGCCGGCTGTTCCAGGTCAGCGTGACCGCCAGCTACTGAGCGGCTTTGCGGCCTCTCGCGCGCCTGGGCTGGGCCTTAGGTTCCGGCGGGCGCGGGCTGAGGAAGCCGCGGCCTTGCCTCACTGGGCTGCCCCCGAGGGCAGGCTGCCCGCCCGGCCACCGGGGAGCGGGCCAAGCACCGGAGGGCCGCGAACCTGGCCGATCCGTGTTACCTGTCCGCCCGCCGTGGCCCGAGCCCGTCCCCAAATCGAACCCAAGCTGGTCCCCAGCGCCGACTCCGTGGTGGTGAAGGAGATCTACCTCTCGTTGCAGGGGGAGTCCTCCCACGCCGGATTGCTGTGCAGCTTCGTGCGGCTGACCGGCTGCCACCTGCGCTGCAGCTACTGCGACAGCGAGTTCGCCTTCCACGGCGGCAGCCGGATGAAGCTGTCGGAGATCGTGGCCCGGGTGAAGGAGCTGGGTGCCCCGATGGTGGAGGTGACCGGCGGCGAGCCGCTGCTCCAGCCGGGGGTCTATCCCTTGATGCAGTCGCTGCTGGACGCCGGCTTCCAGGTGTTGCTGGAGACCTCCGGGGCGATCGACGTGCGGCTGGTCCCGCCGGCGGTGCACAAGATCGTGGACCTCAAGACCCCGTCTTCGGGCGAGTGCGACCGCAACGACCTTCGGGTGCTGGAGTCGATGAACCACAACGACGAGCTGAAGTTCGTGATCGGCTCGCGTGAAGACTACGAGTGGGCCCGCGGGATGGTGAACGACCACCACCTGGGGACCCGTCCCTACGGGGTCCTCTTCTCCACCGTCTTTGGCAAGCTCACCCCCCTGCAGCTGGCCGAGTGGGTGATCGCTGATCGCCTGCCCATCCGCTTCCAGCTGCAGATGCACAAGTACCTCTGGGACCCCAACGCCCGAGGGGTCTGACCCGCCGCGTCAATAAAGGGGACAGGCTACATTTCGGACGCGCTGCGTCCGAAATGTAGCCTGTCCCCTTTTTCGGTTCAGAGCTTGGTGGTCATCCCGCGCCGTGCGCGGATCGGGCCCTGCGGAGGGCCCAGCGGGATCGCGCAGTCGTTGCACAGCCACACAGTCATCGTGTCGCCGTGCTCGGAGCGGACGTCGAAGAACGCGCCCGGCCGCTCTGGGGACTGCAGGGTGTTGCAGCGGATGCAGATCGGACGCCGACCGGAGGCCATGGTCGGCGGACTCTACCCCAAAGGGCGAACGCGGCGCCGCCTAGACCGGTGGCGGGGTGATGCTGAACTGCTGCACCAGCGCCTGGGCCCCGAACGCGTTGCACACGCTGGCCAGGACAAAGGCGCCGATCCAGCCGGCCACCAGGGCGCCCTTGTAGCGGTGCTCGAACTGGGCGAACGCATAGAAGGCGATGAAGCAGGGGATGCACAGCACCATCACCCCGGTCCCCAGGCTGCGGCGGAACGCGTGGATCAAGATGGGCAGCGCACACGCCAGGCTGATCAGCGCGAGCAGGGTGCCGACGACAAGGAGCATGACGGCTATTTACCTTTTCCGGAGGCAGGACTAGCTACTTCGCGAATGGAAACGTTCAAACGCATCCTGGCGTTCCTCTTCGGAGGCGCAATCCTTGGCATGGTCCTGGCGGTGGTCATCGCCCGTGGGGTGCTGCCCTGGGACAACACCCCCGCGATGGGCCAGGCGTTGTGCAACTGCTCGGAGGTCACGCTCCACACCATCGACCGGCTGATCAAGTGGCAGCTGGTCGGCCTGCTGGCGGGAGGCGTGGCCGGAGCGATCCTGGGTGCGGTGATGCTCCGGAGCCGCAAACCGGTTGACACCACCCCGCCCTCGACCCCGGTCTAGGGCACCCGTGGAAAAGGCAGGCAACGGGTCCAGCGACTGATTCTGACCAGGTTGCAGCCGCTGGACCCGTCGCGCTGCCAGGCCGGCCAAAGGCGCCGACTCTCCTCAATCCTAGCGTCGGATGGTTCCAGACCCGAGGATGTTTCCGGTTCGAACCGATTGGTGCTGCAACCAGTTGGGGCGTTCTGCCACGCCCGGACCCGGCCCTGTCACTGCTTGGGGGGCGGGTGGGCGTCGTCTCGGGGGACCGCGCCGGCGGGGACCTCTTCTTTGGCCTTCGCCGGCCAGATCAGCGAGGCGCCGATGGAGCCCGCCAGGATCAGCGCGATCACGATCAGCGACCACTCCACCGGCATGTGGAACCAGTGGAGGGTGAGCATCTTGCCGCCCACGAACAGCAGCACCAACGCCAGGCCAACCTTGAGGAAGTGGAACTTCCCCATCACCCCCGAGAGCAGGAAGAACATCGCCCGCAGTCCCAGGATGGCGAAGATGTTGGAGGTGAAGACGATGAACGGGTCGGTGGTGATGGCGAAGATCGCCGGGATGGAGTCCACCGCGAAGATCAGGTCGGTGATCTCGATCAGCACCACCACCGCCAGCAACGGGGTGGCCAGCCGGCGCCCGTTCTCCATCACGAAGAAGTGGCTGCCGTGGTACTTGCTGGTGGTGGGCACCATCTTCTGGAACATCCGGAAGGCCCGGTTCTTTTCCGGATGGGGCTCCGCGTCGCCCTCGAAGAACATCTTGGCGCCGGTGTAGATCAGCAGGACGCCGAAGACGTACATCACCCAGGAGAAGCGCTGGATCAGCGCGGCGCCGAGGAGGATGAACACCGCCCGCATCACCAACGCGCCCAGGATTCCCCAGGCCAGCGCCTTGTGCCGGTAGGCCTGCGGGACGCCGAAGGAGCTGAAGATCACCAGCATCACGAAGATGTTGTCGACCGAAAGCGCCTTCTCGATCAGGTACCCGGTGAAGAACTTGAGGGCCGGCTGCTCGCCGAAGAAGAAGTAGACCCCGATCCCGAACAGCACCGAGATCGCGACCCACACGGCGCTCCAGATCGCCGCCTCGCGGAACTTGATCTCGTGCTCCTTGCGATGGAACACGCCCAGGTCGAGCGCCAGCATCGCCAGCACGAACAGCAGGAAACCCGCCCAAAGCGCTGGACTACCGATCGATTCCATTCAGCCCTTCGTCGTGCGATCAGGCAGCCAATGCCCGGAGGAGCGGTCCCATAGCATGCAAGGCCGGGGTTGCCGCGAGAGGCTTTGCCTCAAGGACCGGCGGGCCTCCTCCGCAAGTCCCGCTGGCCGCTTTTGCGCCGATTCGTCCACGCCCACCAGCCGGGGAGGCGAGGGTGGATGCCCACCGAGTGGAGCAGATTTCTCCTCCCCCACCCGCGGGGACCTAGGGAATGTCCGGAGAAGGGCGCGAACAGCGGCCTGGCGTCCGAGCCCGGGCCCGCACAGAGGACGATTTGGGGAAGGGGAGACGCTGGCTTGGATCCTGCTTAGGTTGACTTCAGAGGGGATTCTCGTCCTGAAAGAATGCTGGAGGAACCGTGGCGGAGGCCTGGAAGGCACGAGTACTGATCGTCGAGGACAGCCCCGAGATCCGCGAGGCGCTGCAGGAGATCCTTGAGTACGAAGGGTACCGGGTGGACTCGGTGGGAACCGCGGAGGACGGGCTGGATCGCCTCAAGTCGGATCACTTCGACCTGGTGGTCAGCGACTACACCCTGCCAGAGCACAACGGCGCGTGGCTGCTGAGCCAGGCGGTCCTGGCCGGGCGGCTGGATGAGCACCGCGGGATCCTGGTGACCGCGCACCCCCAACCCAACTCGGACGGCTTCAAGGTGCTGTCCAAGCCGATCAACTTCGACGAGTTCCTGGGAGAGGTCGAGGCCCGGTCGGCCTGACGCCTCAGCAGCCCGCGTCCGCGGCCCGTTTCCACTGGAAGCAGTGTGCCTAGGTCACCGCCGCGTAGCTGCCGTTGGAGATCAGCCCCGGGAGGTGGACCGCTTCTTCGCGCGGGACCGGTTTTTCGCCGCGCCCACCAGGACCAGCTTCTGTGCGCGGGTCAGTCGCTTGAGTGCCGCCTCCCGGCGGAGCGCGGCGGAGCGATCTGCCGCTGGTTCGGAGAACACCATGGCCACCGGCAGCCGCGAGCGGGTATACGCCGCGCCCTTGCCGGACTGATGCCTGTCCACCCGTCCGGAGAGGTTGTTGGTGGCGCCCGTGTACAGCGTCCCGTCTCCACACCGGAGCATGTACACCGCCCAACCAGAAGCTTCGCCGCGCGCCACGAAGGTCACTCTTGCCACAGACCGACCGGCCGAGGCGAGCGGGGCGCGGTCCGGGCTTTGCCGCCGGACCTCCATCGGCGATGGTCGGCCCTCTCATTGGAGGGGTACGTGGCGACCGAGACACTCAAGGGCAAGACGCTGTTCATCACCGGGGCCAGCCGGGGAATCGGGCTGGCGATCGGACTGCGCGCGGCGAAGGACGGGGCGAACGTGGTCATCGCCGCCAAGACCGCTGAGGCGCACCCCAAGCTGCCGGGCACCATCTACACGGCGGCCGAGGAGATCGAGAAGGCCGGCGGCAAGGCCCTGCCCTGCATCGTTGACATCCGCTACGAGGAGCAGGTCGCCGAGGCGGTGAAGAAGGCGGTGGAGACCTTCGGGGGGATCGACATCCTGGTGAACAACGCCAGCGCGATCAGCCTCACCGGGACCACCGACACCCCGATGAAGCGGTACGACCTGATGCACGGGATCAACACCCGGGGCACCTTCCTCACCTCGCAGCTTTGCCTGCCGCACCTGCTCAAGGCCAAGAACCCGCACATCCTCAACCTCTCTCCCCCGCTGAACATGGAGGAGCGCTGGTTCGCCCCGCACGTGGCCTACACCATGGCCAAGTACGGGATGAGCCTGTGCGTGCTGGGAATGGCCGGCGAGTTCCGCGACCAGGGCGTGGCGGTCAACGCACTGTGGCCCAAGACGGTGATCGCCACCGCCGCGGTGCAAAATCTATTGGGCGGCGACGACACCGTGAAGCACAGCCGCAAGCCGGAGATCATGGCGGACGCGGCGCACTGGATCCTCACCCAGCCCAGCCGCACCACCACCGGGAACTTCTTCATCGACGAACCGGTGCTCCGCGGCGCGGGGGTGAAGGACTTCGACCAGTACCAGGTCTCGCCCGGCGCTGAGCTGTGGCCGGACTACTTCATCTGAACCAGAGGGAGGCACCCGTGACCGACGCGATCATCGTCCTGGTCACCACGCCCGGCGTGGAACAGGCCGCCCAGCTGGCCCGCACCCTGGTGGAGGAGTCGCTGGCGGTCTGCGGCAACATCGTTCCCGGGGTGCGCTCCATCTACCGTTGGGAGGGGAAGCTGCGCGACGAACAGGAGGCGCTGCTGGTGCTCAAGACCCAGCAGACGCTGTTCGAGCCCTTACGCGCCCGGGTGGTGGCGCTGCACCCCTATGAGACCCCAGAGGTGATCGCCCTGCCGATCACCGCGGGGCACGCGCCGTATCTGGAGTGGATCGCCAGCGGAGTGCGGCCCGGGTCCTCCTAGAACCCGTGGAGGACCCGCCAGAGCAAGGCGGCCGCGGAGAGCAGGGCCACCGGAAGCAGGAAGAACAGCGCCACCGCTCCGGCCACCCGCAGTCGGTGTCCCCAGCGGGAGCGGCTCACCGCCAGGTCCACCTCCTCGCCCAGCTCCGCGCACGCCTGGACCGTCTCCCAGCCTCGGCCCACGTCCACCAGGTCGGTCAGTTGCATCCTTCCCGACCTGACCCACTCTCGGACCTGGCGCCAGTCCACCACCTCCTCCTGGGTCCTCACGTCGGGGACCGCGTCGTCCATCGCCCGCAGGTGGACCAAGGGGGACACCTGGGGCCGAAGACGTCCCCAGCGGACCTGCGGCCAGGCCGGCTCCTCCCACTCTGCGGAGTTGGAGAAATTGAACGAGCGGGTGAACCGCTGGACCTTCACCTGGGAGCGGGGAGCCAGGACTCCGACCGGGAGCGAGTAGCGCTCCTGGGGGTAGGAGAAGATTTCGCTGAGCTCTGGGTTCGGACGGACTTCGGGCTCTGGTACGCGCATCGGTGTGGAGCTGGGTGCGGCGCGGATGGACCTGGGCCAGTCGGGACCCATTGCTTAGTTACCCCGGTTCGCCAGGGCCTCGTTCCATTCCTTCTCGGTCCAGCAGCGGTACTCGACCTGATCCCGCCGCGGTCCGGAGAGCGCCGCCCAGGCCTTCCCGGCCAGCAGCTCGGAGGGCTGTTCAAAGAAGGATTCCCGGTTGCTGAAGCCCAACGAGGCCACCTTCGGGGAGATCCCCACGCCCTCCACCTCCGCGCACACCTTCAGCTCGGCGCTTTCTTTTCTTGGGGTGAGGCACACCCCCGCGGAGAGGGCCGCCTTCTTCGGAACGACATTGGTGCGGACCGACGCGACCCCCATCGAGATTTCAAGCTCCGCCGAGAGGTCGGAGCGCACCGTGAGCTCGGCGCCAAGGTTCGTGAGCTTCTCCTTGATCGCGACGCCCCCCTCCACCAGGCCCTGCTCCGTGGCGGCGAGCTTCACCTCCCCGACCAGCCCTTTCCCGAGCTTCTTCTCGAGATTCGACTCCAGGGCACGCTCGGTGCTGGCGCGGAGGCCGTTGCGGTTGAGGACCACCTCCCCGGTCACCATGTTGCCGAACAACTTGGCCTCCAGGACCCCCTTGAGGGAACCCAGCGCACCCCGCTGCTCGCCGCGGAACTCGTAGATCTTGTCGGTCAGCGTCTGGAGCGCCACCGAGTTGCTCAGGTGCCTCCCCGGCGCGCTGACCGGATTCGCCGGAGGCCCCAGCCGGCGCAGCTCCGCAGGGGTACCCGACTGCTGGACCGCTGAACCGTAGCGATCCAGGTACTCCTCGAACCGGCTCTCGTAGTTGTTCCAGGCCTCGTGGGTGTTGCTGCGGATCGCCTGCAGGACGGGATCGGGCAGCCGCTTGTCCCAGACGAAGGTCTCCGGGTGGGAAGGAGGGTCGAACTTCCCGTCGACCTGCCTGCCGACCTCCCGCTGGAGCATCCCGTGGGACGCCATCAGGTACAGCATCCCGTCGCGGGTCGAAGCCGGGGCCTCCGCGAAGAACTTGTTCAGCGTCCCGGAGGACTCCATCTGGGAGAGCACCTTCTTGAAGTCCTGGGGCCGGACCTCCTCCAACACCTGGAGGGCGCGGTTCGCCTCCCCGTCGGTGATCACAAAGTCGGTGAAGCTGCGGGAGAGGAGGCGGTCCAGCTCCGCCAACGCGCTGCCTGCATGGCGATTCGCGGGGGGAAAGAGAGGTTCGAGGTTCGAGGCGTCCCCAACCTGCGAGGTCTCCCTGGCGGAGGTCGGAGAAGAGGGAGTGGGAGGGCTGCGCGGATCCTCGGGAGGCAGAAGGGTGGCGGCCGAGGGGGACCCAGATTCGATGCGGCTCATTGAAGGCTCCGGACTGAGGGGGAGCCCGGCCGGGCTACACGCCCCATGCCGCCCGGCGGCTCCAGCGATTCCGACGGCTTACGATTCGTCGTCAGTCCGAGAGCACCTCGGACCGTCCACTGGACTGGACGCCTCCTCCGTACTTGACGGCGGGCCCGGCCCTTCGTACACAGCGCGTCCGCTTCACGAGACACACCCACGCCCGGGTAGCTCAGTCGGTAGAGCAGGGGACTGAAAATCCCCGTGTCGGCGGTTCGATTCCGTCCCCGGGCACTTTAACTTCCTCGGAAGTCGCGGACTTGACCAGTCCGCTGAGTCCAGGGAGTCCGGCAGGTGCGCGGGCGTCTGCTACCAATGCGCTACAGACCGCGCCGGTCGCCACCGCCACGCGCGCCGCGAGATCCCGCGTGGGCAGCCGACCGTAGATCCGCTCCGCCATCCGTGTATCCGCCGGGTCTCCGAGGGCCGTCTATCTTTCACCGCGTGGCACTGGTGAACCGGGTCCCCAGGGCGCGCCCAAGCGGTACCCTCCCGCGCCTACGGCGTGGTTCCGGCGGGATGACATGCGGCTCTACCGGGGACTTTCCAGGCCCTACCAGTCGAACCAGGTGGCAGCCGGCCTCCATGGCACGGACTTCACCGACTGTCCTCTGACCGCCTTGCAGTACGCCCAAGGTCGGCAGGGTGTCGTTCTTGTCGTCGATGTCCCCGCCGAGCACACGAAGATCTCCGAAGAACTCTGGCTCGGCGCCGCCGCCCGGCGGTTCATGCTCTGGGGTTGCTTCGATCAGTTCATCGCCTCCGTGCTTCCCGCCAGGGAGCTTCGGGCCCTGGTTCGGAGGAAGGGAATCGTCACGGCCCCGCCGGCGGACAAGGCCGGCGTTCTCCGGCGGGCCATCGCCGAGAGGCTTCGCAGCCGTCAGGACGAGCCGGCGCAGCGCTCCCGGTGACCGCCGGCCAACCGCGGGGCGACCTTTCTCCGCAAGATGGAGGAGGGGAGGCTGTGCCGTGGTTCGACCCGGCAGAGGCCGGAGTCGTCGCAAGGATCCTGGTGCTTCTGGAGGCGCCGGGGCCGCGAGCTACCGGAGCTGGTGGACCTCGGCCAGCAAGCGCCGGGAGTGGCTTCGTCAGCTCGGACAACAACGACCAGTCCGCCGCCAACATGGGGCACCTGCTCCGCGATGCCGGTATCGACCGAGGACGCGAACTGGTGACTTGGAACGTGGTCGGCTGGTACGTCGGGGACGGAAGCCGGATCCGGGAGGTCAGTGTCCGCGACATGGACGAGGCGCGGGACTCCCTCCGCGAGTTGGTGGGGCGTGAGGGGCGTTCAGCGCCGTCCCTTGCTCACCCTCAGTTGCCCCGATGAGGACCGACCCGGCCCGGTTCCTTCTCAGATTCCGAGAGGATGCGAAGGCCGTTTGTAAAACAATTGGGCAACAACGTTTCTGGGACGAGACACGACAACCTTAGGTCACGCGCGAGTTCTGGCGCGCCCGAGGACCGTCATGATCTCGCAGGTTCGAACCGACCGCTCCGTCGAAGTCCGCACTCTGTCCGCTCCCGTCCCGGGCGCGCCAGCCGCTCCCAGCCGCCCGGTGGATGCGTTCGAGCCCCCCGGCCCGCACCGTCCGGTGCTTGGCACCAGCGGTCCGGTCCCCAGCGCCAGCGTCTCGGCGGCCCCGGCGGTCCTCTGGGCCGCGGAGGCTGAGCCGGCGACCTACGCGGTCCAGGCCGGGGACACGTTGTGGGGCATCGCCGGGAAGCTGGGCGTTGGCTACCAGGCCTTGTTGGACGCGAACCCCCAGCTGGTCGACCCGGGCCTCCTTGAGGTCGGACAGCTGCTGACGCTCCCGGGTGGAGTGGCCCCGGCCCCCGCGTTTCCCATCGCGCCCGAGCTGGCGGCGGCGCAGCAGCGCTTCGCAGGTCAGCTCGGCGCACCGACCGGGGAGGCGGTGCGGGAGCCAAACGGAAACCTCAAGCAGGTCTTCGAGCGCGGCTACCTGCTCCGGACGCCGGACGGGAGCGTGTTCGCCCGCGGACTCGACAACACCGAGCTGGGGCAGCTGGAGCCGGTCGCCCCGCCGATGGGCGTGGACGCTGCCGCGCTGCAGTGGGTCAACAAGACCCGCCCGGTGTCGCCGCCCGGCTACTCGCCCGCCGATCTGGTGTCGGTGGACGCGAATGGGAACCTCACCCCGGGCGCATCGTTCCAGGTCCGCGCCGGCGTCCAGGGGCCGTTGAGCCAGCTGATCGGCACCGCGGCGGCGGAGGGGCTGAACCTGGACGTGATCTCCGCCTACCGGTCGTTCACCACGCAGCAGCAGGTCTACGCGAACTGGGTGAACCAGCTGGGCCCGGAGCAGGCGGACCGCGTCTCGGCGCGACCAGGGCACAGCGAGCACCAGCTGGGGACCACGCTGGATCTCAACTGGCTGAGCGAGGAGTTCGGCGCCACGCCCGAGGGCATCTGGCTGGCGCAGAACGCCCACCGCTTCGGGTTCGAGATCAGCTACCCCCGCGGCCAAGAGCAGACCACCGGCTACGCCTACGAGCCCTGGCACATCCGCTTCGTGGGGACCGAGCTGGCGACGGAGCTCCACCAACGGGGGGAGACGCTGGAGGAGTACTTCACCCGGACCGTGTCGTGACCCGCTCACCGCGAACCGGAGGCAGCATGCGAAGCCATCGCCCTGGGACTGCAGCGGGAGGACCGCTAGCGCGACTTCCGCGAACCCGCGCGTGAGGTCGGAGTGGCGTTGCCGCGATCTCCTCGACCCTTCCGAGCGCCGCTCTTCGCAGGTCTGCTCCCCGAAGCAGCACGACGGCCCTCCACCGGAAGGCTCACCTTGCCGGTCTTCGAGGCGCGGGCAGGCCGGGGGCCGGCCCTGGCCTTCGGGGGCGCATCGCCCATCTCCAGGCCGAAGAGTCCGGAGAGGTCGTCCGTCGCCACCAGCCTGTTGGCCAAAGGGCGCCGCTTCGACAGAGGCAGTCCATGGCCGGCCTTGGCGAACAGCTCCTTCTCGTCCACCTTGCGGAGCCGAAAGAGCAGCTCGGGCCGCTCGTCCAGCCTGGAGCCGATGCCGTAGAGCACCGCCGCCACGTGCTTGCACATGGCGGCCCCATCCGGGCAGCTGCACGAGAAGTGGATCTCCGCCGGCGCCGGGAACAGCCCCGTCTTCTGCTGGCTGACGCGATCCATCACCCCCTGGGAGAAGCGCCCCTGCAGCAGCTCCACCAGGGAGTCGATGCCGCCCGTGCAATCCGTGCAGATCGACGCCCACCGGGCAGCCGGGACCGCCTCCACCCGCACGGCCACCCGGTAGAGTTCAGACCCGCTGACGATGGCCGTGACCGCACCAGGCGAAATCTGGAGATCGACCACCGAGCCGTTCCGCACATAGGTGCGTCCCCGCGGCAGGCGATTGGAAAGGTCGCTGTAGCCTTCCAGGTTCTCGCACCAGGCCTTGCCCCAGAACGTCTTCGCGATGAGGCGGCCCTGGACCACCACCGGCGACACCGGGTGGCCCTTCTTCTTGAGCTTCTGCATCTCGCGCGCGGCCTGGCGCCGACGCTCTGCCACCGGGACGTACGGACTCCACTCATAGAACATGCGTCACTCCTTCACCGCGGCGCCAAGGTCCAACGATACGAGCTTGAGCAGCTCCGCGTCCTTCAGCTCGGTCAGGTTCAGCTCGGCGCCGCCCTCCAGCAGGTCCTTGGAGAGCTGCTTCTTGGATTCGATCAGCGCGTCAATCTTCTCTTCCACGGTTCCCTGGCACACGAACTTGTGGACCAGCACGTTCTTCGTCTGCCCGATGCGAAACGCGCGGTCCGTGGCCTGATTCTCCACCGCGGGGTTCCACCAGCGATCGAAGTGCACCACGTGCGAGGCGGCGGTGAGGTTCAGCCCGGCTCCTCCCGCCTTGAGCGACAGCACGAAGAAGGGAACCGCCTCGTCCTCCTGGAAGCGCTGCACCAACTCCCTCCGCTTCTTCACCTCAGTCTCGCCATGCAGCACCAGGCCCGGCCTTCCGAACACCCCGCCCAGGAAGGCGGCCAGCGGCGCTGTGACCTCACGGAACTGGGTGAAGATCAGCGCCTTCTCCTGCTTGGCCGCGACCACCTCCATCAGCTCGCGCAGCCGGGCCCACTTCCCGCTGTCCGCCTCGCTCCACGCACCATCGCCCAGCCACTGTGAGGGATGATTGCAGATCTGCTTGAGGCGCATCAGGAAGGCCAGGACTTGACCCCGGCGCCTCATCCCGTCCGTCTCCTCCAGCGCCGTGCCCAGCTCCTTCACCGACTCCTGGTAGAGGGCCGCCTGCTTGCGGCTCAGGTGGCAGTAGGCCTTCAGCTCGGTCTTGTCCGGCAGGTCGGAGATGACGCTCTTGTCGGTCTTGAGCCGCCGGAGGATGTACGGCCTCACCAGGTCACGCAGTGGGCCATGGGAGCTCCCAGGCTGGGAAGCCAGCCGCTTGGCGTAGCGGGTGAACTCCTTGCCTGAGCCGAGGAGCCCCGGATTGATGAAGTCGAAGATGGACCACAGGTCGGCCAGGCGGTTCTCGACCGGCGTGCCGGTGAGCGCGATCCTCGCCCGCGCCGACAGCCTCTTCACCGCCCGGGTCTGCTTGGCGTCCGGGTTCTTGATGGCCTGCGCCTCGTCCAGGATGGCGTGGTGCCAGGAGGTCGACAACAGCCACGGAATCCGCAGCAGCGAGCCATAGGTGGTGATGACCAGATCGGTCGCCGCCAGCGTCTCCGGAGCCAAGGAACTCAACTCCCTGGCCGACATCTCCGATGGATGGGCGATGACGGCGCGGAGGCTGGGGGTGAACCGTTGAAGCTCCGCGGCCCAGTTGGCCACCAGGGAGGCGGGGACCACCAGCAGGCTGGGCAGCTTCTTGGCTCCACTCTCGCGCTGCGCCAGGAGCAACGCCAACACCTGCAGGGTCTTGCCCAGGCCCATGTCGTCCGCCAGGCAGGCGCCCAGGCCGAGGCTGGAGAGCAGGTGCAACCAGCGGACCCCGACTTGTTGATAGGGACGCAGGGTCGCGCGCAGGCCGCTTCCGGGGTCGATCCTCGCCAGGCCCTCTGGTGAACGCAGGCCTTCGATGAGCCCGGCAAGCCACGGACCCGCCGTGACCTGGGACCAATCACGGTCCGCCGGATCTGCCGCGGCGTCGCTGGCGATGTCGGTGCCGGACAGCAGGCGCATCGCCTGGGCGAAGGTCAGCCCGCCCTGGGTGGCGAGGCGTTCGGCCTCCTGGAGCCGTTGCATCGTGCGCGCCAGCCGCTCCCTGTCGACCTCCACCCATTGGCCTCGGAGCAACGCCAGACCGGTCGAGCCTGCCAGGAGGGTCTTGACCTCAGGGTCCGTGAGCGGCTCACCGTCCAACGCGAGCTGCATCCGGAAGTCGAGCAGGGCGTCCGTGGCGAGACCCGCGGGTGGCTTTCCGCCCACCGTGCCGGTCACGCTCGGGCGAGCCGGCCGGCCCGCCCGCCAGGTCGCGGGCATCCGGACGACGACGCCCGCTTGCTCGAACTCGGGGGCGTCGGCCAGGAAACGGAACGCCTCCTGGGGCGACCAGCGCAGCGGGTGGAAGATCTCCCCGGCGTCGACCAACTCCTTGAGCCAGGGACGGCGCTCGGCCGCGCGCTGGACCGGCAGCAGCAGCGAGAGCAGCCGAGCCTTGTTGGCGGCGCCAGCGTACTCGCGCAGGGCCTGACCCAGCGGCTGGTGCTGGGCCTTCCCGTGCGCCGAGAGGCGGCCGGAGTAGGTCGCCAGGAAGGCGAAGGGCGCCTCTTCGTCCCGGCGGTTCTCCGCCAGGTTGAAGTGGACCCTCCCGACGACGTTCCAGGCCGGGTTCAGACCCTTGAGGAAGTCCTGCACCGTTGCGCCCGACTCCGCCAGTTCGGTGGTGAAGGCGACCTCCAACTCGGCCCAGAGCTCCCGGAGTCGGTCCGCGGTCACGTACTCGGCGCCGGGCATTGCCGGAGCCGCGGACGCGAGGGACTCCAGTTCGTCCCCGGTCGGCGGAGCGGTCGCCTTCGTTGCCGATGCCTCGCCGGTACCGGCCTCCGTGCAGCGCCCGGTCACGTGGCGGATGCCGACCTCCCGCCAGTAGGCAAAGACCGGTGGCAAGACGCTGCCCGCCTCGGCCGCGCCAAGCCACAGGAGCCCATGGCCGCTGCCCCGGGCGAAGGCCCGCTCGATGCGCCGGGCGCGGGCCGGATCCAACTCCGGGGCATCGTCATCGTCGGAGACGACCGCGAGGCGACCGTGCGGCGTGAGTCGGAGGGTGAGGCGGAGTTCGTTCAAGGCAGGCGGTCCGACTTTCTGATCCTGTCCAGCCCGGTCGGGGTTCGGGTCACTGCCAAGGGGCTGGCTGGTGAGGGTCTGGCGGCGCATGGTCACATTGACTCTATTGCCAGCGGACCAGCATAGATGTCCATACGGTAGGCGGGCTGACCAGGGACGAGGGGTGGACACTCGCGTCAGAGAGAGAGTGCAGGAACGGATGAGCGTTTACGATGAAGCGGCCCTGGAGCGGATGTTGGGCGACCTGGAGTCCGACCTTGTGGAACGCAAAGAGTCGTTCAAGGGGGACGCGTCGTCAAAGGCACGAGAGGCGGCCTGCGCCTTTGCGAACGACCTCCCAGCGCACGGGCAGCCAGGCGTTCTCTTCGTCGGCGCGCGAGACAACGGAGACCCATCGGGAGTTCCGGTGACCGATGAGCTGCTCGAGGTCAACTCCTCCTACGTCGGCGTCACCCCTGAGACAGGCGCCATGAAGACGATCGCCTTCTTCAACAACAAGGGTGGAGTGGGAAAGACCTCGCTCGTCTATCACCTTGCATGGATGTACTCCGACCTTGGACTGCGCGTGCTCGCAGCGGATCTCGACCCACAGGCGAACCTCACCACCATGTTCCTGGGCGAGGAGGAGCTAGAGGGTCTCTGGCCGAGCGGGCTCCCGGGAAGGACCATCCTTGCTCCCCTGCTTCCGCTGTTGGAGGGCGAAGGCGGAATCGCCGATCCCCATGTCGAAGACATCGCGGGGATAGGGCTCCTGGC
The DNA here is from genome assembly GCA_030857095.1 of Myxococcota bacterium. Taxonomy (GTDB): domain Bacteria; phylum Myxococcota; class Myxococcia; order Myxococcales; family Myxococcaceae; genus JALYOC01. The sequence goes on along the minus strand of JALYOC010000139.1, from coordinate 4,403 downwards.
CGGGGATCTGCCCTCTCCGGGTTCGAGGATGAGTTGAGCCAGCAGTGGCCGTACTGCCTGGATGGCAAGGCGCGGGCGTTTCGGGTGATTGGGGCGTTTCATCACGTCCTCGCGCGCGCCGCGCAGTTGCGGGCGGCAGATCTGGTCCTCGTCGACGTGGGACCCAACCTGGGAGCCATCAATCGGGCAGCGCTGCTAGCCGCCGACGAGGTGGCGATTCCCCTGGCTCCGGATCTGTTCTCTCTCAAGGGCTTGCAGAACCTGGGTCCCCGGCTGCGGGAATGGCGCGGCGAATGGAGCGAGCGCCTCAAGAAGCGCCCGCCTGGGCTGGACCTGCCGCAAGGCCGGATGAATCCTCTCGGGTATGTGGTGATGCAACACGCGGCCCGGCTTGACCGGCCAGTCAAGGCATACGCGAAGTGGATGGCGCGGATCCCTGGCGTCTACAGGGAGGCGGTGCTGGGGGAGGTGCCTCCCCAAGTCGCGGTCACCATCGACCGTGACCCCTATTGCCTGTCTACGCTGAAGCACTACCGGAGCCTGATGCCGCTGGCCCAGGAAGCACGAAAGCCCATGTTCCTCCTCAAGTCCGCCGACGGAGCCATCGGCAGTCATGCCAAGGCGGTCCAGGACTGCTATCGCGACTTCCGCGAACTGGCGCGTGAGGTCGCCAAGAGAGCGGGAGTGGCGCTGCCCTGAGGCGAGAGTCTGTGGCCGCCTCCGCTGCGGGGACCGTCCCTCGCTTGGCTCTCGTGCGCCCGGCACGCATCGGCTACGGCTGGCAGCCGTAGGCGAGGGTCAGGGGGGTCCGCTGTCCGTCGCGGAGCACGGAGCTTTGGACCACCACCGTCGAGCGTCCCTGGTCGTTGCGGTCTCCCAGGCCCAGCACGGCGTGGCCGGAGAAGTTGGAGAGCTGGTCGCGGGCCACCTTTGAGCAAGGAGGAGGCCAACCGGAGTGACCGGCCCCGGGCCGCAAGGCGCGTCACCCTCTTGCGCGGCGCTGGGCCGGGGCTGATGCGCCAGGGGCCTGGCTCTCCCGGGGAGAAGTCGATCACATGAGCCACTTTTCCCGCCAGGGGCCCGGCTCTCGTGGGGAGAAGTCGATCATAGGAGCCACTTTTCCCGCGTCCCGCCCGCGAACTCAGGATTCTGTTGGTCCCCGACCCCCATCAGGATTCTGAGTGGAGGTTCAGCGCGCACGTCGCCTCCAGCAACGCCGCGGAAGAGAGCGCGGGGGAGGTCTTCCCCTCCGCCTGACGAACCAATTGCACGATGGCCGCGTTGACCGGGGCAGGGAGTCCCATCGCCCGGGCGCGCTGGGCGATCTCCCCGTTGAGGAAGTCGATCTCGGTCGGCTTCCCGCGCGAGAGGTCCTCCCACATCGAGGAGCGGGCCTGGGGATCGATCCTCAGCATCGACCCGGCCACGGCGCGAAACAGCGGGGTGGAAAGCCGCAGCAACCGCGGAACCCAGGCGGCCGGGAGCGGCTTGTCCAACCGGGGCCGCAGCCCCAGTCCCTTGGAGAGGGTCAGCCCCTCTTCGATGCAGCGGGCCAGCAGCTCCCGGTAGCCGGGGTCGAGCAGCTCCTCGCGCAGCGGCCTGTCGCTCAGCGCGTTGATCGCGTTGTTGAGGTTCAGGAGCAGCTTGCCCCACTGGATCTCCAGGATCCGGGGGTCGCTTCGGGTCTCCAACCCCGCGCGGTTGAACGCCGCCACCAGCTCCTCCACCTTGTCCCGTCGCTCCACCCGCAAGGTGCCGGCGGTGGTCTGCCGGTACGCGCCCGAGGGGTCCCGGACCACGTTGAAGGGCACCATCCCCGCCAGCACCCGGTCCTCCAGCCTTGCGCGCAGGGTGTCCGGGTTGCGCACCCCGTTCTGGAAGCTGACCACCCGGGAGGCTCCGTCCAGCACCGGGACCAACTGCTCCGCCACCTGGGCGGTCTGCGCGGACTTCACCGTCACCAGCACCCAGTCACAGCCCCTCAGCGCCGCCGGATCGGTGGACACCGTGACCTCGCCGGGGGCCACCTTCGACTCGTGCCCCCGGGGATTCACCGCACGCAGACCGTGGGCGCGCACTTCGTCGCAGAAGCCCGCCCGTCCGATCAAGGTCACCGGGAACCCCTGCGCCGCCAACCGCGCTCCCAGATAGCCGCCGATCAGCCCCGCTCCGATGATCCCGATCTTCATCGGCGCATCTGAGCAGGGATTCCACCCAGAGGGAGGGGAGGCTGACTTGTTCCCCGGGCCAATCCGGTCGGGCGAGGGCACACCTCCTTGGTTGCTTCCCGCGCCGCTGGTCCATTGCCGCGGCGGACCTCCGCTCCAACCTTCGCTCGAGGAGGAAGTCCCATGAAACTTCAAGTCGCGCTGTGTCTGGCTTCACTGGCAATCCCCGCGTTGGCCTTTGGCGGGGACGATCACCCCAAGCAGGTGCAACCGGCCACCGGCGGCTCCGGTGAGGAGTCCGCGCAGTCAATGGACGAGCAGAAGGGGACCGGTGGGTCGGGGCAGATGGACATGGCCAAGATGGGGCCCTGGACCCGCAAGCCCACCAACGAGGGGAAGACGAAGAAGGAGATCCAGGCCTTCTTCAAGGAAGAGGAGAAGTTGATGAAGAGCGGCGACCTGGAGGCCGCGCTCAACCGGGTCGACTTCCCGATCTACATGGCGACCGACAACAGCAAGGGGGAGCCCTACGGCCAGCCCTGGAACCGCGAGGAGTACAGCGAGATGATGAAGCCCTTCTTCGAGCAGACGCCCAAGGATCTGAAGATGACGCACAAGCCGACCATCACCGTGCTCTCGGATTCGCTGGCGCTGGTGGTGGACGACTTCTCGGTGACCACCGGGGGAAAGACCCGGACCGGCAAGAACGCTTCCCTGCTGGTCAACAAGGATGGCCAGTGGAAGTGGAAGATGACCGCCGAGGCCGGCTGGGGTGAGTCCGCACTCCAGGGGGTCGGCGGCTCGGGCGACTCGGGCGAGGAGCCCAAGACAGACGAACCGCACCCGATGGATCACACCCACAAGGACTAAGCCCTTCTCCGGTGGGGATTGACGAATCCCGGAGGTCTGCCCAGGGTGACAGGCGGGCCTCCGGGGTTCGTGCGTCGAGACGCTGGCCTTGGGTGGGGCCAGCGCGATTGGGCGAAGCGGTGAAAGGACCGGTGCCGGGGAGCGGGCTCCACCGGGGTTTCCACTACGAGGCAGGGGCCGGGTCCCACACGTTGGGCAGCCGGCCAGTCATTGCGGCCCCGGGGAAAACGCGGAAGGCGGACCCTCCCTCCTTCGGCTACCATGCGCCCCCAAAACAGGGGGCGTTCTTTGGACACGCATTACGACGCGGTGATTGTCGGCTCGGGCTTTGGTGGTTCGGTGATGGCCTTCCGCCTGGCGGAGGCCGGTCTGAAGGTCCTGTTGTTGGAGCGGGGCAAGCCGTTTGCTCCTGGCTCCTTCCCCCGCTCCCCGGCGGGGCTGCGCCAGAACTTCTGGAACCCCGATGGCGCCGCCTTCGGGATGTTCCACCCCTGGTCCTTCCGCGGGCTGGAGAGCGTCTCCGCCGCCGGCCTGGGCGGGGGTTCGCTGGTCTATGCCAACGCGCTGATCCGCAAGGACGAGAAGACCTTCCAGGCGCTGGATCCGGTCACCGGCCGCAAGTACCCCTGGCCTCTGCAGTACCGCGACGTGGACGCCAGCTACACCGAGGTGGAGCGCTGGTTGGGCGCCACCCCGTACCCGTTCAAGCAGGCCCCCTACAACTCCACCGCCAAGACCCAGGCGCTGCGCGACGCGGCGATGGCCAAGGGCCTCAAGTGGGGCCTGCCCAACCTGGCGGTGACCTTTGGCGCTGACCCGGCGCATCCCCGCCCCGGGCAGCCGCTGCCGGAGGCGGCCGGCCAGGAGAACCTGCACGGCGCCTACCGCCGCAGCTGCACCCTCTGTGGGGAGTGTGACCTGGGCTGCAACGAGGGAGCGAAGAACACCCTGGACCTCAACTACCTGTCCGCCGCCAAGCGGGCAGGGCTGGAGATCCGCACCGGGCTCCAGGTCCGGCGGGTGCAGCCCCGGGACGGCGGCGGCTACCAGCTCAGCTATTTTGATCACAACCCGGCGATGCAGGGCCGCGCCCCGGACCTCCAGCACCACACCCTCACCGCCGAGCGGGTGGTGCTGGCTGCGGGGACCTTCGGCACCACCCACCTGCTGCTCAAGAGCCGCGACCAGCTGCGCGGCCTCAGCCCGATGCTGGGCGAGCGCTTCTCCGGCAACGGGGACATCCTCTCCTTCGTGCAGAACGTCCGGGAGGAGAAGAACGGCGAGCTGGTTCCACGCTCGGTGGACCCCACCCGGGGGCCGGTGCTGACCAGCGCGATCTACGGGGAGGACTTCGTGATCCAGGAG
>JALYOC010000093.1 GCA_030857095.1 Myxococcota bacterium | reverse complement strand
CAGTCACACCTGGTCGGTGGACTCCATTGCCCCCGACACGACCATCCTCACCGCGCCCGCGGCGGTCAGCACCACCACCTCGGCGTCGTTTACCTTCAGCGCCACCGAGTCTGGCAGCAGCTTCCAGTGCCGACTGGACGCGGGCACCTGGGCCTCCTGCACCAGCCCGGTGGCCCTCACCGTCGGCCAGGGCAGCCACACCTGGGAGGTCCGCGCCACCGACGCCGCCGGCAATCAAGACCCCTCGCCGGCCAGCCACACCTGGTTCGTGGACTCCGTTGCCCCCGCCGCCCCGGTGGTGACCGCCCCGGTGGAGGACGCCCTCCTCGCGCAGGACACGGTGACCCTCGGCGGGACCTCCGAGCCGGGGACCGTGGTCACGGTCACCGTGGACGGGGTCTCGGTGGGAACGGCCCCCACCAACGCCTCCGGCCTCTGGGAGCTGACCAACGTCGGGCCCCTGAGCGAAGGCGCGCACGCGGTGGAGGCGGTGGCTTCGGACGCCGCCGGCAACCTCAGCCTGCCGGGCCTCTCCACCTTCCGCACCGACACCCTCCCGCCGGAGACCACGGTGGACTCGGGACCCGCGTCCCTGATTGCCACCAAGACCGCCCTCTTCGACTTCGGCTCGAACGAGTCCCCGGTCACCTTCAGCTGCCGGCTGGATGGGGTGGATCTCTCCAACTGCCTGGCCAACCTGGAGCTGAATGATCTGGCCGAGGGTCCCCACCTGCTCTCGGTCTTCGCCACCGACGAGGCAGGCAACTCCGATCTCTCCCCGGCCACCCACGCCTGGACCGTGGACACCGTGGCGCCGGACACCACCCTGGACGCACAGCCGGCGAATCCGACTGCTTCGCGCACCGGCACCTTCGCCTTCTCTTCCTCCGAGCCTTCCTCCACGTTCCAGTGCCAGTTGGATGGCGCGGGCGCCTTTGCTTCATGCCCCTCCCCCTCCAGCTTCACCAACCTCCCGTCGGGCCCTCACACCTTCCAGGTCCGCGCGGTGGACGCCGCGGGCAACGTGGATCCCACCCCGGCCAGCTATGCCTGGACGGTGAACGGCGACCGCGATGGGGATGGCCTGCTGGACCTGGATGAGGCCACCCACGGCACCGACCCGGACGACCCGGACACCGACAACGACGGCCTCTCCGACGGGCTGGAGGTCCAAAGTGGCCGCACCTCACCGCTGGACGACGACTCCGACGACGATGGGCTGCTCGATGGCACCGAGGACGCCAACGGCGACGGACTGGTCAGCCCCGGCGAGACCAACGGAGCGGCCCGGGACTCCGACGGTGACGGCCTCACCGACGGGCTGGAGCTGGGACTGACCGCGCCGGAGGGCACCGGCACCGACCCCGCCCTCTTCGTGGCCGACCAGGATCCTTCCACCCAGACCGACCCGCTGGTGGCCGACACCGATTCCGGCGGGGTGTGGGACGGCTATGAAGACCGCAACCACAACGGCCGGGTCGACCCGGAGGAGACCAACCCCCTCCTGGGCAGCGATGACATCGACGCCGACGGGGACGGGCTCCACAACGAGCACGAGGTGGCCCTGGGCCTGGATCCATTCGACTCCGACACCGACGACGACGGCATCGCCGACGGCGAGGACGGGATCCTGGACACCGACGGGGACGGGCTGATCGACGCGGCGGATCCGGATTCGGACAACGACGGGCTCCCGGATGGGCTGGAGGCCGGAGTCACCGCGGCCACCGCGCCCGGCGGCACCGACCAGGGTTCGGCTTCCTTCGTGCCCGACCAGGATCCCACCACCACCACCGATCCCAAGGTGGCGGACACCGACGGCGACGGCCTGGCCGACGGAGCGGAGGACCTGAACGGCAACGGCCGCTACGATCCGGACGAGACCGATCCGCTGCTCGCGGACACCGACCACGGTGGTCTCTCCGACGGCGCGGAGCGGGAGCACGGGCTGGATCCCACCTGGGACGGAGACGACTGGGGCGTGGGCGGCAGCGGCTGCAGCAGCTCCGGAGGCGGGCTCTCCTCCCTCTCACTGCTGATGTTGGCCGGGCTCTGGCTGCGGCGGCGCCTTGCCGGAGTGGGCCGCGCGGCTGCGACGGCGGCGTTGCTGCTCTGGGCGCCCGGGGTGCAGGCCCAGACCACCGCCCCCAAGTCCACCGCCATCGACGTCCAGCAGTTCAAGCCCGCTCCGGGCGGGAGCGACCTGCTGTCGTTGCACAGCGCCCTGGTCCCGGAGCACTTCTCCTGGCAGGTGGGGCTGCTGGGCAGCTACGGCAACGATCCCCTGACGGTGACCAACCCGATCACCGGCCAGGCCACCTCCGCGGTGGTGGCCCATCAGGCGACCTTCGACCTCTATGGGTCGATTGGCTTGTTCCAGCGCTTCGAGCTGGGCGTGGCCCTGCCCCTGACCCTGCAGGGCACCCAGAGCGATCCCTTCGACGGCCAGACCCTGCGGGGCGCGGGCGTGGGCGATCTGCGGTTGGTCCCCAAGGCAAAGATCCTGCGGCTGGCGGGAATCGAGCTGGCCGCCGCCCTGCCGGTGATCCTGCCCACGGGCGGAGAGAGCTCGTTTCTTGGCGGCGGCGGGCTGGCGGTACAGCCAAGGGTGATCGCCGAGTGGGCGCCGGGCCCGCTGCGGGTGATCGCCAACCTGGGCTTCAACTTCCGTCGCACCGAACAGCTCCAGAACCTCCACGTCGGCCACGCCTTCACCTACGGCGCCGGCCTGGAGGTCCCGATGCAGCTCCCGGTCGTCGGCGACCTGGCGCTGGGCGCCACCCTGGTCGGCAGCCTGGGGTTGATCCAGAACGACCCGGAGGAGCGCCCGCTGGAGCTGCTGCTGATGGGCCGCTGGACCTCCTTCATCCCGGGGCTGCGGGTGGTCGGCGGCGGAGGCCCTGGCGTCACCCACGGCTACGGAACGCCCCGGTTCCGCATGTTCCTGGGGGTGGACTGGACCCCGGGGGGCAGGCAGGCGGCAACGCGGCCGGACCCGGTGACGCCCGCCGTCCCGTAGCGCGGGTGGCCTCTGCGGCTCGTCCTGACTACGTTCAGTGGGCGATGCGCGCCTACCATCACCGTTACACCCTGGCCGACTACCTGAGCATCGAGAGCGCCAGCAACACCAAGCATGAGTTCTTCCAGGGCGAGGTCTTTGCCATGGGAGGAGGCCCCCCCGAGCACGCCGCGCTGTCCGCGGCGATCATGGTGTCGCTGGGCGCGCAGCTGCAGGGCAAGCCCTGTCGCGTCTACACCTCGGACCTGCGCGTCCGGGTGCAGTCCACCTCCCTGCTCACCTACCCCGATGTGACGGTGGTCTGTGGCAAGCCGCAGCTGGATCCCGAGGACCGGCTGGCGGTGGTGAACCCCACGGTGCTGGTCGAGGTGCTCAGCGACTCCTCGGAGGCCTATGACCGCACCGAGAAATTCGAGTCCTACCGACAGCTCCCCTCCCTGAGAGAGTACGTGCTGGTCTCGCACCGCGAGCCACTGCTGGAGGTTCACCACCAGGGCGAGGACGGCGCCTGGACGTCCAGCCAGATCCGCGCCCCGGAGCGGATCCGGCTCTCTTCGCTGGACTGTGAACTGGACGTGGCCGCCATCTATCGGGGCATCGAGCTTCAGCGCTAGGGTCGGGCCTGTGCCCACTCCCCGCGTCCAACGCGCGCAACAGAAGCGCGAGCGGCTGTGCATCGGCCTGCTCTCCGGGACCAGCGCGGATGGAGTGGAGGCCGCCCTGTGCCGGATTGAGGGAACGGGCCAGACACTCTCCCTGCGGCTGATCCGCCATCAGACCTTCCCGTTCCCGCCGGACTTCTCGCAACAGATCCTGGCCCTGGCCACAGTGCCTCAGCTCTCCGAACTGAATGTTCTGCTGGGCGAACGCTTCGCCGAGGCGGCGATCGGGCTGGCCGCCTCCGCCGGGATCCCGCTGGAGGAGATCGACGTGATCGGCTCGCACGGGCAGACGGTGGCCCACCTGCCCGGACCGCTGGCCGCCCACCCCTCCACGCTGCAGATCGGCGAGGCTTCGGTGATCACCGAGCGGACCGGGATCCCCACCGTGTTCGACTTTCGGACCCGGGACATGGCGGCGGGAGGCCAGGGCGCTCCGCTGGTGCCGTATCTGGACTGGGCGCTGTTCCGGAAGGCCGGCGCCTGGCGGGCGCTGCAGAACCTGGGCGGGATCGGCAACGTCAGCGTGGTGGGCGAACGGCTGGAGGACACGGTGGCCTTCGACACCGGCCCGGCCAACATGATCCTCGACGGACTGGCGCGCCGGGTGACCCAAGGGAGGCTCTCCTGCGATCTGGATGGCACCCTCTCCCGGCAAGGACAGGTCCTCCCCCAATTGTTGGAGGAGCTGATGCGCCATCCCTTCCTGTCCCAGCCGCCGCCCAAGAGCGCCGGACGGGAGGACTTCGGCGAGGTGCTGATCGCCCCCCTCTGGGACCGGTTCTCGGACCGCCCTCTCGACCTGATCGCCACCGCGCTGGCCTTCACCGTGGAGGCCACCGCCGACGCCTACCGGCGGTTCCTCCTCCCCCGCTTTCCGCTCGACGCGGTCTTCGTCTCCGGCGGTGGCTCCCGCAATCCAAATCTGATGCAGCGGCTGTCCTCACGCCTGGCCCCCCTCCCGGTGCGCCCCCTGGATGTCCTGGGGTTCCCAGAGGCGGCCAAGGAGGCGGCCCTGTTCGCCCTGTTGGCCCATGAGTGGCTGTCGGGGACCCCCCAGAATGTTCCTTCAGCCACCGGTGCGAGAACCCGGGTCATCCTGGGTAAGATGGCCCCGTGAGCGTCGTCAACGTCGTTGCCCGAGAGGTGGCCTGCAAGATTGTCTTCTACGGACCGGGTCTGTCCGGCAAGACGACCAGCCTCAAGCGGGTCTACGAGACCGTCAAACCGCAGCACCGCGGGGAGATGATGTCCCTGGCCACCGAGGGTGACCGGACCCTGTTCTTCGACTTTCTGCCGATCAAGGTCGAGCGGGTCGGCGACTGCGCGGTGCGCCTGGCGCTGTACACGGTCCCCGGTCAGGTCTTCTACAACGCCACCCGAAAGCACGTGCTCCAGGGCGCGGACGGGGTGGTGTTCGTGGCCGACTCCCAGCCGGAGGCGCAGGACTCCAACCGTGAGTCGCTGGCCAACCTGGAGGAGAACCTGGCCGAACAGGGCATCCGGCTGGACCGGTTCCCGCTGGTGATCCAGTACAACAAGCGGGACATCCCCAAGGCGCTGCCGGTGGAGCAGATGCGCGCCTCCCTCAATCCGCGCGGGGTGCCCGACTTCGAGACCTGCGCCATGACCGGCCGGGGGATCCTCGACGCGCTCAAGGCGATCACCCGACTGGTGATCAAGGATCTGAGGGCCAAGCGGATTGTCCCCGCTCCACGCACCGCCGTCGCGCCCGCGCCGGGAGGGGCGGACGCCGGCCTGGAGGAGCAGCTCCAGCAGCACATCCGCAGCCGCCC
>JALYOC010000029.1 GCA_030857095.1 Myxococcota bacterium | reverse complement strand
GGCGATCACCGAAGCCACCGGCGCGCTCCGGGCGGTCGCCGCGCGGAGGACGATCCCCGAACTTGCCGCCGGCCCGCGCGGGACGGTCGCCAAACTTGCCAGCGCCGCCGGCACGATCTCCGAACTTGCCGCCCGCTCGCGCAGGACGGTCGCCGAACTTGCCAGCACCGCCGGCACGATCTCCGAACTTCCCGCCGGCTCGCGCAGGACGGTCGCCGAACTTGCCAGCGCCGCCGGCACGATCCTCTCGCGCAGGACGGTCCCCGAAGCCTCCGCGTGCCGGACGCTCCGCACGGTCGCCGAAGCCACCAGCGCGGGCCGGACGCTCCGGACGATCGCTGGAGCCACCGGCGCGGGCCGGACGCTCCGGACGATCGCTGAAGCCACCAGCGCGGGCCGGACGATCGTCGCGATCGCCGGATCCACCGCCGCGGGCGGGCCGCTCCTCGAAGCCTCCCCCCTCGTTGTTGTCCGGCCGGCCGGGGCCCTTGGTCTCCGAGCGCGGCTTGCGGTTGATGAACCCACCCGCCTCGTCCGCATCCGCCGCGCCCTCGTCGGGACGCTTGGCGGCGCCGCGGAAGGTGCCGGTGCCGGCGGTGGTCTTGGCCCGGGGCTTCTTGGGGGCCGCCTTCCTGGGGGCCACCTCCTCCTCGTCGAAGGACACGCCCTCCTGCTCACCCGCGCGGCCGTGACGGCGCGGCGGCAGCTTCAGCGACTTGGCACGCTCTGGGGGGGTGTCCTGACCGCCACCGGAGTTGCGCAGCTTCTCGATCTCCGCCTGGCTCAGTGCTCGCTTGTCGCCCGGGCGCAGCCCCTCCACCGAGACCCCGGCGTAGTTGGGACGATACAGCCGGACCACCGGGTGACCGATCGCAGCGCACAGGCGCTTGATCAGGTGCGGGCGGCCTTCGGCGACCACGATCATCAGCCAGGTGTTCTTCTCGGCCTTCTCGTAGACCTCCACTTGCTTGGGCTGGGCGACGCCATCCTCCAACCGGACCCCGGCGCGCAGCTTCTCCAGCGTGCCTTCGGTGGGGACGCCCTTGACCTTCACCAGGTAGGTGCGCGGCACCTGGAACTTGGGGTGCATCAGCTGGTGGGCCAGCTCGCCGTCGTCGGTGAGCAGCAGCGCGCCCTCGGCGTCGTAGTCCAGCCGGCCAATGGGGAAGAGCCGGCGACCGGGCTCGATCGCCAGGGGGGCCACGGTGGGACGGCCCTGCGGATCCTCCAGGGTGGTCACCACCCCCACGGGCTTGTAGAGGATGAAGTACGCGTTGGTATCGGGCGGCGAGACAAGCCGGCCCTCCACGGTGACCAGATCCTGGCCGGGCTCCACCTTGGTGCCCAGCTCGGTCACGGTCTTGTTGTTCACCTGGATCTTGCCGGCGGTGATCAGCTCCTCGGCGTGACGACGGGAGGCGACACCTGCACGGGCCAGGTACTTCTGAAGACGTTCTGCCATGTGATTTTTACGGACCCTTCGACGAGTCTTCTGTGCCGCCCTCGGTAGGAGGCGACTTGGGGTTCAGGATGGAGGCGGCGGTCTTGCTGCGCTCATCCGCGGTATCGATGGCGCGCTCCAGCTCTTCCAGCGCGGCCTCCGAGTCCTTCGACTGCTGCTCGAGCCGCTTCTCGAACTCTGGATCCGCCAGCGTGGCCACCGTGCCTTCGGCGGTCGGCTTCTCTACACGCTCGACGATCTCCTGGTGCTCCTGGGTCAGCTCGTGGAACTCGCGCAGCGTGGGCAGCGCGGAGAGGTCCTTGAGCGCGAAGAACTCCAGGAACTCGCGGGTGGTCCCGTACAGGATGGGCCGGCCCACTTCGTCCTTCTTCCCCATGATCTTGATCAGCTTGCGGTCCAGCAGCGCCTTGAGCACCGCGCCGGAGTCCACCCCACGGATGTCCTCGATCTCCGGACGAGTGACCGGCTGGCGGTAGGCGATGATCGCCAAGGACTCCACCGCGGCCCGGGTCAGCCGCTGCGGCTTGACCCGCAGGAAGCGGCGCACGTACTCGGCGCTGCCGGGATCGGTCCGGAACTGCCAGCCGGAGGCGACCTCGTGGAGCACGATCCCGCTGATCCCCTCGCGCAGCTGCCCGCCGGTCTTCTCCAACGCGGTCTGGATCAGCGGCCGGTCGATGCCGGTGGCCTCGAACAGCTGGTCCAGGGTCAGCGCCTTGTCGGACAGGAAGAGCAGGCTCTGGATCACCGTCTGGATCCGCTCCGGGGAGAGCTTCTTGCTCTTCTGGACCAGCTTCTCGAACGGGGTCTCGAGATCTGGCTCCCGCTCGTCGATGTCCGCGGCGTCCACGTCGTCCAGCTCCGCGTCGGCCGGCTGCTCGGTGACGCGCGCCACCTCCTCCTCGGTGAACGGGGACGGGCCGCCGCTGCCGGGGCCAAGGTCCTGGCCCTCCGGCGGGTCCGACGGGTCATGCGGGCTACCGGTACTCACTCTCGTCGACCTCCACTGCCGCAAACTGGGAGAGCGCGTCTCCCTTGGGCGAAAGCATGATCTCCCCCGACTCCAGGTCCTGGAAGATCCGGATCAGCTTCATCTTGGCCATCTCCAGCATCGCCAGGAACGTGATCACCACCTGCTGGCGCGTGCGCGCACCTTCGAACAAGGAGAAGAAAGGGACCTGGGGCTGAACCCGGAGCCGGGCCGCGAGCTGCTGCATGGCCTCAGTGAGGCTGACCTGCTCGCGGGTGACCTCGTGTTGAAGCTTGGGGACTAGCCGTTCCAGCACCCGATCCAAGGCTTCGATCAGCTTGTACACGGAGATCTCCACCAGGCCCACCTCCTCCTCGGGGATTTCGATCTCCTCCAGCGGGACGTTCCGGGCGAACACGTCGCGGTCCAGGATGTCCTGCCGGGCCAGGGTCTCGGCCGCCTCCTTGTACTTCTGGTAGTCGAGCAGGCGGCGGACCAGCTCGGCGCGGGGGTCGTTCTGCTCTTCCTGCTCGGCGGTGCTCTGCTGGTCGGAGATCACCTCCTGGCGGGGCAGGAGCAGCCGGCTCTTGATGTGGGCCAGGGTGGCGGCCATCACCAGGAACTCGCCGGCGATGTCCAGGTTGACCTCCTTCATCCGGGAGAGCTGATCCAGGTACTTCTCGGTGATCAGCGCGAGCGGGATGTCGAAGATGTCCAGCTTGTGTTCGCGGATCAGGTGGAGGAGCAGATCCAGCGGCCCCTCGAAGTTGGGGAGCGCGATCCGGAACGCGTCCTGAGGGGTCTTGGGCCCGTCAGACTCGATCATGGCCTCCTCGGGCCCAGCGGTCCGCCCCTCACTCAAACCCTGTTGCTCCTTAGCGTCCACCCGAGGATCGCTCCAGGGCCGATTTGCGGGCCTGGGCGCGAATTGTAAGCCGCGGTACGTACCAGCGCGCGGCGTTCCAGACAAGGCGGCGATTGCCCTCCAACCCACGGCGGAACCCGAGTATTCGCGGAAGGTTACGGTGCAACAGGGCTGCAGCCGCTCACCGGCCTTGTTGGAGGCGCAAGTACCCCGTAGCTTTGCACCCGATGCGGCGTGCGGCACTGGGGCTGTGGGTTCTCTCAATCTTCGTCCTGGGGTGTCCCGACCGTCAGGACGCCGTGGGCAGGCTCGACGGGGGCACCGGGGCACCGGCCCCCGTCGCCGGCCCGGACGCCTCGATGGGGCCGCTGAGGGTCAGCGCCCGGTACGAGCAGCGTGATGGTGGCTGGGCCGAGATTCCCCTGGCCACCGGGGAGCGACCGCTGATCGAGCCCACCCAACGGCTGGAGCTGGCCACCAACCTCTCCTTGAACAACTACCGGGTCCGACTCTTCGACGAGGTGGACCGGGCGATGGAGTCCGACGACGAGGCGGAGGACGGCGCCGGTTCGCTGACCTACCGGATCCTGCTGGGCGCGCCGCTGAAGACCGGCCACAGGTACACCCTCTCCCTGGACGCCCAGACCGGGTCGGCGATCACCGACATCGGCGGGAGGATCCACCCCGACCAGCGGTTCGAGTTCCAGGTGGCCGGGGAAAAGGAGAAGCCCGCTCCGCCGCCGAAGAAGACTGTCCGCAAGAAGCGGAGATGACCACCGCCTTCTACCCCGCCAGCTTCCGCATCATCGCCACCACCCGCTTGATCCGCTGTCCGGAGTACGGCGGATGCAGCAGCTTGACGAAGTTGGCCTTGCCCTGATGGACCACCGCGCGCTCGTGGGAGAAGGCCCGAAAGCCGAACTCACCGTGGTAGCTGCCTTGGCCGGAGGGGCCGACGCCGCCGAACGGCAGGTTCGGGTTCCCCAGGTGGATGAGGACGTTGTTCACCACGCTGCCGCCGGCGGTGGTGTTCTTCAGCATCCGCTCCACCGCCTTGCCGTCCTTGGCGAAGATGTAGAGGGCCAGCGGCTTGTCCTTGGCGTCGATCCGGCGGAAGAGCTCCTCCTCGGTCTCGTAGGTCAGCACCGGGAGCACCGGCCCGAAGATCTCCTCCTTCATCACCTTCGCGTCCTCCGGGACCGAGGCCAGCACGGTGGGAGAGATGTACCGCTCCTGCGCGTTGGATTCTCCGCCCACCACCACCTGGGCGCCCCGCTTGCGGGCGTCTTCGATCAGCCCGGACAGTCGCTGGAAGGCCGCCTGATCCACCACCCGGCACAGGTCCGGTGAGCTGGCCCGGGCTGCCTCGGTCTCTCCGTAGCTGGTTGCCACCCGCTGACGCAGCGCCTCCAGCAGGGCCTTCTCTTGCGACTTGTGGACCAGCACGTAGTCCGGGGCCACGCAGGTCTGCCCGCCGTTGACGAACTTTCCCCAGGTCAGCTGCTCGGCCGCGTCCTTCACGTCCGCGCTGGAGTGGACGATCGCCGGAGACTTACCGCCCAGCTCCAGGGTCACCGTGGCCAGGTGCTTGGCCGCGGCGGCCATCACGATCTTCCCGATCTGGGTGCTGCCGGTGAAGAAGATGTGATCGAAGGGCAGGTCCAACAGCGCCTGGGCCACCTCCGGCCCACCCTCGAACAGGGTCACCTCCTCGGGGGAGAAGACCTGCTCGATGATCCCGCGCAGCACCCGGGAGGTGTGCGGGGTCTTCTCCGACGGCTTGAGGATCACGCAGTTGCCTGCGGCCACCGCCGCCAGCAGCGGGGCCATCAGCAGCTGGAAGGGGTAGTTCCAGGGCGAGAGGATCAGCGTGTTGCCCTTGGGCTCGTAGCGGATCTCCCCGCTGGTGCCGAACAGGGTCACCGGGGTGGAGACCTTGCGGACCTTCATCCACCGCGGCAGGTGGGAGATGGCGTCCTTGATCTCCGAGAGGGTGACCAGGATCTCGGTGACCTCGGTCTCCGCCGGGGGCTTCTTGAAGTCGGCGTACAGCGCGTCACAGATTCCCTGCCGCTGGGCGACAATCGCGTCCCGGAGCCGCTTGAGCTTCTCCGCCCGCTGCTTGGCCGTGGTGTGGGCGACCTTCCAGCGGTTCGCCTTTTGGGCCTCGAAGGCGGCCTGGATCTCCCGGGTTCCGGTGGTCTGGATGCGCATGGAACCAACTATGCGCGTTTCATCCCCCAGGTGCAGCGGAACAAGTCCTGCTCAGCCCTCGAGCTGACGGTCCTGGGGCGCCAGCCGCGCCAGCAGCAGCAAGTCCCGATCAGTGTGACCCAGCGCCAACAGCAGCTTGGTGAGGTCGTAGAGCACCTCGCCCCGCTCGAACACCGGCATCGAGTCCTCGAAGGCCAGCTGGTCCACCAGCCGGTTGAAGCCGATCTCCGCCACCGAGCGCAGGTTGATGGCGTCATAGGCGTTGTACTCCACCAGCAGCCGCAGGGCGTCCAGGTCGGCGGTGTCCTCGTAGACGCGCCACAGCTCCACCGCCTGCAGGCCACCCACTCCACGCAGGTGCGGAGGCCGGCCGATGCCGATCGCGTCCTCCACCGGCTTGAGCCCGCCGCCCAGGCGCAGCTTGCGCACCAGCACCTTGAGGTCCAGGTGCAGCACAGGATCGGGCAGCCCGCCGAAGTAGGCCTTCAGCACCGGGATGTCGAAGCTGCCTCCGTTGAAGGTCACCCAGACCTCGGACTCTCCCAGCGCGGTGGGCAGCTCCTCCAGGTTGCGCCCCCGGATGAAGGTCCGGATCCCCTGTGAATCAAAGAGGGTCACCACCGTGGGCACCCGGTCTCCGTCCGCCTCGATGTCGAAGTACACCGCCCGCCCCGCGAAGTGCGGGTACAGCCGCCAGTGTTCGCGGTTGGGCAGCAACGACACCAGGGTCCGCAGATCCCCGCCGGCCAGCGCGGTGCGGGCCTCGGCGATGGTGGCCCGAAGCTGGGCATCCAGCTCCTCGGCGACTACCGGGGCGGCGCCCTCCGGGGGAATATCGTCCCAGGTCATCACCCCCCGGGCCCACAGGTCCTTCTCCCTCCACGGTCCCACGCCGGGGATGAGCTGAAAGGTGCGGAAGAGCATCGCCCTCTCATGGTGCCAGAGGAACGGACGGACTGCACACAGGTTCAGCTTAGCCGCCCGCTCCCAGGAACCAGGTGGGCCAGCCCGGCCCGCATCGCCTCCACCCGCTCTCCGCACCGCGCGGCCTCCTCGCGAAAGGGCGCGGAGATCTCCTCGGCCCGGGTGACCCGCTCCCAGAAGGTCGCCGCCCACCGCGCCGCCTCCGGCCACACCCCGACCGTGGCGGAGGTCGGTCCCCGGGGCTCGAACGGGCGGTCGATGACGCCCTCTGGACCGGGGGCATAAAGCATCGGGAGCATGTCGTAGCCGGGCGCCAAGGCCGGCTTGCCCACCGTGTCCCAAAGGAAGCTCAGGTTCCAGAGGTGGCGATCGGTGTTGGCGATCAGCGCTCCGAACACGTCCAGCCAGCGGATCCGCTCCGAGTCCGCGGCCGACAGCTGCTCCAGCGACTCCATCTCTCCGGCGGCGCTGGTCCAGCTCCGATGGGTTCCCAGGAACTCGTTGGCCCAGGCGCCCAGCGACACCACCCCCACCCTGCCCCGGGCGCCGATCCGGTCGAAGCGTTCCACCTCCAGAAAGCGCATTCCCTCCACGTCCACCCAACAGGCCTTGCAGGCGAGGTGTCCTGCCTCGCGGAGGACGTCGAGCGCGATCGCCTCGCACCCCAGCAGATCCTTCCACCGCAGAGCGGAGGGGCCGTCCTCCGCCCGACCGGCATACTTCACCAGCAGGTGCCGCTCGCCGGTCCACACTGCGAACTTCGGGTGCTCGCCTCCGGCAGACGATCCGGCCCCGTGGAGCACCACTTCACGCGCCAACTGTGGGTACCGGGCGCGGGCTGTGGCCTGCGGCGAAGAGCCCAGCCAACGGTCGAAGGAGGCGTCCCCCAGGATCAGGTCTCCGACGGTGTCCTCTCCCCGCTGGCTCAGCGCCCAGAGCGTGTCGTCGGCCGACCAATCCTGCAGCCGCGACGGCAGCTCCAGCTCGGGATACCGCTCCGCGAAGCGTCGGCCCAGAAAGCCCTGCGGACGCATGTCGTCGACGAAGGGCGGGATCCCCTCGAAGAGGATCTCTTCTCCGTCCCTCAGCCACAGGTGGCGTCTTGCGGCCAATGGCCACAGCGAGCCCATCCGAACCGCCGAGCCATCCGGGTGGATCCGCCGGATCGGGATCTCCACTGCCAGACCCCGGACGGACCGGGAACGGGCGTAACGGGTGGCGCGGGTCCGGCCCAACCGCACCACCAGACTCCCTGCCGCGGAGACCAGTCGCGACAGGCTGGGGCGGCTGATCCCAAGCGATCGCACGAGCTCCTGGGCTGGGACCAGTGAGTCACCGATGGCAGTCAGGAGTGCTCGGACGTCGGCCACTTCAGAAACGTAACCTGAAACGTAACGTGAAACCAGAACCTCAACGCAATAAGCTGTTTTTGCTAGTAAATATGTTAGCGCATACGATCTTGGTGAAACGAAATAGCGAGACGATCAGTGCCCACCCGAAACGGCGCGAAGCTCGCCTTGGGCCCGATTGAGCCGGGTCCGGGCCTCGTTGAGACGTTCGATCGGCGAGCGACACATCTCGTGCGAGGTGGAGCCCAGGTTCTTGGCCCGGTCCGCACAGGCCTCCAGGACGCGGCCGGCATCCGCCACCTCTGCGTTCAACCGGGCGACCTCGCTCTGCTTGGCCGCCTCCTGCGGACTGGATGGCGGCTTGGCGGAGGCAGTCTCCACCACCAGCAGCTCCGCGGTCGCCGCCCGGACCACCGCCTTCTCCAGCGCCTCATGCCCCGCCACCAAGCGCAGCACGCTGTGGGACGGGACCGCGTTGCGGCCGCACCCCAGGGTCGCCTCCTGTACCCCCACCCAGAGGTTGTTGTTCAGCGCGTGCTTCTTGAGCCACGCCCCCAGCCGCTTGTCCGGCAGCCGGTGATCGGTGGCCCCCTTGAGCGGGCTCCACTTCACAGGAAAGCCCGCGCCCTCGCACTTGCCGGCCTCGCCGTTGTCCAACTCCAGTTGGACCGGGGAGGGGCTAGGCTGCTGCTGGGAGCGAACCATCAGCACGGCCACCAATCCGCCATTGGGCTTGAGCAGCGCACCCACCAGCCCGATCTTCCCCAGCGTCTCCCCGGCGGCGACCGCGTCCTGCTGGTCACTCTCCTGGAGCCTGGCCACCATCGCCTGCCACCGGGTGAGGTCCAGCCCCTCCGGCAGGGGCAGCATCGCGGTGGGACCGTCGAAGGCGTAGTTGATGGGCAGCGCCAGGCCCAGCCCGTTGGAGTCCTTCATCATCATCGACAGCACGCCCACCACCCGGCCGTTGCCATCCACCACCGGACCGCCGCTGTTGCCGGGGTTCACGTTGATGTCGATCTGCAGGAAGCCCACCCCCACGATGTTCCGTCCCACATAGCTGACCGTGCCGCGAGAGACGGTGAACTCCAGCCCCTGCGGGCTGCCGATCGCCGCCACCGGATCGCCGGACTGCAACACCGACGCGTCGGCCACCCGCAGCGGGACGCCCTCCCCTCCCGACACCTCCACCAGAGCCAGATCCAGCCGCTCGTCGCGCTTGCGGGTCCGCCCCAGCAACTTGCGGCCGTCGTGGAGGACGACCTGCATCATCTCCGCTTCCGGGCACACCGCGTGGGCGTTGGTCAGCACCTGGGTCTCGCTGATGAAGAAGCCCGCCGCGCGTGACTCCTTGCAGCGCACCGCCACCGTGGAGCGGATGGCCCGCTGCACGGTCTCGGTGCTTGGCCCGGAGGTGGGCCGGGCCTCGTCCGCGGGGTTCCGGCCGCGGCCGGCGAGGAGCACCCGGCTGGCGGAGTAGGCGGTGACCACGATCAACAGGCCCAGGACCACGCCCAGGGCTCGCTTCCACGAGGTCGGCCGCGGCCCCTCCGGGGCAGCGTGGGACGCGGCCGCAAACAGGCCCGCCCGCTCGCTGTGGGCCACCACCCCGACCGCGGCCGCCTCTTCAATGAACCGCTGGCCCAGCACCCAGGTGACCTCCCTGGCCAACACCGGACGAGGCGCGACCAGTGATCGCTGCACCTCGGCGAAGTCCCTTCCGCCGGGAGGAAGGCCCAGCAGCACCTTGGCCAGTTGGAACCGCTCCTTTGCCTCGCGGACCGGTCCCTCCAGCACTACGTTCACCAGGAGGCTGGCGCCGCAATGCACGCAGGCCGGCTGGCCCACGGGAGTGGACTGGTTGCACTCCGGACAGGGGATCTCTTGGCTGGCCACCAGGAGACCATAGCCAGAACCAGGACAATTCTCTGCATCCGGCTTTCACCGGGAAGGACCGCGCGGCTACCGCGTCCGCAGCTCTCCGCTGGCCATCGCCTCCAGCAGGGGGATGTCCGCCTCGCAGAACGGCAGCTGCCGCATCTGTTCCGGGGTCAAAAAGCGCAGCTGGGCGGCGCCCAGGGGCTGGGGGGTGCCCCGCTCGATCACCGCCGCGTAAAGCACCAGCTCCACCACCAGGTCCGGGTACTCGTGCACGGAGGACCACAGCTGGCGGCCGACCTGGAGCTGGACCTCCAGCTCCTCCTGGCACTCGCGCACCAGGGCGGCAGGATCGGTCTCTCCCGCCTCCACCTTGCCGCCGGGAAACTCCCACAGCAGCGCGCGGCTCCCGCCCAAAAGCCGCTGCTGCACCAGGAACCGCTCCGGATTCGAGGGATCCGCGATCAGCGCCGCCACCACCCGCACGCGGCGCTGCGAGCTCATCCGCGGCCCAGCGGCTGCAGATACATCGAATACAGGAAGCCCAGGTTGGAGAGCACGTACAGGTGCGAACCGACCACCAGCGGCGCGGCGCTCACCCCGTCTCCCGGATCCCAGCTGACCTGCTCCTTCCCGGACCGGGGATTGAGGAACAGCAGCAGGTTGTCCTGGGGCACCAGCAGCATCCCCCGGGCCAACACCGGCCGGCGCCCTGCGCGGTTCTTCAGCACCTTGGACCACAGCCGCTGTCCGGTCTCGCCGTTGAAGGCGGCCACCTGGGCGTCGCCGGTGGCGAACACCGTGCCCGCGTCGACCACCAGGTGGTTGATCCCGCTGGCGCTGGTGGTCCACTGCACCTCTCCCCCCTGCGCCTCCAGGGCGAACAGCCCGTCCTGGTAGGAGGCCACGTAGACCCGGCCGGCTGCCTCATCCAGCACCGCGGTGGTGTCCACGTCGATGAACTCGGTGCCGGTGCCCAGCTTCCGCTCCCACTCCAGGGTCCCGTCCTTCAGATCCAGGGCCACGAAGAAGCCGTCGCTAAAGCCGACATAGGCCCGGCCCCCGCCCACCACCGGCGCCGAGGCCCCGCGGATGGTGAAGCCGGCCGGGGTGTCCCGGCGGTACTGCCAGACCCACTCCCCGCTGCTGCGGTTCACCGCGAACAGGGTGTCGGTCATGGAGGCCACCAGCACCAGGTCCCCTTCAATCACCGGGGTGGTGGCCAATTCCTCCTTGGCGTCGTACTTCCACAGCAGCTCGCCGGTGCGGGCCTTGAGCGCATAGAGGAAGCCGTCCGCGCCGGGCACGTACAGCGTCCCTTCGTGGACCGCGGCCCCGGCGTTGAACGGGCCCCGGGTCTCGAACTCCCACTCCAGCTTCCCGTCCGGGCTGATCGCCCGCACCATCCGGTCCCGGGTCAGCGCGTACACCCGCCTGGTGTCCGGATCGATTGCCGGGGTGGCCAGCTCCCGCGGCGCGTACTCCAGCAGCCCGGGGGACACCAGCTGCACCCGCCAGTCGATGTCCCACAAGTCGGCCTGCGCCGGCGATCCCTGGGCCAGCGCGCTCCCGTCCAGGGGCACGGTCCGGCACCCGGCCAGCACACTCAACCCGCACAGCAGACTCAGCCCGGCGCGCAGCTTCAACGTCCTACCCTCCCGCATCGACGCCCGCGGCGGGCGAGGCGGTGGGGATGGCCACGCCCTCGGTGGCCAGCAGGGTCAGCCGCTCGCGGGACATCCGGGAGGCCGCGCTGTCCGGGTGATCTCGCTCGATCTCGGTCAGCAGCTTGGCGGCCTCGTCCTTCTTCCCCTGGGCGACCAGGATCCGGGCCCGGTGGTAGCTGCCCATCCCGGTCAGGAACTCGGAGCGGGTCTCCTTGGCCAGCTGGTCGTAGGCGGCCAGCGCGCCCTCCAGGTCACCTTTGGCCTCCAGCGCGTAGCCCTTTCCCTCCAGCGCCTGGGCGCGGGTGGCCAGCTTGGCGGGCGCCTTCTTGAGGAACTCGTCGAAGGAGGCCAGGGCCGCGTCCGACTGTCCCAGCCTCAGCTGGGCCTGCCCCAGCGGCAGCGCGGCGGTGGCGGCAGCGTTGGTCCCGGAGTGGGCGGCGCGGAAGTCGCTCAGCGACTTGATCACCGCCTCGTCCTTGGCCTGCTGGGAGGCGAACGGGGCCTCGGGGGTCTCCAGGGCGTTGGCCGGGGCCGGGCCCTCGCGGACCGGCCGCTCCAGCGGCGCCAGGGCGGCACCCAGCTGGCGGGAGGCCTTCTCCTCGCCGCGCTGCGAGAAGTAGCTGGCCAGTGCCGCGGCCAACCCCACCAGCAGGACGACGATCACCGCGATCCCCACCGCCCGCTCGCGCTCCTTGAGCCAATCGCGGGCGTCGGTACCGGCGCGCTGCAGCGCGTCCGGCTGACGAAGTTCTTTCCTTGCGGTCATCTTCTGGGCCACGAACTTCTCCTCAAAAAGGGCGGCGGAATCTACTGGCGGCAGGGGGCGCGCACAACGCCCGACTCACTCCCGCGGCTTGCTCTTGCCACGGTTCTTCTTCAACCGGGTGTTCTTCAGACGGGTGTTCTTGGGCGGAGGCGGCCGGGTGGCGCGCTTGCCGGGACGCTCGCGGAAGAAGATCCGGATCGGCACCCGCAGATCGAAGGTCTTGCGGATCTGGTTGATCAGGTAGCGCCTGTAGGCGTCGGGGACGTCGTTGGGCTTGTTGCAGGTGACCGCGAACGCCGGCGGACTCACGCCCACCTGGGCCATGTAATACAGCCGCAGCTGCTTGCCGCCGATCACCGGCGTCGGGTGGTTCTCCTTCACGTACTCCAGCAGCTTGTTCAGCTGCGGGGTGGGCGCCCGGTAGTGCAGCTGGTCCGCCACCGTGGCCGCCAGCTCCAGCACCTTGGTGACCTTGGATCCGGTCAAGGCGGAGGTGAAGATCACCGGCGCGTAGGCGATGAACTTGAAGGCCAGCTTCAGCTCGTCGCGCATCGCCCGCTGCTTGTCCCCGCCCAGCTTCTCCAGCTTGTCCCACTTGTTGACCACCACCAGCAGGGCGCGCCCCTTGTCCTCGGCGATCCCGGCCAGCCGCGCGTCCTGATCCACCGCCGGCTCGGTGGCGTCCACCAGCAGCACCGCCACGTCGCTGTTGTCCACCGTCCGCAAGGACGCCACCACCGCGAAGGACTCCACCCGGGCGGCGATGGACCGCTTGCGGCGGATGCCGGCGGTGTCGGTGAGGATGTACTTGCGCTTGTTGAACTCCAGCGCGGAGTCGATCGGATCCCGGGTGGTGCCCGGGATCTCCGAGGCCACCAGACGATCCTTGCCCAGCAGGGCGTTGATCAGGGTGCTCTTGCCCACGTTGGGGCGGCCCACGATCGCTACCCGGACCGGCGCCTCCTTGGCGCGCTGGATCTTCTCCTCCCGGGTGGGGGTGGCGTGATGCTCCACCTCCTCCTCGTCGAAGTCGAACTCCTCCTCCTCCTCGCCCTCCGGCCTGGGCTCCTCGGGAGGCAGCGCGGCCAGCATCGCGTCGTCCAGCTCGTCGATGCCCGACCCGTGCTCGGCGGAGAGGCCGATCGGATCCGGAAACCCCAGGGTGTGGAACTCGGCCAGCGCCACCTCGCGCTTGCGGGCGTCGTCCAGCTTGTTCACCACCACGATGATCGGCTTGCCGCTCTTGCGGAGGATCTTGGCGATCTCGTGGTCGGCGGTGATCAGCCCGTGCTTGCCATCCACCACGAAGAGGATGACCTCGCACTCGTCCACCGCCAGCTGCGCCTGCTCCCGCACCGACTTGAGCAGCGGGTCGCTCTCGTTGGGAACAAAGCCGCCGGTGTCGATGATGGTCAGCTCGCGGTTGTTCCGCTCGATGTCCTTGTAGTGGCGGTCCCGGGTCACCCCGGGGATGTCCTCCACGATCGCCAGCTTCTTTCCGGCCAGTCGATTGAACAGGGTGGACTTGCCCACGTTGGGGCGTCCGACGATTGCAACCAGGGGTCTCATTCGTAGCCCAGCTTCTTGAGGCCCTCGGGACGGTCGCTCCAGCGGTCTTCGACCTTCACCTGGAGCGACAGGTAGACGTGTGTGCCCAACAGCCGCTCGATGCTCTTGCGCGAGTCGCTGCCCAACTGCTTCAACATCTCGCCGCGCTTGCCGATCACGATCGCCTTCTGGCTGTCGCGCTCGACGTAGATGGAGGCGAAGATCCGGATCAGCCCCCCCAGCCCGCCGCCCGCCGCGCTGCGCTTGGCCTTGCGGCCGCGGGGCTCGCGCTCACTCTCGTCGAAGTCGTCGATCACCACCGCGGTGGAGTACGGGACCTCCTGACGGCAATGGCGGATCACCTGCTCGCGGACCAGCTCCGCCACGATCGCCCGCTCCTGCTGGTCGGTGAGCATGTCCGCGTCGAACAGCGGCGGCCCCTCCGGCAGGTGCGAGACCACCAGCTTGAACAGCTGGTCGATCCCGTCACCCTCCCGCGCCGAGATCGGGAGGATCTCCAGGAAGGGGAACTCCTTGCGGTACAGCTCGATCACCGGGAGGATCAGGTTCTTCTCCACGGTGTCGATCTTGTTGATCACCAGCAGGACCGGCTTTCTGGATCGGCCCAGCCGTTCAAGGATGAACCGGTTCCCAGGCCCGATCTCCGGCCGCTCGGTGTCCGCCAGCTCGATCAGGAACACGACGAGATCCACCTCGTCGATCGCTCCCAACGCCGCGCCCACCATGTAGCGGTTCAGCTCCCCCTTCGCCTCGTGGACACCGGGGGTGTCCATGAACGCCACCTGCCCTTCGGGCCGCGTCACCACCCCGAGGATCCGGTTCCGGGTGGTGTGCGGCCTGGGCGAGACAATGGCGATCTTCTCGCCCAGCAGCCGGTTGAGCAGGGTGCTCTTGCCGACGTTGGGGCGGCCGATCAGCGCGGCGAAGCCGCTGCGATGGGGAACCTGGGTCAAACGTCCTGCTCTCTTACGCCGAAGGCGAAATGGTCAGCTTGTTGATCTTCACCGGGGTCTTGGGCCGGTCGCGCGAGTCCTTGGGGAGGTCGTTGGCGACCTTCTGCACCACCTCATAACCCTTCACCACCTCACCGAAGATGGTGTGCTTGTTGTTCAGCCAGCCGGTGGGGAGCACGGTGATGAAGAACTGCGATCCGTTGGTGCCCGGGCCAGCGTTGGCCATGGCCAGGACCCCCGGCTTGTCGAACGTCCGGCCGCTCTGGAACTCGTCCTCGAACTTGTAGCCCGGCCCGCCCACGCCCTGCCCCAGCGGGTCTCCGCCCTGGACCATGAAGTCCTTGATGCAGCGGTGGAAGAGGGTCCCGTCGTAGAGGGGGACGCCGACCTTCTTCTGCTGGTCGTTGGGGTCGGTCCACTCCTTCTCCCCGGTGGCCAGCCCCACGAAGTTCTCCACCGTCTTGGGCGCATCCTTGGAGAACAGCTTGACCACGATCATGCCCTCCGTGGTGTCGAAGTGCGCGTACAGCTCGGTCCCCGCCCGGACTTCGTCGATCATTCCCATGTGTTTTTCTCGCTCCTGCTGAAGGTGATCACTGTCGCTTCACTTCTGGCCGAAGGCCCTTCGGCAACCGGTCCCGCACCTCGACAGCGGTGAGCAGGACCTCTTCCTGACTGGGACGACCGCGGTCGTCCGCAGGAACCTTGGAGATGGCAACCGCCACCTCGTACCCCTTCACCACCTCGCCGAAGATCGTGTGCTTGCCGTCCAGGTGGACGGGCAATGCGTCAGGCGGTGTGACTGTGATGAAGAACTGCGAACCGTTGGTGTCGGGCCCCCGGTTGGCCATGGCCAGCAGGCCCGGCCGGTCGAAGGTCCTCCCGGAGGAGAGCTCGTCGGCGAACCGGTACCCCGGACCGCCCCTCCCGGTGGCGGAGGGGTCTCCCCCCTGGATCATGAACCCGGGGATCACCCGGTGGAAAAGCGCCCCGTCGTACAGCCGCCGCCGCGAGGAGGTCTGGGTGAACGGGTGGGTCCACTGCCGCTCGCCGGAGGCCAGGGCCACGAAGTTGGCCACCGTCCGGGGCGCGTCCTTGGAGAACAGCCGGACCACCAGCTGGCCCTTGCTGGTCTTCAAGATCGCCCACAGCGGCCTTCCGGCCAGCGCCAGCCGGGTCCACTTGCCCTGCTGCTCGGCGGAGGCCTCCTCGAACAGCGGCAGCTCGGGCGCCTGGTCCACGGACTGCCCAGAGGCGGCCGGGCGCAGGGCCCCAGCGTCGGTCTGGGCAAGCGCGCAGAGCGGTACGGCGACAGCTGCGATCAAAAGGGCCTTCATCCTAGGAGCTTCCAGCGCAGGCCTTTAACCGCAGCGCCCTGTAACTCCAAGTGGATTCCCGCTCGCCCGTTCAGCTCAGCGCGTCCAGCATCAGCAGGGTCTTCTGCGCGGCCGCCTGCTCCGCCTCCTTCTTGGAACGACCGGAGGCCCGCCCGTAGCAGACCTCGCCAAGGGTGACCTCCACCTCGAAGATCTTGGCGTGATCCGGCCCCGCCTCGGCGATCACCCGGTAGCGGGGGGAGAGCTTGAGCCGCTCCTGTGCCTCCTCCTGCAGCCGGGTCTTGTAGTCCAGCCCGCTGCGGCCCTCGGCCACCCCGGCCAGCGCCTCGCCGAAGCGGGTGTCCACCAGCCCCATCACCATGTCCAGCCCGCGGGCCAGGTAGATGGCGCCAATCACCGCCTCCAGGGCGTCGGCCAGCACGCTGCTCTTCTCCCGGCCACCGGTCAGCTCCTCGCCCCGGCCCAGCAGCAGCAGCTCCCCCACCCCCATCTGGCGGGAGACCCGGGCCAGCCCCTCTTCGTTGACGATCAGCGCCCGCAGCCGGGAGAGCTCGCCCTCGCTGGCCAGCGGGAACTGCTCCATCAGCCGGTGACTGATGGCCAGATCCACCACCGCGTCCCCCAGGAACTCCAGCCGCTCGTTGTGGGTCTGGGAGAGATCCTTGTGTTCGTTGACGTAGCTTTTGTGGGTCAGCGCCGCCAGCGGGAGCGCGGGCCCCCCAAAGGGGAACCCCAGCATCGCCTCCAGCGCCGCGACCCGCTCTTCGGGGGAGAGTTTCGCCACGTGTGCTCTCCCCTACTCCGCCAGCTGGCCGGCCAGCTCTTCGGCCAGCGCGTAGGGGTCCGCCTGGCGCAGCGCGATCCGGGTGGCGACCTCGTCCAGCCGCCCCTTCTCACGCTCCAGCCGTCCCAGGGCGCCGCGCAGCAACCGCTCGCGCAGCAGGGCCACGAACTGCATCGCCGCCCGGGACTTCTCCCGCTCCAGGCGCTGCCCGCTCTGCTCCAGGAACGCCAGGTGCTGCGCCAGCCCCTCCACCAGTTCCTTGATCCCCTGGTCCTTGGCGGCCACCGTCTTGAGGATCAGCGGCTCCCACTCGGTGGGCGGCGCCGGCTCGGCCGACTTCTTGGGCGGCAGCCCGGTCATCATCCGGTGGGTCTCGTCATGATCCATCGGCGGGGCGTTGACGATGTGCCGCAGCTCCAGCATCTGGCGCAGCTCGCGGACGGTGCGGTCGGACCCCTCCAGGTCGGCCTTGTTGACCGCGAACAGGTCCGCCACCTCCAGGATCCCGGCCTTGATCGCCTGGATGTCGTCGCCCATCCCCGGGACCAACACCACCACCACCGAGTGCGCCATCTGGGCGATGTCGATCTCGTCCTGCCCCACCCCCACCGTCTCAACGATGATCACGTCCCGGCCCATCGCATCCATCACCCGGATGCAGTCCCCGGTGGCCCGGGAGAGTCCGCCCAGGTTGCCGCGGGTGGCCAGCGAGCGGATGAACACCCCGGGGTCGGTGGCGTGATCCTGCATCCGGATCCGGTCTCCCAGGATCGCCCCCCCGGTAAACGGGCTGGTGGGATCCACGGCGATCACCCCCACCGTCTTGCCCTGCTTGCGGAAGTTGGCGATCACCCGGTCGGTGAGGGTGGACTTGCCGGCGCCCGGAGATCCGGTGATCCCGATCACGTAGGCCTTGCCGGTGTGCGGAAACAGGGCCTGCAACTCCACGGTGGCGGAGGGGAGACCATCGTCGATGTCCCTCATCAGGCGCGAGGCCGCGCGAATGTCCCCCTGCACCACCCGCTCGGCGATCGACCGCACTTCAGTCTCCTTGCTGCGGCTGCGCATCACCCAGGACCCGCACGTCTCCCTGGGTCACCCCCAGCAGATCCGCGACCAGGGGGATCACCCCCGGGAACTCCTCCAGCTCGAAGCGCTCGGCCCAGATCTTCCCGGTGGCCCCGGCCAGCAGGCCCCGGAAGGTGCGCCCCGCCACCCGGGCCGCCGCGAAGCGGTACACAGCGCCGTTCACCGACAGCTCCACCAGCAGCTCCAGCGAGCTGCGCGGCGGGACCAGGGCGGAGGCGGAGAAGCGGGCCATCACCTCCCCGTAGGTGATCCGCGGCGGCGGTGGCGGAGACTTGTCCCGGCGCTGGTAGCTGGGCTGGGTGGGCGCGTCCGGGGGCGGCTCCTCGTGGAACAGGGCGGTCAGGTACCCCACCAGCGCGTCCCGCTCGCGGAACTCGGAGAGTTCAAAGGTGTGGCCCACCGACACGTCCAGCGGGGTCTGGCCCTTGTGGGCCTCGGTCACCCGGAAGTTGCCGCGCTTGTCGGACCCGATCACGAACCGGAACCCGTCCGGGGTCTGGACCTCGGCGGAGAGGGACAGCTGCTGCGGATCCACCCGAGGGTCAAGCCCCAGGGCCTGCAGCTCCGAGCTGCGGCGCTGCACATGGAGGATGTGCTCGTTGAAGGCCGCGTTGATCTGGTCCTCCAGGGTGGACAGCTTCTCGATCCCCACCAGGGAGAGCGGCGCGCTGCCCACCAGCTCCGGGGGATCGATCGCCACCAGCCGGTCGCCCAGCACGGTGAAGGTGACCTTGTGGATGAAGTTCCGGGTGAGCGGGTTCACCAGGGGGACGGTCTGCAGGTCCAGGTCGACCTCCAGGCCCAGATCGGACTCGCGGACGGTGAGCCCCAGCTCGCTGAGACGTTGCGGATCCATTTACGCCTTGAAGGTCTCGCGGGAGATGATCGCGCGCTGGATCTCGCTGGTCCCCTCGCCGATCTCGCAGAGCTTGGCGTCGCGCAGGTAGCGCTCCACCGGGAACTCGCGGGTGTAGCCGTAGCCGCCGTGGATCTGCACCGCCTTGTTGCAGGCGCGCATCGCCGCCTCGGAGGCGAACAGCTTGGCCATCGACGCCTCCTGGGTGTACGGCTTGCCGGCGTCCGCCAGCGCCGCCGCGCGCCACACCAGCAGCCGGGAGGCGTCCATCTCGGTCTTCATGTCCGCCAGCATCCAGCGGATCGCCTGGAATTCGCCAATCGCCTGGCCAAAGGCGGTCCGGTCCTTGGCGTAGCGCTGGGACTCCTCCAGCGCGCCGCGGCCCAGCCCCACCGCCAGGGCGCCGATGGTGATCCGGCCCCGGTCCAGGATCTTCAGAGTGTCGATGAACCCGCGCCCCACCTCGCCCAGCCGCTGCGAGTCGGGGACTTCCACGTTCTCCAGCACCAGCTCCGCGGTGTCCGAAGACCGCATCCCCAGCTTCCCGTGGATGGCGCGGGAGGAGAACCCCTTTTGCCCCTTGTCCACGATGAAGGCGGTGATCCCCTTCTGGCGCTTGGCGGAGTCGGTCACCGCCAGGATCACGAACACGTCCCCCACCGTGCCCTGGGTGATGAACATCTTGCTGCCGTTGAGCACCCAGGAATCACCCTGGCGCACCGCGGTGGTCTTCATCCCTGCCGCGTCGCTGCCGCTTCCCGGCTCGGTCAGCCCCCAGGCGCCCAGGAACTCACCTGTGGCCAGCTTGGGGAGGTACTGCTGCTTTTGGGCCTCGTTGCCGAACACCCGGATGTGGCTGGTGCCCAGCCCGTTGTGGGAGGCCACCGTCAGCGCCAGCGATCCGTCGTAGCGGGCGACCTCTTCCACCGCCACCGCCACCGCCAGGGCGTCCATCGCCGCGCCGCCGTACTCCTCGCCGACCAGGATCCCCATCACCCCCAGCGACCCCAGCTCCTTGACCACCTCCATCGGGAACTTCTCGTGGTGGTCCCAGTCACGGGCGCGCGGCTTGACCTTCTCTTCACAGAAGGAACGCAGGGACTGCTGCAGGATGCGGTGGCTCTCGGGAAGCTCGAAGTCCATTCGGCTTCCGGCTTACCGCAGAGTCCGCGGGAGGCAAAGCCGTTCGGTGGCCCCGTCGGCTGGGGCACACCCCAAGGGTCGGACCCCGCCCTACCCGGCCAGTCGGGCCTCGTGGCGAAGGGAGGCCACCGCCGCCGACACCTCCACCCACAGCCGCGCGAACAGCTCCGGCTGGGTGTCCGCCGACCCGGGCGCTACAGCCAGGACCCTGCCTGGCTACCCAGGATCTGCTCCGCCGCGGCCACCCCCTGGTGGTTGGCGTCCTCGAAGATCGCCACCCCGGAGAGATCGCTGTGCGCCAGGTGCAGCCGCGGATGGGGACTAGGCGCCCTCCGCTCCGGCCCCCAGATGAACCCGGGGGTGGGGCGGATCATCGCGTGGCCCCAACGCCAGACCTCCAGCCGGGTGGCAGCCAGCGCCGGGTGGCCCCGGCGCAGGTCGGACATCACCAGCTCCTCCCACTCCGGATAGCCCAGGGACAAGGCGTGGGTCCGCTCCGCGGCCACCTCCCCGCCAGCCATCGGGTAGTACCAGGTGAGGACCGTGGGCCCGCTGTCGTCGGCACGGGCAGCCTGGTGGGTGGCCACCACGTAGCCCAGGCTGTCGCTCTCGTAGAAGACGTTGTCCCAGGCCAGCGGGAACCCGCGGGAGCGCGGCGGGCGGGAGAGGTGGAGGTTGGCCACCACCCACGGGGAGTAGGTAAAGCCGGTGGGCGCCGCCATCCCCGGCACCAGCCGGGCGGCCACGAAGCGGGGCGCGGCCAGGATCACCTGGCGGGCGCGGAACCCCACCGGGGCACCTCCCGCCAGGGCGTGGACGGTGACCGAGTCTGGCCCCGGTTCAATCGCGTGGACCAGCACCGAGGTGGACAGCCGGGCCGGTCCATTCGCCTGGGCCAGGTGGCGCACCAGCCGGCCGTTCCCCTCCGGCCAGGAGAGGAACCCTTCGCTGCGCTTCCCCTTCCCGTCCTGCCGGGAGGCGAAGTACCAGATCCCTGCCCAGGCAGAGACGTGGGCCGCCCGGGCGCCGAAGTCGTCGCGGCAGGCGTAATCCACCAGCCAGCGCAGGCGGTCGCTGCGGAGGTCCTCCTGCTCCAGCCACTGGGCCATCGACAGCCGATCCAGCGCGGTCCACTCCGCGTCGTCGCTGGAGGTGGCGGCGGGGACGGCGAAGGCCCGGCGGCCACGGCCGTCCCGGGCGGCGGCGAACCCGGCCATCCGCTGCTCGAACCGGGCCAGCTGCGCCAGATCCTCGGCGCTGGCCCCGGCGTGCAGGTAAAGCCCCTCGTACCAGCGGCCCCGGTAGAAGACCCGCTCTTCGGGGGTGCGGATCAGCGCCTCCTCCGCGAACACCGGGGCGCCGTGCTGGTCCTCCCGGGACCACAGCCCCATCTCCCGTAGCAGTCGCGGCACCGGCCCCTTGGCGGAGAGCGGCGCGGGCAGATAGTGGGCGCCCCAGGGATAGGCAGTCACCTCCGAGGCCCCGGACCGGGAGGTGCCGCCCACAGCCTGATCCAGCTCCAGGATCTGGAAGTCGTTGACCCCCGCCGCGGCCAGCCTCCAGCCGGCGGAGAGCCCGGCCACCCCGGCGCCCACGATCAGCACCTCCACCTCGCGAAAGCGGGTGGCCCGGGGCAGCGGAGGTCCGCGCAGCCGGTGGCCCAGCTCCAACGCCCGATCCACGATCTCCCCCGGCACCTGCTCCCGGCGCGGAGCCCGCCGGCAGGCGGAGGTGGCCACCGCCGCGCCCAGAAACGCGGTGAGCAGCTCGCGGCGGTTCATCCGGCGCTCAGTTCCAACGGGCCCACTCGTGCTCGTAGTAGCCGACCAGCACCTGGTTGTTGAGCCGGTTCACCTCGGCAGGCAGCGGGCCCATGTCCGGGGGGAAGACGCTCAAGCCGGCCAGGGTGGCGGCGTCCAGGAAGCGCAGCCCCTCCGGGAGCGGGCGGCGGGATTGCAGCGGCGCGGGCGAGGCCAGCACGTAGCCCCACTCCCCGAAGCTGGGGACCAGCGCGTGGTACGGCCGGGTCTGGAAGCCGGAGGCGCGCAGGGTGCCGTCGATGCACCAGAAGGACTGGCGGGCGAACAGCGGGGAGGTGCTCTGGATGGAGGCCACCGCGTCCGGGGCCAGCCCCTGCTTGAGCAGCGCGTAGAAGCGGGTGGTGTACAGCTTGCCCAGCGAGAAGTTGTTGGGGTCCGGGAAGTCCACGATCGCCACGTCGAAGCGGCGCTGGGTCTCCTCCGCCAGGAACCTCATCGCGTCGTCGTTGATCACCCGCACCCGGGGATCGTCCAGCGCGTGGCCGTTGAGGTCGGCCAGCTCCTGGTAGTCGGCTGCCAGGTGGGTGATCGCCGGATCCAGATCCACCAGGGTGACCGACTTGACCTCCGGGTAGCGCAACACCTCCCGCGCCGCCAGCCCGTCCCCTCCTCCCAAAATCAGCACGTGCTCGATCCGGGGGGCGGAGGTCATGGCCGGGTGCACCAGCGCCTCGTGGTAGCGGTACTCGTCTTTGCTGTTGAACTGGAGGTTGGCGTTGAGGAACAGCGAGAAGCCCCGCTTGCCCCGGGTGACCACGATCCGCTGGTAGGGCGAGGAGCGGGCGTGGACCACCTCCTCCGGGTAGATCTGCTGTTCGTACAGCTGGGTGAAGCGGTCCCCGTAGGCAAAGGCCGCGATCAGCAGGCCGCACACCGCCACCGCCCGGACCCGCAGCCCGCGGACGTTGCCCAGCACCGGCGCCAGCAGCCAGGTGCTCCACAGTCCCACCGCCGCGTTGAGCAGCCCGAACAGCAGCGAGGTCCGCACCAGCCCCAGCCGCGGCACCAGCAGGATCGGGAACAGCAGCGAGGCGGCCAGCGCGCCGATGTAATCGAAGGTCAGGACCTGGGAGACCAGATCCTTGAAGCGCAGCTGATCCTGGAGGATCCGCAGCAACAGCGGGATCTCCAGCCCCACCAGCGTCCCCGCCGCCACCACCAGGGTGTAGAGGGCGATCCGGAACAGGTCGGTGGCGCCGAAGCACAGGAACAGCGCCGGGGCGGACAGCCCGCCCACCAGCGCCACCGCCAGCTCGATCTGCACGAAGCGCTGGGCCACCCCCCGCTCGATGAACCGGGAGAGGTAGGAGCCGATCCCCATCGAGAAGAGGTAGACCCCGATCACGGTGGAGAACTGGGTGACCGAGTCGCCCAGCAGGTAGCTGGCCAGGGTGCCCGCCACCAGCTCGTAGACCAGCCCACAGGTGGCGATCACCAGCACGGTCACGAACAGCAGCGACTTGTTGAGGGGGGTGGGGTCACCCTCCCCGGCGGCGACGAGCTGCTGGCTCACGACCTCAACCGTGGATCGCCGCGGCGACGATCAAGGCCAGCCCCAGGATGAAGGACCCGATCACGATCGCCAAAGCGGTGTTCTGGTCATGCTCGATCTCCTTGTGCACATCGAAGGGGAAGATCTTCCGGATCACATAGAAGCCGGCCACGAACACCGCCAGCCCGATGGCGGAGTACAGCACCGATCCCACCACGCCCTTGATCAGCTGTTCGGTCATCACTTCCCTCCCTGATAGCCCGAGTGCCACAGCAGCAGGGTTCCCGGACGCGACCGATACTCCTCCGGAACCCTGCCCCGCGCCTCGCTGCTGAATGGTTCGTAGCCGGTCAGTGCCTGCGCCAGATAGGCCAGCACGATCAGCGCCCCCGCGTACTTCATTGATCACTCCCGCTCACGAAGCTGCTTTGCGACCACCGCGCTGTCTCGAACACCGAGGAGCGCATCCCCACGAAGATCGGCCACAGGAACAAGGCCCCCAGCGCCAGCCCGAACCACAGCGTCCGGGGCGAGTCGCTCACCAGGGTCAGCGACCAGCTCCGGGCCCGGGAGTTCTGGAACACCGGCTGGGTTCGCAGCACGTACCGCCCGGGGGGGATCACCGCCAGGTACTCCACGTCCCGGGTGTTGCCTTCGGTCCAGTAGCCCTCCGAAGTCGTCCCGGACCAGTACCCGGTCTCCAGATAGAAGGACACCACCTCCCCGGTCTCCTCGTGGACCAGGTCTCCCTCCAGCCCCAGCCAGTCGTTGGTCAACCCCTGGGCGGAGAAGTCCGCCTTCAGGTTCCCGCGATTCTTGATCTCGAAGGGCTCCGAGAACCGCAGCAGGGCGGGGCTGTTGGCCGGCAGCGAGGGATCCACGGTGGCGGTGTCGGTGAACACCACCTCCTCCGCCGCCAGGATCTTCATGCCCAGGAAGGCCAGGATCAGGATCCCCGCGTAGACCACCGCCCATCGGATCGCCGGCCCCACCTGATAGGGGTCAGGCTGGGCCGGGCCCACGTTGCTCTGCGCGGGGACGTGGATCCCGAAGGCGGCCTTCACCTCCTCTGGGGTCAGATAGGTTCCCTGGCTGTAGGAGAGCTCCTGGGCGGTGCGCTCCTCGCTGATCAGCCGCGGCGGGGCCACGTACTCCACCCCGTAGGCGACATCCCCCGCGTTGATCTCCCAGTAGAACTCCCCCACCACGTACTCGGTGATCGCGGGCGCGGCCCCGAAGCGCTTGTAGATCTGCTTCGCGAACTCAATGCCCCCCGAGGGCAGCGGGGTGAGCTCGCCTGCGGCGACCGACTGCAGAAAGGTCCAGTGGCCGGAGGACTCCACCAGCCAGGCAAAGCCGGCCTCGCGCTGGAAGAGCAGATGTTCGTGCCACGGGTAGCGGATCCCCTCTTCCACCGAGTAGCGCCGGAGGAAACCGATGCAGGTCCACTCCACCCCCTGCAGCTTGCCTTTCGCGCCCAGGGGCAGGTCCGGCTCGAAGGGCGGCCTTTGCAAGACCTGGAGAAAGGAGAGCCGGCCGGAGGAGACGTCCAGCAGCGCGCCGCAGTAGGGGCAGGCCACCCGCCGGGTGCGATCCGGCGCCCGCAGCTCCAGCGGTCCGTTGCACTCGGTGCAGCGCGCGTCCAGCAGCTGGGCCCGCTTGACCCGCGGCCGCAGGGCGCCGGGGTCGATGTTCAGCGCCGCTTGCGCCACCCGGGTGCCCATGAACACCTCCGGAGCTTGGGTCCGGGTGCCGAAGTCCAGGGTGGCGAACAGCCCCTTGGCCCCAGTGAGATCCGCGTAGGCCAGCTCCCCCTGGGGGTCCAGGTCCGAGGGCAGCTGCCCCGCCGCGCCCACCGTGCGCGCGTGCGCCAGCTCTTCGATCACGAAGCGGTGATCGTGGATCGGATACTCCTGGCCCACCGAGAGCTGCTCCAGCCGGGTCTGGGGGTGCTGGTCCAGGTAGTGGGAGAGGTGCAGCGCGCCCTCGGACTCGGAGAGCCAGGCCACCTTCCCGGAGTCGAACTCCAGCGCCCACTCGTCCCACGGCGCGCCTCCGCGATCCTTCTGCAGGTGGCCGACGATCCAGAACCCGTCCCCGCGGTAGCTGCCCTGCACCCCCAGCTGGAAGGGGGTGTCGGTGTCCACGATCGCCCCCACCTTGCCGTGGTTCTCCAGCGCCTGGCCACGGCGGGCCACCACCGTCTGGCAGTGGGCGCAGACCACCACCAGGGCGGTCCCGGAGGTGAAGGCGACTGGCGCGCCACAGGAGGGGCACAGTCCCTCGGTCACCGCGCGCTCCCCCGGGGCAGCTCACGCACCTGGCAGGAGGTGGCGCCCAGATGGCGGGCCAGCACCGGAGCAAAGTCCGCCGGGGGGCGGGCGCGGCAGCAGTAGACGTTGAGCGCGGCGAAGCCGTGCTCGGGGAAGGTGTGGATCGCCAGGTGGGACTCGGAGAGCAGGGCCAGCCCGGTCACCCCACCCGGCGAAGGGAAGCGGTGCCACTGTGGGGTGCCCAGGACCTGGAGCCCCATCGTCACCACCAGCTCCTCGAACAGGGCGGCCAGCGCCTCCAGATCGCGAAGGCGATCCGGATCACAGCCCCCCGCGTCGATCACCCACTCCTGCCCGGTCGTCAGCGCGCGTTCCTCCGTAACGGCTCCAAGGGCCCACATCATACGGATCAAGCGGGCAGGCGCGATCTCGCAATGCGGGGCCCCCTGGGTCGGCGCCGACCGCCGGAGTGGGTTGACCGGCGTGGCGCCTGGCCAAGGGTCTGATCTTGCTCGCCGCCCCCGCGGGCACAAGCGGTGCACATGGCGCCCGCGTCCCGTCGGCCGTGGAAATCGACAACATGCCCCCAGTCCCGCTTCGCCTCCCGTCACTGCTGACCGCCCTGCTTCCGCTTCTGCTGGTGGCCTGCACCCAGCCCGCCTCGCCCCAGCCGGTGACCGCACGGTCCGCCGTCATCGGGTCCGGGGTGGTGCTCCATAGCCAGTCCTTCGAGGAGGGCCTGGGCGGCTGGACCTCGCAGACCCTCTCCGGGACCGGATCCTGGCAGGTGCTGACCCAACCGGAGAACCTCTCCATCAGCGCGGAGCTCAATCCATTCGCGGTGACCCTGGCAGACGATGGAAGGCACCTGCCGGCCGCGGACGGGGTGAGCGTGGCCCGGTTCGGGGACTCCACCGGCACGTTCATCGGCAGCGACTACGGCCCCCAGTATCCGAAGGGCGGGGGCTCCTCCACCGTCAGCCAGGCGGGCACCTTGACCTCTCCTTCGATCTCACTGACCGAGATCAGCTTCGCCCAGCTGGAGTTCGCAAGCTGGTGGGAGATCGAGGGCGTCGCGGGCTCCTACTACGACCTGATGACGGTGCTGCTGTCGGTCAACGGCGGGGAGTTCCAGGAGTTGGGGAGGCTGAACCCCAACTTCGTGGTCCAGCAGCCAGGTGAGGCGGCCTACAGCTCCGGCGGTCCAAGCGCGCCGCCGGTCGTCCGGAACTACGCCTTCGATCTCTCGCCCTACGTGAACTCGGAGATCCGGGTGCAGTTCAAGTTCGACTCCGTCGACTCAAGCTACAACGCCTTCCGGGGGTTCACCGTGGACAACGTGCGGATCACCGCCAGCAATGAGGTCCTCGGGCCGGAGCTGTTCTCGGTCCAGCCCCCGGTGGCCACCGGCGGAGACTCGGTGGCGCTGACCGCCGCCAACCTCCAACAGGGGGCGTCTTTCTACGTGGGTTCCCAGCTGATCCTCCCCCACGAGCTGACCCAGTTCGGCGTCGATCATGCGGTCTTCTCCCTGCCGACCCTGGCCCCAGGCCTCTACGATGTCCGGGTGATCAATCCGGACGGGCGTGAGTTCACCCTCCCCGCTTCGCTGGAGTACGCCGGCGCCGCCTCCCCCTCCGTCACCAGCATCAGCCCCGACTCGGCATCGGTGGGCGCCGCGCAGGTGGTCTCCATCGGCGGAGCCAACTTCCAGGCCGGAGCCGTGGTCCTGATCGGCTCGGTGGAGGGCCAGTCGGCCGTGGTCCAGAGCGCGGAGCTGATCACCGTCACCGTCCCCGGCCTGGGCGCCGGGACGCACAACGTGACCGTCCAAAACAGCAACGGCCAGAGCGGGACCCTCTACGCGGCGTACACGGTGACCGCAAGCAGCGCCCAGCCCACCTCCACCCTCCTGCAGTCCGGGTCCAACCCCTCGGTGGAGAACAGCCCGGTGCAGTTCACCGCCTTGCTCACTCCCCAGGTCTCCGAGGGCACCGTCCAGTTCCTGGTGGCGGGCGCTCCGTTCGGCGAACCGGTCCCGGTCTCCAACGGAGTGGCAGTCAGCCTTCCCTATGTCTTCGTTGGGGGGGGATACCCGATCACCACCCAGTACTCGGGCACCGCCGGCTTCACGCCCTCCTCCGGATCGCTGTACCAGGAGGTCGACTTCATCCCGATGGCGAACGACCAGGAACTGACCACGGCCGAGGATCAGGCGCTGCCGTTCGAACTTGACGGGACCGATCCGGGGGGTGACCTGCTGAGCTACCAGGTGCTCACCCAGCCCCAGCAGGGCCTGCTGCTCGGTACCCCGCCCTCGCTGAACTATCTCCCGGCGCCGGACTTCTCCGGTCAGGTCAGCTTCACCTACCAGGTCAACGACGGGCGGTCGGACTCCCGGGTGGCCACGGTCTTCATCTTCGTCAACCCGCAGAACGACGCGCCGGTGGCGGTCAACCTGGCGACGGGCACGGCGGAGGACACCACCCTGCCGATCTCGCTCACGGCCAGCGATGTGGACTCTGGCTGGCTCACCTGGACCGTCTCCTCTCCCGCCCACGGCACGCTGGAGGGCACTCCCCCGGACCTGATCTACATCCCGTCCCCCGACTTCTCCGGCGAGGACAGCTTCACCTTCATCGCCTCCGACGGAGAGGCCTTCTCCAATGAGGCCACGGTGACGATCAGCGTCACCCCGGTCAACGACGCGCCTTTGGCCCACGCCCAGTCCCAGACCACCGGGGAGGACACCGGGCTGGACCTGACCCTCACCGGGGAGGATCCGGATGCGCCGCCCCCGACGCTGATCCCCAGCCTCAAGGGCCAGGACCCGGACGGCGCGCGCCGGGCGCTGCGGTTGGTTGCCTCACCGCTGAACTTCACCGTGGTCACCCCGCCCACGCACGGCACCCTCAGCGGCGTGGCCCCGCAGCTGCGCTACCAGCCGGACGCCGACTTCCATGGAGAGGACAGCTTCACCTTCCGGGTCAACGACGGCGAGCTGGACTCGCAGGAGGCCACCGTCACCCTGAACGTCACGCCGATCAACGATGCCCCTGTGGCCGACGCGTTGGCCCTCACCCTCGATGAGGACGTGGCCACCCCGGTGACCCTGGGCGGCAGCGATGTGGACCAGGATCCGCTGGAGTGGACGGTGGTCACGCAGCCCCAGCACGGCACCCTCAGCGGAACGGCTCCGGAGCTGACCTACACCCCGAATCCCGACTTCCACGGCGAGGACAGCTTCACCTACTCGGCGGGCGACGGCGCGCTGGAGTCCGAGGTGGCAACGGTCTCGCTGCTGATCCAGAGCGTCAACGACGCCCCCCAGGCTTCGACGCAGCAGGTGCTCACCGATGAGGATCTGGCGGTGGCGGTCAGCCTGGAGGGCTCGGACACCGAGGAGGATCCCCTCACCTTCCAGGTGGTGGACGCGCCCTCTCACGGCACCCTGTCCGGGGTGCCCCCGGAGCTGACCTACTCCCCCGCCTCCAACTTCCACGGCGAGGACCGCTTCACCTTCAAGTCCCACGACGGACAGGTGGACTCGGAGCCGCGCACGATCTTGATCACCGTGGCGCCGATCAACGATGCCCCGGTGGCCACCGCGCGTTCGGCCAGCACCGAGGAGGACGGCGAGGTCGGCTTCACCCTCACCGGCACCGATGTGGACGGGGACGAGCTGACCTACACCGTGGTCACCCAGCCCGCGCACGGAACCCTGAGCGGGACGCCTCCGCAGCTGACCTACACCCCGTATCCGGACTTCACCGGCGCCGACAGCTTCACCTTCCAGGCCAACGACGGCGACGCCCATTCGGGCCCGGCCACCGTCACCCTGGCCGTGGGTCCGGTCAACGACGCCCCGGTGGCCGAGGGCAGCGCCGTGATCACCGAAGAGGACACCGCGGCGCAGCTCACCTTGAGGGCGCACGACGTCGACGGGGACGCTCTTGCGTGGACGGTGCTCACCGCCCCGCAGCACGGCACCCTCTCGGGCACCGCCCCGAATCTCACCTACCAGCCCGCGGACGACTTCTGGGGCGATGACAGCTTCACCTTCCAGGTGAACGACGGACTGGCGGACTCCAACGTGGTGACTGTGTCGGTGGGCATCTCCAGCATCGATGACGCTCCGGTGGCCAGCGCGCAGGCCATCACCCTGACCGAGGACATGGCCACCACCTTGACCCTGCAGGGGTCGGACACCGAGGGCGCGGCGCTGAGCTACACCGTGGTCAGCGGCCCGGCCCACGGCACCCTCTCCGGTGAGGCGCCGCACCTGACCTACCGCCCCGTCTCCGACTACCAGGGTGAGGACAGCTTCACCTTCCGGGTGACCGCTGAGGGAATGGACTCGCAGCCGGCCACGGTGAGCATCACCGTGGGCGCCAGCGAGGACCTGTTGGCGGGCGGTGGGCTGGGCTGTTCGTCCACCCCGGGTGGGTTCGGGGCCTGGATGCTGCTGGCCCTGGGCGGGCTCCTGTTCCGGCGCGGCCGCGCGATCCCCCGGTCGCTGGGGGCGCTGGGCGCACTCGCCCTGCTGCTGACCGTCCCGGAGGCCCGCGCCCAGACCGCCCTGCCCTCGCTGGAGGTGGAGGCCCTGCGGCTCAACGCCGGCGCCGCCGACGGGCTGGCGTCCGGAGCCGGGTTGTTGCTGGAGCAGGGGGCCCTGCGTCTCTCGCTCACCGGTCACCACGAGCGGGACCCGCTGGTGTACTTCCGCAACGGCCAGCGGGTGGGCGCGATTGTCGCCAACCGGGCCTCGGCGCACCTGGCGGTGGCCTGGGCGCCGCTGCAGTGGCTGGAGGTCGGCGCGCAGCTGCCGGTAGTGCTGCTGCAGACCGGCGACGATCTGTCCACGCACGGGCTGGGAAGCCCGGAGCAGTCCACCGTGGGGACCTCCCTGCTGCAGGCGCGCGCCGCGCTCTGGCAGCAGTCCCGGGGCGGCCTGCTCGATCTGGCCCTGGGCCTGGGCGTGCAACTCCCGATGGGTGGGTCGGGCGCGGTGGCCAGCGAGCCGGGCCTGTTGGGCCAGGTGGAGGCCGGCTACGCGCTGACCTCCTGGCTGCGGATGGGTGGACAGCTGGGCCTGGCCCTGCGCCCCTCCAGCACCTTTGACGGTCAGGCGCTGCGCCGCAGCACCGTGGAGGGCGCATTGTTGGTGCACACCGTGGGCAAGGGGCTGCGGGGTGAGCTGTCCTGGCACACCGCCCTGCCCACCGAGGGCGGGCCGCTGCGCAACGAGCTGTTCGCCGGCGCGCGCCTCCCCCTGGGCAAGTGGGTGGAGATCTACGGGCTGGGGGGCATCGGTCTGGGCTCCGCGCCCGGCACTCCCGCCTACCGGATCCTGGCCGGGGCGGCGTTCACCCTCGGCCGCCCGAGCGCGCCTTTGGCTCCGCGGGCGGAGACCGCCCCCAGCGCGCCCGTCCAACCCGCCCCCCAGGCCCCGCCCCCGATTGTCGAGCTGCCGCAAAGCTGCCCCATGGCACCCGGCTCGCTGGCCACCGAAGGCTGCCCTGCGGTGCCGTTGAGCCAGCCGCAGCTCAACGCGCTTGGCCTTGAGCTGAGCCAGACACTGGCCACCGGCAGGATGTTCCAGGCCTCCCACACCACCCTGGCGCCCGAGGCCCAAGGCGCGCTGGATAGGCTGGTGGCGCTGGTGCAGTCGCACCCGGAGATTCAGCAGCTGCGCCTGGTCGGGCACTGCGACTCCAGCGGTGGCTATGAGCGGAACTTCGCGCTCTCGCTGGACCGTGCCCAGGCCGTCCGCGATCTGCTGATCAGCCGCGGGATGGCCCCGGAATTGATTGTCACCACGGGGGTGGGCGCCGAACGGCCGATCGCCTCCAACGCCACTCCCGAAGGGCGGGAGGCGAACCGTCGGGTGGAGGTCCTCCTCCGGTTGACCAGGGCGCCGGTGCCGGCGTCGTAGGCCCAGCGCGGTCAGGGGCGCTCATTTTGAGCGCCCGTGTCCCTCGGGCGGTCACTGGCGCGGTGCGGTGGGACGCTACGAGTTGACCAGCAGATCCGCCGGAATGGAAAAGGTGCGAAGCCAACTCCAACCGGAGCAACTGCCGGCTACTGCCGACCCGGCGGCGACCAGACCCACCGACCGCGGCATGAGCATGGAACAACTGCTCAAGGCGGTCGCGCCGGGCCCCCAGCCACTCGGAATAGGCGGCAGAAAAGGCCATGGTCTCACACCGGGTACACACAGTGCTTCTTGCGGCGCTCCGGCTCGAAGTTCCCGCTGTAGGCCTCGAACCGGCGGACCAGTTGGCCGCGCAGCTCATCGCTGGGGACGATCTCGTCGATGATCAGCTCCGAGGCCAGCTTGTAGATGTCCACGTCCGCCCGGTACTCGTCGCGCAAGGCCTGGACGTAGGCGGCGCGCTCCGCCTCCGGCTTCTCCTGGATCTTGTTGAAGTACACGGCGTTCACCGCCGCCTCCGGACCCATCACCGCGATCATCGCCTGCGGCAGGGCCAGGGTGCAGTTGGGAGCAAAGCCGGGTCCGCTCATCGCGTACAGCCCGGCCCCGTAGGCCTTGCGGACCACCACCGAGATCTTGGGGACGGTGGCCTCCGAGACCGCGCTGATCATCTTGGCCCCGGCGCGGATGATCCCCGCCCGCTCCACCTTGGTGCCGATCATGAACCCGGGCACGTCCGCCAGGTACAGCAGCGGGATGTTGAAGGCGTCGCACAGCCAGATGAACCGGGCCGCCTTGTCCGCGGAGTCCACGAACAACACCCCGCCCTTGTACTTGGGCTGGTTGGCGATGATCCCCACCGGGCGCCCGTCGATCCGGGCCAGGCCGGTCACCAG
Organism: Myxococcota bacterium; assembly: GCA_030857095.1. Lineage (GTDB taxonomy): Bacteria > Myxococcota > Myxococcia > Myxococcales > Myxococcaceae > JALYOC01. Next base: position 25,044 of record JALYOC010000029.1, on the reverse strand, counting down.
CTCCTGGGCGAACAGCTTCTTCACCTCACACCAACTGCCCTCGTCGATCAGCTCGTAGATCAGCTCGTGGATGTTGAAGGGCTTGTTCTGGTCCGCGGGGATGATCTCCTCGATTCTCTTCCCCGAGGCCTTGGGCGCCTGGGCCTTCGCGCGGGGCGGCTGCTGGCGGAAGTTCTCCGGGAAGTAGCCGATGTAGCGGCGGGCGAACTCGATCGCCTCCTGCTCGGTCTTGACCAGCACATCTCCACAGCCCGAGACGCTGCAGTGCATCCGCGCCCCGCCCATCTCCTCCAGGGTGACCTTCTCGCCGATCACCATCTCCGCCATCCGCGGGCTGCCCAGGTACATCGAGGCGTTGCCCTCCACCATCACCACCACGTCGCAGAAGGCGGGGATGTACGCGCCTCCGGCGGCCGACGGCCCGAACAGCAGGCAGATCTGGGGGATCTCCCCGGACATCGCCACCTCGTTGTGGAAGATCTTCCCCGCGCCGCGGCGGCCGGGGAACATGTCCACCTGATCGGTGATCCGCGCGCCGGCTGAGTCCACCAGGTAGAACAGCGGGCACTGCAGCTTGCGGGCGGTCTCCTGGATCCGGAGGATCTTCTCCACGGTGCGGGCCCCCCAGCTGCCGGCCTTTACCGTGGAGTCGTTGGCCATCACGCACACCGCGCGGCCGCTGATCTTGCCGAGGCCGATGATCACCCCGTCCGAGGGCAGCTCCGGGTCCAGGTTGTTCGCCAGCTTGGCGTCCTCGAGGAAGGTCCCCTCATCCAACAGCAGGCGGATGCGTTCGCGGGCAAACAGCTTCCCTGCCTCCTGGTTCTTCGCGTGGTACTTCGCGGCACCGCCGCGCTCCACTTCCGAGATCTTCTGGTGCAGTCGCTGGTCGAAGGACATGGCCGCGGGGTCTACCAGAAACGTGTCTGACCGGAAGCACTCAGCGCGCGGCCCTGCCTGCGGGGGACTTCCGTTCAGCCCCGGGCGACCTACCTTCCTCCCTGACGACCAGGTGGGCGTCTTGGGGACTGGAGAGGGAGCAACTACACATGATGGACAAGCTGATGAAGGCCTACGTGGTGAAGGAAGTGATGCAGAAGGTGACCAAGGACGCCTCGAAGATGATTCGCAAGCAGCTGAAGAACTTCGACACCGACAAGGCGCTGCACCGGATCGGTCTTTCCACCTACCGGCCCGGACGCGCCTCGGCAGCCAGCGCCTCCTTGTTCCTGATCGGCGCCGCGGTGGGCGGGCTGGCCGCGCTGATCCTGGCGCCCAAGGCGGGCTCGGAGCTGCGCGCCGACCTCAAGCACCGCTTCGCTCCGCAGGAGGAGTTCAACAGCACCCCGGCCTCCGTGCGGCTGGAGACCCACCCCTCCGCCCGGGTCTAGGGCGACGCCCAGCCCAGATAGGTGCGCACCCAGATCGGTCGCACCTCGCTGGGGGGGCCGGAAGTCGAGGCGCCCACGTAACGGCCATCTCCCAGGGAGATCCCCACGTGTCCGCCCTTCCCGAAGCTGAAGAAGGTCAGCGTCCCGCGAGGCGCGCTGGCCCCGGCGCGGATCCGCTTGTGCTTTTCGAAGAAGCGGTACGCGTCCTGGGGGCGATCCTCGGAGAGTGGACCCTTGATCCGCATCGAGCTGCGGTAGGCCTCGCGCACCAGCGCCATCGCGCAGCCGTGCCAGGATCCCTTTTCCGGGCCCTCGTTGGGCGTCGGGTTCATCGCAAAAGCGATTGCCCGCTCCGCGCCCAGGATGGGCGGAGCCTCGGCGGGGGCAGGCAGTCCCTGGGCCAGGGCCTTCTCCAGCAGCTCATGGGTGCGGGGGCCGAAGATCCCGGTGGGCTGGGCGCCGTAGCGCAGTTGCAAGGTGCGGATCGCCGCCTCGGTGCGCGGGCCGTACACGCCTGGGGAGGTGACAAAGCCATCCCAGTCCAGCAGGGCGACCCGTAACAGCGCGTTCTGCAGCGACCACACCTCGCGACCGCAGTTGCCCCGCTCCAGCAGCACGCCTGGGGAGCGGGCCGCGGGCTCGGAGGCCCGCCGCAGCCAGACGTTCATCGCGCTGCGGGTCAGCGGTCCCACTCCCCCGGTGGCGGGGACCCCCGCCTTCTGCTGGAAGGCCTTGAGCGCCAGCTCGGTGCGAGGGCCAAAGGCGCCCGGGCCGGTGGACATCTCGGTGCGGGACAGATTCCCCAGCGCCACCAGGGTCTCCTGGGCCCAGAGCACGTCCTGGCCGCTGTCTCCCCGCCGCAGCTCGCGGACCCGGACCGGCTCGGGCGGGGCTGGCGCCGACACCTGCTGCAGCCGGGTCTCGTTGATCCAGAACTCGGCGGCCTGCCCCATCGCCTCGGTGGCCAGCACGCGGGCCTGGGGCCTGCTTCCCGCCAGGGCCACCCAGGGCCCCAGCGGGTGCGGGGGGCCGGGACGGACCATCCCCAGCCGGGTGGCGTCGGTGACCGAGGCGCAGGCGATCACCGGATGCCCGGCGGAGGCCAGCGTCTGGGCCTCCTCGGCGGCCACCCAACGCCAGCCGCGTCGGGCCCCGTGCGCCTCCAGCCAGAGGGGAACATCCGCGGGCAGCAGCTCCCGGCCAATCCCGGCGGAGGTGGGCTCTCCCGAAGGATCCACCCAGTGGGGGACCTCCACCCCCATCGCGGAGGTCACGTCCCAGACGAAGATGTGGCCGTAGGTGTTGCTGGTCCGCGGCGCATAGCGGGGGTTGGTCTCCACCGCGAACTGATCCAGCACCGCCTCGTACCGTTCGGCGGTGCGGGAGGCGACCGGACCTCGGGTGGGCGCCGCGGCGGCGATCCAGTGCCGGACCTCCGCGGTGCCGGGCGCGGCCCGCCTGCCGCTCCAGCCTCCGGGAGGAGCCATCCCGCCCAGCGCCCGGCGCAGCCCGGCCAGGGTGTGCAAACAGAGGGTCCCGGTGGCCGGCGTCTGCCACTCCTCCTGCAGCGTCTTGAGCGCCTGGGTGGTCTTGGGACCAAAGCGGCCCGGCCCGGTCTGGACCTGCTCTTCGGTCAGGTAGCCCAGGGCGATCAGCGCGCGCTGCAGCTGCGCCACCGCTTCGCCTTCGTCTCCCGGCTTGAGCTCCACTTCCTGCAGCCCGGCCGCAAGCTCCGCCGGTGATGGTGCGGTGTGGGGATCCTGGAAGAGGCGCATCCGGGGAACCATCCTACGCGGTGCAAGCGGCAGGCTCGACCTGGCTGGAGGTAAAATCCGACGTTCCCGCGCCGGAACTACACGCCCCTACCGCCCCTGGAAGCGGGGGGCGCGTTTTTCGGCGAAGGCCCGCAGGCCCTCCAGGCGGTCCTCGGTCTTGAGCACCAGCTCGTACTTGGACAGCTCCAGCCGCAGCGCGTCCTCCATGTTCAGAGACAGCCCCTCATCGACCGCGTGCTTGGCCGCCCCCAAAGCAAGCGGAGCGTTCTGGACGATGGACTGGGCCAGCTCCACCGCGGCGGCCACCAGCTGCCCCTCGGGGGCCACGCGGTTGACCAGGCCCAGGGTCAGCGCCTCGGCGGCGGGGACGCGACGGCCGGTGAGGATCAGCTCCTTGGCCCGGCCGGGGCCGATCAGCCGGGGCAGCCGCTGGGTGCCACCGCCGCCGGGGATGATCCCCAGCTTCACCTCGGTCAGCCCCAGCTCGGCGTGGGGGGCGGCTACCCGGAGATCACAAGCCAGCGCCAGCTCGGTGCCGCCTCCCAGGGCCACCCCGTTGATGGCGGCAATGAAGATGCAGTCAGAGATCTCCAGGGAGCGCAGGGCGCTGCGCAGCCCGTCAAGGAAAGCGCGGACCTCCTCCTCCTTCATGGTGGCGCGCTCCTTGAGATCCGCGCCGGCGCAGAACGCCTTCTCCCCCGCCCCGGTGATCACCACCGCGCGCACCGACCGGTCGGCCGAGACCCTGGCCACCATCGACTCGAACTCGGCCAGCATCGCCCGGCGGATCGCGTTGCGGCGGTCCTCCCCGGCGATCGTCCAGACCTCCAGCCCTTCCTTCGCCTCGATGCGGAACTCGGCCATGCGTCCTCCCAAAGGTGGGCCGCCTTCTTAGCCGCAAAGGCGTTACATTTCCGGCTCATGCAGACGCAGCGAGGATGGCGATACGCGCTGGGGTTGGGCGCGCTGGGCTTGGCGACGCAGGCGCTGGCACGCGTGGGCGGCGGCGAGAGCTACGACAGCGGCGGTGGCCGCGACGGGGGCGGCGGAGACGGCGGCGGCGACATTGGCTGGCTGATCTACCTGGTGGTCCGGCTGACCCTCCAGTACCCGCATGTGATGTTCCCGCTGCTGGCGGTGGTGGGGATCGGCTGGTACCTCCACCAGAAGAAGAACGGCCCCACTCCCCGGACCCAGCGGGCCTTCCAGGAGCGGGAGGCGCAGACGCGCACCGCCGTCTCCTCCCGCGAGGTGGAGTCCTGGATCTCCGCGCTGAAGGCCAACGATCCAGGCTTCGAGCTGATCCCGCTGCTGGACAAGTCCAAGCTGCTGTTCCTGGACCTGCAGTCCGCCTGGTTCCGCCGGGACCTGACGAAGGTGCGCCCCTTCCTCTCCGACGCCACCTATCAGCGGCTGAACGTGCAACTGCGGCTGCTGGACGCCCAGCAGATCCGCGACGCGATCGCCGAGGTGCAGGTCCTGGATCTGCAACTGGTGGGACTGGACCAGAACCCGTTCTACGACACCGTCCACGTGCGGATCCGCGCCTCGATGCGGGACACCGACGTGCCCTCGACCTTCTCCGACGACGACGCCGAGGCCGCCGCCCGCCGCTCGATGGTGGAGGCGTTCACCGAGGTCTGGTCCTTCGTCCGCAAGCCGGGGGCGGTGACCAAGCTGGGGGAGGACGCCTACCAGGGCAAGTGCCCCAACTGCGGCGGCCCGTTCAACGGCGGCGCGGCCAACTCCTGCGAGTTCTGCGGGGCGGTGGTCAACAGCGGCAACTACGACTGGACCCTGGCGGAGATCACCCAGGGGGTGGAGTTCCAGCGGCACCCCGCGCAGGTCCCGTCCCTGGCGGAGGCGCAGCGCACCGACCCCGCCTTGAACCTCAACGTGCTGGAGGATCGCGCCTCGTTGATCTTCTGGCGCTGGATTGACGCCCAGAGCCGCCGCGACGTCAGCTCTCTGGCCAAGGTCGCGGCCCCCGCCGCCAGCGAGACCCTGGGCGCGGAGCTGCGCGCGCTTCAGGAAAGCGGCCGGCGCAAGGTGTTCCTGGAGTGCGCGGTGGGCGGGGTGAACACCAAGGCCTTCAACATCGATCCTGGGGGTGACGACCGGGCGCACGTGGAGTTCCGCTGGAGCTCCCGGATGGGGGTGGTCTCCGGCGCCGCCCAGCCCCAGCTGCCCACCCTGCCCCAGCGCTGGGTGTTCACCCTGCGGCGCAAGCACGGGGCGCAGACCCCGGCGGACAACGGCATGGCCACCTTCCGGTGCCCCAACTGCAACGCCGCCCTCAGCGACTCGGCGTCCCCGGCGTGCGAGTTCTGCGGCACCCTGCTCTCCGACGGTCAGCGGGACTGGGTGCTGGAGAGCGCCGCCCCCTTCGAGAGCTGGCAGACCCGCAACCTGCAGCGCGCCTCCGAGCAGGGCCTCCCCCCACCGCCCAGGGACACGGTGGTGGATCGCGAGGAGCGCGAGCGGCTGCTGTACATGATGGCCGCGCTGGCCGCCGCCGACGGCACGGTGGACGAGAAGGAGCGCCGGCTGCTCAAGAACTGCTCCGAGCGCTGGTCGGTCCCCTGGAACAACGTGGAGCTGGCGCTCAACGCCGGTCCCGCACTGTTCGAGCGGCTGGTGCCCAAGGGCAGCCCGGAGGCGGAGACCTTCCTGCAGCACATCGTGGACATGGCCCTGGTGGACGGAAAGGTCGACCGCAAGGAACGCCAGATGCTGGTGGCCGCTGCCCTCCACCTGGGGATGAGCGAGCGGCTCAAGGGGATGCTGCGCAGCGAGCGCGTCTAGGTCTGGGCGCGCCGGGCGGCCAGCTTCTCGCGCTCGCCCAGCGCCGCCTGCAGGTACTTGCCGGAGAGCTTGCGGCCGATCAGCTCCTGGGCCACCTCTCCGGCGCCCACCAGCTTGTCCAGATCGATCCCGGTCTGAACGCCCATGCCGTGGAGCATGAACACCAGATCCTCGGTGGCCAGGTTCCCCGCCGCGCCCGGCGCGTAGGGACAGCCGCCCAACCCGCCGATAGAGGCGTCATAGGTGGTGATCCCCAACTGTAGCCCGATCAGCGCGTTGGCCAGCGCCGTTCCCCGGGTGTCGTGCAGGTGCAGGGCCAGCTTCTCGGCGGGGATGAACTCCAGCAGGGCGGTGAGGATCTCCTCGGTCTGCCCCGGGGTCCCCACCCCGATCGTGTCTCCCAGCGACAGCTGGTAGATGCCCAGGTCCACCAGCTGGCGGCACAGCGCCACCACCTGCTTCACCTCGGTCTTGCCTTCGTAAGGACAGCCCCAGACGGTGGAGAGGTAGCAGCGGACCCGCATCCCGTCGCGCAGGGCCTGTTCGGTCACCTCGCGGGAGGTGGCCACCGCCTCGGGAATCGACTTGTTGATGTTCTTCCTGGAGTGGGACTCGGTGGCGGACAGGAACACCGCCGCCTCCTCCAGCCCGGCCGCCTTGGCGCGCTCCAGCCCCTTGAGGTTGGGGACCAGCGCAGAGAAGGTCACCCCCGGGCGCTTGCCCACCAGCCGCAGCAGCTCCTCGGCGTCCGCCAGTTGGGGGATCCACCGCGGGGAGACGAAGGAGGAGATCTCGATCCGGCGCAGGCCGGAGGCGATCAACGCCTCCACCAGCCTCGCCTTGTCGCGGGTGGGAAGGGTCCGCAGCTCGTTCTGCAGGCCATCCCGGGGGCCGACCTCATACACGTCGACCCGGGCTGGGAGCTTCCCGAGCACGCTCATGCCGCCGCGCGCGGTCCGATGTTCTGACGAATCCACTTCACGATGTCCTGGGTGGAGGCGCCGGGGGTAAAAATCGAAGCCACGCCCAGCTCCAGCAGCTTGGGGATGTCGCCGTCGGGGATGATCCCCCCGCCGAACACCTTGATGTCCGCCGCCTTCTGTCCCTTGAGTAGGTCGATCACCGCAGGGAACAGGTGCATGTGCGCGCCGGACATGATCGACATCCCGATCGCGTCCACGTCCTCCTGCACCGCCGCGCTCACGATCATCTCCGGGGTCTGATGCAACCCCGTGTAGATAACCTCCATCCCGGCGTCGCGCAGCGCGCGGGCGATGATCTTCGCCCCGCGGTCGTGGCCATCCAGACCAGGCTTGGCGACCAGGATTCTCAGCTTCCTCTCAGACACCATGGGTTTTCTCGGCTCCGACGATCAAGTCCGTGGATTTAGCGGAAGGGGGAGCGCCCGTCAGGTCGCCGTGGGCCCACCGCAAGGTGAAGCCCGCCCCCCATAACAGGGTGAGTAACTCAGGGAGAGGATAGTACCGGATGGTGTAGGAGCCCGAAAGCTCGCGTCCATCGGGAAGCGTGAGCTGTCGTTCACCGTGATCCAGGCCGGTCTTGGCGTCGAACCGGCTCTTCTCCTTGACCTTCGAACCATCCGGGAGCTCGCCCTCGAACTGGGCGTTGGGCTGCTCGGCCAGCCGCTCGAAGGGGACCGACTGCAGCACCACCCGCCCCCCGGGGCGGAGACTGCGACCCAGCGCGTTGAGGACCGCCTGGTTGGTCCGGTCGTCGTGGACGAACAGGGTCGAATACCAGGCATAGGCGCCGCCCAGGGCGCCGGCCCCGAAGGGCAAGGTCAGAAAGTCCCCCTGGATGGCGGGGAACGCCCCCTGGCGCTGGCGCAGGGACTGGGGGTCCTTCTCCAACCCCACCACCCTCCCCTTGAGGACCCCTTGTTCCAGTGCCGAGACGTGCCGGCCATGCCCACAGCCAATGTCGGCGATCACCCCGGACACCGGCGCGAAGGACGAGGCCAGGTAGGCCACCTCGCGCGCCGTCACCTCCGGCGAGAGGAGCGGCACGGTGCTGCGCAGGTACAACTCGCCCCAGTAGCCCACCGGTCCTCCCTTCCGGGTGTCCCTCTACCGGACCGGCAGGCGGTCCCGAAACGCAAAATGATGCGCGGGGTCCGACAACAGGACGCCGGGTCCAGGACGGACGGTGGCGCGGTGGGGGCTCACCGCGAGGGGAGAGCCAGGCCGCGGAGCGCGCCCGCTAGACACCGCAAATGCAACGGCCCTCGCGGGACAGTGCGAGGGCCGCGGGCAATCCAGGCTCCATCCCTACTCGATGGTGTTGACCAGCCCCATCAGACGGTTGTGGTCGGTGGCGCTGCGGGTGACGCTCTGGATGCTCTCCGCCGAGATGTCCGCCGGCTTGAGACCCAGCTTGTCGCCCAGGGCCTTGAGGATCTCCTCCCCGGACTTGCCCTGGAGGTTGCCCAGGTCGAGCTGCCGACATCTCCAACGGGACGGGCCATGGGGATTCTCCGGGGTGCGACGGGAACGGGTGGGACGATGGAGGAGGTGTGGTCGAAAGGTCCAGACCACCCCCCATCGGTCGATCGGCCGACGTCCCTATCCGTACACTCCGCCCTAGAAGATCCCGCCTTCGCGGTACTGGCCCCAGACCTTGCGGAACACATCCGAGATCTCGCCCAGGGTGGCGTAGGCCTTCACCGCCTCCAGCACCGGAGGCATCAGGTTGTCGGTGCCCCGGCAGGCGCCCTCCACCTTGGCCAAGGCGGCGTCCACCGTCGCCTGGCTGCGCTGGGCCTTCACCTCGCGGATCCGCTGGACCTGGTCCTCGGCCACCTTCTCGTCGATCTGCAGGATCTCGATCGGCGCGTTCTTGTCCGACTTGAAGCCGTTGACCCCGACGATGATCCGGTCCCCCTGCTCCACCTCGCGCTGGTAGCGGTAGGCGCTCTCGCCGATCTCCTTCTGGGGGAAGCCCTCCTCCACCGAGCGGATGATCCCGCCCATCTCGTCGATGCGGCGGATGTACTCCAGCCCCCGCTTCTCCATCTCGTCGGTGAGGTACTCCACGTAGTAGCTGCCGCCCAGCGGGTCCACCACCCGGTCCACGCCGGACTCGAAGGCCAGAAGCTGCTGGGTGCGCAGCGCGATGGTCACCGACTCCTCGGTGGGCAGCGCGTAGGTCTCATCCAGCGAGTTGGTGTGCAGCGACTGGGTCCCGCCCAGCACCGCCGCCAGCGCCTGGATCGCGGTGCGGACCACGTTGTTGTAGGGCTGCTGCGCGGTGAGGGACACGCCCGCGGTCTGCGCGTGGGTGCGCAGCTGCATCGAGCGCGGGTCCTTGGCGCCGAAGCGCTCCTTCATCACCTTGGCCCAGATGCGACGGGCGGCGCGGAACTTGGCGATCTCCTCGAAGAAGTCGTTGTGCACGTCCCAGAAGAAGGAGAGCCGCGGCGCGAAGTCGTCCACGTTCATCCCCCGCTTGACGCACTCCTCCACGTAGCCGATCCCGTCGGCGAGGGTGAAGGCCATCTCCTGGACCGCCGTCGCCCCGGCCTCGCGGATGTGGTAGCCGCTGATCGACACCGCGTGCCAGCGGGGCATGAACTTGCTGCAGTACTCGATCATGTCCACCACGATGCGCACCGCCGGGCGTGGACCGACGATCCACTCCTTCTGGGCGATGAACTCCTTGAGCATGTCGTTCTGGATGGTCCCGCCCAGCTTGGCCATCGGGACGCCCTGCTTCTCACCCACCGCGATGTACATGCACAACGCCACGATCGCCGAGGCGTTGATGGTCATCGAGGTGGTGACCTTGTCCAGCGGGATCCCGTCGAACAGGATCTCGAAGTCACGCAGGGTGGAGACGGCCACGCCCTCCTTGCCCACCTCCCCGCGGCTCATCGGATGGTCCGCGTCGTAGCCCATCAGCGCGGGCATATCGAAGGCGGTGGAGAGCCCGGTCATCCCGTGGGCGATCAGGTACTTGAACCGCTGGTTGGTGTCCGCCGGGGAGCCGAAGCCGGCGAACTGGCGCATCGTCCACAATCGGCCCCGGTACATGGTGGGCTGCACGCCGCGGGTGAACGGGTACTGCCCGGGAAGGCCGATCTCCTCCAGCCGCTCATCCTTGCGATCCGCGGCGGTCAGCAGCGCCGGGATCGGGACGCCGGAGTCGGTGATCCACTCCGATTTGCGCAGCGGCGACCTGGTCACCACCGGGCCCAGGTCGTTCTTCACCCAGCCCTGGACCTCCTTGGACATCCGCCTCACCGCGGCCGCGTCGTAGATCCGCGTCCCCCTGGGGGCGGACTTCCGGGCCAGCTTGGCCGGCGCCTTCCCCTTCGCGGGGCGGCTGACAGTCGCGGTCCGGGGAGAGCGGGTGACCTTCTTCTTCGCGGCGGCCAGGGCCTTCTTGGCGGCGCCGGCGGTCCGGGCGGAGAGGCGGGAGAGCGGCTTCTTTGCGGGGCGCTTGGGCATTGTCGCGGGCGGATGTACCACCCGCTTCCACGGGGCGGCAAGACGGGGAAAAGGGACGTAGGATGCGCGCCGGCCGGGGCGGAGGTTGTCGTGACGCGTGGATGGATTTTGGTGGCAGTGGCGCTGGCGGGCTTCGCCGGCTGTGACCTGTTGGTCCCCCAGGAGCACGTCTGCCGCGTCGGCCAGTGTTCGAAGGAGGAGGCCCGCGACGCCGGCCCCACCCCTGACGCGGGCACCGACGCCGGAGTGGTGTTCGTGGAACCGGACGCCGGGACCTACCTCAAGGTGGTGACCTGGAACGTGCTCTGGTTCGGCAGCACCAACCCCGAGTTCGGCCTGGCCGATGACGACCTTCAGCAGGTGAACATCCGCACGGTGCTGGGGCGGATCGGCGCCGACATCTACGGGCTGCAGGAGGTGGTGGATCCGGCGCGGCTGACCGCCCTGGTGGGCCAGCTGCCGGGGTACGCCGGCTTCACCGCCAACGAGGCAGGCGGGGGCTATTCCGCGGACGAAGCCAAGCCCGCCTTCGTCTACCGGACCTCCACGGTGGAGGTGCTGGCCCGATCCACGATCTCCGAGCTGAACAACTATGACTTCGCCTACCGCCCACCCCTCCGGGTGGACCTGCGGATCACCAAGGCCGGCGCGACCCGCGAGCTGACGGTGCTGGTGGTCCACCTCAAGGCCAGCGGGGCGGTGGAGGACTGGCAGCGGCGCGCGAACTCCTCGGTCCAGCTCAAGGCCTGGCTGGACACGCAGCTCCCCGCCCAGGACGTGCTGGTGATCGGCGACTTCAACGACGACCTGGACCAGTCGTACGTGAGCGGGAAGCCGTCGCCGTTCGCGAACTTCGTGGCCGATCCGGCCAACTACCGGTTCGCCACCCAGGTCCTCACCGACGAGAACATCCCCACCACCACCGATTACTCCACGCCCATCGACCACCAGCTGATGTCCAACGAGCTGGAGTACCGGCTGCTCCCCGGATCGGTGCAGGTGATCCGCCCCGATCAATGGATTGCCAGCTACCGGAGCACCACCAGCGATCACTTCCCGGTGGTGGCCCAGTACCTGATGGCCACCGACTCCACCGGCACGATCCAGCTCACCGCTCCGGACGGGGGCCAGTCCTTCTCCGGAGGACAGCCCACCGAGGTCCAGTGGATCGCCACCGGAATGGAGGAGGTGCGGGTGGACTTCAGCCCCGACGGGGGCAACTGGCGTTCAATCGGCAGCGCCGCCGCCGACGCCGGGACGCTGGGGGTGATCCTGCCCAACGTGGAGGCCACCGCCGCGCGCTTCCGCGTCTCCAACGCCCACAACCCCGCCGTGTTCGACCTGGGACCTGCGCCCCTTGCCATCGTTCGCAGCCCGGACACGGTGTTCATGAATGAGCTCCGCTACGACGAGCCTGGCGAGGACTTCGACAACGAGTTCGTGGAGTTGGTCAACGGGGGCGCTGTGGCGGTGAACCTTGCGGGTTGGACCCTCCATGACAGCGACGCTGCCCGCTACACCTTCGTGCCGGGGACAACCCTGGCTCCCGGCAAGGCACTGGTGGTTTTCGGAAGCGTCTCCGCGGCGTCCGCCTCCGGCACCCCCAACGCGATCGGATCCGGCAGCCGGCTCAACCTCCACCCCGCCGACTCGGTGATCCTCAAGGACCCGTTCGGGGTGGTGGTGGATTCGTTCAGCTGGACCACCAGCCCGGGAGACGCGGTGTCGGTGAACCGGGACCCGGATGCGGAAGGAACCGGGGCCTGGGTCTCGCATCAGGACCTGGCCGGAACCTTCAGCTCGCCGGGCCGGCGCGCCGACGGGTCCGACTTCTAGGCGCCCGGAGTTCGGCCGCCCGCTGTCCGGGCAGGGGATTTCGGCGCCGGGTGCGACAATCGCAGGCAGGCCTCGTCTTGTCCTAGAACCCCCGGCCCGGACCATGCCCACTCTTCTTCGTCTCCTGCTTCTGGGTGTCCTCGCCTCCGCTTGCGTCGAGCGGCCCGGCCCACCGCCGGAGGTGGCCGAGGCCACGCTCGCGCTGGGCAACCGTCACAGCCCCTACTCGGCGCAGGTGGTGGCCACCGGGGGAGAGGGAACGCTGGAGTTCGACGTCGCCGGGTTGGGCATGCCCCCGGGGCTCACCCTCTCCGGCTCCGGGCTGCTCAGCGGAACCCCCACTGCGGCCGGCACCTTCTCCTTCACCGCGGTGGCCACCGATGAGGCCGAGCAGTCCGGACGGGGGACGATCACGGTGGAGATCCTGGCCAGCGCCCCTCCCAGGATCGTCACCCAGCAGACCCCCCATGCCGCTGTCGGACGCGCCTACAGCGCGGACCTGGCCGCCGAAGGGGGAACCCAACCCTTCAGCTGGACCGCCACCAGCCTCCCCGCCGGGCTGGCGCTCTCCTCGTCCGGAGCGGTGAGCGGAACCGCGAACGCCGCCGGGACCTTCCCCCTTCAGGTCTCGCTGGTGGACGCACGCGGACAGACCGCCCAGGCCACCGTCTCCCTTCAGGTGAATCCGGCGCTGACCATCACCACCCAGACCCTGGCGGACGCCTATACCGACACCGCGACCTTGCAGACCCTGGTCGCCCAGGGCGGCGCCGCCCCCTACGGCTATACCCTCGACGCCGGGTCGCTGCCTGCCGGGATCTCGCTCTCCTCCTCGGGTCTGCTGGGCGGCACCGCGGCCAGCACCGGAGACTTCTCCTTCACCGTCCGGGTGACCGACAGCGCCGCGCAGACCGCCACCCGCCCCCTGGTCCTCAAGATCCGGGCCCCGGTGGCAATCACCACCGCCTCCCTCCCGGACGCCTACCAAGGGGCCGGCTATTCCCATTCGCTTGCGGCCACCGGTGGCGAGGGCACCCTCCAGTGGTCAATCAGCTCCGGCGCCCTCCCCTCCGGCATCCAGCTGGCCTCCTCCGGCGCGCTAAGCGGCACGGTGGGGGGCACCGCTACCACCAGCACGGTTACCCTCCGGGCCACCGACGCCAATGGCCGCTTCGCGGACCGGTCACTGACCCTCAACGTCTACGCCCTGCCGGTGATCACCACCTCCTCGTTGGCGGGGGGAACCACCGGCGTCGCCTACTCCCGGACCGTGGCCACCTCGGGGGGCAAGGCCCCGCTGTCCTTCTCCGTCTCGGCGGGCGCGCTTCCTGGGGGGCTGACGCTGACTGCCTCCAGCGGCGCCGTCTCCGGTACACCGAACGCGGTCGGCAGCTTCGGGTTCACCGTCTTGGTGACGGATTCCAACGCCAGCACCGCCTCCCAGGCCTTCACCGTGGAGGTCGTCTCCGGAACCGGGACCTCCGCGCCGTTCGCCGCCGCCAGCTGGAACATCGAGTGGTTCGGGTCTACCGGCCTTGGCCCCACCGACGAGGCCCTCCAGTTGCAGAACGCGAGCCGGGTGATCTCCGAGTCCGACATCGACGCCTGGGGGCTGGTGGAGATCGTGAGCACCTCCCAGTTCCAGGCGTTGCTGGGCAACCTGACCGGCTACGCGGGCTTCCTCGCCAACGACGTCAGTGTGACCAACGGCAGCAGCTACTACAGCGCGGCGGAGCAGAAGCTGGGGTTCATCTACGACACCTCCAAGGTCCAGGTGAACGGCGCCTCGCTGATCCTCACCGCCAATGATTCGGACTTCGCCGGTCGCCCGCCGCTGCGGGTGGACACCACAGTCACCGTGGACGGCCACTCGGTGGACATCACCTTCATCATGCTCCACCTCAAGGCCTTCGCGGACGCGACCAGCCGGGCCAAGCGGGAGGTCGCCGCCGGGCATCTGAAGACCTACCTGGACACCAACCTGAGCACCCAGGAGGTGATCGTGATGGGTGACTGGAACGACGACGTGGACGAGTCCATCGTCTGGGACAGCGCCACCAGCAGTTACATGGCGACGCCGTTTGCGAACTTCGTCGGCGACGCCACCGACTACCGCTATCTGACCGGGGTGCTCTCCTCCTCCGGCGGGACCTCGACCGTCGGCTACAACGACATGATCGATCATCACCTGGCGACCAACGAACTGGTGGCGCTGCATGTCCCGTCCTCCCTGGTGATCCGCCCGGACCTGTGGGCCACCCCGATCACCAACTACGGGGCCACCACCAGCGACCACTTCCCGGTGCTCAGCCGCTTCGACCTCACCGGGTCGGGTGGCGGCGGCGGCAACGCCGAGCTGATCCTCAACGAGGTGCTGTTCGACGAGCCGGGGACGAACTTCGCCGCCGAGTTCGTGGAGATCCGGAACGTGGGCACCACCCAGGCGAACCTCGCCGGCTGGAGCCTGGCGGACGTCTACGGCAGCGGCGGGGCCCTCGGCGGCGCCACCCGGCACGTCTTCACCGGGACCCTGGCTCCCGGTGCCACGGTGGTGGTGTACGGCGGCGCGGCCGGAATGTCTGGCGCCCCGACCAACTCGGTGGCCGCCTCCTCCGGGCAGCTCTCCCTCCACCCCCTCGACGAGATCCGGCTGGTCAGCCCCTCGGGCGTGATCGAGGACTCGCTCTATTTCAGCACCACCTTTGGCGACGGCATCTCGGCGAACCGGTCCACCGACGGGGACGGCGGCGCTGGGTGGGTCGCCCACACCAGCTTGAATGCCCAGCTCTCCTCGCCTGGAACGAGGGTCGACGGGTCGGCCTGGTAGGCGGAAGAGGCCGTCCTCCCATCAGGGGCGGCAAAGCCGGTTCGGCCTGATTATCTGAGCTGGGTGAAGACCAGGAGACCACCCGCAACCGACCAGCAGCCGATTCACCCCTGGCGTGGCGGGGGCAAGCTGGCCATCCGCGCCACCACCGAGGTCATCGACCTGGTGGAGCAGATGCATCGCACCATCGCCAGCGGGCCGGCCGTCCTCGGAAGTCCCTTCGAGCGACTGGCGCGCGCCTGGACCGGAGGGACCTATGGGACCTTACGGGGTGTCACCCGCTGGGTCGGGACCGGGGTCGATCTCACCCTGGCTCAGGTGGGTCCATTGCTGGGCAAGAGCCCTCCCGGCCCCCAACGCGAAGCCCTGCTCGCCGCGCTCAACGGCGTGGTGGGGGACTACCTGAGCGAGAGCGGCAATCCGCTCGCCATCCCGATGGAGCTGCGCTCTGGGGGACGTGGCTTGCGGTTGGAGCGGGAGGCCCTGCGGGAGCAGGTCCCCCAGCCGGGTCGCAGGCTGCTGGTGCTGGTCCACGGCTCGTCGATGAACGATCTCCAGTGGAACCGGGCCGGACACGACCATGGGTCGGCGCTGGCGCGCGACCTGGGCTACACCCCGCTCTACCTCCGCTACAACAGCGGGCTGCACATCTCGACCAATGGCCGGGCGCTCTCCGGCTTGTTGGAGCAGCTGGTCTCGGCCTGGCCTGATCCAGTCGAGGAGCTGAGCATCCTTGGCCACAGCATGGGCGGCCTGGTGGCCCGGAGCGCCTGTCTGGCGGCGGAGGAGAATGGGCAGCGCTGGCGACAGCAGCTGCAGAAGCTGGTGTGCCTGGGCTCACCCCACCACGGAGCGCTGCTGGAGCGGGGAGGCAGCTGGGTCGAGTTCCTGCTGGGCGTCAGCCGCTACAGCGCCCCCTTCGTGCGCCTGGGACAGCTGCGCAGCGCCGGGGTCACCGACCTGCGGTTTGGAAACGTCCAGGACCTGCACTGGGAGGGCGTCGCGGGCCGATGGGCGCGGCTGGGGGACCCTCGTAAGACAGTCTCCCTGCCCCAGGGAGTGGACTGCTACGCGATCGCCGCCACCCGATCCCCACCTCTGGAGAAGAGGTTGTCGGGGGATGGACTGGTGACCGTGGACAGCGCACTGGGCCGGAACCGCAGGCCGGAGCTGACGCTGGCCTTTCCGGAGGCCAACCAGTGGATCGCCTACCAGGCCAGCCACCTGGATCTGCTCAGCAGTCCCGAGGTGTTCGGCACGCTGCGATCCTGGCTCAGCCGCCCTCGCCAGCCCCCGGCATCTGCAGCCTGATCTGGGCGCCGTCAGGGACGTGGGCCAGCTGCCGGGCGATGTCGGCGCGGAAGCGGGCCTGTTTCTCCGCGGGGACCGCCTTGTAGGAGCGTTCCCCCTCGATCCGGATCACCAGCGGGGGGATCACCGCCACCACCTGTCCCGGCGCCAGCTCCTGACCGGACGCGCGCAGCCCATCCAGCGGCTGGGTCTTGAGGAAGGACTCCGGGGAGGCGCTGGCCTTCTCCAGGAACGCCATCAACTCCAGCGCGGTGGAGCTGATCTTCCCGGTGTCCGCGTCCAGGCGCATCACCACCGCGTCTCGAAGCAGCAACTGGTCACCGATGCAGTCCTGCCCGAACGGGATGTCGGTGGGGCGCACCGCGGGGAACAGCCGGTGGATCGCCTGCTCCCCACCCCAGGCGTGCTGCAGCGAGTGCCAGGGCGGAGACTGACAGGCGCCCCTCACGTGCAGCGCTCCCCCGAAGGCGACGAAGCCATTGAGCTGGCCAAGCACCCAGTGCAGCGTGTCCGGAAGCTGCGCCACCAGGGCCTTATCCTCCTCCGTCAGAGGCGGTCCCCGGTACGTCACGTCCTCCAGCGCCAACCCTTCATTCGCCATTCCCTGCCTCAACGCACCGAGTCGATAAAGGGGACAGGCTACATTTCCGGTCGGAAATGTAGCCTGTCCCCTTTATTGGCTTAGCGCGTCAACGCTCGCTTTCCCAGTCGGACCACGGCTTGCTGGAGGACCGGGTCCGTCTTGCAGAAGGCGAAGCGGGCCAGGCGGTGGCCGTGGTGGCGGTGCTCGGCCCCGTAGAAGGCGGACGGGGGGATGGCGGCCACTCCCACCTGGGTGGTGAGGTGGCGGCAGAAGGCGAAGTCGTCCTCGAAGCCCTGCCCCTCCAGGTCGGCCAACAGGAAGTAGCTGCCCTCCACCGGGTAGACCGACAAACCCGCCTGCGCCAGCCCATTGGCCAGCAGATCCCGCTTGGTCCGGTAGGAGCTGGCCAGTTCCTGGAAGTAGGAATCCGGCAAGGCCAGCCCGAGGGCGATCGCCGACTGAAGCGGGGCGGCGCTGGCGAAGGTGACGTACTGGTGCGTCTGCTGGACCGCCTTGCGCAACGCCGGCGAGGCAATCACCCAGCCGATCTTCCAGCCGGTCAGGCTGAAGGTCTTTCCGGCACTGCTCACGGTGATCGTCCGCTCCGCCAGGCCATCCACCCCGGCCACCGGGAGGTGGCGGGCGGGCGGAAAGACGATGTGTTCGTAGACCTCGTCGGCCAGCACCAGCGCGTCGTGGGCGTGGGCCAGGTCGCGGATCAGCTCCAGCTCCTGCTGGGTGAAGACCTTGCCGGTGGGGTTATGCGGGGTGTTGACCACGATCATCCGGGTGCGGTTGGAGAACGCCGCCCGAAGCTCCTTGGGGTCGAACCACCAGCGCGGATGGTCCGGGTCCGGCGGTCGCAACAGCACGAAGCGCGGGACGCCGCCGGCGATCCGGACGCTGGCCTCGTAGGAGTCATAGAAGGGCTCGAACAGCACCACCTCGTCGCCCGGGTTCACCGTGCCCACGATGGCGTCGAACAGGCCCTCGGTGGCGCCGCTGGTGACGCTGACCATCGTCTCCGGATCCACCTGCGCTCCATAGAAGCGCCGGGCGTGATCGGCGATCGCCTGCCGCAGGGCGGGCGCTCCCGCCCCCACCGCGTACTGGTTGATCCCTCCCTGGATCGCCCTGATCGCGGCCTGCTTGATCTCCTCAGGCCCGTCGAAGTCCGGAAACCCCTGTCCCAGGTTCACCGCCCCGTGCTTCTGGGCCAGGGCGCTGAACTCTGAGAAGACGGTGGTGGGCAGCCCGGCGATCCTGCGTGCAAGTGGCTCCAAGGCGCTATCGCCGGGGCGGGATCTTCACCGCGTCTCCAACCACGATCTGCACGTCGTGGAGGCAGGCGCTGTCGGTGGAGGCCACAGGGGTCACCTTGCCAAACCAGGACAGCTCGCCCAGGTCCTTGGCGGCCTGTTCGGCGGCCTCCTTGGCGCGCTTGGGTTCGCGGTTGCACCAGGTGATGCTGGACTGGGCCGCGGCGGCGGGCTGCTTCTTGCCCCACCACACCACCGTCACGTCCCGGGTCCGGTTCTGATCCACCAGGTAGTCCACCAGGTACTTCATCACGTTGGCCTTGGCCCCATGGCTGACCACCGACACCCCGGTGCGCTTCTCACACCCCTGGAAGCGGCAGTAGTAGGACCCGCTGCTCAGCGGCCCATTCTGCAGAGAGGAGGAGATGGTCAGCGCCCGCTCGGCCACGATCTGGACCTGGGCGCTGTAGCTCTTGCCCAGCTCCCCGCACCTGGGGCCCTTGCAGGAGGCGATCTTCACCTCCAGCTTGTCGCCGCTGATCGCCCAGGTCCCCTTGGCGCTGGTCTTGCCTCCCTTGCCGCCGTCGTCGCGCTCGGCCAGGTAGACCCCGCCGCTGTTGAAGGCGATGTACTGCTTCTCATCCCCGATCTCGGTGCCATCGAGTTGATCGGAGACTGAGATTCCAGACAGCACCAGGGCCAGGGCAAGCGGGATCATGGAGGTCACGATACACAGGGACGGTTGCCTCCGGACAGCATTCACGCGCCGTGGCGCAGCGCGTGAGGCCAATGGGCCCCGGGCCCGCTAAGGTCCGCCCCATGCGCCTCGCCTTTCTCTGCCTCAGTCTCTCCCTCCCCGCCCTGGCCGCGGATCCGGTGCCCGCCAAACCGGCCGCCGCCAAGCCCACCCCGGCGAAGAAGAGGCCGGCCAAGCCGCTGTTCGAGATGCCCAGCCTGGGAGAGGTCCCCAAGGCGGACGGAGCCACCCGCGCCCGCAACGCCTCCGACAGCCTGGGCACCGGGACCCGAACCGCGGCCAGCGACGCTACCTACCAGGTGGTGCGGGTGGTCCACGCCAAGGCCTTCGCCGGGGCCTCCACCGGCAACTCTCCTTTGGGAGGGGTGCTGGAGACTGTGAAGCTCAAGGGCACCCCGCCGCAGACCGAGAAGTTCTCCTCGGTGATCCGGGTGAAGTCCCCGCAGCGGATCGGCGCGCCGATCGACGTGGTCCTGCTGGACCCCAGCGGCAACACGGCGCTTTCCGCCAGCGGGGAGCTGACCTACCGGGGTGCCAAGAGCGACGAGGCGGAGTGGGTGGTGGACTGGGATCCGTCCCCGGTGCGCGGCCCGGGCAAGTACCAGGTGCTGATCCGGATCGCCGGCCAGCCGATGGGGACCTGGCCGCTGAACCTCGTCGTGTCCGACTCCCGGTAGACGAAGAGTTCACTCCCGCCCTTGAGCCCGGATTGTCGTCGCCGGGACCGCGGACGCGGGGTATACCCGGGCCGGTTTTTCGCCCCCCCCTTTCTATCGAGGACTCGATGGCCTTCACCGAACGCGTTCGCCAGATCCTGTCGTGGTACCCGTCTGACAACCCCGGGACCCTGACCAACCTCGCCCGGCTGCTGAACCACGGCACCCTCGCCGGCACCGGCAAGCTGGTCATCCTCCCGGTGGACCAGGGCTTCGAGCACGGCCCGGCCCGCTCCTTCGCCCAGAACGCCGAGGGCTACGACCCCGAGTACCACTTCAACCTGGCCATCGAGTCCGGCTGCAACGCCTACGCGGCCCCGCTGGGCTTCCTGGAGGCCTGCGCCGGCAAGTACGCGGGCGAGATCCCGCTGATCCTCAAGCTGAACAACTCCGACTCGCTGGCCAAGATCGATCAGCCGATCTCCGCGGTCACCGGCAGCGTCAAGGACGCGGTCCGGCTGGGCTGCACCGCGGTGGGCTACACCATCTATCCGGGCTCGGCGGCGCGGAACGAGATGTACCAGGACCTGCGCGAGATCATCGCCGAGGGCAAGGCACACGGCCTGCCCACCATCGTCTGGGCGTACGCCCGCGGCAGCATGTCCAAGCAGGGTGAGACCGCCATCGACGTGATCTCGTACTCGGCCCACATCGCCGCCGAGCTGGGCGCGCACGTGATCAAGGTCAAGCCGCCCACCGAGCACCTGGAGCAGGCGGAGGCCAAGAAGGTCTACGAGAAGTTCAACATCCCGGTGAAGACGCTCTCCGACCGGATCAAGGACGTGGTCCGCAGCTGCTTCAACGGGCGCCGGATCGTGATCTTCTCCGGTGGCGAGGCCAAGGGCACCCCGGAGCTGCTGGAGGAGATCCGCCAGATCCACCAGGGCGGCGGCTTCGGATCGATCATGGGCCGCAACGCCTTCCAGCGCCCCAAGGCCGAGTCGGTCAAGCTGCTCAAGGACGTGATGGCGATCTACCAGGGCAAGTAGCCCTCCTGTTGGGGGCAACCACCCCCAACGCCGCCACATGATCCACCCACTGCACGAAGCGGCGGTGGTGGGTGTCGGTGTAGTCGAGCACTGCCCTGGGTCACCCCCGAGCGCTCACCGCCGGCTCATTGGGGCTGCGGGGGGCCTCGGGCTTGGGCGGGTGTCTCCCTGGAATCTCCCGCTCCTCCTCCGGTGGCTTCCCCGCGTCGCGTCCCGGGCGACCCCGGCGGGTGGGCATCTCCGGCTCTGGACGCGGCAGCTCCGGGATCTCCGGAGCGTTCTTCCCTGGATACGTGGGCATCTGTCCCCCTCTCCAGGGACAAGGCTAAGCATCCACAGTCCGGCAGGCAGGCGGGCCTAGTCCACCGCCTGATCCAGCTCCAGGGTTCACGGGGCGCGGCGAAGGGAGAGCCGACCCGCAATACAAAAAAACCCGCCGGAGCGGGGTCTTTCGTTGTTGTGGAGCTAAGCGGGATCGAACCGCTGACCTCCTGAATGCCATTCAGGCGCTCTCCCAGCTGAGCTATAGCCCCGTCTACCTCTTTGTCGCTTTCAAACGCGGTTGGGGCCGCGCTTTGTTCCGAAAGCGGCGCCCTTCTACCGCTTCTTCTTGGCGAGCGCTACTGCCTTTTTGGGTGCCGCCGGTCGCTTTTTCGATTCTCCTGTTACCGGCCCTTGGGCCCCGGGCCTTTTTTTTTTGCCGCCAGCCGGTCGGCGGCCTCCGCCCCCTCGGCAAGCAGGTCAGAGATCTCGGCGGATTGCTTGTCCAGCTTCCGGTCGATCTCCTGCATCGTCCTCTGGGCGGGGACCAGGGAGGCGGGCAGCTTGAGAGCCCCGCGCTGCACCTCGCGCCAGACGGCCTCTCCGAAGTTGCGCAGGGCCTTTTCCCGCTCGCGGTCCAGCGCGTCCTTCCGGGACTTCACGGTGGCCAGCTCGGCGGTCTTCTCCACCTGCTGGCGCAGTTGCTGAAGCTGCGCCTTGGCCAGATCCCACGCCTGGGAAATCTGCTTGGCCATCTCGGTCTGCTTCGGATCCGGCGGAGTAGCCAGGGATTCCTCCAAGGGGAAGGGGCTGCTTTACGAGGTACCGCTCGCCCTCTGGGCTGTCAACCTCGGGGGACTTTACGAAGCCGCGCGCCGAAGAAGCCGCCGCCGGGCACCCGGTGGGGGAAGGCACGCAGATAGCCCCCCCGGCAGACCTCGGCAGGAAGCACACTGGCCGCGTCCTCCAACTGGAAGTCGGGGTGCCTTTGCAGGAAGGCCTGGACCTGGTCCTCGTTCTCCTCCCGCAGCAGCGAGCAGGTGGCATAGACGAGCAGCGCCCCTTCGCGGACCGTGCCCGCCAGCTGGTCCAAAAGCTCGCGCTGGGTGACGGCCAGCTCGGCCACCCTCTTGGCGCTCAGCTTCCACTTCTGATCCGGCTCCCGGTGCAGCGACCCGGTGCCGCTGCAGGGCGCATCCACCAGCACCACCTCTTCCTCTTTGGGCTGGGCCGGGACCGAGAAGCGGATGTTGGTCAGCTTGAACTCCTTGGCCCGGTCCTTGGCGTCTCCCAGCCGGCGCCAGGAGTTGTCCCCTGCCAGCACCCTCCCCGTCGGCCCCACCGCATCCGCCAGCGCCAGGGTCTTACCGCCCGCCCCCGCGCAGACATCTGCGACCTTCAGCCCCGCCCAGGCCCCGTCCGACGGCCGGCACAGCTCCACGATCAGCTGGCTGCCCAAATCCTGGACCTGCAGCCGGTGACCCTTCATGGCCCGGGTCTCGAACACCCTGCCGCCCGGGTCCAGCACCCGCAACGCGTGGGGGGCCCAGGCCAGCGGCTCGGCGCGGACGCCCTCGGCGGCCAGCGACTCTTGCACCGACTCGCGCGACGCCCCTCGGGCGCGCAGGATCAAGGAGGGCTCGCGATCGATCGCCGCGAACAGTGGCTCCCATTCCGCCTCCGGGACCTCGGCGGACAGCCGCTCGGACAGCCAGCGCGGGAAGGAGTAGACCGTGGCCAACCGCTCCAGCGGGGCTGGGGGCTCGTCCTGATCCGGGATCGGCGAAGTGGCCAGCCGCTCCAGCACGTCATCCTTGATCGACCGGGGGCGCAGCGGCCCGGGCAGCTTCACCTCGTTGGAGAGCCGGGGCCACTCCACCCCGGTCACCAGCCTACGCCACAGCAGGTAGCGCACCAGCGCCTGGTCCTCCTTGAGCACCGAGTCGGAGGGGGCCTGCCCCAGCGCCTTGGCCGCGAAGTCCAACAAGCGCTGATGTCGCGAAAGCTCGCGGCAGGCCAGGGCGGCAAAGCGTCGCTCCTGACCACCCAGCCCCTTCTGCTTGGCCAGCGCCTGGGACAAGGAGAGCCGCAGCGGCTCTCCCTTCAAGACCCCCAGGTGGGCCTCCATCGCCGCGGTGGCGGCCTTCCGGGAGGCGCGGCCCAGCTCTTCCGGATCGGGGCGGTGCAGCGGCAGCGGGTTCAGCATCTCCCGAGGACTTTCAAGGACAGAAGCGGTCCACCAGCGCCAGGGCTGCGTCCACCGAGAAGGGTTTGGCCAACAGCGCATCGGGGACGAACTCCCCCAGGGTGCGGCGCACGTCGCGCTCGCTCAGGCCGGTCATCACCACCACGTTGGAGCCCCCCGCCCTCGCCCGCTCCAGGATGGTCCGCCCGCCCGAGTGCTCTCCGCCCAGGCGCATGTCGCTGAGCACCAGGTCGAAGGTCCCGGCGCCCAGCTCGGACAAGGCCTCCTGGACCGTGGCGACGGCCACGACCGAGGCCCGCTCCTCGAGCAGATCGGCGAGTCCCTCGCGGATTCCTTCGTCGTCTTCGGCGACCAGCACTCTCATGCGGAGGGATCCCCTGTGGGGAAGCAGACACTCGTCCGGGCCCACAGGACGGAGAAGCTGAGTGTTGGACAGTGGCCCTCCCCGGACTCGAACCGGGACGCGGGGTCAGCCGCAGCGGATTTTGAGTCCGCCTCGTCTACCAATTTCGACAGAGGGCCAAACGGCGCGGGCGGGCTTATACCCCTTTGTGAAGCCGTCTGCATCAGCAATTGCCCACACCGGGCTGCCTGCCGTAAAGGACCGCGCGCCATGTACAACCTTCTGTGGTCGATCCTGGTGGGAGCCGTCGTCACGGTCCTCATCCGCACCTTTGGTTTCTCCGTCTGGGCCGGGCTGATCCCCGGCCTGCTGGCCTTCATCGGCGCCTACTTCGTCCTGGCGCGCCGGACGGCCACCAAGGTGCAGGCCATCGTCGGCGAGGCCCAGAAGGAGCTGTCCATCCAGCCCTCCAACGCCAAGGAGCAGAAGCTGCGGATCGACAAGGCGATCAGAATCCTGGAGTCGGCGCTGGTCTACGACAAGCAGCAGTTCATGATCGGGCCGGAGATCCACGCCCAGATCGGGATGATCCGCTACATGGTCAAGGACCTGGACGGGGCCCTGGTCCACTTCGCCAAGGCCAACTCGCGCAACTGGCTGCCCAAGGCGCTGGAGGGCGCGCTGTGGTTCCAGCGCAAGGACCCGGCGAAGATGGAGGCGGCCTTCGAGTCGGCGGTGAAGGTGGGCAAGAAGGAGGGCCTGGCCTGGGCCTCGTACGCCTGGTGCCTGCAGTCCAACAAGCAGAGCGACAAGGCGTTGAAGGTCATGGCCCGCGCGGTGGAGGCGAACCCCACAGACGAGAAGCTGAAGAACGGCCTGACCGCGCTGCAGAACGACAAGAAGCTGAAGATGAAGGCCTTCGAGCCGATGTGGTGGCAGTTCGGGCTGGAGCAGCCGCCGATGGCGATGAGCGGTGGTCGCCGCGTCCAGTTTGATCGGCGCTAGTCTTCCAGGCCAGGCTGCAAAGTTGACCGGTTCACCGCGCAGGGCCCGATTCCGGCCCTCGCGGCGCAGTT
This sequence comes from Myxococcota bacterium, assembly GCA_030857095.1. Classification (GTDB taxonomy): domain Bacteria; phylum Myxococcota; class Myxococcia; order Myxococcales; family Myxococcaceae; genus JALYOC01. The sequence goes on along the minus strand of JALYOC010000029.1, from coordinate 443 downwards.
CGCCCCCCGCTTCGAGTTGAGCTTCCGACGTTTCCCTTCCCGGGAGCGTTGGACGATGAACCCGCGTGCCCGGGCCCAGTGCCCAGCGGTGCGAAGGCCCGGCCCTGGATGGGGAAATTTCTTCCTCCCCCCCGCGCCCGATTCGTCCCTTCCCTCCGCGCGCTCGCGTCCATCCTCGTCGCGCCTCCCCTCGTAGGTCGTCGATTTCGCCAGCGGCAGTAGTCGCCGGGAGCGGTGGGCACGCGCCTTGCTCAAGGGGTCTGCCGCGGGGAGGCAGCACGCCTCCTCGCGCTGGGTGGCCGGGAGTCCCGGGCGTTTCGGACGGTGGGGGGGGAGCGGGGCTTCCCGAAGGGCGATGGGCGGGGGCGCACAGGGCGATGGGAGGTCCCGGTTGAAGACGTTCGGGACTCCCGGCCTACCCAGGCGGGACAGAGGGGGCAGTA
>JALYOC010000007.1 GCA_030857095.1 Myxococcota bacterium | reverse complement strand
CTCCCTGGCGCGCGCATGAGCCCAAGTGCCCGACAGTCGCGGCGCGCGAGCGAGTAACCGCTGTGGCCCCCACTGGTCAAGCAGGGTCGGCGGCAGACAAGTTGGATGGCCTCGCTCCAAGTTGGCGCGTCGGCCTACGGGGGGTGTAGAAGCCGCCTCACAATGGCTCGATCTCCCCGGCGGGTGGCTCCTCCCAAGCTCCGCGTCGTCAAGGCCCCTGAAGTGAAGGAACCCCGCTCGCGGGGACGGCGCCGCGCTCCCGTGCCCGTGCTGACCGACGAGTTGGAGTACGCCCGGACCGTGCTGGCCGCCGAGGCCCGCGCGGTGATGGGGCTGCAGGACCGGCTGGGGGACGGCTTCCTCAAGGCGCTGGACCTGATGGCGGCCTGCGCCGGACACATCGTGGTCACCGGGATCGGCAAGCCGGGGTTCATTGCCCAGAAGCTGTCCGCCACCCTGGCCTCCACCGGGGTGCGCTCGATCTACCTGCACCCGGCGGAGGCGGTGCACGGGGACCTGGGCCGGGTCTCCCGCGGGGACGTGGTGCTGGCGCTGTCCAACAGTGGCGCCTCGGAGGAGATCATCCGGCTGCTGCCCGCATTGCGGCGGCTGGGCGCGAAGATCATCGCCATCACCGGAGATCCTGGCTCGGCGCTGGCGAAGGGAGCGGACTTGGTGCTGGACATCGGCCGGATCGACGAGGCCTGTCCGATGGGACTGGTGCCCACCGCCTCCACCGCCGCCCTGCACGCCATCGGCGATGCCTTGACCATGACCCTGCTCAAGCGGCGCCAGTTCACCACCGCCGAGTACGCGCTGTTCCACCCGGGCGGGAAGATCGGCCGGGCGGTGATGCGGGTCTACGAGGTGATGCGCTCAGGGGAAGCCAACCCGGTGGTCAGCGAGTCCGCCTCGCTGTCCGAGGTGGTGGTGGTGATGACCAACACCCCCGGCCGACCGGGCGCGGCGAACGTGGTGGACGCGTCGGGCCGCCTGGTGGGGATCTTCACCGACGGAGACCTGCGCCGGTTGGTGGAGCAGGGCCGCACCCACTTCGACGTCACCGTGGGCGAGGTGATGGGACGCCATCCCCGCTTCGTGCTCCCGGAGGAGCTGGTGCTGGGCGCGGCGACCCGGATGCGGGAGGCCCGGGTGGACCAGTTGCCGGTGGTGGACGCCGAAGGCCGCCCGGTGGGGCTGCTGGACGTCCAGGATCTGCTGGCCGCCGGGCTGGTTTGAGCCCGGGGCGGACTGTTTGTAAGAATTCCTGACACCGGCGATTCGCAACCTGGGGGCCGGATCGTGGAGAATCCGTTTGGAGGATTTTTCCATGTCCAAGCTGAACCCCCTGCGGAACCTCATCCAGCCCGTCGTCGAGAAGCTCCGCGAGACCGTGGCCTCCCCCGCCTCCAACCGGGTGGCGAAGCCGGAGGGCGACTCCTTCTCCCAGACCGCGCCCCGGCCGCAGACCGCCCAGCGCCTGGGCTTCGGGCTGCCGGACATCAGCCTGCCGGACATTGACCTCCCCACCATCCCCTGGCCGGACATCAACCTGCCCAGCGTGGATGACATCAAGGGCGCCTTCGGCTCGCTCCTCAACGGCATCAAGAACCAGATCATCGAGAAGGGGGCGGACGGCCTCTTCGCGGCGCTGGAGGCGCTGCCGGGGGACATCGGCAACGAGGAGCTGCGCAGGCTGCAGGACCTGGGGCAGGTAACGGCGCCCGAGCGGGGGCTGACCGCCGAGGAGCGTTCGGCGCTGGAGAGCATCTACGGGGACAGCATCGACTACGATCAGGTGGTGGTCCGGGAGGGGGACATTGGCCTCTTCAACCGGGACGACCGGCCGCTGGTGCTGGGCAACACCATCCTGGTGCCGGAGGGCCGGCTGGACGACGCCACCGGGCAGATCCGCCCGGACGACCTGATCCACGAGGCGGCCCACCTCTGGCAGTTCCAGCACGGGGGTATCGACTACATCAAGGAGTCGCTCCAGGACCAGGGAACCCAGGGTTCGGGCGCCTACGAGTACGAGGAGGACGTGCTGGCCGGTACGCCCTGGAACGAGCTGGGCCCGGAGCAGCAGGCCCACCTGATCGAGTCCGCCTTCGAGCAGGGCTACTTCGACCGGCCCGGCCAGACATTCACGATCGACGGCCAGGACGCGACCGCCTACCTGGAGGAGGCGATGCGGCAGGTGCGAGGCGGCCACGGCAGCCCGGGTGGCCCGGCGCTGGTCAGCTAAAGTGCCGTTCGGGGCCGCCGGACCTAGAGTCGGCGGTCAATGACCGCACCGCAGGAACCGTCTGGGAAGTCGGCCTTCAGGGCCCGCCTGCATGAGATCGTCTTCGAGGCGGATACCCCCGCTGGCAAGGCCTTCGACGTCGCGCTGCTGGCGCTGATCGTGCTGAGCATCACCGCGGTCTGTCTGGAGAGCGTCCCCCACTACCGCGCCGAGTACCGGGACGACCTGCGGATGGCGGAGTGGGCCTTCACCGGGCTCTTCACCGTCGAATACCTGTTGAGGCTGATCTCGGTACGCCGCCCCTGGAAGTACGCTCGCAGCTTCTTCGGGGTGGTGGATCTGCTGGCGATCCTCCCCACCTACCTGAGCGTGATGGTGCCCGGGGCCCACTCCTTCCTGGTGGTCCGGGTGCTGCGGCTGCTGCGGGTGTTCCGGGTGCTGAAGCTGGCGAACTTCGTGGGGCAGGGGGAGATCCTGGCCACCGCGTTGGCGCGCAGCCGCTACAAGATCACCGTGTTCCTGACCGCGGTGGGCTCGGTGGTGGTGATGATGGGCGCGCTGATGTACCTGGTGGAGGGTCCCCAGACCGGCTTCGACAGCATCCCGCGGGGGATGTACTGGGCGGTGGTGACCATGACCACCGTCGGCTACGGGGACATCGCGCCGCGCTCGGTGACCGGCCAGTTCCTGGCCTCGCTGCTGATGGTGCTGGGCTACGCGGTGCTGGCGGTGCCCACCGGCATCGTCTCGGTGGAGCTGGCCGCCGCCACCCGCGGCGGGATCAGCACCCAGGCCTGCCCCGCCTGTGGCTTGGGAGGCCACGCCCCCGACGCGGTCCACTGCAAGTACTGCGGGGAGAAGCTGTAGGCGAGCGGACGCCGCCTTGATTCCCAGGCTGTCGCCTGGAATCCACTGTCGGCAAGAAGGGACGCCCCGGTCGAGTCCGGGGCCCCGCAGGAGCCCGCTAGCGGCGGACCAGCCGGTGGTGGCCGCGGGCCAGCGCCAGCAAGAGGGCCATCAAGGCGATCAGCGTGGTGGGCCCGGGCGAGCCGTCCTGGCCGCCGGAGGCACACCCGCCGCAGCCCGGCGGCTCCGTCAGGTCGCACACGTCACCTGTCCCATCTGCGTCCGCGTCGGCCTGGCTGGCGTTGGCGATGCCCAGACAGTTGTCTGTCGCGTCCGGCACACCGTCCCCGTCCGTGTCCGCATCCGCGGGACGATCATCCGTGGCGTGGAGCGGACTGGTCTCGCCGTTGTCCACCCGGCCGTTGTGGTTGGCGTCCTCATCGCCGTCCTCCAGGCCACCGTTGTCGGTGTCCGGATTGCGGGGATCGGTGGTGGTGGAGGGGTCCAGGTCAGGGAGGAAGAACGAGGCCAGGGTGTCCGAGCCCTGGGCCGCGGCCAACCCCAATTCGGTGCCGTCCTGCAGCCCGTCCTGGTCGGTGTCTGCCACCATCGGGTCGGTCTCGCCGGTGTCCAGCACGCCGTTGCGGTTCTCGTCTTCGTTGCCGTCCAGCAGGCCGTCGTTGTCCGAGTCGTCGTCCAGCACGTCGGTGCCGACCACGTTCACCTCCGGGCCATCGAGGATCAGATCGCCGTCGGTGTCCTGGTTGAAGGGATCCGTGCCGGCCGCGGCCTCGTCCAGATCGACCAGGCCGTCGTCGTCGCTGTCGATCCCCACGCCCACGCTGACAGTGGCGGAGGCGGTGCCCCCCTGCCCATCGACCACCGTGTACTGGAAGGTGTCGCTGCCCACCTGCCCGGCCTTGGGGACGTAGACCACCTGGTTGTTGACGATGGTGGTGGTGGCCTTGGCGGAGGGGACCACCGAGTCCACGGTGAGGACATCCCCGTCCACGTCGGTGTCGTTGGCGGCCACGTCGATGGTGATCGAAGCTCCGGCGCGGGTCGACGCGGCGTCGCCCATCGCCACCGGGTTGTCATTGACCGGGGTCACGGTGACCGTGACCACCGCATCGGACTGGTCTGCCTGTGCGTCGGAGAGCCGGTAGGTGAAGGTGTCGGTCCCCGCGTAGTTCGCATTGGGGGCGTAGGTGATGGCCCCATCCGCCTCCACGATGGTCGTGCCACGGACCGGGTTGGTGAACACGGTGACCGTCACCGGGAGATCGACGGCTCCGGTGTCGTTGCCCTGGACGACGATCCGGACCGAGACGTCCTCGGCGGTAGTCGCCTGGTCGGCGACCGCCACCGGCAGATCGTTGGCGGGGGTGATGGTGAGGGCCACGGTCGCGGTGACCGTGTCCAAGTCCGCATCGGTGATCCGATAGGTGAAGGAGTCCGGACCGTTGTAGTTGGCCTGCGGGGTGTAGAGCACCCGGTTGTCGGACTGGACCACCGCCGAACCATGGGTGGGCGCGGTCTCCACCACCAGGGTCAGTGGAGTGTTGCCAGTGCCGGTGTCATTGGCCAGGACGTCCACCGTCAGGGTGCTGTCCTCGGAGAGGGTGGCGGTGTCGTTGGTGGCCACCGGGGTGACGTCCACCGGGGTGACGTTGATCGTCACCTGGGCGGTGTCCGAGCCCCCCTGCCCGTCCGAGACCGTGTAGCTGAAGGCATCCGGGCCGGTGTAGTTGGTGGCCGGCTGATAGGTCAGCCCGCTGCCTCCGCCGGTGAGGACCACCGTGCCGTGGGCGGCGGCAACAAAGCTGGTGATCAGCAGCGTCTCCCCCACGTCCGGGGCCACGGTGTCATTGGCCAGCACCGCCAGCACAGTCGCGCCCGAGTACTGCGGGACCGAGAAGCTGTCGTCCACCGCGTCCGGGGGATCATTGGCCGGGGTGATGGTGACCGTCACCGTGGCGGTGTCCGACCCGCCGTTGCCGTCGTTGACGGTGTAGGTGAAGACGGAGCTGCCGGAGAAGTTCGCCGCCGGGCGGAAGCTGAGGGTCGAACCATCGGTGGTGACGGTGCCGTTGGGCGCCGCGGCCACGCCGGTGATGGTCAACGTCTCGCCCACGTCCGGGGCAAAGGTGTCATTGCCAAGCACGTCCAGCACGGTGACCGGGGCGTCCTCCATCACCGTGAACGCATCGTTGACCGCGTCCGGGGGGTCGTTGAGCGGCGAGACCAGGATGGAGATGGTGTCCTCGTCCTGCTCGGCGATCCCGGCGCCGGTGGCGCCCAGGTCCCGGGTGAGCACGGTGACGCTGGCCAGCCCCTGGAAGTTCGGGGTGGGGACGAACACCAGGGTGTTGAGCGCAGTGGCCAGGTTGGCCAGCTGCCCGGTGAAGGTCATGGTGGTGGCGGCATTGCCGTTCCCGGCCTGGAAGGTGAGGTTGGTCTTGGTGCCCAGGGCCACCGTTCCATTGGCCGAGGAGAGGGTCACCTGCAACGAGGCGGCGTCCACGTCTGCCACGTTCACCCGGTTCCCATTGGCGGTGGAGAACAGCAGCGAGGTGTCCTCGTTGAGGAACTGGTCGCCGGGGACGGAGTTCACCGGCGCGTCGTTCACCCCGTTGACGGTGATCGCGATTACGTCGGTGTCGGTCTTGGCCGAGCCCCCGGTGTTGCCCAGGTCGCTGGTGAGCACGGTCAGTGTGGCCGCTCCGGCGAAGTTCACGTTGGGGGCAAAGCTGGTCCCGTTGAGGGCGGTGTTGACCGCGGTCAGGGTTCCGGTGAACGCCATCGTGGTCTCGTTGGTGCCGGTGCCGGTCACCATCGTCACTGCGCCTGGGTTGCCCAGGAACAGCCGGCCATTGGTGGCGGTGAGGGTAACCCGCGCCAGGCCGGCGCCCATGTCCACGTCGGAGATGCTCAGGCCGTTGCCGGTGGAGGAGGAAAAGACCAGCAGTCCCTCTTCCAGCATCGCCTGCGGACCGGACACTGAGTTGACCGGGGCGTCGTTGTCGGAGTTCCAGGTGATGGTGACGGTGTCGCTGTCCACCCGCTCTCCGCCGGCACCGTTGCTGCCCAGGTCGCTGGTGACGATGTCCAGGGTGCTGGAGCCGATGAAGTCCGGCGGAGGGGTGATGGTCAGGCCGTTGATGGCTGCGTTGACGCGGGGAAGCGGGCCGGTGAAGGACATCACCGTGTCGGTGGAGCCGGGGGCGAAGTTGATCCCGTCGGTGCTGGAGAGGCTGATCCGGGTGCCATTGCTGGCGGTCAGCGAAACCGAGAGCTGGGCCGCCCCTACGTCCGCGTCGGTGATTGAGAAGGTGGCGAAGGTCCGGGGGGTGTCCTCCACTCCGGTGACGCTGGCGGACAACCCGGTGTTCACCGGCGGGTCATTGACCGCGCTGACCACCAGATTGAGGAGCGAGGCGGTGCTCTCCCCGTTGCTGTCGCTGCTGATCAGCTGCAACGTCGCCTGGCCGCTGTAATTGGCGGCCGGAGTGAAGCGGGCGTTGTTCAAGGCGGTGTTGAGTGCCGAGATCGGGCCGCCGGCGGTGACATTGGCGCTGTTGTCTCCGCTGATCGTCGTCAGGTTGGTGGTGCCGCCCAGCTTGAAGACACCGTTGGTCACTGAAATCTGGACGGTCAGCGAGGGGTTGTTGGCGTCGGCCACCGAGATCGGATTTCCGCCAGTGTTGGAGAAGACCAGCGCGATGTCTTCGAGGGTCTGCTGCTGCGAAGGCAGCGTGTTCACCGGCCTGGTGTTCACGGCCACCACGTCAATGGTCACCGTCCCCTGCGCGGTTCCGCCGTTGCCGTCGGAGAGCGTGTAGGTCAGGCTGTCTGGCCCGGAGTAAGCGGCCGTCGGATTATAGCTGATGCTGTTCCCGTTGATGAAGGCGGTGCCGTTGGTCGGAGCCGAGGCCACCGCCAGCAGGCTAAGGGTCTCCCCCAGATCCGGCGCCGCGCTGTCGTTGTTCAGCACGTTGATCAGGTTTCCGGTGGAGTTCTGCAGCACGGTCGCGACGTCGCTGACTGCGGAGGGAGCGTCGTTGACCGCGGTGACGGTGACCACCACGGTGGCGGTGTCCACCCCGCCGTTCCCGTCGGAGACCGAATAGGAAAAGGAGTCGGTGCCATTGAAGTTGGCGTTGGGCCGGTAGGTGACGCCAGTGGAGGTGAAGGTGGTCGCTCCGTTGGTCCCCTGGGTCGCAGCGGTGATGACCAGCGTCTCGCTGAAGTCGGGCGCGAAGGAGTCGTTGCCCAGCACATCCAGCGGGATGGCGCCGTCATCCTCGGCCACGGTCAGGCTGTCGTTGGTCGCGTCCGGGACGTCGTTGACCGAGGTCACGGTGATCGCCACCGTCCGCGAGTCCGACTTCGATCCCCCGCTGCCGGTGGCACCCAGGTCACTGACCAGCAGGGTGACCGAAGCGGCCCCGTTGTAGTTCGCGGTGGGCGTGAAGCTCAGGCCATTGAGGGCGGTGTTCAGCGCGGCGACCGCGCCGGTGAAGACCATCGCGCCATCGGCGGTTCCATCGCCGGCCTGGAAGGTCAGGCCAGTCTTACCGCCCAGGGTCAGGGTGCCGTTGTCGCCGGCCAGGGAGACCTGCAGGGTGGGGGCATCCACGTCCGCCACCGTGAGCAGGTTGCCGTTCCCGGCGGAGAACACCCGGGCCACGTCTTCGTTGGTCACTTGCGGGCCTGGGATGTTGAACACCGGCGCGTCGTTCACCCCGGTCACGTTGATGGTGAATGTGTCGGTGTCCTGCCGGGCGCCACCGTTGCCGCTGTTGCCCAGGTCGCTGGTGATCAGGGTCACCGTGGCCGCGCCGTCGAAATTGGAATTGGGGGCGAACACCACGCTGTCCAGCGCCGCGTTCAGCGAGGCCAGGGTGCCCCGGAAGGTCATGGTGGCATCGGAGCTGCCATCGCCGGCGCTGAAGCTAAGCCCGGTCGTCGAGCCGAGGGTGAGCACCCCGCCCGCGGTGTTGAGGGTCATCTGCAGCAGCCCACCGCTGACGTCCACGTCGGAGGCGGAGAGGCCGTTGCCGCCCGCTGAGGACAGGGTGAGAGGTGCTTCCTCGGTGGTGGTCTGGGTCGACGGGACGGCGTTGACCGGAGCGTCGTTCACCGAACCCCAGGCGAAGTTGAGGGTGTCGGTGTCCTCACGGGCAGGGGCCGGCGAGCCCTGCACCCCGGAGTTGCCCAGGTCATTGGTGCTGAGGACCAGCGTGCTGGTGCCGATGAAGTTCAGCTTCGGGGTCACGGTGAGACCATTGAGGGCGGTGTTGACCGCGGTCAGGGGTCCCTCGAAGGTCATGGTGGCGTCGTCCACGCCGTCCCCCGCCCCGGTGAAGGTCAGCCCGCTGGTGGTAGGGAGGGTGATCACGGTCTCGTTGTCCGCGGTCAGGGTCAGGCGGAGCGTCGCCGCGCCCACGTCCACGTCGGAGACCAGGATGGAGGTGAAGGTCTTGGGCTCATCCTCGATGCCAGTCTGGACCGTGGTGGGCAAGGTGTTGACCGGAGAGTCGTTGACCGCCTCCACGGTGATGGTCAGCGAGTTGGGGGTGGTCGCTCCGGTGGAGTCGCTGGAGGTGATGGTCAGCAAGCTGCCGCCGTTGAAGTTCGGAGTGGGCTGGTAGCGGGAGTTGTTCAGGCCGCTGTTCAACGCGGACAGGGTGCCCTGCGCGGTGACCAGCGCGGAGGTGTTGCCGGTGACGGTCAGCCCGGTGGTGGCGCCCAGGGTGAAGGTTCCGTTGGTCACCGAGATCTGAACGGTGAGGGTGCCGCTGTTGGCGTCGGTGACGCTGATTGGATTGCCACCAGCGACAGAGAACAGGAGCTGCGTGTCCTCGATGGTGCGCTGCGGCGGCGGCAGGGTGTTGACCGGATCGTTGTTGACCGCCACCACGGTGACCGTGACCAGGGCGGTGTCGGTCAGACCGTTTCCGTCCGAGACGGTGTAGGTGAAGGTGACGTCACCCACGAAGCCGTCCACCGGGGTGTAGACCAGGCTGCGGCCTCCGCTGCCGATTACCACCGAGCCGCTGGGCGCCGCGGCGGTCACCGCGGTGATGGTCAACGTCTCCCCCAGGTCGGGCGCCGCGCTGTCATTGCTCAGGACGCTCAGTGCGTTGGCGCCGGAGTTCTGCTGGAGGGTGAACCCATCCGCCACCGCGGTCGGCTCGTCATTGACGCTGGTCACCGTCACCAGAACGCTGGCGGTGTCCACGCCGCCCCTTCCATCGGAGAGGGTGTACGAGAAGGAGTCGGTGCCGTTGAAGTTCGGGTTGGGCTGATAGGTGAGGACGCCCCCAACCAGGGACGTGGTGCCATTCGAACCTTGGGTGGCCGAGCTGATGGTCAGGGTCTCGTTCAGGTCAGGCGCGAAGGTGTCGTTGCCCAGGACCGGGACGTTGGTCGGGTCGGAGTCTTCCAGGACCACCAAGGTATCGTTCACCGCGTCCGGCTGATCGTTGACCTCGTTGACGTTGATCTGGACAAAGCTCAGAGCCTCCAGCGGGCCGCCACTTCCCGAGGCGCCCAGGTCACTGGTCCTCACCTCCAGGGTTACGGCGCCCGAGGCGTTCGGGGTGGGCCGGAACGTGAGACCATTGAGCGCGGTGTTCAAGGAGGCCACCGTCCCCGTGAACACCATGCTTGGATCGGCCGAGCCATCCCCGGACTGGAAGCTGATCCCGGCCGTCCCGCCAAGGGTCAGGCTGCCGTCGTCCACCGAGAGGGACACCTCGAGGGTTGGCGCGTCGACGTCGGCGACCGCGATCAGGTTGCCGTTGCCGCTGGAAAAGGCCCGGGCCACATCCTCATTGGTGTTCTGGGTTCCGGGGACGGAGTTGACCGGGGCGTCGTTCACCCCGGTGACGGTGACGTTCACGGTATCCACATCGGTGCGCGCTCCACCGGACCCGCTGTTGCCAAGGTCGTTGGAGGTCATCCTCACCGTCGCCGGCCCGGCGAAGTTCGGGAACGGGGTGAAGACGGTGCCGTTCAAGGCAGCGTTGACGGCGACCAGGGTTCCGGTGAAGGTCATGCTGCCATCGCCAGCGCCGTCTCCCGAGCTGAAGGACACCGAGCCGGGGCTGCCCAGGTTGAGCGTTCCGCCGGTGGCGTCCAGGGTGATCTGCAGCAGGGCAGTGGTGACGTCCACGTCGCTGGTGGTCAGCGCGTTGGCGTTGGCGGTCGAGAAGGTCAGCGAGCTGTCCTCCACCACGGTCTGCGCCACAGGGATCGCATTGACCGGCGCGTCGTTCACCGCCGCCCAGAAGAGGGTGACGGTGTCCGTATCTGCACCAGGCTCGCCGGCGCCGGTCTTGCCCAGGTCCTCGCTCTTGATCACCACCGTGCTGTTGCCGATGTAGTTCAGCGGAGGCGTCACGGTCAGTCCGTTGAGCGCCGCGTTGACGTTCGGGAGCAAGCCCTGGAACTTCATCGCGGGGTCGTTGGTGCCGTCGCTGCTGTCCAGGAAAGTCAGCCCGGAGATGGTGGGCAGGGTCATCAACGTGCCGTTGGAGGCGGTCAGGGTGATCACGATCGGCTCAGACCCCAAGTCCACGTCATTGACCGGGAGGGGGAAGGTGCGCGGGACATCCTCGGTGGCCGCCTGCACCCCGGTGGGGACGATGTTGGTGGGCGGGTCGTTGAAGGGCAGGACGTGGATCGTCATCACCCCGGTGGGGCTGACATTTCCGTCAGAATCGTTGCTGGTGATCTGGAGTTGAGCGTCACCGTTGAAGTCGAGCGCGGGCGTGTAGCGGGACGAGGCCAACGCGAGGTTGATCTTGTCCGGTGGACCGGTCAGGGCCACGCTGAAGGTGCCCGACCCGCTGATGGTCACGCTCGAATCGGTGCCCGGCACGAAGACGCCGTTGGTGACGATGATCTGCACGTTGATGATCGCGCTGTCGGGATCCGTGACAGAGATCGCGTTCGCTCCGGCGAAGATGAGCGGGCTGTCCTCATTGACGGTCAGCTCTGCGGGGAACGTGTTGCCTGGTGGCAGTCCCAGCCCACTGCGCACCGTCCCCACCGCCTGAGCCGGATCTAGATTCGGCGACTCACCACAACCGGCGGCCAGGGCTACCGCCACCAACGCCGCCGAAACCTTGAGAGACTTGATCATTGCTTCCCCACCGCCGGTCACCCGGGAAATTTTCGGGCGGACTATACGGGAATGGTTTGCAAAAACACACTCCAGCCGGAAGCCATGACAAACCGGCAAGGCATGTAGGACAGGGTGGGACTGAAGTCGCCACCGCGGGTCGGAACGACCTCAGGCAACCCGGCGGAGCAGTTGGTCAAACGCCCAGGGGACGGCGCCCACCGCGCGGATCACCTGCTTACGGAGGGCGGGCCTCCGGGCCATCCACAACATCGCGCGGGTCATCCGAGAATAGGGCGCGAAGTGGCTGGCGCAGGCCTTGGTGTAGGGGGCCAGCGAGCGGGCGGTGGCCCCCTGCGCCAGCACACTGGGCAGCTGTCCGGACAGGAAGGCTGCGGCCCGCAGCCCCAGGGTCAGCCCCTCTCCGGTGATTGCATCCACGTAGCCGGCGGCGTCTCCCAGCAGGACGAAGCGATCCTGGGCCAGCACTGGCACCGTCCGGGCCAGCGGCCCCGCCCCTCTCACCGTGGAGTCGAAGGGCGCCGCTCCGACCCGCTCCGCCAGTCCCGGAAACCGCTCCAGGAGGTGTTCGAACGAGAGCTGCGCGCTGCCCTTCTCCCAGAGGAAGCCCACCCCAATCCGCCGCTCCCCCACCGGGGTCACGTAGGCCTCGACGTCGTGGCCGAAGTAGACCTCCACCCGGTCGGTCCATGGGGCAAGCGCGTAGTGTCGCCTCAGGCCGTAGCGCGCGGGGAGCCCGCTGGGACGTTCCAGCCCCCCCTCCTTGCGCAGGGAGGAGTTGAGCCCGTCGGCGGCGACCAGCAGTCGGGCGTGGACCGGTCCGCCGTCGGTTTGCAACTGCACCGCCTCCGCGCTGCGGCTCCAGCCTCGGACCCCTTGGCCCTCGCGGATGTCCGCGCCCACCTCCCGTGCCCGCTCCACCAATGCGGTGGAGAGCGCGGTGCGGCGGATCCCCAGCCCGAAGCGGCCCTCCCCGAAGC
>JALYOC010000163.1 GCA_030857095.1 Myxococcota bacterium | reverse complement strand
CCCTGGGGCTGCGTCGATGCCGTCCCCTGGCCCGCACCCTGCGCTCCGTAGGCCTCCTGGGCGGTGCCCTGGGGCTGCTGGACCGGGAGCTGGCCGGTCCCCTCTGCCCCCGCTCCCCCGGTGCCAGTCTGGGCGGCCACCCCCTCGCGGGCGGGAGGAACCTGCTCAAACTCCAGCACAGGCAGCGCGCCCTCCGGGGTGTTCTCCTCGGTCAGCGCGTCCACCATCACCACCGCGTCGGAGAAGCGGAGCTGCCACTCCCCGGAGGGGGTGACAGTCTTGGGCAGTCCGCTGACCTTCAGCGCCACCGTGGTCCGCCGGTCCTCGGTGGCCTCCAGTGAGACCACCGCCTGGTCGGTGACGCTCTTGCCGTCCACCAGGACCTCGGCGGTGCCCCACAGGCTCAGCCGGGAAGGCACCCCGTCATCGGACTGGGAAATCTGGAGCGCCACCCCTCCCTGGACGTCGCCTTGGGGGCGCTGGCCCTCCTCCACCCCACTTCCGGGGGGAAAGCCAGCCTGGGTCAGGCGAACCTCCACGTCCTTGCCCCGGGCCGAAAAGCGGGCCACCAGCTCCGCGGTGTCACCGTAGGTGGCGTCCTGACCGGAGACGCGATCCCGGACCTGGGCGGACAGCTCACCTCGGGTCTGTCGCGGCTTCCCGCCGTCTACCAGCGTGCCGCTGGGACTGGCCAGGGTGACCGCACCGGTGGGTCCATCAAAGTCGAACCGGGTCTTCTCAGTGTCTGCCGCCGCGCTCAGCGCGGTGGCGCAAACGACCGCTGTCCAGATTCCCATCCCGAACTCCTCCCTTGACTCAACGTAGGGAGGAAGCGCCCGGGCGGGCACGCAGCGCTGTGTCGCCTGGCTGCCCACCGACGGGGGCAGCCGAAGAATGAAGCCGCTAGATCAGCCCCCGCGCGCGGCGGATCTGCTCGAGGGTCTTGTTGTACTCGATGTCGAAGGCCGAGGTGCCCTCCTGCAGATGCTTGAGGCGGGAGCGGGCCTCCTTGTCGATCTCGTCGTCCACGTCGAGGTGCTTCTTCATCACCTCGTGCAGCTTGGTGCGAAGGCTGGTGTCCTGGGCGAACACCTCCTCCACGTTCCGGCTGATCAGGAGGAACTCGATCATCTGGTTGATGACGAACTCGATCCCCTCGTCCCCCATCTTGAAGCCGCGCACGTCCGCCATCTCGCGCTTCACCTGGTTGAACTTGGAGTAGTCGTAGCCGCGGCGCTCCAACGCCTCGCGGGTCGCCTGGTTCACCCGCTCTTCGTTGGCGAGGTACTCACGCATGATCGCCGACAGGTCCATCTCGGCGTCGGCCACGCGCATGGGCTCGACCTCGATGTCCCCATCCTGCATCAGCTTCTGGATCGCCTCGCGGGAGATGATGGGAATCACCTTGGGATAAAGCCTCATAGTCCTTCCCTCGCCCCTCTGTTGCGGGTCGTAAACTGCCGACGCGGCTATAAAACAGCGTCGCCCGGCGCGGCAATGAAAAACCCGGACGGGGTGACGAAATCTCCAAGACCGAGATTAATCACCCCTCGCCAGGCGTGGACCGGGAAAGTTGGGTTCCGGTCACCAAATCCTCTCCGGACACTCCCAGGGTGGCGGCCTCGGCAATGGCCTCCACCTCCTCCTCCGGGGTGCCGGAGGCCTCCGCCAGCGAGCTTTCCCGCACCGGATCCGACCGTGAATCCTCCTCTGGATGACGGGCATGGAGAAAGGCGTGGATCCGCTCCGCCACCGCAGGCCCCACGCCCTCCACCGAGGCGATGTCCTCGATCGAAGCGTCCTTGATCCGCTTGAGGGACCCGAAGTTGCGCAACAGCGCCTTTTTTCGGCCCTCCCCCACCCCGGGGATGTCCTCCAGCACCGAGGTGAAGTTCCGCTTCCGCATCGACTTCTGCTGGTAGGTGATCGCGAAGCGGTGCGCCTCGTCCCTCAGCCGGGTGAGCATGAACAGCTCCGGCGAGTTCTGCTTGAGCACGATCGGATCCTTGACCCCCACCAGGAACACCCGCTCCGCGCTGCGTTCGGTGGGCGCGGAGCGATCCTGGGTCTCCAACTCCCGGCTCTTGGCCAGCCCCACCACGTCCACCTCCGGCGCCCCCACGTCCTTGAGCGCCGCGTAGGCAGAGGCCAGCTGACCCTTGCCGCCGTCGATCACCAGCAGATCCGGGACGTCCTCCTCCTTGAGCCCCTTGCGCATCCGCCGGGCGATCACCTCGTACATGCTGGCGAAGTCGTCCTGCCCCCCCACGGTCTTGATCCGGAAGCGGCGGTAGCGCGCCTTGTCCAGCTCCCCCTCGGTGCTGGCGACCTGGGAGGCGACGATCGACGCTCCCTGGAAGTGGGAGATGTCGAAGCACTCCATCCGGCGGGGGACCCGGCGCAGGTTCAGCCGGGTCTTCAGCCGCTCCAAGATGGCCTCGGTCTCGTCCCGGCTGCGCTTGCGTTCGGAGAAGGCCTGTTCGGCGTTCTGGCGCGCCATCTCCACCATCGCCGCCTTGTCCCCGCGCTTGGGGTGCTGGACCCGGACCCGGGATCCCTTGCGTTCGCCCAGCAGCTCTCCCAGCCCCTCCATCCCCTCCGGCTCCACCGGGAGCAAGACCTCCTCGGGGATGAAGTTGTCCTGCTGGTAGTAGAGGTTCACGAAGGAGGCGACCAGCTCCTCCACCGGGAACTCCTGGCCGGTGAGCAGGAAGCTCTGCCCGCCGATGATCCGCCCGTGCCGGACGTAGAGGATGTACAGCAGCAGCCGGTCCGCCTCCCGGAAGAAGCCGAACACGTCCTGGTCCACCACCTCCCCGATGCTGGCGATCTTCTGCCGCTCCAGTGACCGCTCGATGGCGAACAGCTGATCCCGGACCCGGGCCGCGTCCTCGAAGCGCAGCTGTGAGGAGGCCTGCTTCATCCGGGCCCGCAGCGCCTCGGAGAGGTCCCCGGCCCGCCCCTCCAGGAACAGCAGCACCTCCTCCACGCTGCGGCGGTAGTTCTCCGCCGGGACCTCGTAGACGCAGGGCGCCGGGCAGCGGCCAATCTGGAACAGCAGACAGGGCCGCTTGCGGTTCTCCAGCACGTGATCGGTGCAGGTCCGCAGCTGGAAGAAGCGGTTGATGATCTTCAGCGTCTCCCGGATCGCCGAGGCCGACGCGTAGGGTCCGAAGTAGCGCGCCCCGTCGTTCTTGAACCGGCGGACCACCTCCAGCCGCGGATAGGTCTGCCCCACCTCCAGCCGCAGGCAGATGAAGGCCTTGTCGTCCCGCAGCTTGACGTTGAAGCGCGGGTTGTGGCGCTTGATCAGCTCGTTCTCGAGAAGCAGGGCCTCCTTCTCGTTGGAGACCATCACCGTCTCGATGTCCCCCAGCATCCCCTCCAGCAGCGGGATGAAGGCGCGCGAGTCGCCGGTGCGGTTGAAGTAGGAGCGCACCCGGGAGCGGAGGTTCACCGCCTTGCCCACGTAGATGATCTCCCCGGCCTGATCCTTCATCAGATACACGCCGGGCTGGGTGGGCAGGCCCGCCAGCTTGCTGTCCAGATCCAGGGCCATCGGGGGTTCGCTACCTCTTGCGGCGGGCGGACCGGGCCGCCGCCTTCTTCAGCCGCGGTGCGTCCTCGGACTTGGCCGGGGCAAAGCGGGCCAACAGCGCCCTGGAGGGGGGCTTGAGCCCCAGGTCCATCTCCTTGAGGAGCAGGACCTTGTCGCGCAGGGTGGCGGCCTGCTCGAACTCCATCGCGTCCGCGGCCACCTGCATCTGCTGGCCCATTTCCGCCACCAGCTTCTGGAGGTCCTTCTTGGTCAGCAGATCGTCGGCGGTGCCCTCCGCGGCCATCGGCAGGGCCATCGGGTCGTGGGCGTAGAGGTGGGCGGCCAGATCGAGGATGTTCTTCTTCACCGACTGGGGGGTGATCCCGTGGGCCCGGTTGTACTCCTGCTGCACGGTGCGCCGGCGCTGGGTCTCGTCCAGGGCCAGCCTCATCGAGGCGGTGAGGTGCTCGGCGTACATGATCACCCGCCCCTGGAGGTTGCGGGCGGCCCGGCCAATGGTCTGGATCAGCGAGACGTGGGAGCGCAAGAAGCCCTCCTTGTCCGCGTCCAGGATCGCCACCAGCGAGACCTCCGGGATGTCCAGGCCCTCGCGGAGCAGGTTGATCCCCACCAGCACGTCGAACTCGCCGCGGCGCAGGTCGCGCAAGATCGCCATCCGCTCGATGGCGTCGATGTCCGCGTGCAGGTAGCGGACCTTGACCCCCACGTCGGCGTAATACTCGGTGAGATCCTCGGCCATCCGCTTGGTGAGGGTGGTCACCAGCACCCGCTGGTCGGCGGCGGTGCGCAGCCGGATCTCCTCCAGCAGATCCTCCACCTGGTTGGCCACCGGGCGGACCTCCACCTCCGGATCCACCAGCCCGGTGGGGCGGATGATCTGCTCCACCACCACCCCGCCGCTTTGCTGCAGCTCGTACTCCGCGGGGGTGGCGGAGACGAACACCGACTGGGGCGCCAGGGCCTCGAACTCGTTGAACTTCAGCGGCCGGTTGTCGATCGCCGAGGGCAGCCGGAAGCCGAACTCCACCAGGGTCTCCTTGCGGGACCGGTCGCCTTTGAACATCGATCCGATCTGCGGAATCGTCTGGTGGCTCTCGTCGATCAGCACCAGCCGGTTCTGGGGGAAGTAGTCGATCAGGCAGGGCGGCGGCTCGCCGGGGGCGCGGCCGGAGAGGTGGCGGGAGTAGTTCTCGATCCCGTTGCAGAACCCAATCTGCTCCATCATCTCCAGGTCGAACAGGGTGCGCTGCTCCAGCCGCTGCGCCTCCACCAGCCTGTTCTCCGCCTTGAGCTCGGAGAGCCGCTCGCGCAGCTCCTCCCGGATGGTCCCGATCGCGGTGCGCCGCTGGTCCTCCTCGGTCACGTAGTGGCTGCCGGGGAAGATCACCGCCATCGACAGCTCCTGCAGCTTCTGCCCCCGCAGCGGATCGAACTCGGTGATCTTCTCCACCGTGTCCCCGAAGAACTCGATCCGGATCGCCCGCTCCTCCTCGTAGGCGGGGAACACCTCCAGGGTGTCGCCGCGGACGCGGAAGGTGCCGCGGTGGAAGTCGTAGTCGTTGCGCTCGTACTGGGCGTCGATCAGCTTGCGGATCAGCGCCTCGCGGCCCAGGTCCGCGCCAAGCTCCACCCGCACCGCCATCGTCAGGTAGGAGCGCGCGGTGCCCAGGCCGTAGATGCAGGAGACCGAGGCCACCACCACCACGTCCTCGCGGGTCCGCAGCGAGTGGGTGGTCGAGTGGCGCATCCGCTCGATCTCGTCGTTGATGGTGGAGTCCTTCTCGATGAAGGTGTCCGAGGAGGGGACGTACGCCTCCGGTTGGTAGTAGTCGTAGTAGCTGACGAAGTACTCCACCGCGTTCTGGGGGAAGAGCTCCTTGAACTCTCCATACAGCTGCGCGGCCAGGGTCTTGTTGTGCGCGATCACCAGGGTGGGCCGGTTCAGGTTGGCGATCACGTTCGCCATGGTGAACGTCTTGCCCGATCCGGTGACCCCCAGCAGGGTCTGGTGCTTGTCCCCTCGCAGCAGCCCCTCGGTCAGCTCACCGATGGCCCGAGGCTGATCTCCCTGCGGCTGATACTGGCTGACGACCTTGAGTTGGGACATGGAACCTGGGGGAATTTAACAGCGGAGGGGAGCGCACGCAGGCCGTACCGGGGGCGGGGGTGCCAAAGCGGGGGGCAGGCAGGCGGGATGGGGTCAGCGGGCCAGGCGGCGCAGCGCCTCCTGCCGCGGGTGCTCGAACTCGTCGCCCGGGTTCCAGGTCGGCATCGCCGGGGTGTTGGCCACCAGCCGGCCCAGGTGGAAGTACAGCTGCGAGTCCTGGACCGCGCCGCTTAGATCCCAGCGGGGGCTGTAGGCGTCGGAGGGCTGGTGGTAGTGCGCCGCCTCGAAGGTCTCCTTCTGCGCCTTTCCCCAGCCGGTGGGACGGCCGATCACGTCCATCCCGCTCTCGGCGTAGGCCGCGGGCACGCCCAGCTTGGCGAAGTTGAACTGGTCCGAGCGGTAGAAGAACCCGCGGTCGGGCAGCTGATCCGGCGTCACCCGCCTTCCCTGGGAGGCGGCGATCTTCTCGATCAGCCCATCCAGCGACGACTTGCCGTGGCCGATCACGGTCACATCGCGGGTCTTCCCCCAGATGTTGGCGCCGTCGATGTTGATGTTCGCCGCCCAGCGCCCGGGGGGCAGCGGGGAGTTCTGGGCCAGGAACTGCGACCCCAGCAGCCCCTGCTCCTCGGCGGCCACCGCGGCGAAGTACACCGACCGGCCCGGCGCCGGCTTCAGCGCGCGGAAGGCGCGGGCCACGGTCAGCAGCTGGGCCACCCCGGAAGCGTTGTCCACCGCCCCGTTGTAGATGGCGTCTTCACCCCTCTTGGCGCCCGCCTTCTTGCCCAGGTGATCGTGGTGGGCGGTGTAGATCACCCCCTCCCTGGCCAGCTCCGGATCCGAGCCAGGGAGCCGGCCGATCACATTCGCCGTCTTCTTCCGGGTCACCTGGTTGGCAAACGCGGTGCTCAGCTTGATCCCCAGGGGGATCGGGCGGAACTCACGGGACTGCGCCCGGGCCCACAGCGAGTCCAGGTCCAATCCGGCCAGCCCCACCACCCTGCGGGAGGTCTCCTCGTTGAACCACAGCTCCACCTCGCACTGGGGCAAGGTGCCGCCGGGCAGCTCGAACTGTTCCCCGGACCAGGAGGTCTGCACCACCGACCACGGGTAGCCGGCGCTGGGGGTGGTGTGGATCAGGACCACCCCGGCGGCGCCCTTCCTGGCCGCCACCTCGAACTTGTAGTCCCAGCGCCCGTACCAGAGCCGGGCCTTGCCGGCGAACAGTGCCGGATCCGACTCCGGATCGCTGTTCATCATCAAGAGGACCTTCCCCTTCAGGTCCTGCCCCTTGTAGTCGTCCCACCCGAACTCCGGGGCCTCGATCCCGTAGCCCACGAACACCAGCTCCACCCCGTCCAGCTTCGACTCCGGTCGGGGCTCGCCGGCCACGGCAATGAACTCCTCCCGGTAACGCAGTTCGTGGGTTCCGCCATCGGGCAGCCAGAGGGTGACTGTGTCCGGGTTCCCGGTCACCCCCACCAGCTCCACCTCCTGCAGGTAGCCCCCGTCGGGCGCGCCGCCCTGCAGCCCCAGCGCCTTGAACTGCCGGACCAGATACTGCTGGGTCAGCCGATCACCGCGGCTTGCAGGGGCCCGTCCCTCCAGGGCATCACTGGCCAGGTAGCGGGTGTGGCGGGCGATCTCCGCGGCGGTGATCTTCAGCTCCGCGGCCCGCTCGCTGGCGGTCAGCGGGAGCGTAGGCACGCCTCCATCCACGGAGGTCAGCAGGGTCAACATGAGCGCAGGGAACATGGGCGCGCAGTTAGCACGCGCCTGCCGCGGAGGACCACGTTCTGCTCAGCCCGCGGCGACCTTCCAGGTGGTCCCGGCCGGGGTGTCCATGATCTCCACCCCCAGCGCCAGCAGCTGCGCGCGCACCCCGTCCGCCCCGGCGAAGTCCTTGGCCGCCCGCAGCCGGGCCCGCTCGGAGATCAGCCTCTCCACCTGGGAAGGATCGAGCCCCCGGGCCGTCACCAGACGCTCCCGGCGGCGCAACAGCCAGGCCTTGGGCTCATCCTCCAAAAGGCCCAGGGCGGGAGCGATCCGGCGGACCTGCTCGCGCAGGGCGACCAGGGTCCGGCCCACCAGCGGCTTGTCCTTCACCGGCGGCTTGTCGGTCAGCTCGTTGAGCTCGTTGAACAGCGCGGAGAGGGTGCCCAGCGCGCCGGGGGCGTTGAAGTCGTCGTCCATCGCCGCCTCGAACTCGCGGCGGTGGCGCTCCGGATCCCCGTGCAGCGGGCCCGGCCCGAAGTCCTTGCCGGTGATCCGCTCGTCCACCTTGCGCAGGGTCTCGTAGAAGTACTCCATCCGGGCCTCGGCGTCGGAGAGCGACTTCTCCGCGAAGCTCAGCTGGTTGCGGTAGTGGGTGGAGAGGAAGAACATCCGCAGCGCCTCGGCGTCCACCCGGCCCAGCGCGTCCCGCAGCGCCACCACGTTGCCCAGGCTCTTGGACATCTTGGCGCCTTCCAGATCCAGGAAGCCGCAGTGCATCCAGTAGCGCACGAACGGCTTCTCTCCCCAGGCGCCCTCGCTTTGGGCCAGCTCGTTCTCGTGGTGGGGGAAGATCAGATCCAGCCCGCCCCCGTGGAGGTCGAAGGTCCTGCCCAGGTACCTGGCGCTCATCGCCGAGCACTCGATGTGCCAGCCGGGACGACCCGGTCCCCAGGGGCTCTCCCAGGAGGGCTCCCCCGGCTTGGCCGCCTTCCAGAGGGCGAAGTCCAGCGGCTCGTGCTTCAGGTCTCCGGTCTGGGCCCGATCTCCCTGACGCAGATCGTCCAGGTTGCGCTTGGAGAGCTTGGCGTACTCCGGATACTTCGAGACCGCGAAGTACACATCCCCCTGGGAGTGGTAGGCGATCCCCCGGTCCACCAGCCGCTGGATGATGTCCACGATCTCCGGGAGGTGGTCGCTGACCTTGGGGGAGTGATCCGGCTCCAGCAGCCCCAGCCGGGCGGCGTCCTTCTGGAACTCCTCCACGAAGCGCGCGGCCAACCCCACCGCCGACTCGCCGGTCTTGGCGGCGGCGTTGATGATCTTGTCGTCCACGTCGGTGTAGTTGCGGACGTAGGTGACCTTGAAGCCGCGGTAGCGCAGGTAGCGCACCACCACGTCCATCGAGGTGAAGGTCCGCGCGTTGCCGATGTGGATCAGGTTGTAGACCGTGGGCCCACACACATAGACGCCGAACTCACCTGGCCGGGCAGGCACCAGGGGTTCCTTCTGGTTGGTCATCGTGTTGAAGACCCGAAGGAGGGCGTCGGTCACGTCACGGTCCTTTCAGCAAAGTCAGGGGACGGCAATCTAGGGGCAGCTCCGCGGAGGAGATAGCTGTAAATCAGCGGGTTTGAAGGCCTCGAACCCAGGCGGACGAACGGGCGGGCCCGGTCGGACAGGGCTTCACAACATCCGCCGCGTTTCCGGCGATAATCCGGGGGCACATGGCGCCGTCGAACCCAAAGCGACCCGGGCGTCCTCCGGCGTCGCGGCCGGCAGATCCCCAGAAGAAGACGGAGCTGGAGCTCCCCTTCGATGACGGGATCGAACCTCTGCGCGCGGACGATCCGGCGCCCCAGCGGGTGCCGCAGTTCCCCGCCCACGGGAAGCGCGCGCCCAAGCAGGGGCGCTACCACACCCCGATCGAACCCGCCGACCAGGAGCTGCCGCCCTCCTACGCCACCGGAGATGTGGCCGAGCCTGGCTACTCCCCCGCTTCCGTCTATGTGGAGCGGGGACCGGGGATGGGCCAGCTGGCTCCGGTCAAGCAGGGGTTGGTGCTGATCGGGCGCGCCTCGCTGGCCACCCTGCGGCTGCAGCACCCGTCGATCAGCCGCCGCCACTCGCAGATCACCCGGCGCGGCGAGCGGTTCTTCATCAAGGACCTGGGCAGCCAGAACGGGACCTACGTCAACCAGCAGCGGATCGAACGCGAGGTGGAGATCTTCGCCGGCGACGAGTTGGTGATCGGCACCTCGCAGCTGAGGCTGCGGGGCCCGGGGGTGGGCAACACCGGGACCTCCACCCGCAGCCGCCAGGGACCGGGGCCGCAGGGCGCCTTCTTCAACTCCCACGTCACCGGGATCGCCATCGCCTCCTGCGCGGTGGGGATCGGGCTGGCCTCGGTGATCATCTTCGCCTTCTTCAAGTTCAGCGGTGGCCCCAGCGACGAGCAGGCCCCGGTGGCGATGAGGGCGGCCTCCCCGCTCCCCGCAGATCTACCGCTTCCGGTTCCCAGCAGCGTCCCCGCCTCGGTCCACTCCGCCACGGACAAGGTGGATGAGGCGCCCGCGCCGGAGGTGGCCGAAGTGGCGCCCGGGCCGGCCCCCGCGCCGGTGCCGACCAGGACGGCCGAGCCGCGGCCTTTGGCCAAGCGCACCGCGCCGGTCCGCAAGGCCCAGCCGGCGCCGGAGCCGGTGATCGAGACCGAGGTGCGGATCGATCCGGTAATCCTCGCCCGCTACGAGCGGGGCGATGTGGCCGCCGCCATCGAGTTGGCGCGCAAGAAGGACCAGGAGGCGGTGGTCACCAAGCTGGCCCGCTTCCAGGGGACCTGGGAGTCGGCGCAGAAGGCGCTGGCCGCCGGGGACGAACAGGCCGCGCTGCGGCATCTGGATTTGGCGCTCAAGCAGGACGAGGCGATCGGCGGCGGCTGGAGCAGCTACAACGCACAGATCCGTCGGCAGCTCTCCGCGGTCCACTTGATGGCCGGGACCCGGCTGGCCAAGGCGGGAGACTCCGCCGCGGCCCAGACCGCGCTCAAGCAAGCCCTCCGCTTCGATCCCCAGAACCAGGCCGCCAAGGCCGAGCTGACCCGCCTTCAAGCCGCCGCCTCGAAGCCCAAGAGTCAGGCCATCGACGCGGCCTTCGGAGACTGAAAAAGGGGACAGGCTACATTATCGACGCGGCGCGTCGATAATGTAGCCTGTCCCCTTTTTGGGCTGCGTGCGTCAGACACGACGACGCCCCGCTCCTTCGCAGGAACGGGGCGCGGTCTCTACAGGAGTCGAAGGCCGCCTTAGGCCTTGGAGTCCGGAGCCAGGTTGAAGATCTTCTTCAGGTCGGACTCGATCTCGTCCTCGGTGCAGCCCTTGGCCAGGGACAGCTCCTTGATCAGCAGGGAGCGCGCGGTGTCCAGCATCTTGCGCTCGCCGAAGGAGAGGTCCTTGTCGCCCTTGAGCAGGTAGAGGTCACGCAGCACCTCCGCGATCTCGAAGACCGAGCCGGTCTTGATCTTCTCCATGTACTCCCGGTACCGACGGTTCCAGGTGGTGGAGTCGACCGAGATGTCCTTCTCCCGGAGGATGGCGTAGACCTGCTTCACGTCGTCTTCGCTGATGATCTCGCGCAGACCAACCGAGCCGACCTTGTTGATCGGGATCATGATCCGCATCCCGTTCTCGAGGATTCGGAGCACGTAGAACGACTGGCGCTGACCCGCGACTTCGGTGTGCTCAATCCCCATGACTTCGCCGACGCCCTGGCCTGGGTAAACCGCCTTATCGCCCGTTTTGAAGCTGGTCTGCACTCGAACTGCCTCCTTGAAAATCCAGCCCCGAAAGGCCGGCTACTGCGGAGAGGGGTGGGATAACTACCACATTTGCCGCGTTGAATCAAACGGACCCGGTTGACCCGCACAAGTGGGTCCAAGTAGGTTCGGTGGTTCCGGGGAGTTGTGGAGTTGGCGGGAGAGGGGATGGACCATGGATCGCAGCTCCTGGGGTGACCTGGCGCGGCGCCCCCTCTTGTTCCCGGCGGCAATGCTGGCCGCGGGTGCCTACCTCTCTGCGGAAACGGGCCAGAATCCGGCGAAATTCCTCGTCCCCGCATTGATCCTGGGGACCTGGTCGGTGGTGGGACAGCACCGCACCGGCGCCCACCTCTGTCTGCTCCTGGGGTGTCTGCTCACCGGTCTGGCTCTTGGGACGTGGCAGGCCCGGACGGTGGTTCCCTTCGACCTGCTGGACCGCAAGGTCCGGCTGGAAGGCGAGGTGGAGGAGGTCCTGCGCTTCCCCGACGGCCTCCGGGTCCGTCTGGCGGTGGGCCGGGTGGACTCGCAGCCCGCCCGGTTCCGGGCGCTGCTGTACGCAGACTCCGGTGGGCCCCGGCTCCACCCCGGCCAGCGGGTGCTGGTGGAGACCTCGCTGCGGCCGGGAACTCCCGCCGCCAACCCCGGTCAGTACGATCTGCACCGCCCCCGGCTGCGACGGGGGGTGCTGTACCAGGGAGGCTTCAAGGCGGACCGGCTGGTGGTGCTCTCCCCTCCCTCCGACTGGCGGCGGTGGCTGGAGCGGACCCACCTTGGATTGGAGGCACGCACCCGGGAGCTGGCCCCCTCCCCGGAGTCCGCGGCGCTGTTCCTGACCCTGGCCGCCGGCCTGCGCTCGGAGCTTTCGCCGGAGGCGGAGGAGACCTTCGCCCGCAGCGGACTGGCGCACGTGCTCAGCGTCAGCGGACTGCATGTGGCGGCGTTGGCGCTGTTGCTGGTGTGGCTCACCCGGCGGCTGGCGGTGCTGCTGTTCCGGCGGGTGCGCAGCTTCGATCTGCGCCGCCCCTCGGCGGTGGCCTCCATTCCGCTGGTCTGGGCGTACGTGGCGTTCACCGGGTGGCAACCCCCGGCGGTCCGCTCGGCGGTGATGGCCAGCGCCTTTCTGGTGGCCCTGGCGGGACAGCGCCGGGCGGACGCGCTCAACAGCCTGGCGGTGGCGGCGCTGACGGTGGTGATGGTGGACCCGGCGGCGGTGGGCGATCTCTCGATGCAGCTGTCCTTCGTGGCGGTGCTCTCCCTGGTGCTGCTGGCGCCGGCGATCCGGGCGGTGATCCCGGTGGACCCGCCCCAGCCCTCGGCCACCCAGCGCCGGCGCTACTGGCTGCAGCGGTTGCGGGAGACTGTGTTGATCACCCTGGCGGCCAGCGTGGCGGTGTCCCTGGCCACCCTGCCGCTGACTGCCTCCAGCTTCCACCGGGTCTCCCTGGCGGGGCTGGTGGCCAACGTCGTGGCGCTGCCTTTGTGTTCGGTGCTCACCGGCCTGGCGGCGTCGGCCGCGGCGGTGGCCTCCGTGGACCTGACCGCCGCCTCGCCGCTGCTGTGGCTGGGAACCTACGCCTCGGAGCTGCTGCTGCGGGTGGGGCAGCTGTTCGCCCAGGCGCCCCTGGCGGCCCTACCCCTCCCCTCCTTCGGCGGCACCGCCGCCACCTTGTTCTTCCTGGGCCTGGGAATTTTCGCCCTGGCCCGCGGCCGGTGGCGGTGGGCCTCGCTGGGGACGCCGCTGGGGCTGGCCCTGGCGCTCTCCCCGCTGCTGCCGCGAGCGGGGCTGGAGGTGACCTTCCTGGCGGTGGGGCACGGCGATGCGATCGTGGTCTCCTCCCGGGGGAGCCACGCCTTGATCGACGGCGGGGGCGCGCCCCGGGGGGCGGACACCGGGCAGCGCTTTGTGCTCCCGTTCCTGCGCGACCGGGGGATCAACGCCCTGGACCTGGCGGTGCTCTCCCATCCCCACGCGGATCACGCGCTGGGGTTGGCCTCCACCCTGGCCGCGCTGCCCACCCGACGGGTGTGGCTCCCGGCGGGTGCGGAGGAGGACACGCTGGCCTTCCGGGTGGCCACCGCCAGCCCCGGGGCCCAGGTGGAGTGGGTGGAGCGGGGACACCCCCCGTTGACGTTGGGGGAGGCGGAAGTCCGGGTGTTGGGTCCGCCGGCGGATCGGGCGCTGCTGGAGGGCACCAACGACCGCTGCGTGGTGCTGGAGATCCACCACCGCGATCAGGTGTTCCTGCTCACCGGGGACATCGAGGCTCCGGCGGAGGAGCAGTTGACCCCCTCCCCGGTGACCGTGCTCAAGGCCGCGCACCACGGCTCACGGACCTCCAGCACCGAGGCCTTCCTGGCCGCCGCCCGCCCCCGCTATGTGGTGTTCTGCGTGGCCGCCCACAGCCGGTTCGGGTTTCCCCATCCGGAGGTTGTCCAGCGGGCGGAGGCGCTGGGGGCGCGCTGTCTGCGGACCGATCAGCTGGGAGCGATCACCTTCCGCAGCGACGAGGACGGGCTGAGCCTGACCAGCTACCGGGCAGGCGACCTCGACGGGAAAGAGCCACTTCCCTTGCCGGACGAGGACCGACTCCGCATCGTTTCCGGGCCATGATTCCCGAAGAAATCGATCAGCAGGCGTTGGTGGAGGAGCTCAAGACCCTGCTGCCCGGCGGGCCAGTGGGCTATCTGCGCGGCAAGGCGATGATGCGCGACGCACTGGTGGACCGGAAGCGGATCTCCCAGATGGAGGCCGAGGATCTGATCGACACCCTGGAGAGCAACGGGTACCTGCACTTCCTGGGCGACCCCTCGCAGCGTTCGGTGGCGGACTCCCCCTGGGAGATCAACCCCCACGACGAGAACTAGTCGAAAATCAGCCAGCCAAAGCGCGGCAGATGGTGGAAGTCGCCGATGTGCAACGGGGAGAAGGCCATCCCCTCCACCTGTTTGCGCTGGTGGGCCTCCAGCCGGTAGAGGTTGAAGCGCCAGCGGTCCCCTTTCACCGGCGGGATCCGCGGGACCGAGGCCAGGTTCGCGTAGGGGATCTTCAGCTCCACCGTCCAGCCCTGGTCATGATCGCCGTCGTCGTCCAGCGAGCCGCGCACCTCCACCGCGCTCACCGCGCCGGAGGACCACAGCACCCCCTTCTCCAGATCCTTTCGGCGCTCGGCGAAGTAGGCGTCGAAGAGCACGTTGTGGGGTGAGACCTGCAGCTCGTTGTAGGTCCGCCCGTCACCGTCAGCGTCCAGGAAGATCTCCACCGCCTCCTGGGTGTAGATGGGATCGTCCCGCTGGCGGAAGGTGCCCCAGACATCCGGGTCCTCCGAATCGAAGGCCACGTAGAGATGGGCCTCGTCCCAGGTGAGCCGGGCCCGGGTGCTCAGCGACGGCTGGCGGCCATCGAAGCTGCCCACCAGCACCACCTCAGGCGCGGCCGCCCAGGCGGCGTCGTCCAGCACCCCGTCAATCCGGGGGGGCTGGGCGGCCCGCGGGGCGCGGTACTCCGGCAGCGTCGAGGCCTCGCCTCCCAGGGTGGGGCCCAACATCCGCTGGGCACCATCGTGCGCCTGGGGCTGATCCACCGGGAGGCGGCTGTCCCCGGCCCAGAAGCCCAGCAACAGCCGGGCGCGGGTGACCCCGGGCGGCAACCCCACCTGGTGGATGTCCTCCACCACCTTCCCCACCGGGAAGCGGCCCACCGGCATCGCGCCGTCCTGGATCTCGTGATCGGCGTTGCTCAGCATCTGCCCGGTGTCCGGATCCACCACGTGGACGAAGAACGCGAAGCCACCGGGCGGCGTGGACTCCGCCCGGAAGTAGTGGGCCACGGTGACCGGCCGTCCCGGCTGGGCCGGCGACACCTTGCTGCCCAGGTAACGGACCGCTCCGTTGCCCCAGGTGGCGCCGCTGCGGAAGGTGAGGTCGGCGGGAGGCGCGTCCAGCACCTGGGCAGCGCCGGTCGCGGGGGGGAGCGGCGGGGTCCGGGGCTTGGGACCGGCCTGCTCGTCACGGCAGGCGCTCAGCAACAGTGCGGCGGCGAGGACCAGAAAGGGGAGGCGCATCGGCCGGGCATGCTACGCGAGCCAGTGGGCCGGACCGCGCGCGAAGTTCCGCGTCCGGGGACGCTGGGGCCCAAGGCTAGGCGGCAACGGGCCCGCGGATCAGCGTCCCGTCGTGCGCGGCTTCGAAGGTGCCGTACACCCGCGCAGGGAGTGGCTTGGACCCTCGCCGCTCACTTCCATCCGCGGCGCCGGACAACGCCGTCCCCTGCGCGGGACCGGCTTGCGCCGCCGACCCGTGCAGTTCCGGGGGGTTCACTCCGGCACCACCGTTGCTCCTGGTCCAAGGATCATGAGGCTCGAGATCGAACACGGTGGCGCGCGGACCCAGGTGGAGCTGCGCGATGGAATCTTCACGTTCGGCGGAGGATCAACCGACCAGGTGCACCTCCCTGGTGTCAGCCCCGGGCAGTTGGCCACCCACATCGAGGGGCCGCAGGTGGTGGTGGAGGCGGGCGAACCGCTGGCCTTCGATGGGGTGCTCACCCCGCCCGGAGTCCGCCGGCTGTGGTTGCCCCAGGAGGTGATCGAGCTGGGCGAAGGGGTGCGGCTGCGGCGGCTGAGGGAAGAGACCGCCGGCCTCAAGGAGGGAACGGTGGCCCTGCTCCAGGGGCTGTTCGAAGGAGAGGGCCAGCTGGCCTCCCACGAGGGCCCCACCCTCACCTGCCTCACCGGGCTGGACCTGGGACGGGTGTTCCCGGTGGTGGATGGGATCACCGAGATCGGTCGGGGCGCCAAGGTGGGGCTGCGAATCCGGGACCGCTCGGTGTCCCGGCGGCACGCCCGGATCCTCCGCGAGCAGGGACGGACCCGGCTGGAGGATCTGGGTTCTCCCAATGGCGTGTTCGTGGGAGGCCGGCGGGCCAGCCGGCCCCGGACCCTCAAGGATGGGGACCTGATCGAGATCGGCACCGCGCTGCTCAAGTTCAGCTGCCCTCACCCCACCCCGCCGCCCGCGCCAGCACCGGAGGCGCCGCCGCAGCTTCCACCTCCCTCCCCTCCCCCGGAGCTCGGATCGGAGTGGAGCGTGCTGGTGGGCGCGCTGGTGCTGGCGGTGATTGGGGCGCTGATGACCTGGCGGTTGACCGGCTGAGCTACACCGGGGCCAGCCCGGCCCGCTCCACCAGCAGCTCCATCAACCGACGGTGCTGCTGGAAGAAGCTGGTGAAGTGCACGAAGCGCTGGTTGACCCGCACCGCGTAGACGATCACCGGGCCGGGCAGCACGTCCACCTTGCGGATGTCACTGAACGAGAAGCGGCGGGTGCGCACCATCCCGCGGAAGGTGACCCCGCCGGAGTCCACCACCACCGCGGTGCGGCCGTAGTAGGCGACCGAGATTGCGAAGAAGACCACGAAGAACGCCGCGGAGAGGAAGGTCTTGAGCGGGACCTCTTCGAACTGCATCAGGTAGATCAGCACCCCCACCCACAGCAGGGTGGCCAAGGCCATCACCGCGGCAAACCACCGCCGGGGACGGAACACCTGCGCTTCGCTCTCCGGACCGGGGGACATGCCAGAAAAGTAGTCCCGCGGACGCAAGGATGCCACGGAGGCATTTCCCTACCTGCCTGCCCGCTACAGCTTCTCCAGCTTTCGGCGCGCATCGTCCTGGAGTGCAGGGCGGATGTCGGCTGCCTGGGATTCGATGTAGCGCTGGTAGTGCTCCCGCGCCTCAGGGATCCGGCCCAGGGCCCGGTAGGCCTCGGCCAGGCCGTACACCGGTGAGGCGGTGGCTGGCGCCAGCCGCTGCGCGTACTGGTAGTCCAGCAACGCTTCGCCGTAGCGCTTGAGCCCGATCAGGGCGCTGCCCCGGGCCACGTAGGCCACGGTGAGGGTGGGATCGTTGACGATGGCGGCCCCCAGGGACTGGACCCCGGCGGGGTAGTCGCGCGCCGTCACCTGCTTGACCCCCGCCTCGTAGGCGGCGCGGGCCCGCTCGCGGGCGGCCTCGGCGATGGGACCGGCGCCGGGGGCCTTGCCCTGAAGCGGGGGCGAACCTCCCCCGGCCTCCTGGCCCCGGGTCCTGGCCTTGGCGATGTTCTCCTCCGCGCTCTTGCGCACCGCCGGGTCGCTGCTCTGCGCGGCGGCCCGGGTCCAGTGCAGGGTGGCCTGGTCGAAGAACCCCAGCACCGCATACGCGTTGGCCAGCTTGAAGTTGGCCTCCACGCTGGCGACGTCGGCGTGCACCGCGTCCAGGTAGGCGAAGGCGGCCTCCCGGTAGCGACGGTCCTGCATCAGCCGGTCACCGTCCGCCACCCGGCCCAGGGACAGGGCCGGGGAGGGGACGCGCTCCGAGGAGGCCGACTGGGACCAACCGGCGGGGGCGGCGAACAGCAGGGCCGCCAAGACGGCCCCTTGGATCTTCGGCATCACGGGCAGGCTCCGCTTAGTCGACCTTGCGGTCGATGATGGTGGTGATCCCCATACCGTAGCCGATGCAGAGGGTGGCGGCACCGTAACGCAGGTCGCGGCGCTCCAGTTCATTGAGCAGGGTGCCGATCAGGATGGCGC
The DNA here is from genome assembly GCA_030857095.1 of Myxococcota bacterium. Taxonomy (GTDB): domain Bacteria; phylum Myxococcota; class Myxococcia; order Myxococcales; family Myxococcaceae; genus JALYOC01. Next base: position 85,358 of record JALYOC010000163.1, on the reverse strand, counting down.
CGGTGGCCCCCAGCGGGTGGCCAAGGGCAATGGCCCCGCCGTTGACGTTGATCCGGTCCAGCGGGATCCCCAGCTCCTGCCCCACCACGATCGGGACCGGGGCGAAGGCCTCGTTGATCTCCCACAGGTCGATGTCCTTCACCGACAGCCCGGCCTTCTTGAGCGCCTTCTGGGTGGAGGGGATGGGGCCGGTCAGCATCAGCACCGGGTCGGAGCCGGCCACCGCGGTGGCCACGATCCGGGCCCGGGCCTTGAGCCCCAGCGAGCGGGCCTTGGCCGCGCTGGCCAGCATCACCGCCGCCGCGCCGTCCACGATCCCGGAGGAGTTGCCGGCGTGGATCATCCCGTCCGGCTTGAACACCGGGTTGAGCGCGGAGAGCGACTCCACCGTGGTGGAGGGGCGGTTGTGCTCGTCGGTGTCGAAGAGCTTCTTGGCGCCGGAGGCGTCGGTCACCTCGATGGGCTCGATCTCCTTCTTGAAGCGCCCTTCCCGGATGGCCACCCCGGCCTTCTGCTGCGAGGCGGCGGCGAACTCATCCACCTGTCCGCGGGTCAGCTTCCACTTCTCGCAGATCAGCTCCGCCGACAGGCCCTGGGGAACCAGCCCGGGGAAGCGGGCCAGCAGCGACTCCGACGCCGGACCGGTGCCGGGACCGTCGGCGTCCGAGCCCATCGGGACGCGGTTCATCGCCTCCACCCCGCCGCCGATTCCCAGGTCCGCCTGGCCGGACATGATCGCCATCGCCACCGCGTTGACCGCCTGCAGACCGGAGCCACAGAAGCGGTTCACGGTGTGCCCGGCCAGCTCGATCGGGAGGCCGGCCGCCAGGATCGCGCCGCGGGCGATGTTGAGCCCCTGCTCGCCCACCTGGGTCACGCAGCCCACCGAGACGTCGTCCAGCAGCAGCGGGTCCACCCCGGTGCGCCGGACCGCGGCGTTGAGCACGTGCGCCAGCTGGTCCACCGGGTGGGTCCCCACCAGGCTGCCCTTCTTCTTGCCGCGCGCGGTGCGGACTGCCTCGACGATCACTGCGGTGTGCGAATCGGACATGGGGGACCTCGGCGCGAGCAGGGCGCGAAAGATGGGTGCGCGGTCAGGTATCCCGCAGGGTTGATTCCGGTGTCAATCCGGGGCGGCAGGCGGGATCACCGGGGTGCCCAGGGCGGCCAGGCGGACACCTTGGCTACCCGCGGAAGGGGTTCTCGATCAGGATGGTCTCACCGCGGTCGGCGCCGACCGAGACGCACACCACCGGGACCCCGCACAGCTCCTCCACCCGGCGAACGTAGCGCCTGGCGTTGGTGGGGAGGTCGTCGAAGGTCCGCGCCCCCTCCAGCTTCTCTTCCCAGCCGGGCACCGTCTCGTAGATCGGCTTGACCCGCTCCAGCTCCTCGAAGTCGGCGGGCAGCTCGGTGATCTTCTTCCCGTCCAGCTCGTAGGCGGTGCAGATGCTGAGGGTCTTGAGCCCGGAGAGCACGTCCAGCTTGGTCAGGGCCAACCCGGAGAGCCCGTTGACCCGGACAGCGAAGCGCAGCACCACCCCGTCCAGCCAGCCGCAGCGGCGGGGGCGGCCGGTGGTGGCGCCGAACTCGTCGCCGACCTTGCGCAGCCGCTCACCGGTCTCGTCCGACAGCTCGGTGGGGAACGGTCCGCCGCCCACCCGGGTGGTGTAGGCCTTGGAGATCCCCAGCACCTTGTCGATGGCGGTGGGGCCCAGCCCACAACCGGTGGAGGCGTTGCCAGCCACGCAGTTGGAGGAGGTGACGAACGGGTAGGTGCCGTGGTCCACGTCCAGCAGGGTTCCCTGGGCGCCCTCGAACAGGATCCGGGCCCCCTTCTGGATCTGCGCGGTGAGGAACAGCGAGCTGTCGCCCACGTGCGGCCGCAGCCGCTCGCCCAGGGCCGCGAACTCGGTGACCAGCTGCTGGGTCTCCAGGGTGGGCGCCGGGACCTTGGCGGTCATCGCCAGCGAGTGCATCTCGTCCAGGGCAGCGGGCAGCCGCTCGGAGATCCGGCGGTGCAGCCGCTCGGGGTTGAGCAGGTCGCGGATCCGGATCCCATGGCGGGCGACCTTGTCCTCGTAGGCGGGGCCGATCCCACGGCCGGTGGTGCCGATGGCGGCGCCCCCCCGGACCTTCTCCCGCAGCGCGTCCAGCAGCTTGTGCCAGGGGAAGATCACGTGTGCGTTGGCGGAGATCAGCAGCTGGGCGTCGTCCTTGAGCAGCCCGCGCGCCTTGAGCGCGTCGATCTCGCTGACCAGCACCGCGGGGTCGACCACCACCCCGTTGCCGATCACACAGCTCTTCCCCGCGTGGAGGATTCCCGACGGGATCAGGTGGAGCACGGTCTTCTGACCGTTCACCACCAGGGTATGGCCGGCGTTGTTGCCGCCCTGGAACCGCACGACCACCTGTGCGTGCTCCGTGAGCAGGTCAACGACCTTGCCCTTCCCTTCATCTCCCCACTGCGCCCCGATGACGACGACGTTCGGCATGTTGGCGGGCTTATAGCCCACGTCCCGCGCCATGACAGCGGGACCGGTAGCCACACCCCAGCGAACGGCAGGTCTCCTCGGGGCGCCCCTCCCAGGAGCCCACCCGCAAATCGCGCAACAGCGACTCTCCCAGGGTGACCAGGCGGGCCTCCGCCCCTTCCGCGGCGGCGGTCTCCCTCATGTCCGGGCCGGGCTGGGCCTCCCGGAGGAAGGCGATTCCGGTCCGGATTCGCACCCCGTCCTGGATGAACCCGCGGGCGGCCAGGGCGTAGCAATCCAGCTGGAAGGCATAAGGCAGCAGCCCGTCGCCGTGCCGGACGCTGGACTTGTAGTCGATGATCGTCGCCCCGCCGTCCTCGTCCTCGAACAACAGGTCGATCTGCCCCTTGAGGTGGACGCTGAGGCCCGAGGGCCCGGCCGGAAGCCGCAACAGGAAGGGCAGCTCGCGGTGGACCCGGGAGGGATCCGCCAGGGCCAGGACCCGCCCAAAGGGAGTGCGCAGGAAGCCCTCCGCCCAGCTGACCACCTCCGCCCAGGGCTGCACCGAAGGATCCACGCCTTCGCTGCGCAGCAGCTCCTCCAGGTGGGTGTGCAGGACCTGCGGACCCTGCAGGACCCGGGGCAGCTCCACCCGCTCCAGCAACCGGTGGGCCATGGTCCCGCGGCGGCGGGGATCCGGCCCGGGGGCCTCCTCTCCGCCGGAGGGCTCGTCGAACTCCACCGCGGCGAAGGAGTCGGAGAGGCCGATCACGTGCGCGTAGTGGTAGCGGCGCGGACAGCGGCTGTAGTCCTGCAGGTGGGTGACCGGAAAGACTGCGTTGCGGACCTGGGGGGCGGTGGGGGTCCGCACCCGGGCCAGGGCTTGCTCCACCCGCAGGGCGGCGTGGGGATCTCGGGGGGCGAAGTCGAAGGGCTGCTGCCGGGCCTTCTTCACCTCCTCCTCCTGGACGTCCTTGACCAGACGGCGGAGCTCCTCCGAGCCGGCGATCGGCTCGTCCAGCCAGCTCCACCAGGTCTTCTTGCGGCTGTGCGCGCAGCCGCTGAGCACCAGGTGCTCCCGGGCGCGGGTCAGGGCCACGTACAGCAGGCGCCGGCGCTCGGCCTCGTCGCGCCGGCCCAGCTCGCCGGCCACCCGCTTGTGCCGGGGCGAGGCCTTCACGTCGCTCCAGCCGGGCACCCAGCCCTTGAGGGACAGGCCCTCCTCGCGGTCGTACAGCGCCCACTCGTTGGCGTTCTTGGGGGTGGCGTTGAGGTCCGGCACCACCACCACCGGCCACTCCAGACCCTTGGACTGGTGCACGGTGAGGATCTGCACCGCCCGCGGGTCGCCGGAGTCCAGCACGTCCGCCTGGGCCTCCCGCGGCTCGGTGTCCGCCAGGGCGCGCAATTCGCGGGCGAAGGCGGAGAGGTCCCCGGACCCGGCCTGGTCCCAGCGGGCCGCCAGCTCCAGCAGCTTCTCCACGTTGGCCAGGGCCTGCTCGGCATAGGGGGTCCCGGCCAGCGAGACCCGGTAGCCGGTGCGGTCCAGGGCGATCTGTAGCAGCACCCTCAGCCCCAGCCGGTCCCGTTCGGCGCGCAGGTCGCGGTGCAGGGAGAGGAAGCCGGCGACCCTGTTGGCCTCCTCGCCGGGCAGCCCCGCCTCGGCCAGGCCCCGGGCCAGCAGCGGCGGCAGCCGCAGCCGCTTGTTCGTGGAGAGCGCCAGCCGAAGCAAGGAGGCGTCGGTGATCCCCACCAGCGGGGAGCGGAGCACCGCGGCGAAGGACAGCGCATCGTCCGGATCGGCCACCACCGAGAGCAGCGAGGCCAGATCCAGCACCTCCTGGGCCCCATAGAAGCCGCGGCCGCGGATCACCCGGTGGGGAACCCCGGCCCGGATCAGCGCCTGGCGGTAGCGTTCCAGGTGGGTGAAGCGCCGCAGGAGGATGGCGATGTCCCCACCCCGCAGCGGCCCCCGGGTCCCGTCCCGGTGCTCGATCTCCGCCTTGCCGTCCAGCAGCGCGCGAAGCCGCCGCGCCACCGCCTCGGCGTCGAGGTCCAGGGTGGTCTCCTTGTCCTCGCCCTCCTCGGACACCAGCCGATCCACGCCCCAGGGTCCGCGGGAGGTGGAGCGGTGCGGACGCAGGTCGTCGCCCGTCGGGTCGTAGACGACTTCATAGCGGCGGCGTTCCGGGGGCAGCGCCATCACCTGGGCGAAGGTCCGGTTGAAGAACTCCAATAGATGCGGGGTGGAGCGGCGGTTGACCTGGAGGAAGCCGCGCCGTCCGCCCTCCGCCTCGATCTTTTGCGCCAGCTCCTCGAACACCGAGACGTCCGCGCCCCGGAACTCGTAGATGGACTGCTTGCGGTCGCCCACCGCGCACAGAAAGCGCGGCTCCAACGGCAGGCCCAGCACCCCTTCCGAGGTGGGGGGGACCGTCCGCGGGCCTTCTTCGCGCCGCTCGGAGAGCAGGGTCACGATCTCCAGCTGCAGGCGGTTGGTGTCCTGGAACTCGTCCACCAGGAGGGCCCGGAAGCGCTCCTGCACCTCCCGGCGGACGTCGGGGTGATCGCGGAGCAGATCGCGGGTGCGGATCAGCAGCGCGGAGAAATCCAGCGCGCCCCGGCGGCGGAACTCCAGATCCAGTCGGGTGGACAGCCCGGCCAACAGTCCGCGGAAGGCCTGCTCGTGCTCCACCACCAGACAGGCCGCGTAGAGGCCGGGGAACTGGGCGTCCTTGTTCACCACCAGGGCGCGGAACGGCGCCACCACGTCCTTGAGCTTGCCCGCCTTGGGCCAATCGGTGGCGTCGGCCAGCGCCTTGAGCCGGGGCCAGTCCTCGCGGAAGGTCTCCAGCCGGGTCTGCTCCAGGCAGCGGGCCACCCCCGCCAGGTGGGGCAGCAGCTCCGGACGGACCGCGGCGTGGGCCTGGGTCTTGGAGATCGCCTCCCGCACCTCCCGCAGCGCGGCCTGGAAGTGGGCCCGGGCCTCCTCGATGCGGGAGATGGGGACGGTCTCTGGGGTCACCCCCTCCTCGCGCACCTTCTGGAGCACGAAGATCAAGGCATCCACCAGGCCCAGCGCATAGCCGCCGCCGGTGAAGTGCAGCTCGCGGCACAGCTCGGAGACGTGGACGTCCTGCTTCTCCAGGGCCTGGAGCACCACCCGCTCGGCGCAGTCGCGGATCAGCGACTGGGCGTCGCGCTCGTCCAGCAGCTCGAAGGAGGGGTCCACCCCGAAGCCGGCCGGGGCCCGCCGCAGCAGCTGCACACAGAGCGAGTGGAAGGTCCCGATCGCCGCCGCGCCCAGGTCGTCCCGGATCCGCCGCCACAGGTCGGCGGCCGGGAACCCGTGACCCAGCGCGGCGAAGGAGGTCCGCAGCTCCGGCTCCAGCCGATCGGTGGCCGCGCCGGCCAGTGCGTCCAGCCGCTCCCGCAGCCGGGTGCGCAACTCGCCGGCCGCCTTGTCGGTGAAGGTCATCAGACACAGCTCGGAGGGAGCCAGCGCCTCCCCGTCCCGGCGGGCGCCTCCCAGCAGGTGCAGACAGATGGTCACCAGGCTGTAGGTCTTGCCCGCGCCGGCGCCGGCCATCAGCGCCAGGTTCTCGTCCAGGTCCAGCCGCGGCGCCAGCCGCGAGGCCTCCACCTCCCTGCCCAGTCCGCCGCTCACGTCGACTCCTCCATCCGCCGCTCACTGACCCGGCAGACCGCACGGTACGAGCAGTACTCGCAGTCGTGGGGGTGGGCGGGGAACTGCCCCTGCCGCAGCCCGGACACCAGCCGCCGCACCTCCGCGGGCAGGTTCTTGCCCCCCTCCTCCTCCACCCGGGCCTGGACCTCCGGATCGGTGGAGAGGAGCTCATGGACGTTGTCGTCACACTGCTTGGAGAGCAGCCCCACGCTGCCGTCCTTCATTGACAGCCAGGCGGCCTGGACCGCGTCTGGCCGGCCCGCCGCCCGCGCCGCGTAGAGGTACAGCGGCAGCTGGAAGTCCTGGGTGAGGAACCGCTCCTTCACCTTGTTGGGGGTGACCGAGGACTTGTAGTCCACCACCGCCACGCTCCCATCCGGACCGCGGTCCAGCCGGTCGATGGTCCCCTCCACGTGGATCGGCGGCTCTCCCTCCTCGGCGGGGAGGATCACCGTCTGCCAGCCGGGCGGGGACTCGGGCCGGCCAAAGCGCAGCTCGGTCTCCGCGGGATCCATCCCAAAGAAGGGCACCCCGTGCAGCTCGTGGGACAGCACCCGGGCCACCATGAAGCGGGCCCGCTCCCGGCCCAGCTTCCACAGTGCCGGATGTCCGGTGTGGTTGTGCTGCTCGGCGTGCGCGGTGCCCGTCTCCAGCGCCTGATCCAGCATCGCGTCCGGGATCTCCTCCACCGGACGGCCCAACAGCCCGGCCTTGCGCACCGCGGGGATCAACACCTCCAGCACCTTGTGCCAGAAGCTGCCCTCGCCCCGCTTGTCGATCTCCTCCCCCGGGGTCTCCGGCTCCTCCAGCCGCAGCACGTCGTGGAGGAAGCCCTGGAAGGCGCAGTTGCCGAAGCGGTTGAGGCTGGAGGCGGACAGCGGCTTCTCCGGGCCGTAGCGGAACAGCTCGCGCAGCGGTTCGGCCAGGTCGTCGGTCCCCACCTGACCGGTGTGCGGCTTGGCTTGCCGCTGGTGATCGCCAAAGGCCAGCAGCCGCTCGCCCTCGATCCGCCCCACCTCCTCGGACCGGGAGAACCAGGGTTCGGGCCTGAAGCGCTGCTCCAGCAGGGAGCCGGCGGGGTCCGGCTGGGAGATCCGCAGCTCGGCGCGGGCCAGGGCCTCGATCGCCACCCGGGCGCGGAGATCCTCCTCGGTGCGCACCTCGTGTAACGGCGGGATCGGAAAGGGCGCCTGCGCCTGGACCTTGATCCCGCACACCCGGACCAGCTCGTCGATGAACGGCGAGGCCAGCTGCTCCTGTCCTCCGGAGGTCCGCGCGTAGGTGACGGTGGCCCCCTCCCGGGCGCAGGAGAGCGCCACGTAGAACAACAGGCGGTCCTCGGCCAGCCGCCACGGCGCCCGTCCGTCCAGGTCGCCGGTGGAGAGCCGGAACACCGGCTTGGCCACGGTGGCGTTGATCCGCCGGCGGTCGTCATCGGAGAACAGCGGGTGGGGCGTGGACCGTCCGGGGAACCGCCCGTCCACCACCCCGCCCAGGCAGAGGTGGGCAAAGGATCGCCCCGGAAGCTCGCGGACATCCAGGATCCGCACTGCCCCGGTGCGGGGACCGGCGCCGGAGAGGTTGAAGTCGGCGGCCGCGTCGTGCAGCCAGCGGAAGAAGGTCCGGCGGCTCAGCTTCCGGTTGCCCGCCGCCGAGCCGCGCAGTGCCTCACGGACCTCCTCCACCAGCGCCTGCAGCGACTCCAGCGCGGCCTGATCCCGCGCCATCGCCTGCAGCGCGGCCCGCTCCAGCCGGGTGGCGTCCTCTCCCCGCCGGGCAGGCTCCCGGACCGCCTCCACCAGCCCCAGCAGCTCCACCGTCCGCCACCACCGCTCCAGGAACTCGGAGAGCGAGGTCTCCTCCGGCAACCGACTGCAGACCGAGATCAGCCGCTCGCAGCACTGGGCCAGGGCGCGGGCGGAGGCGGCCTTCTTCGGCTCCCGCTCCTCGATCCGGGAGGCGAAGCGCTCCAGCCGCACCGCGTAGGCGCCCTGCTCTCCCTCCGCGCCCAGGCGGTTGTCGCGGACGCCGGCCGCCGCCAGCAGCGTCCCGGCGCCATCCGGGCAACCTTCGCTGACCCGCGGCGAGTAGCGGCTGGTCAGCACCCGGGCCAGATCGGCGGCCGGATAGGCCTCCTCCACCAACAGGGGCAAGGTGAGCGCGGTTCGCCCGGCGGCGGTGGCGGTCAAGGGGACGCCCCGGCGCAGTCGGGCCGGGATGCCAAGGCCGGCCAGCTCCTCGGCCACGGCTTCGGCCTCCTCGCCCAGCTCGCGGAAGGCCACCGCCACCTCTTCCGGCGCGGCGCCCTGCTCCAGCCGGCTGGCCACCACCCGGGCCAGGGTCCGGGCCTCGGCGCGCGCGGAGGCCACGCTGAGCACCTCCAGCGCGGTGCGGCCGATGGCGCCGTTCTCCGGGGGACGCCGGGAGGAGAACAGATACTGGCCCACGGAGGCGAGCGGACGGCCCTCCCCCACCCAGTCGGTCTTGTGGGCCTCCACGTGGCGGCACTCCTGCGCGGCGCGCTCGAAGGCGCCCAGGATCGGGTCCACCGCCATGTCGACGTCGGTGGCGCCGGCGCCGGGCAGCTCCAGCTGGAAGCGGATCCCCTCGCGATCACACCGGTGGGCCAGCGCAAGCAGCAGCGACACCCGCGCCGGGGACAGGTCGTGCAGGTCCCGCAGCTCAATCCGCCCCACCCCCCGCAGCACGGAGGGGAGCGGGCCGCGCTCCAGGGTGGTCAGCGCGGTGCGGAGCAGGTCCTCCCGGTCCGCCAGCTGGGCGGAGGCCAGCCGCTGCTCGTAGGCGGCGTACAGCCGGGCCAGATACTGCGAGCGGGCCAGCCTTGGGGTGGGCAGCTGCTCCACCGCCTCCGCGAAGGCGGCGGGGGTGACTCCGTTGCCCTTGAGCTCGGAGATCACGTCCAGGGCCTCGCGGGCAAAGGCGGGCTCGCCGGCGAAGTGGCCGAAGGGGCCGGGGCCCAGCTCCTGGGCGCAGGACCACAGCACCAGCCGGGAGCTCAGCGGCGGACAAGGGCGACGGGGGCCCAGGCCACCCAACCCCAGCTTCTCGATCAGCTGGGTGAAGGTCAGGTAGCCGGAGGCATCCACGAAGCCGGACCCTTCGGCGGCGGCGCGCACCAGCGCCTCCTCCAGCCGGTCACTGTCCGGCAAAATCTGTAGCCCTCTCCCGGTCCCCATGACTGCCTAGTCTAGGCGGGGGTCCGACACGCGCTATCGTGCGTTTCCCATGATCGGAACCCTTGCCCTGGCAGTCGCGCTGTCGCTTGCCTCCTCCCCTGTCCACCAGGCCTCATTGCAGATGCAGCAGCTGGTGGTGGCGCAGTCGGCCCCCGCCCCCGAGTTCTACGAGCTGAGGCACAACTGGGTCGCCGACGGGGTGGTGACCGGGGTGTCCGGCGCACTGTGGCTGGGGACGGAGTTCTTGTTCAAGCACCAGCTGGCGCCCACCGAATGCCGGCTGTTCTGCGAGCGGGATCCGGACGGGTTGAGCACCGTGAACTCCCTGGACCTGGGCGCCCGGGCAGTGCGCTGGGCCCCCCAACACCAGAGCACCGCGGCCCGGATCAGCGACGCGATGATCTACCTGGTGCTGCCGGCGACGGTGGGCGGGCTGCAGTGGTACGCGGCAGGATCGGCTGGAGCGGGGAGCCGGATCTGGACCGACTACCTGCTGATCCTGGAGTCGGCCGCGCTGGCGCAGGTGGCGAACCAGACGGTGAAGTTCCTGGTGGGACGCGAGCGGCCGTACTCCAACGCGATGACCCTCGCGGAGCGGCTGGCCAGCGGCGGCGAGGACGACGTCCTCTCCTTCTATTCGGGGCACGCCACCTTCTCCTTCGCGCTGACAGTGGCGGCGGGAACGGTGGCGCAGCTGCGCGGCTACAAGCATGCGTGGCTGCTGTGGGCGGTGGCCGTGCCGCTGGCCGCCACCGTCCCCTACTTCCGGATGGCGGCGGACAAGCACTACCTGACCGACGTGCTGGTGGGATCGCTGGTGGGCGCCGCCTTCGGGGTGGCGGTGCCGATGCTGCACGGGCGCGCCAACCAAGACCCCGCCAGCGCGGTCACCTTCGGCGCGGCCCCGGGGGGGATCTCGATCTCCGGGACGTTCTGACAGGGACTTCGGCCCACATCAACTGCATGAGGTCCGTCTTTCCTGCGTGAACTCCGCGACGAACTCAGGAAGCAGTTGCCCGAAACGCCTCCGTTTCCGGCCTAACGCCAGATACGGCCGGCAGCGGGTGGGCACTTCGGACAGATGGTGAGAGCTTTCTACGAACGCGAGGACCGTGCGCTGCGAGAAGCTGAGCCTTCTCGCAGCCCAGTCCGAGGCTAGAACGCCTCTTCCGACAGCTCCATCAAGGACAGCTCGCTTTGCTGGACCTGCTCGCGCACCCGGACGATCTGGGTGAGGACATTGCGGGCGAACCAGCGGGCCGAGGCGATCTTGCCCTCGTAGAAGGCCTTCTCCTCGCCGGTGGTGGCGCCCAGCTTGCCGACCGCCACCGCGGCGTGGCGGATCAACAGCCAGCCAATCACCAGCTCGGCGACGGCGAACAGCACCCGGTTGCCCTGCAGCCCCACGTGGTAGACGGACTCGCCCATCTTCTCCATCAGGGCGTTGAGCGCGCCCTCCAGCTCGGTCAGCCCGCCCTGCAGCATCCGGCGCTCCTCGGCCAGGGCCACCCCGCCCTCCTGTTCGTCCAGGGTCTTGCGGATCCGGCCCAGCAGCCCCTGAAGGGTCTCACCGCCGTCGCGGGCGATCTTCCGGAAGAGGAGATCCTGCGCCTGGATGTGGGTGGTGCCCTCGTAGAGTGAGTCGATCTTCTGGTCCCGCATGTACTGCTCGATCGGATAGTCCTGGAGGAAGCCGGAGCCGCCGAAGACCTGCAGCGAGACCTTGAGCAGGTCCGCCACCTTCTCCGAGGCGTAGCCCTTCACCAGCGGCAGCAGCAGGTCGTTGAGCTTGTCCAGCGACTTGGCGTTGCCCGCGCCGTGGCCGCCCTCGATCTCCACCTGGTCCTGGATCCAGGCGGTGAACAGGGCCAGCGCGCGCAGCCCCTCTGCGTGGGCCTTCTGCGCCATCAGCATCTGCCGCACGTCCGGGTGGGCGATGATCCGGACCCGGGGGGAGTCCTTCTCCATCATCCGGGACATGTCCCCGCCCTGGACCCGCTCCTTGGCGTAGTCCAGCGAGTTGAGGTACGCGGTGCTGAGGGTGGACATGGACTTCATCCCCACCGCCATGCGCGCCTGTTCGATCACCTGGAACATCTGGCGGATGCCGTCGTGCTTGTCGCCGACCAGAAAGCCGCGGCACTGGCCGACGTCGCCGTAGGTCATCTCGCAGGTGGCCGACCCCTTGAGGCCCATCTTCTTCTCGAGGTTGCTGCAATACACGCCGTTGGGGCCGCCCAACGAGCCGTCCTCGTTGACCCAGATCTTGGGGACGATGAACATCGACAGGCCCTTGGTGCCCGGGCCGGCGCCCTCGGGGCGGGCCAGCACCAGGTGGACGATGTTCTCCACCGCGTCGAAGTCACCGTTGGTGATGAACCGCTTCACCCCGGAGATCTCCCAGAGGTCTCCTTCCAGCTGCTTGGCCCTGGCGCGTCCGGCGCCCACGTCGCTGCCGGCGTCGGCCTCGGTCAGCACCATCGCCCCGCCCCACTGGCGGTCGGTGATGCGGGGGATGAAGCGCGCCTTCTGCGAGGGCGAGGCCACCTTGTCGATCACCTTCGAGAGGATGGTCCCGAACGGGTAGAAGGCCAGCGACCCGTGCGCCCCCGCCAGCATCTCGAACAGGCACCAGGCCACCGAGGGCGGAGCGCCGAAGCCGCCCAGGTGCTCCGGCAGGTCGAACTTGTGCCACTCCCCGTCGAAGTACGCCCGCAGCGCCTTCTTGAGCGGCTCGGGGACGATCACCTGGCCGTCCGCCTGGCGCACCGGGGGGCTCTTGTCGGTGACGGCGAAGCTGGGGGCCAGCTCGTTCATCGCCACCTTCTCGAACTGCTCCAGCGCCGCCTGCGCGGTCTCCTGGGTCATCGACTGGAACGGGCCCTTACCCAGGGTGGTGTTCCCCACGTCCAGGAACTCGAAGAGGTTGAAGCGGATGTCACGCAGGTTGCTGCGGTAGTGGTTCTCGCGGCTCAAGAGACGGCTCCAAAGTGGATGAGGGGCCGCGGAGTGTAGGCGGCACGTGGCACGGGATCGAGGTTTACCGGGCGGCCCTCCTGACTTGATCGGAGGCGATCCCGGGGCAGGGCACCCCGGAGTCGCGCCTGAAGTCAGTCGGCGAACCGCGTGGGGGGGTCGGCGGCCGAGGGGCCCAGGAGCCCAATGCTCCGAAGGGTGCGCGGTTCGTGCTGACGTCCCACGGGACTCGTCGCGGAGGGCGGCGGCGGAACTGCCGGATTTGAAGAAATGGGTCCGTCGCACTTGTCGGGGAATAGGGTGACACTGGCGACGTCGAAGCGGGTCGCATCACCCCTCTCTCCCAGGAAGAGCACCTCATGAACGCAGCGCTGCTGCTGTGCACCTTGTTGGCCTCCTCCGCTGGCGCCACAGGCTTCGGCGAGCCGCGGGATGGCCTGGCCGCGAGACTGGAATTCCTGGAGCCAGAGCGGCTCGCAGCCGGCAACCTCCGGTTGCGGTTGACGCTGCGGAACGTGGGGGAGAAATCCCTGCGCTTGAACGCCTGGCGCGACAGCCGCTTTACCTTCATGGCCACCGGCACGACCAGGGGTCCATTCCGCTGCGCGCGGTATGAAATTTCAGAGCCATCCGCCCCGGTCGACCTGCAGCCAGGAGCAGAGCAGTCCTTCACGCTGCGGTGTCTGATCTTCACCTCGTGGCACCTCGTCACCGCGACGCTTCCGGTGGATCGGTTCCGCGCCTCGCTTGAGTACAGCAACGAAGATCAGCCTTCCTGGCTGAAGACCCAGGACCGCAGGCAGTTCCATACCGGGGCGAAGACGCCAGAGGCCTCCTTTGAGGTGACCACGCCGCGCGATCTGCCCGTACCCACCCCCGCGACCGTGCTGTCGAGGCTCCGTCTGGAGGAGGCCGAGGTGACGGTCATGCCTGGATTTGTCCGGCGCGTGGACCTGGGGACCGCCCGGCGCCGCGGTTACACCCGGCCTCCACCGGGCGGGCTAGCCCCACAGCCGACAGGCTTCATGGACCAGATCAGCGTGAAGGTTCGCTTTGACAATTCAGCCGGTGGACAGGCGGAGATCTCCTCGTACCGGATGTACGTCGGGCCGGTGCAGGGCCCGTGGGAGCCGATTGAGATGCAGGCGTTCCCGGTCGATCAGGGCAACGCTGATCCTTGGCTGGGGAAAGTGCCCGCCAGGTCCGTCCTCGAGGTCTACTTCACCCAACTGCAGCAGCGCAGGCTCACCATCCCGGGCCTGGATGTCGGCCGGCCTGTGGTGGTGGCGGTGGCGCTCGAGCACGGCGGAGCGACGTCCTTCATCCGATCAGAGCCGATGCAGGTCAACGCGCCGCCGGCCTCCCCGACCCCGGTTGCCATGGAAGCGCCCCGGTGCGGCAACGGGAAGATCGACTTCGCCTCGGGTGGGATGACTTGCGCACCCTGCATGCCGCCGGGCCCCTGCCCTTGCGCCACGATCACCGTCGCGGAAGAGGAGTGCGATGGTACTCCCAAGAGCTGCGAGGAGTTGGCCTTCGCCGACGGAAGGTCCCGGTGCAAGCGCTGCAAACCTGGATCTTGGCGGCTGCCTGAAGACTGATCGGAGATGGAAGATCCAGTCTGCTGTGCTGGGAGGTGTGCAGGTCTCGCGGACGGTCGCCATCGGGGCCCGTGGGCCGGTTGTCGTGGAGGTCGCCGGCCCGCAAGTCACCCTGGCCCCTTTGGATCCGAAGACGCTCCGGTTGGGGCGGAAGGGAGCAGCCGGCATGCTGGAAGCGCAGCCAGGAACCCCGCCGAGACTCCGCACTGCGTACGCGGTACAAGTTCGCCGCGGCTGGGTGCTGGCAGGCAACACCAGCGGCGACGACTCGCAGGTGGTGACTTGGACGGCCAACGACAAAGGCGACGTGTCCGGGCCGATCGATCAAGTGGGCGCAATAGAGTTCTCGTTCTTCGTGGGGGCTCGAGGAGGTGAGGTCGCGCTGCTGGGCAGCTCCGACAACGGCAAGCCGCTCACGGTGGCGACGGTCTCGTCCGATGGCCGCGTCCAGACCCCGCCGGTCGCCGCGTCGCGCGTCAACCGGAACGGTGTCGCGGTGGCGGTCCAGGACGGCTTCCTGGTGGCGACCGGCGTTGACTGGCCGATGAACTCATCGCCGAAGCTGGAGATCATCTTCGTTTCGGCGGATGGCAAACCGACGGTTGTGGACTCGGTGATCCAGCCGGTCGCACAGCTGGCGTGGGCGGTCCAAGGCGCTACCGCCTACCTGGTCGTCTCGGCCCCTGAAGGCGTGTACGCAATTCCCTACGACCTGCGTGGAAAGCAACAAGGACCGCCGCTTCAGCTCCGGTCCCAGCAACGGCCGCTGGGCCTGGTGGAGGCGCGCGCGGACCGCCTCACGGTTCTCGTCGAGGAAGATAATCGCGTCGTGGCGGTCGAGCTTCGGCTGACGGGGGCTCGGGGCAGGATCCGCGAGACGCCGCTGCTGGGCCTTGGCGAACAGCAGCTCCCCTTGGGCAGCGGCTTTCGCTACCGGGGAGGGTTGTATTTGTTCTCGCAGCATCACAAGCGCAAAGAGACGAGCATCAACCGGCTCGAGCCGCGGTGACGGATCAAGGCTACGACGGCAGCGTGCTCGCCTGGCTGCATTCAGCGCGGGAGCACGGGGTGCTCCTGCAGCGGACCAAAGGGCGCGATCGGGTCGGCGGTCCGACGTGCAAGCGCGTCCAGGTGCTGTTCCCTCGCCGCGAACTCCTTTTCGTAGAAAGGGCTGAGGCTGCGGTCGGCTCTCGTCTGAACGAAGTCGGCGTCCGACCTCGAGGTTCTGACTCCCGGAGGGGACCGGCCGGGTTGACCAGCGCAGGATCCACCACCTGGGCGAGCGGGACGTTGTCGAACCGCCTCTCCGCGTAGAACCACTGCCGCCACTCCCACGGAGCGATCGTGAACTCCAGCGACTCGATCATGAGAAACCGCTCCGGAACGAGCGCTGATCGCCACGCCCCCGACGCGGCCTCCGCCAGCTCCACGTCCTCAGACGTCGAAGTCCCTCAGTTCGCCGACGAAGCTGCCCGCAGCGGCGGGGCATGTCGCGGCCGCGCCCACCGGGCCTCCGAACGTGAATTGCCCTGAGGGTGGCGCCAGCGGCGATGGCGGGTGCGCCGCGACCTTGGCGAGCGCGCCGTCGAGCCACAGCTCCATTCGGCCTGTCGTCTCCTCGTAGGCGACCGCCAGATGCGTCCATCGGCCGAGCCTGACGGGCCCCGGCGAGGTGATCGCGTATTCGCCCGCGGCAGTTTGTACCCGCGCCGCGACAGCGAGGTTCTGCTCGAGCACGAACGACACACCGAGTCCCGCGTCTCCCTTCAGCATCACGATTCGCCAGTTGTTGTTGGCGTCGCAGTCCGGGCTCTCCGTCGGACGGATCGAGAGCTCCATCACGAACCGCGGAGCTGGATTCAGATCCACCGCGTCCGGGATCGTCGTCCTGTTCGTGCCGGCGTAGGTGACCGCTCCTCCGAGGAGGTCGCGGAGCCCCCGTTGGAACTGGGCGTGCGCGGTGTTGCCGAAGCCGGAGCTGTCGGCTGCTCCTGGTGCTCTCGCGGCTCGCCGCGCTGCTCGAGGAGGAGCGCTTCGACCTCATCATCGTGGATCTCGCGCCCACGGCGTCGAGCCTGCGGCTCCTGAGCTTTCCGGATCTGATGGCGGGACCCCTCGGACGCCTTGCGCGCTGGGAGCGGCAGTTCTTCAAGCTCGCGCGGCCGGCGGCCAAGCGCCTGATGTCCGAGACGGGGTCGTCGTCTCCGACGTCCGCACTTCGGAGAAGAACGGATGACCCCCCTCGGGCGAAAGCGCTGGCGCGACCTGCGGGCCAATCTCGGACCGAGCATTGCGGTCATCGCCGTCCTCGCGCTCGGCGTGATGCTGTTCGTGTCCTCCGACGGCGCGCACCGGGACCTGCGCGACAGCTACGCGTCGACGCGGCATCGCCTCCGACTCGCGGGGCTCCACATCGACACCGCGCCCTTGACCGACGCGGACGTCGCGCGGGTGCGCGCGCTCGCCGGTGTCGAGGCCGCGGAGGATCGCTTGGTGGTGGAGGTGCCAGTGAGCCCGACGCCGGCAGGCGACCGCCGCGCCACGCTCCGCGTGCTCTCGCTCCCCGACCGCGGCGAGCCTTTGCTCGACCACCTGCTGCTCGTCGAGGGCGCGTGGCCGGTGGGCGACGAGGTGGTGCTCGAAAAGCACTTCGCGCGCCACAACGGGCTCGGTGTGGGCGCGGGGCTGAAGCGGCCCGGGGGGGGGCTGCACTGCGCGTCGCGGGCGTGGGGGTGAGCGCCGAGTATCTGTGGGTCTCGCGCGACGAGAACGACTTCATGACCAGCCCCGATGAGTTCGGGGTCGGCTGGATGCGCCGCAGCGCCCTCGGCGCGATCGGCGGCGTGGTGTCACCGCAGCTTCTCGTCGAGCCCCGGACGGGCGTGGCCATTCCACCTCTGGTGGACACCATCCGTGCAACGGTCGGCGCGGACCGCCTGCTCCGCGCCGTCCGAAGCACCGACCTCGTCGGTGTGCGGCTCATGCAGATGGACGTGGACGGCTACCGCGGGATCGATGGTGACCCTCCAGCAGGGAGTGCTGATGGTCGTGGGGTTGGTGCTGGGGCTGCCCGCCGCAGCCGCCGTGGCCAAGGCGCTCCTCGACAAGTTCTCCGGCGATCTCTTTCCAATGCCATTCGTGGTCTCAGCGCCGACGGTCATCGTGACCGTCCTCGGTGTCGTCGTCGTGGTCTGGCTCTCGCAGGGTCCGGCCTTGCGGCGCATTGGGCGGGCGTCGCTTGCCGACGCCGTGCGCGTGCGGAGCTGAGGCGGAGCGGGCCAAGGTCCTGCGCTGGGAGGGGACCGGCCCGGTCAATGGCGCCGCAGACCGCTTCCGGCTCAGCGCTGCTTTAGCGCATGTCCCCCGAAGCGATTTCGCAGCGTGGCCAGCAGCCGGTCCCCGAAGTTGCGGTCCTGTCGGGAGCGGAAGCGGGCGAAGAGCGACAAGGCGATCACCGGCGCGGGCACCGCCAGCTCCACCGCGGTGTCCACCGTCCAGCGGCCCTCGCCGGTGTCCTCCACCCAGGGCTGGGCCTGGTCCAGCCGCGGATCGTCCTTCAAGGCGGCCTCCGCCAGCTCCAGCAACCAGGAGCGCACCACGCTGCCGCGATTCCACAATCCGGCCACCTCCTCCAACCGGAACCGGAACGGCGAGGCCTCCAGCAGCGCGAAGCCCTCCGCGTAGGCCTGCATCAACCCGTACTCGATGCCGTTGTGGACCATCTTGCAGAAGTGCCCCGCACCGGTTGGACCGACGTGGCGATAGCCCTCCTTGGGGGCCAGGGTCAGGAGCGCAGGCTCCAGCCGGGCGAAGGCTTCCGGGGGGCCGCCCACCATCAGACAGTAGCCCTCCTCTCGCCCCCAGATCCCGCCGCTGGTCCCTGCGTCCAGCAGGTGGAAGCCCCTCTCCGCCAGGGCCTTGCCCCGACGGACCGAATCCTTGTAGTGGGAGTTGCCTCCATCCACGAACACGTCCCCGGGCGTTCCCAGGCGGGTCAGGGTCTCCAGGGTCTCATCCACCGGCGCCCCGGCGGGGACCATCATCCAGACCACGCGCGGAGGGGTCAGCGCCGCCACCAGCGCTGCCAACGATTCCAGGCCCTCCGCGCCGGCGGAGGTGATCTGCCGCACCGCGCCTTGGCTGCGGTCCCACCCGACCACGTGGTGATCACCCTTCTCCTTGAGGCGAAGAACCATGTTCCCGCCCATCTTTCCCAGTCCCACAAAGCCGATCTGCATTCCGTCCTCCGGTGGCTCAGCGTGGTTCGATCACCTGTCGGTACAGCACTCGTTGTCGCTCGCCTGCCGCGCGGTAGCGCTGATGTCGCTGCGGATCCACCGCGTACCGGGCGCCATCTGGCGGCGGCACCGCGTCGAGTCCCCCTGGAAGCAGGCCCAGTCGTTCCAGGGCGAACAGCGCCGCGCCGCGGCTGGAGGCCTCGCGCTCGGCGGAGGCGATCAGCTCCCGCCCCAGGGCATCGGCCATGATCTGCAGCCAGGCGGGTGAGGCCAGCAGCCCACCGCCGGTAGCCACCACCTGCTCGATTCCGGGCACCGCCTCGCGCAGGCGCAGCTCCAGCTCCATGCAGCGCAGCGCGACTCCCTCCAGCGCGGCCCGGGCGATCTCCAGCGCCGAGGTGTGGAACCCCAGCCCCAGGATCGCCCCGTGGGCATCCCCCGCCCAGCTGGGACTCCGCTCTCCTCCCCACAGCGGCAACAGGGTCAGCCCGTGCCCATCCGACGGCAGCTGGGACAGGGCCCGATCCAGCTCCCCGCCCTCGGGCAGCCTCAGGGTGCTCTTGAGCCAGGCAAAGAGATTGCCCCCGTCGTTCAGCGCGCCGCCCAGGCACACCCGCTCCCGGTCCAGCCGGTAGCCCCACACGCCCCAGGGAATCACCACCCGCTCCGTCCGCCAAAGCACCCGCAGCGCCACCGACGTTCCCACCATCAGCGCCGCCCGCATCGCGGTGGTACAGCCGGCGCCCACGTTGCTGGCCGCGCCGTCTCCCAGACACGGCAGCCAGGGGACGCGCGCCAGTTGGGGCCACCGCTCGCGCCAGGGAGCACGCAGTCCCCCAAGCATCTCCCCCTCCCCGGCCAGCCTCGGCAGCTGCCCTCGGTGCGCCCCACAGGCGGAGAGCACCTCGTCGTCCCAGTCACAGCGATGCTGGTCGAACAACCCGGTCCCCGAGGCCATGGACACCGAGATCGGTGCCTCGCCCAACAGCCGCTTCAACAGGAACTCAGAGAAGGACACCCACCGGCGCACCCGGCCCGCCGTCTGCGGCTGATCGTCTCGAACCCAGCGCAGCTTGGCGGGCAGATAGCTGGCGTGGAGCACACAGCCGGTGCGGGCGTGAACCTGCCGCTCGTCCAGCTCCGCGCGCAGCCTCGCGGCCGCCTGATGGGCGCGGTTGTCCATCCACAGGTAGACCGGAGTGCAGGGTTCGCCGGAGGCATCCAGCCCCAGCAACGAGTGCCAGAAGGCGGCGCTGGCGACGCAGACCAGCTCCTCGGCTCGCGCTCTGGCCTGGAGCAGCGTCGAGTCGATCAGGTCGGTCACGACCTGGAAGAGCGCCTCCGGATCCAGTGTGCCCCCTCCGTCGGCGGTCAGCGTCGGGGCATACCTCCGGACTTCGGCACCCCACGCCAGCCGGCCACCCCCAGCGTCATAGACAGCGGTCCTGGCCGAGGACGTTCCGACGTCGAGGGTGAGGATCCGCGGGTCACTCGGCACGGGATGAAGATAGGCATCCGAACGAAGCTGACTCACCCATCGGACACACCGGGGCTTGCCAGCCCGTCTGTCGCCAGGCGGGCGGGCAGCGCACACCCTCTTGTCATGATGCACAGACGTGCCCCCTGGCTGTTGCTGATCGCCACCGGCATGGCAGGAGGGCAGCCCCCTGCCCCGTCGGACAGTGTGGTGTATCGCTGCCAGATCAACGGCACGGTGGACGAAGGCATCGCCAACTACCTGCTGGACTGTCTTGAGCGGGCGGAGTCCGCGCAGAGTCCGCTGCTGATCCAGGTGGACACCCCCGGCGGATCGCTGGAGGCCACCCGGAAGATCGTCCGCGCCTTTCTGGGGGCGGAGGTCCCGGTCCTCGCCTGGGTCGGACCCGCCGGTGCCCGGGCGGCCAGCGCCGGGCTGTTGGTGGTGATGGCGGCGCACCACGCCTCGATGGCCCCCGCCACCCACCTGGGCGCGGCCACCCCGGTGTCGGCCGGGGGTTGGCAAACACCCGGGGGGGCGATGGAGCGAAAGGTGCTCAATGACACGGTGGCGTTCGCCCGGATGATCGCCGAGCAGCGGGGCCGCAACGTGGAGTGGGCGGAGCGCGCGGTCACCGAGGCGGCCACCGCCACCGCCGAGGAGGCCAGCCGCCTGGGGGTGGTGGACTCCCTCAGCACGACCGAGGAGGCCCTCTTGACCTCCCTGGCTGGACAACAGGTGGCCAAGGCGACGCTTCCGACGAATCCGACGGTGGAGACGCTGCAGCCCTCCGTCTCCCAGCGGTTGATGCACCTGCTGTCCAGCCCGGCGCTGGCCTACCTGCTGGTGCTGATCGGAGGGCTGGGGCTGGCGATCGAGCTGAGCCATCCGGGGTTGATCATCCCCGGAGCAATCGGGATGGCGTCGCTGGTGCTGGCGATGATGGCCTTCTCTGCCCTCCCGGTGGCCGCCGGCGCGGTGATCCTGCTGGTGCTGGCGGTGGGGTTGATCGTGGCGGAGCTGTTCGTGGCCAGCGGCCTGCTGGGGGGAGCCGGAGCGCTGCTGGCGGCGCTGGCCGGCGTGCTGCTGATCGACCGGGTGGACCCGGAGTGGTTCGTGGAGCCGGGGTTCGGGCTTCCGCTGCGGCTGGTGATCCCCACCGCGGCGGTGACCGCCCTGGCCGCGCTGCTGCTGGCCCGGCGGGTGCGCCGCTCGCAGCGACTGCCAGACCGGGCCGGTCCGGCCGGAATGGTTGGAGAATTGGGGCGGACGCTGGAGGAGATCGGTCCGGCCCACCCCGGTGAGGTGTTCGTGCATGGCGAGCTGTGGCGCGGCGAGGCGGATAAGCCGATCCCGCCCGGACGCCGGGTGGCGGTGAGGGCGGTGCGGGGGTTGACACTAAAGTTGGAGGAGGTGACGTGATGGACCTGATCTGGCTCGCGGGTTGGGGGATCCCGCTCTTCGTGGCATTCGTGGTGTTTGCCAGCGGGGTGCGGGTGATCCAGGAGTATCAGTCCGGGGTGGTGTTCCGGCTGGGTCGCTACATCGGGCTTCGGCACGCCGGCTTCCGCTGGATCATCCCGGTGGTGGAGCGGATGGTGATCCTGGATCTGCGCACAGTCACCCGGGACGTCCCACCCCAGGATGTGATCACCCGGGACAACGTCACGGTGAAGGTCAACGCCGTGATCTATTTCCGGGTGATCCACTCGGAAAAGGCAGTCCTGGAGGTGGAGCACTTCGAGTACGCCACCTCCCAGCTGGCCCAGACCACCTTGCGATCGGTGGTGGGGCAGGTGGAGCTGGACGACCTGCTGGCCAACCGCGACCGGGTGAACAAGAAAATCCAGACCTCGCTGGATGGAGACACCGATCCGTGGGGGATCAAGGTCTCCAAGGTGGAGATCAAGCACGTGGACATCCCCTCCAACATGCAGCGGGCCATCGCCCGTCAGGCGGAGGCGGAGCGCGAGCGGCGGGCCAAGGTGATCGCCGCCGAGGGCGAGCTACAGGCCTCGGTCAAGCTGGGCCAGGCCGCGGAGATCCTGGCGCGAAACCCCTCCTCGTTGCAGCTGCGCTACCTGCAGACGCTGGTGGAGATCACGGGAGGCGGGAACCACACCATCCTGCCCATCCCGCTCGATCTGCTGCGGCAGATGGGGGGAGCGCTGCGCGCGATCGGCGAGGGAGAGGCGAAGCAGCAGACCGGGCACGACGAGGAGGGCGGTGCGCTGCACCAGTGAGGGTGGAGCAGCCAGCCGGAGTCCGCAGGTCCGATCGGTATCAGCATGAAAGCGGCCGGACGTGTCACCGGAGTGGACGCCCCGGAGAAGCGGAATCGCGAGTGAACCTGTCACCGTTGGCAGATTCACTTCGCCTGGCGGGTCGGAAGGCCGAGTGAACCTGTCACCGTTGGCACATTCACTTCGCCTGGCGGGTCGGAAGCTCGAGTGAACCTGTCACGGCCGGCAGCTTCAGTTCGCCCGGCGGGTCCTTCCGCCGTTCAGCGCGGCTCTTCGCGCACGCGGAAGGAAGTGGAGGCGACCTGCGCCGAGTCCCGCTTCCGGTGGAGGGTGATCGTGTTCTCACCCAGCGTGGCCCGCAGCCGGCTGGTGTAGGGCGCCTCCAGCTCATCGACCTGGGTGCCGTTGAGCCGGACCACCAGCCTTCCCTCGGAGGGTGCGGCCTGGATGCGCAGCGGAATCGTCTGGTCCGCCAGGGGCAGATCCGGGAAGAGGAGGAACTCGGTGCCCTGGGGTGGATAGAGGATCCGGGTGGTGTCTCCGGTGCTCGCTGGCGCGGAGGAGCACATCGCCGCCAGCCACGGTTGGGCGGCCAGCCCCTCCGCCCGGGCCCACTCGTAGTACTCGTGCCCCAGGTCCAGCACCGCGCCTCCCGGCGCCAGCTTCCGGCACTGAGCGGCCAGTGCACGGGGAAGGTCAGCGGTGAGCGGGCGGTGCATCGCGCAGGGCTCACGCGGGGCGGTGCCGGGAGCGAACACCTCCGACATGTGTGACGGACAGCTGGGGCCGGGCAGCGCTCCGGAGATCGGACAGATCTCCACCCGCTCCACCAAACGTGGATCATAGAGCGGCGCGCCGGTGATCCCGCTCATCGCGCGGGCCAGGGTGCGGCGATAGACCGGACCGGCGCCGGTGATCCCGGAGACCTCCACCATCGGGGTCCCGTCGAAGTTGCCGGCCCACACAGCCACGGTGCGCTCGCGGGTGTAGCCCACCGTCCAGTTGTCCGAGTACCCCTTGGAGGTCCCGGTCTTGGCTGCGGACGGGAACGGCAATCGCAGCGCGTTGTCCAGGCCGAAGGCCCGGGCGCGCGCAGAGGGGTCGGAGAGGATGTCGGTCAACAGCGCCACCGCGGTGCGATCCGCGAAGCGACGATCCTTCTCGCGCGCCGGCAGCGGCAGCGGCTGCCCCTGGGCATCCAGGGCGCGGCGCAGCACCTGCAGCGGCCGGAGCACCCCGCCCCGGGCCAGCCCGGAGTAGGCGGTGGCCGCCTCCAGCAAGGAGACCTCGCCGTTCCCCAGCACCATCCCCACCCCGTAGAAGCCGGCGCCCTGATCCAGCGACGTGAAGCCGGCGCGGCGCAGGGTGCGCAGCACACGCTCGGTGCCCAGCTGATCGGCGATCCGCACCGCCGGGACGTTGTAGCTGCTGGCCAGCGCCTCGCGGACGCGCACCGGTCCGTGCAGCCGGCGATCATAGTTCTTCGGCGCGTACAGTCCCTTGGCGCCGGGCAGGTGTGCCTCCAGATCCGGGATCACCGTGGCCGGCGTGAAGCCAGCGCGGAACGCCTCCGCGTACAAGAAGGGCTTGAGCGCCGACCCCGGCTGCCGGGTCATCTGCACCCCGTCGTTCTGCCCCTGGTGTTCTGCGTCGAAGAAATCCGCAGACCCCAGGTAGGCCAGGATCTCACCCGACTGGTTGTCCGCCACCACCACCGCGCTGGAGCCGACGCGGCGATCGCCCAGCCGGGAGATCTCCTGCTGGACGATGTCCTCCACCTCGCGCTGCAGCTCCGGGTCCAGGGTGGTGTGGACCTCCACTGCGTTGCCCAACCCCCAAGCCTCCAGATGCGCGGCCACGTACTCCACCAGGTGGGGAGCCCGGAACGCCCGGTCGCGGATCTGCAGGTCCAGGGTCTCGCTCCCAGCGCCGGCCAGCTCCTCCGCCGGGACCAGCCCCAGCTTCTCCATCCGCTCCAGCACCCACTTCTTCCGCTTCTGCAGCCGGGCCCCATTGCGGTACGGGTCGTAGGCGGTGGGGCCACGGGGAATGGCCGCCAGCGCCGCCGCCTGGGCCACCGAGAGGTGCCGGGTGCGCCGGCCAAAGTAGAGCTCGGAGGCGGCCTCGATCCCGAAGGTCCCGTTCCCGAACGAGATCCGGTTCAGGTACTGCGCCAGGATCTCCTCCTTGCCCAGGTGGGCCTCCAGCCGGAACGCCCACAGCGCCTCCTGCAGCTTCCCGCCCAGGGAGCGCGGCCGGGGCACCAGGTTCCGGGCAAGCTGCTGGGTCAAGGTGGAGCCACCGGCCACCACCCTGCCCGCCTTCACGTTCTGCCAGGCCGCCCGGCCAATCGCCGAAGGAGAGATGCCCAGGTGTCGCCAGAACCCGCTGTCCTCGGCGGCGACGAAGGCGGCGCGCACCTGGGGCGGAAGCTCCGAGGCGGACACCGGGGTGGAGCGTCCATCCGCTCGGGAGAGCAGCTCGCGCAGCACCCCGCCCCGCCGGTCCAGGATCCGGACCGAGGTCACCGGCCGGTAGGCCAGCAACCCCTCCGGCAGCGGCGCCGCCACGAAGGCGCCAGCGCCGAACAGCCCCAGCAGCGCCAGGGCGGCGACCACCCGTACCGGCCAGCGGATCGAACGCGGGAGGGTCATCCTGCCGCCCACGACGAAGGCACCGGTGCCACTCCGCCCCGTGCCGGCGCCGCAGCGATCCGGCCGGTGCCGGCAGCCAAGCCGCTCACCGCTGGCTCAGCTGCGGTGGAACCACCACCTCGAACATCCCCCCCGCCGAGCGGCCGAAGACCTCCGGCTCGTACATCAGCTCGCCGCGGGCGGGCGCGAGGATGAACTGACCGGGGGTGGTGGCGCGGGCCACAAACGAGGTGACGTGGATCCCGGGCGGCAGGTGGTCGGCGAACACCACCACCTTGGCGTCGCGCCGCTCGATGTGGGTGAACGGGCTCCAGAAGGAGAAGGCCCACGGGTTGTCCTCCCCGTCCGCCGAACCTCCGGTCTGGTCCTCGTCGCTCTCGTACTCGTAGCCCTCCTCGCTGCCCTCCTCCTCCGCGGACATTGGCTGCGCCGCGGTGGTGGCCAGGGAGGTGTCCACCGGCTCCAGGCCGGCGGGGAGCGGGATCTCGAAGGCGGCGTAGTGGCGCTCCTGGTTGGAGGCCACCCGCAGCCGGACCCGGACCAGATCTCCCGCGTAGAACTGGGTGGCCTGCCCACCGCCGGCGTACGGCTCGAACCAGCGCTGCACGAACAGCCCGCGATCCATCGGCTCCTTGGGCAGCTCCTTGGGCGCGTACTTGAGCAGTGCCGAGTAGTAGAGGACGCCAGTCCCCTCCTTGGTGAACGCCAGCTTGGCGCCACCGCTGGCCTTCTGGGCCACCTCGGTGATCCCCAGCGACTGGCTCTTCACCTTCATCGACCGGCCGGAGAACTTCTCCTCCACCAGGAGGTTTTCTCCCAGCTTCA
Organism: Myxococcota bacterium; assembly: GCA_030857095.1. Taxonomy (GTDB): domain Bacteria; phylum Myxococcota; class Myxococcia; order Myxococcales; family Myxococcaceae; genus JALYOC01. The sequence goes on along the minus strand of JALYOC010000163.1, from coordinate 59,985 downwards.
CCCGGGCCACGAACTGGGGGGTCTCCTTCTCCTTGGTGCGCAGGACCTCGGTCAGCCCCATCAGGCTGAACGCCGCCTCCTGGGTGGAGCGCCAGGTCCCGTCCCCGCGACGTACCCCGGTCAGGTACCGGGCGATCTTCCCCACGAAGGGGTGCTCGGGCATCACGTCGGTCAGGGTCTGCAGGATCGCGCCGGTGGTGCGGGTGTCCGACTGCCACATCGCCGCGTAGGTCCCCGACTGCACCTCCTCGAAGTGCAGCCCGCCCGCCGACTCCTTGCCGTGGTTGAGCAGCTCCTGCAGCAGCGCCTTGGCCTGGGCCCGGTCGCCTCCGCCCACGAACATCGCGTCCGCCAGCAGCGCGCGGCTGAACAGCGAGAGCTTGGCGCGGTTGGCGTACAGCTGCCCGTAGTAGCTGGGCTTGGGGCTGCCGGTGCGGGCCAGCACGTACACCGCCATCGCCCGGTCCTCCTCGCTGCAGGCCACCTGGCAGGGGCCGCACTTGCCGCCGGCCACCCCGGCCACGAACTTCTGCGCGCGGTTGAGCACCTCCGGGTTCACCGCGTAGCCCACGTCCTTGGCCCGCCCCAGCGCCAGGGTCGCCCAGGCCGAGCTCCAGGCGGTGCCGCACCGGCTGTCCGGCCAGTAGCGGAAGGCGCCGTCGTCCAACTGCAACCGTTCAATGGAGCTGATCGTCGCCGCCACCACCTGGTCCGGGTCCTCCATCTTCGAGGTGTCCAGCGGATCAAACAGGAAGGTACGGAACAGCTGGTTCAGCTCCGCCAGCGACTCCTGTCGCTTCTTGTCCGGCCCGCGCCACGCCACCCCGAACTGGGGAGCGATCTCCCGCAGTGCCACGAACGGGATCAGCCGCGAGGCCTGCTGCTCCAGACACCCGTAGGGGTACTCCACAAGCTGCCGCATCCCCTGCTGGAAGTTGCCCATCGCGGTGGAGGTCAGGGTCACGTCCAGTCCGCCCACGCCCTCCCAGACGTCCTTGGGCGGGACCAGCCCCTCGATGCTCTGATCGCGGGTGTCGCCATAGACGGCCACCGCCTCCGGGCTGATCGGCGCCTCGATCGGGATCGTCACCTGCACCCCGTCCGAGTCCGCGCCCCGGGTGGCCTTGAAGCGGAAGGTGGCGTTTCCCGCGGCGGTGCCGGCGAACTTGAAGCGCAGCTCGCGCGGGCTGCCCTGGGGCACCTCGGTCTTGCCCTCCGAGCTCCCCACCAGCCTGGCCCCGCCCTCCACCGCGGCAGTCACGGTCACCATCCCGTCGCCGCCCTCATAGCTGTGGATCACCACTCCGGCCTCGAAGGTGTCTCCCACCCGGGCGAAGCGGGGCAGGGCAGGCAGCGTCAACAGCGGCTTGTTCACCTGGAAGGAGGTCTCCCCGGAGCCGAAGCGCTCCACCGGGGTGACCGCCACCGCCATCACCCGGAAGGTGGTGAGATTGTCCGGCAGCTTGAACTTCACCTGCGCCTTGCCGGAAGCGTCGGTCTCCAGCGTGGGGTTGAACACCACCGTGGTCTGGAAGTTGCTGCGGAAGCCAGCGCCCTCCGCGTCTCCGCCGCCGCCTCCCTGCTCCTCGCCCTTCTCTCCATAGTGCCGGCGGCGAACCAGGTGCAGCAGCGGTTCCCCCAGCCGCACCGAGAGCGGGCGCTCCGGATAGATGGCGGAGATCGGATCCGGGGTGGTGTACGCGGTCAGCCGCAGCACCGCCTCGTCCACCACGTACAAGGTCACCTCGGCCTGCTCCCCCTGCTTGAGGTGGTTGGTGACGGCGATGTTCGCGGTCACCTCCTGGCCCGGCTGGTAGGAGGGACGATCAGTGGTCACCGCCACGTCCAGCCGGCGGGTCTTGCGCTCCACGTTCAGCTTCACCAAGCCCACCCGCACCGCTGGACGCCCCGGGTCATCACCAGTCTCGATGCCGCCCTGGGCCACCCGCGGGCGCACCAGCAGCACCGAGACGTAGATGTTGGGGACCATCGCGTCGGTGATCGGGATCTCCAGCGTCCGCACCGATCCCACCAACTTCTCCCGCCGGCGCTCGAACACGCCCTCCCGCTCCACCGTCACCAGGGCCAAGGCCTCGGGGTACGGCGACTTCACCAACACCTTGGCGGTGTCCCCCACATTGTAGAGGGTGCGGTCCGCCAGCAGCTCCACCCGGTCGGTGTCGTCCCTCTGCCAGGCCACCCAGCCCTGGCCGACCACGTACACCCCGCGGCTGGCGGTGTGCTTGCGCCCCTGGTCGTCGGCCACCGAGGCCCGGACGATGTAGAAGCCCGGCTCCTTGGCGGTGTAGCGGCAGGCCACCGGCGCGTCTTCGCTCTGCAGCGGGCAGGTGTGCACCACCTCCTCCACCGGCTCGCTGACCGTCTGGAACCCGCCGCCCGCGTCCTTCTGCCGGACCGACTTCCAGCTGCGGCGCTGGAACTCCAGCTCCAGCTTGCGGCCCGAGACCCGCTTGCCCTGGGGGTCCACCACCACCGAGTCGATGGCGAACTCCTTGCCGGTCTCCGGGAACCCGGTGGGCAGCCGCAGGCCCACGTACAGCGCCGCCGGATGGACGGTCACCGTCTTGCGGCCGGCCACCGTCTGGCGGTTCACGTCGGTGACCTCCGCCTCCACCGTGTAGCTCCAGGTCTTCTGGCCCTGGGCCTGGACCGCGCCGGCGTTGATCGCGAACGCGCCCTTGGCGTCCACCCGCCCCTCCCCCGACGCGAAGAACCCGCCCGAGGGTTGCGGCTGGCCGTCGTCCCACCACCAGGTCTCCTGCCCGAAGGAGAAGGCCTCGTAGCCCACCGGGGTGAACTCGGTGCTGGTGGAGTGCGCCGACCACTTCACCTGGGCGTCGTTCATCGCTCCGCCGAACAAATAGCGGGCGAACACCTGGCCCTCCAGGGTCTCCCCCAGCAGCAGCTCCTGCTTGGACAGCGCCACCTCCACCTTGAACTGCGGAGCGCGGTACTCCTCCACCCGGAAGCTGCCGTTGAAGCCAAGCGTGCCGCCCTTCGTGTCTCCGGTGGCCGCCACCGCGTAGTAGCCGGTGGGCGCGTCCTTGGGGATCACCGCCTCGGCGGAGAAGGTCCCGTAGCGGGTCACCTTCACCTCTGAGGTGTGCACCTCCTGATCCCGCGAGTTCTTCACCACGACTTTAAGCACCGACCCGGCCTCCGGCGCCTTGAGCGCGCCGACCTGGCGGAAGCGGGCGATGCCCTTGAGGAACACCTTGTCCCCCGGGCGGTAGATCCCGCGGTCGCTGAATAGCACCCCGGTGGACTGCGGAGTCTCCCCCTCCCAGCCGGCGCTGACCCCGAAATCCCAGGGGCCCACCCCCTCCGACCAGGTGTTGGCGGTGAAGGTCATGTCCTCGCCGCTGCTGACCTTGGCCAGCACAAACGGCGCCTCCCAGGCGTAGCTCTGCGAGGCGAAGCCCAGCTCCACCGCGCCGGGCATGTCCGCCAGGCCGTCGGAGTTGGTCTGGCCCTGCCACACCCTCCGGGCGGTCCGGTCGAACAGCTCCACCTTGGCGTCGGGCACCGGCTCTCCGGTGGAGAGGCGGGTCACGAACACCAGGCTCTTGGCCGGGCCGGTCTTGAGGTGCGCGGCCAGGTCGGTCACCTGGGCTAGCACCCGGTAGCCGCGATCCGGCCGGTACTGCAGCTCCGGCGAGTTGAGCAGCACCGCGGCGAACCCGGTCTTCTTGCCGCCCAGCACCGGAGTCAGATCCAGCGGGTGGGTGAGGTGCTGGTTGCGGGTGTAGTTCAGCGCGCGATCCTCCCGGACCTCGGGGGCGCGGGGGATGAACTGCTTCTCGTAGGGGGCGGCCACCGCGGCGATCAGCTCCTCGATGGTGGGCTGCCACATCGTCACCTCCAGGGTGCGGAGGTTGGTGACGTCCACTGGCAGCCGCGGACCGGAGGCGGCCTCGATCAGCGCCAGGCTGCTGCCCACGTTGAGCGCCGGCTCCAGATCGGAGGTCCGCACCCGCGCGCTCTTGGGGGTGGAGAGGGTCTGGGTGAACTCGTCCGCCAGCCCCGCGGCGATGGTCACCTGGTAGTCGGTGCCGGGGCGGAAGCGGCCGGGGATGGCCACGTACGGGAGGCTGCTGCCGTCGTCGTAGCTGGCGTTGGGGGACCAGCTCTCCATCCGGTCCCAGTCCAGCTCCACCGCCGGCTCGATCTTCACCTTGCCCCGGACGCTCTGGACGTCGATCGGGTTGGAGGTGAGCAGCACCAGCGGGCCGTAGGGGCAGCGGTCCACGTCCGGGGAACAGAAGCGGATCGCCACCACCTCCGCGGCGCCGTAGGTGTTGAACTTCAGCTCGACGTTCTGCCCCAGGGTCAGCGGGCCCTGCTTGCCCGCAAGGGCTTGGGAGATCCGCAGCGTCACCTGCTGGCCGGTGGGGAACGGCTTGGAGGGCGCCAGCTCGTAGCGGTGCTGCTGGTTCATGAAGCCGCGCTCGGACGGATCGCTGCGCGGGTAGTGGCGGTTCTCTCCCTTGGCCGCCTCCTCCTGCTTGCGCCGCTCCTCGGCGATCGAGACCGAGGAGACGACCTTCACCGGCCACGGGGCCGACTCTCCGCTGACCAGGAAGCTGGCCGCGCGGGCCAGCGCGGCCTCATCCACCGGCTGGTTGAACAACACCTTCACGGTCTGCTCCGGACGCAGCCAACGGAAGCCGGAGGCGGGGGAGGCCTCCTGCAGCTTGGGGCGCGGGGTGGAGAACTCGAAGCTGTAGTCCTCGGCCAGGACGCTGCCATCCAGCGCCTTGAGCCCCTTGGCGACGATCACCTTGAACGGGGTGGAGTACGGGGCCTGGGTCTTGGGGACGAACTCCGCGGAGGCCGATCCCAACCAGCGCCACTCGCCCTCCAACGGAGGTTCGATGCGGGCGATGGGGGCGGCGGCGTCCTCCTTCTGCTGCTCTTCCACCATCGCCAGCGACTTCACCGGTTTGGAGAAGGTGACGGTGGGGCGGATCTCGCCTTCGAACTCACCCTGGGGACGGGCGGCGACCACGGTGAAGGCGCCGTTGCTGCCGGGCTCCTGTTCAATCTGGAGTTCGGGAGCCTCGGGCAGGGGCTGCAGGTCCCGGGGGACGTCCTCACCCGGAGCGCCGACCGGCGCGCGGCCCACCGCCTCGCGATCGTCCCTGCCACAACCGCCGCACCCACCTGCCGCCAACGCCATGAAACCGACCGCGATCCACCGTGAAATGCGCATGTCCCCTCCCCGGGTGGGCGTCTTCTAGAGGAAATCACAACCCGGCGCGATCCCTCGGAGAGGGTGCGGGCGGGCGGAGACGACTGACCGGCGTGCTTGGACGATGGAGCGGGCCGCGGCGTTCCCCGTAGACGGCGGAAACAAGTCCAGCCGGTGCGCCTCAAGACGCCTGGAGCGGTTGCGGCGTCCGTGGGCGAGCCCGGCCTTACGGTGGTGTGCCAGGAGAGGAGCCGGGCAGTCCTGGACGATGGCCGCTGCGTGGGGAACAGGGCACACTCTCTCCATGCGCCCCTGGTTCCTTCCCCTCGCGCTCTTGTGCGGTTGCGTGACCGTTCAGTCTCCCGGCACCTTCTCCCGACCGGACCATCCCCGCCCGCTGGTGCAGGGCCGCGCCGTCGCTCTGCAGTCGGTGCGCTGCGATGCGCCGAACATGATCGAAGGCCAAATCCCGGAGACGGTGGACTGGCTGGACCGCAGCGTGGACGCGCAGGTGTCCTCCACCCGGGTCCCGATCGACGATGGGTCGGCCAGGAGCGTCTGCGCGGAGCTGGGCAGCGACCGGGCCCTCTACCGGGACGCGGTCTTCGGCACCGACTGGACGGTCTCCAGCACAGTGACCGCCCTGGTCCGGCAGGTGGCAAACACCGCCCATGCCGATCACGTCTGGGTGCCGCTGGTCCGCTCCAAGCCGGCCTGCGCCTCCAGCGGCACGCCGCGCGACTCCTACTCCACCGGAACCTCACCGCTGGACTTCGAGACCGAGGCTGGCTGCACCGTCAAGGAGAGCGACTTCGGCCTCTTCCTGTTCGACGCCGACGGGACCCTGGTGTGGAAGTCCAGCGCGGTGTCCGGTCAGGGTGAGCTGGCCACACGCGAGGCGGCAACCCGGATGTTGATGGCGGATCTGCCCGCCCGGGCTCCGACCGAAGGCGTGCTGGTGGAGGAGACGCCTCCGTAGGAGCCGGACCCTACGCGCCGTCGTCGTCTACCCACAGCCGCTGGAGGTTGAACTCGAACGCCTCGAACGGCTCGAGGCGGGCGCGTGGGTCGGAGGCGAAGCTCCCGACCAACAGCCAGTGGGACTCGGCGCGGCGAAACACCTCCACGGTGCGGGTCCCCGGGTCCACCAACCACACGTGGCCCACACCCTCCCGCAGATAGAGAGGCATCTTCTTCACCCGGTCGAAACCAGCGGTGGAGGGAGAGAGGACCTCGCACACCCAATCGGGAGCGACCTGGCAATAGGCGGCGTTGGGAAGCTTCGGAAGTCGCTCGCGCCGCCAACCTGCGACATCGGGTACCAATACGTCCGCGCCCAGATGCAGTTCGGGCTCCGGGAGCAGCCACCACCCGCCTGGCCCTCCGCCATCGCCGTGGTGAAAGGGTCCACGCAGCGCCGAGACGACCTCGCCTGCCGCATTGCTGTGGGGAATGGCCGGTCGAGGAGAGGCGGTCAGCTCGCCGTCCACCAGCTCGCCCACCAGGGATTCCGGAAGCGCCGCCAGATCCGCGTAGACCGCCTGGCGCTTCTTGAAGGCCTTCATCGCATCCTCACCCGTCTTCCCCTGAAGCTCTAACGAGCCTTGAGGCTCAGGATAGTCCTGTTCAGCCTTCCTCGGGTCCTTCCACCGCTGCGGTCTCCGGGGTCAGCGCCTCGGTGAACGCTTCGCCCTTCTTCCAGACCTCCACCCCGGAGGATCCCCAGCCGGCGCTGATCGCGTCGCGCCCCTCGAACTCCAGCCAGAAGATCGCGCCCTCCGGCTTGGCGGCCTGATCCAGACAGGCCACCCGGGTCAGCTTCCCTCCCGGATGGGTGAGGGTGGTGGCGAACGGCACGTGCGAATGCCCGGCGAACAGCCACTTCGGTTGGAGCTGATCCATCAACTGCCGGGCGATCGGATTTCCGATCCAGGGAAAGCGATAGGCGCGCAGCGTCCGGCCGCCGTTGGGGGTTCGGCGGAACAGCCCCTTGGGCCACTCGTGGACCAGCATCAGATCCACGTCCCGGGCCTCGGCCAGACTCTCCGCCTCCGGCTTTCTGAAGTAACCGGCCAGCTTGCGGGTCTCCTGGTTGCGCGGCGTCTCCAGCGGCTTCTCGAACTGCTTGGGGGCCAGGATTCCGGAGAGGTAGGCGATCCTCAGGCCTCCCAGCTCTGCCACGCCGACCCGGCCCAGATAGTGGACCCCCGGCGCGATCTCCGCGCCCTCCTGCACCTGGTGCAGGGCCTCGAAGTCCTCGTTGTTCCCACCGATGAAGTACAGCGGCCGATCGAACCGGACCGAACCGGAGGCGAACTCGGTGAACTCCGCGGGCATGGCGCGCTTGGCGGCCTTGCGTCGGTGGTCCTCCGCCTGGGCGAAGGCCTCCACGTCGCCCACCGCCAGCACCAGGTCCGCCTGCCTTCCCCGGGCCTGCTCCAGTGCGTGGACCCACTCCCGGACCCGGTGGAACCGGCCGTGGATGTCCCCCACCGTCACCACCAGCCTGGGTCCCCCGCCGCTCACCCCTGCCACCGTAGGGCAGAACCCCAAGCGCCGTCAGCGCAACCTTTGGCCGGTGCGTCCCCCTTCAGCACCCGGTGGGATAGGTGACCTCGATCACCGCCCCCGGGGCGGGGACCGCGGACTCCTCGAAGATCACGCTCTGGCTGCCCGCGTCGTAGCGCCAGCCGGAGGTGATCAGGACCCCGTCCACCCGGACCTCGATCCGCGACGCATCAGAGGGGTTCTCGGCCAGCCGGAAGGAGCGCCGGGCACCGAACGCGCTGTCGGACAGCTTCTCCAAGGACGCCGCCCAATCCGCGGTGCAGATGCTCTCCACCACCCCGCCGGTGGCGCGGGCCAGGGCCAGGTAGCGGGCCCCCACGCTGCTGGCGGTCGGACAGCTGGCCAGGTTCTCCGGCCCGGCGATGGCGGAGATGGTCAACAGCGCCGGGTCGTTGTTCTTCAGCGCCCGGAAGAAGGTCTCGTAGAAGGCGACCGTCTGGGTGGAGAAGTCCTCCTCGTCGGTCACGAACACGATCGCCAGCTTGGCCTCGGGGCGGAGAAAGCCCAGGTTGCCGTCGTTGGGCAGCGCGGTCCGGGTGTCGTCCGCCGCGTAGATCAGCGGCTGGGAGAGCGCCTTGAACGCGCCGTCCAGGCCCTGCTCGTTCCAGTGGCACCAGCCGACCTGGACGTTGCTGGCGAACACCTCCGCAGCGTTGGCGGTGGTGGGGGTGATGATTCGCGGCGAGCTTCCGTTCGCGGGGAACAGCCGCCCATTCTCGCCGCCCTCCACCCCGCCCGGACACTGGGTCCAGCCGCCGGGAGAGGGCGCCAGCCCGGTGGTGGTGACCCCGATGTGGTAGTCGATCCGCTGCGTCTGCGCCGCGGACATGAAGGCGGCGAAGTTGCGGGCCAGGCTCTGCTGCTCCTCCATCATCGATCCTGAGTTGTCGATCACGAACAGCACGTCGACCTTGGCCTCGGTCTCCTGCACGAAGCGGTCGGTCCGGGTGTCCAGGGTGGTGCCCCGGCCCAGCAGGCCCACCGAGTAGCTGCCCAGCCCCTGGACGTTGGCCACCACCGCGGCGCTCTCTTCCCCGTCATCGGATGGCGCGAAGGTGACGTCCCAGCCCAGGTTGGAGTCGGAGGGCACGGTCACCGCGGTGGTGGTCCCGCCAATCGAGAACTCGGTGCTGGTGGCCGAGTCCAGCGCCAACGAATCGATTCGCACGTCGGTGCCGCAGCGGTTGTAGGCGACCAGGCGCTGATCGCGAGGAGCACAGCTGACCCGGGTGACCCCGAAGTCCATCGTCGCCGGCTGGAAGGAGAGGCAGGAGTCGACGCCCGTTCCGGAGAGGACCACCGCGGGGTGTTCGGGAACGCCGCCGTACACCAGGGCCTCGGCCAGTCCGGAGTAGGCGCCCGGACCGCGTGGCTGGAAGGCGACCTGCAGCTGCACCTTGGCCCCGGGCGACAGCACCCGCGAGGAGATGGGCGGGGCGGAGAACTCCCGATCCGAACCTGGGACCAGCCCCATCCCGGAGAGGAAGCAGCGCTCGGTCCCGGTGTTGGTCAGGACCAGGGTGCGGGTCACCGCGGTGCCCGCTGCCACCTGCAGGAAGTCCAGCGCCCCGGGGGCCAGCTGGTAGCTGCAGGGTCCGAAGACCCCCAGCTTGCCGGACAACGGAACCTCGATCCGGGTGCTGGAATTGCCATCCTGGCCCAGGAAGCCGAGGGTGCCGGTGCTCTCCCCGCTGCCGCTCTTGGGGGTGTAGGTCACCACCACCTTGGCGCTGCCCCCCCCGGGGATGCTGAGGAAGGAGGCGCCGGCGCCCAGCGAGAAGTAGCCCCCCTGCACCGCCGAGGTGGCCAGCTGGCTGACCGAGACCGGGCGGCTGCAGCGGTTGCGCACCTCAACCGTTCGGGTGGCGGTCATCCCGGCAGGGACCTCGCCGAAGTCCAGCGACCGCGGAGCGGTGGAGATGCAGGCGGCGCCTCCGCTGCCGACCACGTTGAGCTTCGGCTGCGGTGCCCCCGGCTCGCCGGCCTGCAGCTGCACCATCCCCCGATGGTGGGTGGCGGTCACCGGCCGAAAGCCCAGGGTGATCACCACCGAGCTGCCTGCCTTCAGGGTGTTCCCCGGGAGGGTGGGCGCGCTGAGCACGCTGAACACCCCGGCCGGATCCTCGATCATGTTGGCGCCGGTGTAGACAAGATCGGTGGTCCCCTGGTTGCGGACGGTGAGCTGCTGCTCGGCCAGCGCGCCCAGCGACACCGCGCCGAAGTCCACCGACATCGGGGAGATCTCCAGCTGGGATGCCACCCCTGTGCCACGCAACGCCACCGCGGTGGCCTCGCACCCCGAACAGACCTGCACGTATACAGTGGCCTGGGTCGCGCCCAGCCGCCCCGGCGAGAAGGCGATGTCCACCGCGCGGGTCTCCAGCGGATTCAAGGTCCACTCGTTGCCCGAGCGGGCCGACGAATACTGGTCGCGATCCGGTCCATCGAAGCTCAGCTTGACCTGGGTGGGCGCGGCGCTGGGGTTGGAGATCACCAGCGGCTTGAGCACGGCTGTGTGCAGCTCCACATTTCCGAAGTCCAGGGTGTCCGCGGAGAGCTGGGCCACCGCCTTGACCCCCAGCCCCTTGAGCCCCAGCTGGGCCACGCCCCGCTCACCGGCTTCCGGGCTGTCGGTGTCCACCTCCAGCATCCCGGCGATCTGCCCCTCCACCTCGGGCTGGAACTGCACGGTGACGGTGCGGCGCTGGCCGGGCCCCAGGCTAAACGGCAGCTGCGTCTGGAACTGCACGTGGGGCGCGGTGGAGCGCAGCGCCCGGACCGTGTATTCGGCCTGCCCGTCGTTCTCCAACACCAAGGTGATCTCGTTGGCGGTGTTGAGCGCGGTGGGTCCGAAGTCCAGCACCGACGGGGTGGCCTTGAAGCCGGGCACCGCGCTGCCGATCTCCACCGGTTCGCGACAGCCGCCCAGCCCGATCATCACTACCGCCGCCCATGCCGCCCTTGTTCCCAACCCACCGGCCATACTGCCTCCCCCAGTGCCCAGACACGCACCGCGGCTTCCCACCAGAGCAACGCGCGTGCCCACCCTGCAGCGACGCCCGGACGGGGCCTAACCCCGCGCCGTGTGGCGGGTTTGCAGGGGGGTTGTTGGACAGCGGATGGGAGGCGCAGCACAGCGGGCTGAAAAAGGTTCAGGCCCTGGGATTCCTACCGCGGAGAAGCGCTCTTCCTCCGCGAGCGCCGAGGCCGGAGGCGACTACGACTCCAGTGATGCAGATCGTCGCGCCCAGGACGCCCAGGGCGCTGACCTCTTCCCCCAGGACCAGCACGCCCAGTGTCCAGGCGAACACCGTGGTCAGCTGGGTGGTCGCGCTGCCGATCATGACAGGGACGTAACGGAAGGCGTTGGTCAGCAGCAGCTGTCCCGCGAAGGACAAGGTCCCCACCAGCACGGCGTGCGGCACCAGGGAGGTCACCACAGGGCCCCCCTCGTGCAGCGCCATCGGCAGGGTGACCAGGGAGCCCAGGAACACGAAGGAGAACAGCACCGAGAAGGTGTCGGTGTCCCGCCGCAGGGCGCGCATCGCGGTCATCGCCCCTCCTGAGAGCACCGCCGACACCAGCCCGGCGGTGGCGCCGATCCCCAGGTGGAAGGACTGCCCCGGCGCCAGGGTGCTGAACACCACCAGCGCCGCTCCGCCCATGGCGATCCCCAGGCCCACCAACAGCTCCACGGTGGCCTTCTCCCGCAGGAACAGGGTCCCGAACAGCGCCGCATAGGCGGGGGCTGTGTTGTTGAGCAGGGTGGCCGGGCCTACCTGCATGTGCTCGAGGGCAACGAACCACAGCGCCACCGAGAGGCCGCCCAGCACCCCACGGATCAGCAACAGGCCCGGGTGCCGCCTCCAGTCGGGGGAGGTCTTGAGCAGCACGAACACACCCACCAGCAGGATCAGCCCCACCAGCATCCGGATGAAGGCCAGCTGCCCCACCGGCATCCGCCCGGCAACCGAGCGCGCCAGGACTCCCATGCCTCCGAACAGGAGGGACGAGAGGACGATGGTGGGGACACCTTGAAGACGCGGCGGGATCACGGGCGAGGCTGCAACATTGAGAGGGGCGCCCTTGTAACGCAGGCGGCTGCCGCCTTGCCTGCGATGCGCATGGGAGACGGATGCAACGCTAATGACGACGCGTTAGACGATGACCCCCTTCCCGTCCGTCACCCCGGACTACACTGATAATCCTTTCAGTGGTAAGGCCTGCACCCAACCATGTCCGAACCCGACGTCATCTCGATCCGAGGCGCCAAGGAGCACAACCTCAAGAACGTCTCCCTGGACATCCCCAAGAAGAAGCTCGTGGTGTTCACCGGCATGTCCGGTTCGGGGAAGTCGTCGCTGGCGTTCGACACCCTCTATGCGGAGGGGCAGCGCCGCTACGTGGAGTCCCTGTCCTCCTACGCCCGGCAGTTCCTGGGGCAGATGGAGAAGCCCAAGTACGACACCATCCGGGGGCTGTCCCCCACCATCTCCATCGAGCAGAAGGCGGCGTCCAACAACCCGCGCTCCACCGTGGGGACGGTCACCGAGGTCCACGACTATCTGCGCGTGCTCTACGCCTCGATCGGCGTGCAGCACTGCCCCCAGTGTGGCCGCAAGGTGGGCAAGCAGTCGGCGCAGCAGATCGTGGACGCCATCCTGCAGCAACCGATGGGCAGCAAGCTGATGCTGCTGGCGCCGCTGGTCCAGAACCGCAAGGGCGAGCACAAGGATCTGCTGCTGGACGCGCAGAAGCGCGGCTTCACCCGGGCCCGGGTGGACGGGAAGGTGAAGGGGCTGGAGGAGAAGGTCGAGCTGGACAAGAAGTCCAAGCACGACATCGAGATCGTCATCGATCGCCTGGTGCTCAAGCCGGACCTCAAGAGCCGGCTGACCGACTCGGTGGAGACCGCGCTCCGCGAGGGCAAGGGGATGCTGATCGTCACCGACGAGCACGGCGCCAAGGCCAGCGACCGGATCATGAGCGAGCTGAACGCCTGCCATCATTGCGGGCTGTCCTTCGGCGAGCTGACCCCCGCCTCCTTCTCCTTCAACAACCCGCTGGGGATGTGCCTGGACTGCAACGGCCTGGGCACCCGGCCGGAGATGGACGCGGATCTGATCGTCCCCGAGCCCAGCAAGTCGATCCGGGAGGGCGCGGTGGAACCGTGGGCCACCGGGATGATGAAGGGCGAAGGCTGGACCGCGGACTTCGTGGAGAAGCTGGCCCAGGCCTTCGACATCGATCTGGACGCCCCCTACTCCAAGCTGAGCAAGCGGGAGAAGGACCTGATCATGAACGGGTCCGGCGGCAAGGAGTTCACCGTCGGCCGCTGGAAGATGGAGTGGGAGGGCCTGGTCAACCGGCTGATGCGCAGCTTCAAGAGCACCCAGTCGGAGTCGATGCGTCGGTATTACATGAAGTTCTTCTCCGACAAGCCCTGCCCAACCTGCGCCAGCGAGCGGCTGCGCCCGGAGTCGCGCGGGGTCAAGGTCCACGGCAAGTCGATCGTGGAGCTCTCGCGGCTGACCATCGGCGACACCTCGGCGTTCCTCAACGGGATGCCGCTGACGCCCAACGAGCAGAAGATCGCCACCGAGCTGCTCAAGGAGATCCGCAGCCGGCTGGGCTTCCTGGTCGACGTGGGCCTCAGCTACCTGACCCTGGATCGCACCGCCTCCACCCTCTCCGGCGGCGAGAGCCAGCGGATCCGGCTGGCCTCCCAGATGGGGTCGGAGCTGACCGGGGTGATCTACATCCTGGATGAGCCTTCCATCGGTCTGCACCAGCGGGACAACGGCAAGCTGCTGGCGACGTTGAAGAAGCTGCGGGATCTGGGCAACTCGGTGCTGGTGGTGGAGCACGACGAGGAGACGATGGAGGAGGCGGACTGGCTGGTGGACTTCGGTCCCGGCGCCGGCGAGCTGGGCGGGCAGGTGGTGGCGGAGGGCACCCCCAAGCAGGTGATGGCCAATGAGCACAGCGCCACCGGCGCGTATCTGTCCGGGCGATTGGAGCTGGAGGTCCCGGAGACCCGGCGGCCCCGCGGGAAGCAGAAGCTGACCATCGAGGGCGCCAAGGAGAACAACCTCCAGGACGTCACCGTGGAGCTGCCGCTGCAGCAACTGGTGGCGGTGACCGGGGTGTCCGGGGCCGGCAAGTCCACCTTGATCAACGAGATCCTGTTCCCGGCGCTTTCCCGGCAGCTGTACGAATCCCGGGAGCCGCCTGGCCGCCACAAGCGGGTCACCGGGGTGGAGCACCTGGACAAGGTGATCGACATCGATCAGCGGCCGATCGGCCGGACCCCGCGTTCCAACCCGGCCACCTACACCAAGGTGTTCGACGCGATCCGCAACGTGTTCGCGCTGACCCCCGAGGCCCGCGCCTACGGCTACACCTCCGGCCGCTTCTCCTTCAACGTCAAGGGCGGCCGCTGCGAGGCCTGCGAGGGCGACGGGGTGAAGCTGGTGGAGATGCACTTCTTGGCGGACGTGTACGTCCCCTGCGAGGTGTGCGGCGGCAAGCGCTTCAATGAGGGCACGCTGCGCGTCCGCTACAAGGGAAAGAACATCGCCGAGGTCCTGGAGATGAGCGTGCGCGAGGCCCGGCTGCACTTCCCGGTGCACAAGGACATCGCCCGCATCCTGCAGACCCTGGAGGACGTGGGGCTGGGGTACATCCGCCTGGGGCAAAGCTCCCCCACCCTCTCCGGCGGCGAGGCCCAGCGGATCAAGCTCTCCCGCGAGCTGGCCAAGGTCGCCACCGGGCGCACCCTCTACATCCTGGACGAGCCCACCACCGGCCTGCACTTCGAGGACATCAAGAAGCTGCTGGCGGTGCTCAACCGGCTGGTGGAGGCCGGGAACAGCGTGCTGGTGATCGAGCACAACCTGGATGTGATCAAGAGCTCGGACTGGGTGATCGATCTGGGTCCTGAAGGCGGCGCCGGCGGTGGCCGGGTGCTGGCGGAGGGAACCCCGGAGCAGGTGGCCAAGGTCGCCGAGAGCCACACCGGCCGCTACCTGCAGCACGTGCTGACCAAGGCGCGGAAGAACCGGATCGGGCGGCGGGTGGCCTGAGGCGGGTCCCCCGCTGCCGGGGAACCTCCGGGAGCGGCGTTTCCTGGTTCGCGGTCCGGGGCGGCTGGGGTACGACGTTGCTTGTCGTGCTTGCTTCGCCGCCCAAGAGGACGTGAATGGCCGAGACCACCGCCGCCCCGGATCGCTCCAAGGACCGGTTCCCCCGACAGACCTGGTTCATCATCGGGAACGAGGCCGCCGAGCGCTTCAGCTACTACGGGATGCGGAACATCCTCACGGTGTTCCTGATCACCACCCTGCTCAATGACGTGCCGGAGGCGGACCGCTCGGCGATCGCCCGCTCCAACTTCCACATCTTCGCGATGGGCGTGTACCTGTTCCCGCTGCTGGGCGGGTACCTGGCGGATCGCTACTTCGGGAAGTACCGGACCATCCTCTGGCTGTCCTTGCTGTACTGCGTAGGCCACCTGTTCCTGGCAGTGTTCGAGGGCAACAAGACCGGGTTCTATTCGGGCCTGTTCCTGATCGCGCTGGGCGCCGGCGGGATCAAGCCCTGCGTCTCCGCCTTCGTGGGGGACCAGTTCACCGAGAAGAACAAGCACCTCACCAAGAAGATCTTCGGGGTCTTCTACTGGAGCATCAACTTCGGCTCGCTGTTCGCCTCGCTGTGCATCCCCTTCGTGCTGCAGTACGCCGGCCCCCGCTGGGCCTTCGGCGTCCCCGGGGCGCTGATGCTGTTGGCCACCTTCATCTTCTGGCTGGGCCGGAACCACTACGCCGAGGTGCCACCCACCGGTGCCGACCCGCACTCGTTCCTCAAGGTGGTCTTCACCGCGCTGCGCGAGAAGAAGCAGTCCGCGGGCCATTGGCTGGATCGCGCGCTGGTGGAGCACCCTTCGTCCGACGTGGAGGGCGCCAAGTCGGTGTTCCGGGTGCTGGCCATCTTCGCGATGATCCCGATCTTTTGGGCGCTCTTCGATCAGAAGGCCTCGCTGTGGGTCGTGCAGGGCATGACGATGCAGGCGCCGATGCTGCCGCTGGTTGACCGGCCGATGGCCGCCTCACAGATGCAGGCGCTGAACCCGGCGATGGTGATGATCCTGATCCCGCTGACCCAACTGGTGATCTACCCGCTGTTCGACCGGCTGGGCTGGCCGCTCACCCCGCTGCGGCGGATCGCCTTCGGCATGTACATCGCCGGCGCCTCGTACATCCTGGTGGCCTTCATCCAGTTGGCGCTGGATGGCGGCAACCAATTGAGCCTGCTGTGGCAGACCGCGCCGTACCTGGTGCTGACCCTGAGCGAGGTGCTGGTCTCCACCACCGGCCTGGAGTTCGCGTACTCGCAGGCACCGCAGAAGATGAAGGGCACGATCATGAGCTTCTGGAACCTGACCGTGTTCGGCGGGAACCTCCTGGTGGCGGTGATCGCCCGGCTCAACGTCTTCGAGGGCGCCACCACCTACTTCTTCTATGCCGGGCTGATCCTGGTGGCCGGTGTGGCGTTCTGGTTGATCTCGCGAAACTACAAGACCGTGGACTACTTCCAGAAGGCGGAACCCAAGCCCGTGGTCGCACCGTCCGAGCACCAACTCAGCGCTCCCAGCAGCTAGAGGCCCTCGCCAGGAGGGCAACCGGCCAGGCGGACCCGGCGCGCAGACAGCTGCCTGGAATGCATCCCGCCTCCACTTTCCCGGAGGGCCGAAGTCCTCAGGCCCCCGAGTGAGGCCCGCCTCGTCACCGACGCGGCCGGCCACTGGAGAACGCACGCATGAAGCGGATCCTGGCAGCAGCGGCAGCAGCGGCGCTGGTCTTCACCGGTTGTGAGAAGTCCAGCTCCAGCGCGGAGACCGCTCCGTCTGGCGGCGTGGATGACAACGCTGCCCAGGGAGGAGGCCCGTTGGGGAAGGGGGAGCGCAGCATGAGCGGGATGGCCGCGAAGGCCACCGGCAACGCGGTGTTCGCCGACGGAGGCACCGCCCTGGAAGGGGCGCGCCTCCCGCCCGACGCGGGCACAGTCACCGACGGTGGCACCCTCCGCTGACGCAGAAAGAAGAAAAAGGGGACAGGCTACATTTCAGACGCGCTGCGTCTGAAATGTAGCCTGTCCCCTTTATTGACGTAGGTGGGTCAGGTCCCCTGGGCGGCGCGGATCGCCGGTTCCTTCTTGCCGCCGTGACAGGTCCAGCAGGAGAGCTCGCCCTCGCCCTTGAAGAATTTAGCGTCCAGCTCCTGGGTCATCTTGGACATGCCGCGGGCGATCTTCTTGTGCTTGTTGGAGTCATCCGCCCAGTCGCCGTTCTCGGCGTGGCAGAACTCGCAGGAGACGCCCAGGGCAATGGTGAAGTTGTCCATCACCCCCAGCACATGCCGGGCCTCCATTCCCTTCATCATCTCGATGTTCTTGTAGACCTTCTCCGCCGGCAAGCTGGCCTCGGCGGCGGTCAGCTGGCGCACCCGGCTCTTGGGCTTGGCGGCCACCGCGTCCTTGGGCAACTCGTTCTCCGGGTGGTCCTTGCCCTTGTGGCAGGTGAAGCAGGAGACCGCGGTCTCTCCCTGGAAGTAGTGGCTGTTGATCCCCGCGGCCATCTCGATCATCGCCCGCGCGGCCAGCTTGTCGTCCTTCTCATCGGAGGCGTAGTCGTCCTTCACGTGGCAGGCCTTGCAGCCCATCCCCACCGACGCCTTCATCGACTGCATCGCCGCCACCACGGTGTCCGCGCGGTCCTCCCCCAGCAGCTTGAGGTTCTTGAACACCTGGGAGCCAGGCGCCAGCCGCTTGGCGGCGTCCCAATCCTCCAGGTGATCGGGCTCGGTGATTCCCCCTCCGGCCATGATCGGCCGGACGTTCTGGGACCACTTCTCCGGGTCCTGCGGCGGGGCGAGTTCGCTGGACGGCGCGGGCGCGGCCGGCGCCGGAGTGGTGGTGGCCGCGGACTGCTCGGCGGCGCGCTGGGCGCAGGCGGCGGTCAAGGCGCAGCCGAGGAACAGGAGTCCAAGTCGCATGGGTGCGGAGTCTCTTTGGGAGGTCCGGGTCAGAGGCCGGGAACCACGACCGGCGCGGGCGGCTGGGCCACGTTCTCGGTCGCCCCGTGCATCCAGCGGTAGAGCAGCCCGTTGATCACCAGCAGCACCGCGCCGACCACTGCAGTGCCCACCGCGATCCACCCGAACACGGTGACCGCGCCCAGGTTCTGGCTCATCCCGCCGATCACCCCCGCCATCTTGTTCCCCAGGAAGTTGGAGAGGAACCAGGCGCCCATCGCGAAGCCCACCAGCTTGGCCGGGGCCAGCTTGGTCACCATGGAGAGGCCCACCGGGGAGAGACACAGCTCGCCGACGGTGTGCAGGAAGTAGGTGGCGATGATGAAGAACTGCGCCGTCTTCGCCGGGCCATCCGCCTGCTTGGCGGCGAACCAAAGCACCACGAAGCCCAGGGAGGTGAAGAGGATCCCAAACGCCATCTTCAGCGCCGGGTTGGGGTCCTTGCCCTTATCGCCCAGCCGCTCCCACAGCACCGAGAAGAGGGGCGCCAGCAGAACGATGAACAGCGAGTTGAGGGTCTGGTACCAGGTGGTGGGGATCTCGAAGCCGAACACCGTCCGATCCACCTCCTGGTCGGTGAAGAGGTTCATCAGCCCGCCGGCCTGCTCGAAGGCGGTCCAGAAGGCGACCACGAACACCAGCAGCACGCCGATCACCACCAGGCGGTGGTAGTCGACGGTGGTCAGCGGACGCTCGATCTCCGCCTTCTCCGCGGCAGACAGCTCCTTGCGCTCCTTGGGAGCCAGGCCCACGTGGCCCAGCAGCTTCTTGTTCAGTGCCAAGAAGGAGATCAGGCCCAGGCCCATCCCCACTCCGGCGGCGCCGAAGCCCAGGTGCCAGTTGATCCGCTCACCCAGGTAGCCGCAGATCAACGACCCGAAGAACGCGCCCACGTTGATGCCCATGTAGAAGATGGTGAAGGCACCGTCGCGGCGGGCATCTCCCTGCGGGTACAGCGCGCCGACCATGGTGGAGATGTTCGGCTTGAACATCCCGTTGCCGGCGATCAGGAACCCCAGGCCGGCGTAGAAGGCGGCCATTCCCGGCAGGGCCAGGGAGAAGTGGCCGATCATCATCAGGACTCCACCGATGACGATGGTCTTGCGCTGCCCCAGATACCGGTCGGCGATCATCCCGCCGATCAGCGGGGTCAGATAGACCAGGCCGGTGTACCAGCCGTAGAGCCCCAGGGCCTCCTCGGTGGTCCACCCCAATCCGCCGCTGGTCTGGTTCACCAGGTACAGCACCAACAGGGCGCGCATGCCGTAGTAGCTGAAGCGCTCCCACATCTCGGTGGCGAAGAGCAGGTACAGGCCCTTCGGGTGGCGACCGATCAAGCCGGCGCCAACAATGTCGGTTGCTGGGTGTGCAGTGGCAGGGGGGCTCATGCGACCTCGGTAAAAAGAAGGCGGCCTTCTACCAGATTGAAGCGGCTACGGGAAAACCGTTGCCGTTCCCAACTGTTCCAGAGGTTCCGGGGGCGGCTTCTCAGTTGTGGCACCGGTGGCAACCAGGCGCTACATACCCCCCACACCCGCCATGAGCCCAGCCACCGCCCAACAATTCCGCCCGCTTCCGACGAACCTCGAGGAGGCAATCGGGGGGCTGAAGAAGAAGCTCAACGCGGTGATCCTGGCGCACTACTACCAGGAGGGCGAGGTCCAGGACGTGGCGGACTTCGTGGGGGACAGCCTGGCCCTGGCGCAGGAGGCGGCGCGCACCCAGGCGGACGTGATCGTCTTTTGCGGCGTCCACTTCATGGCGGAGACCGCCAAGATCCTGAACCCGACCAAGCTGGTGCTGCTGCCGGATCTCAACGCCGGCTGCTCGCTGGCGGATCGCTGTCCCCCGGCGCAGTTCAAGGCCTTCAAGGACAAGCACCCGGGCGCGTTCGTGGTCACCTACGTGAACAGCTCCGCGGCGGTGAAGGCGATGAGCGACGTGATCGTCACCTCCACCAACGCGGTGAAGATCGTCAACCAGATCCCCCTCGACCGGGAGATCATCTTCGCCCCCGATCAGCACCTGGGGCGGCACGTGGCCAAGCAGACCGGACGGGAGATGATCCTCTGGCCAGGCAGCTGCATCGTCCACGAGATCTTCAGCGAGAAGAAGCTGGTGCAGCTCAAGACGGTGCACCCGGACGCGGAGGTGGTGGCCCACCCGGAGTGCGAGCAGAGCGTGCTGGATCACGCCGACTACATCGGGTCCACCAAGGGGATCCTGGAGCACGTGATTGCCAGCCCCAGGCGCGAGTTCATCGTCGCCACCGAGGCGGGGATCATCCACCAGATGGAGAAGCGGGCGCCGGGCAAGACCTTCATCCCCGCCCCCCCTGACAACGGCTGCGCCTGCAACGACTGTCCGCACATGAAGCTGAACACGATGGAGAAGCTGTACCTCTGCATGGCGGACAAGCGACCTCAGCTGTGGCTGCCTCCTGAGTTGCTGAGGGCCGCACTCAAGCCGTTGCGGCAGATGTTGGACTGGTCCTAGCCCCCAGGGCCTTGGCGCGGCGCGTCGGGGAACAATCGACGGCCTGACCGGCATTCTACGAAAGACACCATGGACAAAGTTGAAACCGAAATCATTGATGGCGTGGAGTCCTTGCAGCTTCGCACCCTGCAGGTCTTGGATGCCTCCGTGGCATTCCGCTTCTTCGCCGTACCGACACATCACCTGACGCCGGACTCGCAGCCCATCGCCTCCGACGAGCTGCTGGAGCCGGAGCTCCCGTATGTGCATGAGGCCATCGAGAAGGCACTGACCGGCGCCGAGTACCGCGACATGCGCGCCCGGGACCGGATGCTCTCGGTGCTGGGTCCGGATCAGTCGGATCGGCACGGGGCCCCTGGCGAGGGCTACGGCACCTCTGCCGTCTTCGCCCACCCGCCCCAGGACCTCCCCGCCCTGCTCCGTCTGGCCGACCAGCTGGAGATGCTGGCGGAGCAGGAGACCGGTGAGCGGGCCCTGGTGTGGAAGTGCTCGGACTGCGCCACCCGCTACGCGGTGCCGGTGGCCCTGGTGCGCCGGGTGGCGATCCGCTGCGAGCGCTGCGGTCACCCGGTGGAGCTGCACTCGGAGTCCAGCATTGGCGAGGAGTCGCTGCTGGACCCGACCCGGATCTCGGTGAACAAGGTCCGCCGCGAGCTGGCCAGCTTCTTCCGCGATGCGATGGCCCGCGGCTGGCCGGTGATGGTCGCCGCCACCGAACGCTCGTAGACGGCTGACCGGGGAGCCCATCCCTCAGCCCGTCGGATCGACGCGGCGAGGGACGGGTTCTGGTCAAAGGCTCAGCCCGCCGGCTTCTGCGCCTTTACCAAGATGAACGGGGGTAGCACCATCCGCTCGAAGCCCACCAGCCCGGAGGCTGCGGAGGCGCTGCGCAGATCATCCTCGCTGCGCGGGTGCAGCCCCGCGCGGCGGTGGAGCAGCTGCCCCAACGAGCCGGGGGGCAGATAGGTGCTGGCCACGAAGCGGCCTCCCGGACGCAGCACCCGCCCCACCTCCAGGAACAGCCGGGACAGATCTCCTATCAGGTGCAGTGAGCCGGTCTGGAGCACCGCGCCCAGGGAGTGATCCTGGAAGGGCAGGAAGGGGGCCTCGGCGCGGACGAAGTCCACCATCACGTTCGCCTCGCGGGCCTGGGCCACCGCCTCCTCCAGCATCGCCCGGGAAACATCCAGGCCGATCACCTGGGGCATCCCCGGCTCGCGGGCCAGCCGGCGGGAGAAGAGTCCGGTGCCGCAGCCCAGGTCCAGCACCGGGCCCTCCGGGGTCCCCACCACCGACCGGTAGAGCAGGTACTCGCTGTCCCGATCGAAGCGGCGCCGGGCGATCGCCATCTGGATGGCCGGGCGGACGTAGCGTTCGTAGGCGCGGGCCACGGCCGGCCGCTCCAGGTTCTTCTGGAAGGCGCCCGGCTCCTCCCGCTCCCCCACCAGATCGGCCACGCCCTCCCCCACCGGATAAGTGGCCTCGCACTGCGGACAGCGCACCGGTCCAAAGACCAGCTCGGCGGTGTCCGCCTCCGGGATCAGGGGACCACGGCGGCACTTCGGACAACGCAGGATGTTCAGGGCAGCGCGGCGCATGGTGTGACGCGGACGCTACCCGCATGGCGCGGCGCGGCAAAACCGTTTCGACGGCTGGGAAGTCGCCTGGACGACCCTCCCCACGAGAGCAGGGCTCAGCTCAGATGAACACGCCGGAGGTCGCCTCCCAGCGAGCCTCTTTGGGCAGCTGCAGCGCGTCGGTGGTGCCCTTCACCGGCTGGATCATCCGCTTGTGTTTGCACGCTTTGCACTTGCACTGGCCCTTCTTGCAGGTGCAGTCGGCGGCGCTCTGGCAGCTGCACTTGTCGGCGACCAGCACGTCGATCTCGCCCAGCAGCGTCCCCTTCACTTCCCTGGTCGGGTCGGAGGCGGCGGGCGGGGCAGGCTTCTCCACCGTCTTGGGCGCGTGCTCGCAGGCCAGCGCGGAGGAGGGCGCGGCGAACAGGACCAGCCCGAACAGCATCCCCGAGGCGACCAGCTTGCGAACCATCACATCCTCCTCGGAGCAGCAGCGCCCCACCCAGCCCGGCCCCCTTAGCCGAACTGGAGGTGGTCTGGCAAATTCCACATGCTACCTTTCGCCACCTCCCGTGGAACTCCGGCTCGCTCGCTCCTGGTACCTCCTCGCGTTGTTCGCCGGCGCGCTGCCGCTGTGGATCGCCAGCCGGCTGCCGATGGTGGACCTCCCCCAGCACCTGCACCTGATCTCGGTGCTGCACCGGCTGGATGATCCCACCACCCTCTACCCCGCCGAGTTCGCCCTCCGGGGGCAGCTGACCCCCTACCTCGGCTACTACCACGCGGTCAGCCTGCTCCACTGGCTGCTGCCGCTGCCGCTGGCCAACAAGGCCTTCCTCACCGCGTATGTGATCGGCCTGCCGCTCTCCCTAGCGGCCCTGCTGCGGGCGCTGCGCCGCCCCACCTGGCCCTCGCTGCTGGCGCTGCCGTTTGCCTACGGGGACAGCTTCGCCTGGGGCTTCGTGAACTTCTGCAGCGCGCTGCCGCTGACCCTGGTCAGCTGCGCCTGGTTCGTGCGCGCCCTGGTGGACCCGTCACGGCGCCGCCGCTGGGGCGTGGCGGTGGCCCTGGGCACCACCGCCTCGCTGTTGTTCCATGTCCAGGCCTTCGCCTACCTGGCGGTGGCGTTGCCCTTCCTGTTGCTGACCACCCGGGCCCCGGACGCTGTGCCGGGCGCTGGACTGCAAGGCTGGCTCAGGCCGCGCGCCGCGGCGCTGCTGGGGGTGATCCCCAGCGTGGTCCTGTTCCTGCTCTGGGTCGGGCTGCGGCTGGGCGAGCCCACCGAGGTAGAGCAGGGCGCGCCGTGGAAGGCCTGGGGACCGATGCTCAGCCCCCAGAACCTGGCCTTCAAGCCGTTCTCCCAGAACCTGGCCGAGCTGTTCTCGGTGTTGGCCAACCAGCTCCAGGACGGGTCTGATCGCTGGCCGCTGTACGCGGTGGGCGCGGTGGCCGCATGCGCGCTGCTGTTGGCGGTGAGCCAGTGGCGCCTTCCCTCCGGAGGCTGGGGGTGGGTGGAGTCCTTGCGGATGCCGGGGCTGGCCCTGCTGGCGCTGCTCTTGTTCTTCACCCTGCCCTTCGACATCCGGGGCTTCTCCTACTACCTCAACACCCGCTACGCCCACCTGGCGGCCCCGCTGCTGCTGGCCTCGCTGCCGCCGCTGGGGTCGGTGGTCCACCGGCGGTGGCTGCTCTACGCCTCGGTGGCTTGCGCCGGGCTGCTGGCGCTGATCCACGGACGTGGCTACGCGCGCTTCAACGAAGAGTCCTCGGTGCTGGACGAGGTGATCGTCCACACCGCGCCGCGCCCGCGGGTCATGGGGCTGATCTTCGATTCGCGCTCCAGCGTGGTGCGCCACCCGGTGTACCTGCACGCGGCGGCGGAGCTGGCCCGCGCGCGCGGCGGGCTGACCAACTTCAGCTTCGCGCTCACCCCCCACTCCCCGCTCAAGTACCGCCACGCCCCGCCGCCCACCTTCAGCTCCGAATGGCGGCCGGACACCTTCCGTTACGAGACCATGGGCCCGGCCTACGACCACTTCCTGGTCCGCGGGGTGGATCCGCAGCGGATCTTCGGCCCCCGGCTGCAGTCGGAGCTGGCGGTCGCCACCCGCGCCGGGGGCTTTTCGCTGGTGCGACGAAGATCCGCCGCCCCGCCCCGGTAGCGGCGGCTCAGGGGGTGGGCGGCCCCACCCACACCCCGAAGATGCACTCCTCCGAACCGGCCAGGTGGAGCGGCGAGCGCGGACCCGGCGGGCGCACCACTTCGCTCCCGGCGGTGAACTGCCGGCTGCCGGCCACGTCCACGATCATCCCCTGCAGCACCAGCAGTCGCTCCAGGTCCTGGCTGGGTCGCGGAGGGATCGCGGTGCCCGGCGGCCCCCGAGCCAGCAGGCCGCGAGCGCGCCGATCGGCCAGCGGGATCCGGACGACGCTGATCCCTTCCACCCGGCTGCGGATCCAACACGAGGGATCCCCCACCAGCGACAGCAGCCCGTCGGCCACCTCTGGCCCGATCCCGAAGAACTGCGCCACCAGATCTCGCCACACCGCCGGTACCCTCTGCACGAACCCCTCACACCCTGATGCGCCCGGGCCCCACAGCATGTGACGACTCCGTGCTTTTTCCAACCGTGCCCTGGGTGCGCCGGTCCTCCAGCGAGGGGGCGCTCTGGTACATACGCGGGCGATGAAGAGCCTGGAGCCGAAGAAGCTGCTGCAGGCGCTGCAGTCCACAGCGCCCGTCCCCTTCCCCGATGCCGAGGTGGCACTGGCCCGACGCCTGCTGACCCAGCCCACCCCGGACCTGGCGGAGTTCGAATCCCTGCCCGCGGTCCTGGCCGAGGCCTTGCTGGAGGCGGCGGTGGTCCGCCAGGACGCCGCCCTGGTAGAGCGGCTGTCGGTCTCCACCCACAAGGTGCTGGCCAAGGCAGCCAAGAAGGCGGCCTATCGGCTGCGTTCGGCGGGACTGGAGGTTCAGCCCCCGGCGACCCCGTCCGCCGCGCTCCCCCCGGCCGCGGCGACCGACGAGCTCCCCTCGCTCCTCTCCGGGGTCACCGGCAGCGGCGAACGGGCGCTGGTGGTGGTGCGCCCGCTGCGCGGGGGCGGGCTGGACATGTTCCAGCTGGTGATCTCCGACGAGTTGGGGGTGCTGCACCTGCGGCGCCAGACGACCTCCCGGAGCGCGTACCGGGCGCAGCTCAAAGAGCTGCGGCGGGGCGAGGTGCCCACCCTGGAGGTGGACACCGCGCGGGCCCGGGAGGAGCTGGCGGTGGCCCTGGGCGCCAACCTGGCCTCCCGCACTCCGCTGCCTCCCCACACCGATGAGCTGGCGCGTTCGCTGGGCGCCAGCCCGGTGGAGACCGAGCCCGACCTTCCCCCGCCGGAGGAGGGCGACGCGACCTTGGCCACCGAGGCCCACACCCTGCACAACGAGCCGGAGATCCGCGGCTGGTTGCCCCCGGAGGAGGACCTACGGGCGGTCTCAGAGAAGCTGGAGGCAATGGCCCGCAGCCCGCTGGCGCTGACCGAGGCCCAGCGCGGACAGCAAATGTTCGAGCTGTTCCGCCACAGCGCGCAGGAGTTCTTCACCCCGCAGCGCAGCCGCCTCTACGCGCGCCGGCTGTGGCGGATGGCGGAGCTGTTCGAGCGCACCGGGCGGGAGCGCCAGGCCCGGCTGGCCCGCGCCGAGGCCCGCCGGCTGTTCCACCAGGCCCCCGGGTACTTCACCCGCTTTGGGGAGTTCATCTTCGAGAAGGTGGTGCACCTGAGCCGGGTGCTGCCCAAGCAGGGGCCGGCCCCGGTCGCCCCGGAGCCGACGCCGGCGCCGACCGGCGGGCTGATCCTCCCCTGACCGGCTACACGCTGCGCCGGAGCAGGAACTCCAGATTGGCGTTCTCCCACCGCTGGGCGCGGTGGATGTCGTGGAAGCCGCGCTCGGCCTCCAGGAACTCAGGGGTGTGGACGCAGCGGCGGCCGCTCTCCCCTCGGCGCGCGCGGTGGACGTGGTGGAGCATCTCGTGGAACACGATCCACTCCACGAAGAAGCGCGGCACCCGCTCGTGGTCCAGCACCGGGTGGATCCGGATCACCCGCGAGTCGGAGGAGTAGGAGCCCATCTTGATGCTCTTGCGCGGCCGGGTGATCCGGGGCGCCGGCCCGTAGGTGATGGTCAGCTTGATCCGGCTGCGGAAGTAGCGCCGGTTGATTGACTCGTAGATGTGCGCCAGATCGTGGTGGCGGCCCACCGGGTCGATCCTCAGCCGCTTGCGCATCTCGCTGGCCGGCAGCTTGCGGATCAGGACCTTGTTCTTCTCGATGTAGCGGTCCAGCACCGCCGAGGCCTCGGAGTCCGACCCGCGAACGTAGCGGGTCAGCGCGTCCAGCACGTCCTCTGGCGCGGCCAGGAACATGTGGTGCAGCCGCAGCCACCAGGCCCCGCCCTGCTTGAGGAAGGTGACCATGGTGTGGGTGTTGTCGTGGACCTCGATCGCCACCCGCGCCCTCAACCGGGTGCGCATCCGCCGCTCCAGCACCCGGCGCCAGACGCGGATCAGCCGATCCGGTTCGGCCAGCGAGCGGGACGCAGCGCGCGCGATGCGCGGAGCGGGGTAAGTCCGCTTCCTGCCTAGCTTTTTTCTGTTCTTCGGAGACTTTTCCCGCGGTGCCATGACGCCAGAGAGCTTACGGGAATGGATTTCAACGGAGCAAAGGGTGCCTTGTCCGACATGGCCTTAGCAATTTCCGGCACTTACCCTCGCGGGCTGGGCAGCCGGGCAGGTTTTTTTGGCGTCTTGACTGCCCCGGGCTTGTGGCGGGGGAGGGGTCAGCGACGGCAGTGGGTCAGCGGAATATGGACCGGCGTCCCGATGGCGGAGGCGTCCAGCTGGATGGCGCCCTGGAGCGTCGCCTTCCTGCCCGGGCACCGGTACTCGTACTCCACCAGGCCTGGATCGGCCTCCACCGCCACCCCCAGCGCGATGGTCTCCCCCTCGCGGAACACCGTAGCGCCGCGCGGACCGTCGAACACCAGGGTCAGCCGCTGGGTGGAGAGCACCCGTTGCGGCCGCGCCGGGGGCGGCGCGTCGGGGGCGGGCACCGGGTCCGCGGCGGGGGGCTCTGGCGGAGCATCCAGCAACACAGTCTCCATCGGCTCCGCCGCCTCCAGTGCGGTGGGCGGCTGAGGCGTCGGGGCGGGCTCGGCCCAGGCCAGCCAGGCGATTGCTCCCGCGGCCACCAGCAGCAGCCCCAGCACCGCGGCCACCACCAACCGTCCGGGTCCCACCGAGCCACCCGGGGCCGGCGGCGGCCCGGAGCCCAACCGGCGGGGCCCGGAGCGGGGAGCGTCGAACAAGGTGGCGTGCTCCGGCTCGTCCTCCTCGAAGTGGGGGGCGTCGGTCATCGGCGTCAGCGAAGGCTCGCTGGGCACCGGGGGGCCGGCCAGCTCCGGGACCGGCCCGGGCAGATCGAACAGGGGCGGGTCAATCCCCAGCCGCCGGGCGGGCGGGGGCGGAAGGCTGCCCTGGCGGGGCCGGGAGGCGGCCGCCTGCAGCGGCACCGTGGACTCGTCCTCGTCTCCCGGCTCCACCGGCGCGTAGCGGGGCAGCTCCGCCACCTGGCGCAGGTTGGGGGGGAGGGTCAGCTCCGGATCCTCATCCTCCATCGGGAGAGGGGGCGCGTCGGGTCTGCCCGGTCGGGTCTCGTGGGTGACGCTGGGTTCCGGACCAAAGGATCCCGCGCTCTGGTAGCGGGCGCCGGAGGGCTTGCGCATCGGCGGGGCGGCGGGCGCCATCGCCCGGCCCACCTCTCCCGGCGAGGCCAGCTTGGTGGCGGCGCCGGTCCCCGGATCCGCCATCTGCTTGCCGCCGGTGATGGTCGGCTTGCGGCTCAGCGCCGGGGCCGCCCGCACCGGCTCTCCGGGAGAGGACTTGGAGCCGGAGGGCGGCTTGGAGATCGCGGCCAGCGAGCTCTTCCGCGCGGGGGGCGTGGGGGGCTTGTGGCTCTCCACCGCCATCCGGGTGGCGTCCTCCTCGGAGCCGAACAACCGCTCCACATACTCGCGCAGCTCCTCCTCCCCGGTAGGCAGGGTGGTGGCCAGGAAGACCTCCAGATCGTGGGCGATCTCGTCGGCCTGCTGGTAGCGACGGGTGCGATCCTTGGTCAGGCACTTCATGACGATCCGCGACAGCTCGGGCGGACAGTCGGAGCGCAGCACGGTGGGAGGCTGCGGGTCCTCCGAGCGGATGGCGTAGATCACCGCTTCGGTGGAGGGCTTGTAGAAGGGGCTCTTGCCGCAGGTCAGCTCGTAGAGCATCGATCCGAGGGCGAACAGATCCGCCCGGTGATCGATCCGCTCCTGGGTCAGCTGCTCGGGCGAGAGGTAGAGGAACTTGCCCTTGATCACCCCCGGCTTGCTGCGCTCCATCACCGCGGTGGCCTTGGAGATGCCGAAGTCCACCAGCTTCACCCGGCCATCGAAGCCCACCATCACGTTCTGGGGGCTGATGTCCCGGTGGATCACCCCCAGCTTGCGGCCGTCCACCCCGGTGGCGTTGTGCGCGTAGTACAGCCCGGCGCACACCCGGGCGGTGACCAGCGCCGCCACCCCGTAGGGGACGGTGAAGCCCAGCTTGGCCTCCTCCTGGAAGATCTTGCGCAGGTCGATCCCGTCCACGAACTCCATGGAGATGAACATCGAGTCCTGCAGCTTCCCCAGCTCGTGGACCTGGATGATGTTCTGGTGGTGCAGCTGCGCGGCGATCCGCGCCTCATCCAGGAACATCTGCACGAACTCCGGCTCGTGCGAGAGGTAGGGGAGGATCCGCTTGATCACCACCTGCGCACCGGTGGTCTCGTCGCGGGCCAGGAACAGCTCCGCCATCCCGCCCACGGCGAGCCGCTTGAGGAGCATGTACTTGCCGAACGGGGCGGCGATCTGGGCGGGTGCGTCGATGGGTTTGGCCTAGTAGCGGTAGAAGCCTTCTCCAGATTTGCGTCCCAGCTTACCCGCTCTCACCAGCTTCTTGAGAAGCTGGGGGGGGCGAAAGGCGGGGCTGCCAAGCTCGGCGTAGAGATATTCGGCGATCGCCAGACGCACATCCAGCCCCACCAGGTCGGTCAGCTTCAGCGGCCCCATCGGGTGGCCGTAGCCCAGCTCCATCGCCCGGTCGATGTCCGCGGCGCTGCCCACCCCCTCCTCCACCATCCGGATCGCCTCCATTCCCAGCAGGATCCCCAGCCGGGAGGAGGCGAAGCCTGGGTGGTCGTTGACCTCCACCAGCTCCTTGCCCAGCCGGGCTCCCAACTCGCGGGCGCGGGCCAGGGTCTGGTCGGAGGCCTGCAGCGGCCGGACCAGCTCCAGCAGCTTCATCACATGCACCGGGTTGAAGAAGTGCATCCCCACGACCCGGGAGGGATGGGTGGCGGCGGCGGCGATCTCGGTCACCGACAGGCAGCTGGTATTGGTGGCCAGCAGCGCGTCGGGCCGGCACAGCGCGGAGAGCTTCGCGAACAGCTCCAGCTTCAGCGCCAGCTGCTCGGGGACTGCCTCGATGATCAGGTCGCAGTCCGCCAGCTGCTCCAGCTGGACGGCGGTGGTCAGCAGGCCCAGGGTGGCGGCCTTCTGCTCGGCGGTCACCTTCCCCCTGGCGATCCCCTGGTCCAGGTTGCCGGTGAGCTGCGCCAGCCCGTGCTCCACCTTGTCGTGGGACAGGTCGAACAGCCGGGTGCGCACCCCGGCCTGGGCCAGCACCTGGGCGATCCCATGGCCCATGGTGCCGGCGCCCACCACTCCCGCAGACTCGATTCGTGCCATCGAAGGGGTGCTTAGCATCACCGCTTGCGACCGCGCTTCTCCAGGAAGGCGGTCATGCGGGTCTGCTTCTCCGGCGAATCGAACAGCAGCCCCTGCCCCAGCTTCTCGATCGGCCCGGGGTCCACGGTGCGGGCCATGGCGTTGAGGGCGAGTTTGGCCACCTGCACCGCCAGGGGAGCGTTGGCGGCGATCTGCCTGGCCAGCCCGGTGGCCACCTCCAGCGCCTGGCCGGGGTCGGTCAGCCGCTCGAACAGCCCCAACCCGTAGGCCTCCTCCGCGTCGAGGATCCGCCCGGTGAACACCAGCTCCTTGGCCCGACCCAGGCCGATCAGCCGGGGCAGCCGCCAGGTCCCGCCCGCCGCCGGGTAGATCCCCAGGGTGGTCTCCGGAAGTCCCACCCGGGCGGTCCGGCTGGCCACCCGAAGGTCGCAGCACAGCGCCAGCTCCAGCCCGCCCCCCAGCGCGTAGCCTTCGATGGCTGCGATCACCGGCCGGGGGAAGTCCTCCAGCTTCTGGAACAGGCTGGCGTTGAGGGCGAAGAACGCCTCGCGGTGGGTGCGCTCCCGAAGCTCGGTGAGGTCCGCCCCGCTGGCAAAGGCCTGGTCCCCCGACCCGGAGAGCACCACCGCCCGGACCGAATCATCCGCGGCCAGCGCGTCCAGCTGCACGCCCAGTTCGCGGATCAGCTCCAGGTTGATCGCGTTGCGCGCCTGCGGACGGTGCAACTCCAGGAACGCGACCGCGTCCTCGGTGCGGACGTTGAGTGTGGCCATGACGCCGGACTCTAGACGTGGCGGTTGGCGCACCGAATTTTCGTGCAGTTGGCAACCTGCGAGCGCGTGTACAAGGCGCTTCGTGCCAAGGGGCTGCCCAAGGCGCGGGCGGCCAGCCGCAAGGGTGGCAAGGAGAGCAGCCGTTCCCGCAAGAGCAGCTGACGACGTCCCCCAGGGGGTGACGCGCTGCGCAAGCGGTTGAATTTCAGAAGGTAAGCAACTGTAGGCAAGGACCGGGCGATAACTCTCACGAGGTCTCCCATGCTCCCTGCCAACCGCGTCACCTCCCAGCCGCAGCCCAGTCTCTTCCCGGTCAGCACCGAGCGTCCGGCGGTGTCATCGCGCCCGGTTTCGGCTCCGGTTCCGGTTCCGGTGGACACTTTCGTGGCGCCGTCCACCCAGGTCGCCACCGGCGCAACCCGGCCGGCGGACGGGCTCAAGGCGTATCAGGAGCTGTCCGCGGGTCAGCGCAGCCTGCTGGGTTCCACGGGCGAGGCCCGGTGGCCGCAGCTGACCACCAAGGAGCGCGGGGTGTTCCTGATGCTCTCCGGGCGGCTGGAGGCCAACGGCTTCAACCTGGAGGGGCTGTCCTTGAAGGGCGGCGCAGACGGGATCAACGGGACGAAGACCCGCTTCGAGCTGATCTTCGATCTCCCCAGCGCGGAGAAGCTCAAGTCCCAGCTGGACGCCAAGGTCGCCGACGGCAGCTTCTTCTCCGAGACCCCCAAGGCCTACTTCCACAAGGAGTTCGCCCAGAGCGGGGCCCGGGAGAACCGGGAGAAGTACACGATGCAGCTGGGCTTCGGCAGCGGCGGCGCGTTCGTTGACATGGACCGCTACAACCCGCGCACCAGCACCAGCAACTGGGTCAAGCACTGGGGGGAGATCCTCACCCCCGGCAATATGGACCCGGCGAAGGTGGCCAAGGAGATCGGCACCCCGATCTTCAGCCAGCTGTAGAGGGCCCGGCTTCTTCGAAGGACTGCCCAGGTGACCAAGCATGGGGTCTTGGGCCCTCGTCCACGTTTCGGGCAAGGGCGTGGGATCAGCTGGTCACTTCCGGGCTGCCGACGAAGCAACCCGATGCTTGCGGAGGGTCTTCGTCGGGCGTTTCGGCGCAGCCTTACGCCGCGACGCCAAAGCGGTCGCAGCCAACGGGCGCGGTGAGAAGTAGTCGAGCTGTACCGCGAAGAAGACGCTCGCCAGCACGGCAGCAGGCGGAGCCGCGGGTCGGTGGGCGGGCCGGGCTGTTCGGAGGCGCCGAGGCTCGGAGTCCTGAGTCCCTTCCGTGATCCTCGGTGCCCCTCCGCAGCAGACTGCCGCCGGGAACAGTTTCCTGCGACGGAAGGGGCGATGGACGTCGCAGGAGATTGTCTCCGCGTGCAGTCTCCTGCGATCCACCACGTCAGTTGCGGCTGAGAGGACTGACCTTCGAGTTGGTAAGGTGTAGCACCACGGCCAAGATCGAATTGAGCAGCCTCACCGGCGTAGTTGTCGATGAGGTCGGGCCAGCCATGACCCTTCGTCCGCCACGTCGAACGGCAAGTTTGAAATGCAAAAGGCCACGCCCCGATGAAGGGACGTGGCCTTTGACCACCGGAGACCCGGCAGCGTTGCTACGGAACCAACTGACCGCCGTCGACGTCGTCGCAGTTGGTCGGCCAGATCACGTTGATCCGGTCGGACAGGTACCCGCCGTCCTCCAGCGGGATGAAGCCCGGCTGCACGCAGGTGTAGAACTGCGCCCCACCCGCGCAGGTATAGAAGGGGACCATGGTGTAGCTGTCCCAGACGCCGCTGATGCCGTCGGGGAACACCACCTGGTTCGGGTCTCCGCCCGCGTCCACCGCCAGCCGGCGGTAGTTGCAGGAGCTGCGGATGAAGGTATCCGCCAGCACGATGCCATCGGTGAGGACGTAGCCCTCGTAGTTGTCGCGTCCACCCTGCAGGAACACCTGCGAACCGACCGGCTGGGTCAGGTCGTGGTTGTAGCGGAGCATGAACGAAGGCGCCTCGTCGGTGATGTACAGCGGGCCGGGGATGTGGACCCGGGCGCCGCGAAGCTCGTCGTGGGGAGTCGCCATGCCATCCGCGGCGGCGAACTCCGTGCGGTTGGTCAGCTCCAGCACGTGCACCGGCAGGCCTTCGGCGACGAAGTTCACCTGGAGCTTGCCGCTGCCTCCGTCGGCGTAGAACTGGCCACCGACCTCGTGGCGATAACCGAAGCGGTGGGTGGTGTGCTGCAGCCCCGGGCCGTTGGTGACGTAGTTCTCGTAGCGGAACCCCTTGAGGTTCACCTTGTCACCCACCAGCGGCGTGTAGTCGCGGGGATTGTCGTTGAAGAACTTGTGCACGAAGATCCCGACCCCCGCGTCGTCCGGCGATCCCACGTAGAACTCGGCCTCGGAGGAGCCGTTGCCGCCGTCCTTGATCTGGGTGATGGAGTGCACCACCACGTTGGGCACGGTCACGATCTGCCCACAGGGGAGCAGCTCCCGCAGCTGGTACAGGTTCACGGTGCCGCCGTCGTTGCTGACTCCCGCGCAGGGATTCGGACCGGCATCCTGGCCCCCGTCCGCGGTGCAAACGCCGATGCAGCCACCGTCGGTGCCCGCGTCCTCCGGGGTATCCCGGCCAGGACAGCCAGTGGTCAGCAGGGTCGCGCCCAGCGCGAAGAGGAGGGTTTTGCGAAGGTCCATCGGTGACTCCATGAGGGATTATCCGGCCTGACGAGACGCGGCGGCTTATACAGAGGGCCGCCAGAGCGGGCAAGGGACGGTCCGGAACGCGACAGTGGCCGGGGATGACGTCCATCAAGGATGCGCCCGCCACCCTTTGGGAGAGAAGCGATGAAAGCGGTGGGATTCCGGAAGCATGGAGAGACGGAGGTCCTGGAGCTGATGGACCTCCCGGTTCCGGCGATCGGCGCGCGGGACGTGCTGGTGCGGGTCAAGGCGGTGGCGCTGAACCACCTGGATCTGTTCGTCCGCAAGGGCTGGCCGGGGCTGAAGCTGGCCTTCCCCCATGTGCTGGGCAGCGACATCTCCGGGGTGATCGAGAAGGTGGGCACGGAAGTCACCGACCTGGGGCCTGGCGCCGAGGTGGTGGTCAACCCGGGCCTCTCCTGCGGCTCTTGCGAGAAGTGTCTGCTGGGCGAGGACAACCTGTGCCGCAGCTACGCGATCGTGGGTGAGCACCGCGCCGGCGGCTACGCGGAGTTCGTCTCCGTCCCCCGCCAGAACGTGCTCCCCAAGCCCCGCTCGCTCTCCTTTGAAGAGGCGGCCTGCTTGCCGCTGACCTTCCTCACCGCCTGGACGATGCTGGTCCGGCGCGCGCAACTCAGGCCGGGGGAGACGATCCTGATCCACGCCGCCGGCTCCGGGGTGGGCAGCGCGGCGGTGCAGATCGCCAAGCTGCTGGGGGCGACGGTGATCGCCACCGCGTCCAGCCAGGCCAAGCTGGACAAGGCCCGGGCCCTGGGCGCGGACCACCTGATCAACTACGCGGAGACCGATTTTCTGGCGGAGGTGAAGCGGATCACCCAGCGCCGGCTGGTTGAGGTGGTGTTCGAGCACGTGGGCGCGGCGACCTTCGAGAAGAGCGTGGCCTGCCTTCCCTACGGCGGCCGGCTGGTGACCTGCGGGGCCACCACCGGGTCGGAGGTGAAGCTGGATCTGAAGGTCCTCTTCTACAAACGGATCTCGCTGCTGGGCTCCACCATGGGCACCAAGGGCGACCTGTTCCGGATCCTGCAACTGGTGGAGGAGGGCCGGCTGCGGCCGGTGCTGGACCGCGCACTGCCGCTGGAGCAGGCGGCCTTGGCGCACCAGCTGCTCTCCGACCGGGCCCAGTTCGGCAACGTGGTGCTGGTGCCATGAAGCCCTTCCTCCAGGGGCTGCGGCCGGTGCTGCACATCGCCCACCGGGGCGGGGCCGGGCTGGCCCCGGAGAACACCCTCCCCGCCTTCCGCCAGGCGGTGGAGAC
Organism: Myxococcota bacterium; assembly: GCA_030857095.1. Classification (GTDB taxonomy): domain Bacteria; phylum Myxococcota; class Myxococcia; order Myxococcales; family Myxococcaceae; genus JALYOC01. The sequence goes on along the minus strand of JALYOC010000163.1, from coordinate 25,474 downwards.
CTTCCGCACCGATATCCTGGAGCTGGATGTCCACCTCACCCGGGAGGGCGAGGTGGTGGTGTTCCACGACCCCACCGTGGAGCGGATCACCGAGGGCCACGGCGCGATCAGTTCTTTGACCCTGGCCGAGGTTCAGTCGCTGGACGCGGCCTACCGCTTCACCCCGTTCGGTGGAACCGGCACCCCGCTGCGCGGCCAGGGGATAGGGATCCCCACCTTGCGGGAGGTGCTGCGCGCCTTCCCAGAAGTGCGGTTGAACGTCGAGCTGAAGGACCCGCGCTCCGGCGGCGAGCAGGTGTTGGCCCAGTTGCTCAACTCCGAGGGCGCCTTGGAGCGGGTGTGCCTCGGCTCGGAGCAGGACGAGCTTGCGGACCGCCTGCACCGGGTCCTCCCCGACGCCTGCCACTTCTACCCCCGGGAGGCGCTGGCCAACTTCGTGCTGACCGTGAAGAGCGGCGGGCCCCCTCCCGCGGACGACCGCTTCTCCCTGCTGGCGATGCCGGTCTACTTCCAGGGGATGCGGCTGATCGACGTTGCCCTGTTGGGCGCGGTCCACCAGGCGGGTAAGTTCCTGGCGGTATGGACGGTGGACGATCCGGAGGAGATGCGCCGGTTGATCCTGGAGGGGGTGGGAGGAATCATGACCGACCGTCCGGATCTCCTGCGCGAGGCGATCAACCTCTACAGCCGGCCCCGGTGATCCGCCGATGAGAGCTCCCGCCGAGAAGGTGGTCTTCGATCACACCGTGGAGGGCCTGTTCTTCAAGGCCCTGGGCAACCGGCTCACGCCCCGCATCAAGGAAAGGCTGCGGGAGGTGGGGATCGATCTGGACGCCAAGCGTCTCCAGGCGGCCTACCCGTTCGAGAGCTGGATGGCCGCTTTGAGGATCGCCACCGACGAGGTCTTCCCCGGGATGGAGCACGGGGAGGCGATGTTCAAGATGGGCGAGCTGATGATCGCCGGCTACCAGCAGACGGTGATGGGCAAGGCGCTGCTGGGGATGATGCGGGTGCTGGGGCCGAAGCGGATCCTGCAACGGGCCCAGCAGAGCTTCCGCTCGGCCAACAACTACACCGAGACCCGGCTGACCGAGGTGGACGAGACCACCATGGACGTCTGGGTCAACCACATCGGGACCTACCCCACCTTCACCTCCGGGCTGCTCTACGCCGGGGTGTGCGCCGCTGGCGCCAAGAACGCCGAGGTCAAGGTGCTGGACTTCGACGGGCGGGAGGGCGCCACCTTCCGGGTCAGCTGGAGCCGGTAGACACAGAGAACCACCCACCCCGGGCGTCGTGGCAGCAGAGTCGAGGGGACGCGAAGGTCCGAAGACCGCGTGGACGACTCAAACAGGCTGCCCGCTCACACCAGGGTGGGCGGAACGTGGGTCACCGGGTGGGCCACCCCCGCCAGGTCTTGTTGGTGGCGGCCCGGTAGTCGGTGAACAGCGAACCGATGATGCCGCTGAGCCCCGTGAAGATCTGGGTGGCCGCCGCGGCGGGATCCTTCTTCCAGTACCCCAGCACGAACGGCGCCAGGACCGCGGAGAAGCCGTACAGGTAGTCGGCCGCTTCGTGGACCTCGATCGGGATCAGCTTGGCCAGCGAGAGGTCATAGTCGGTGAGCAGCGACACCCCGGCCACAGTCCCGGACAGAGCCAGGCCCACCGCCTTGGCCTCCGGGGTGGTGGCCATCGCGGCCGAGGCGGCAAACGCGCCGGCGGCGCTGTAGTCCAGCATGGAGTGCACCTCCATTGGGATGGTGCGGCGCAGCGGCAGCCCCAGCACCGGACGGGACATCGGCTCGGACCGGGATCGGCCATGGAGGACGAAGTCGGGGAGCGTGAGCGGGATTCCTCGCGAGACGTCGACCGTGGCCATGGGGGTTGTTCTCCTTTTCCGGGTGGAAGCTGCCTATCGAAGAAGGTGACCACCCCGGCACGCGCTGACGAGGGAGGGGGGTAGGCACTGCCTGGGGACCGTGTTGCCGGGCGTGAACCCGCCAGGGAATAGCGGACTTTGCGTGCCTGCTCGCCTGGTTGACCCGTGCACCACCGCATCAATTGCCTTTGCGGTGGCATAGCCATGACACGCAGTGCGTTTGTTGCTCCTGTGTTCCTCCACGCGCTTGGCCATTTCCATCCAGAGACCCTGATTTCCAACTCGTTCTTCCAGGAACTGGGGTTGGAGACGAACGAAGACTGGATCCTGGATCGGATCGGCGTGCGCACCCGGCACACCGTCCTGCCGCTGGATTACATCCGCCAGACTAGGAACCGGGATGTGCGCGCGGCGCTGGAGGCGGCGACCTACAGCAACGCCCAGACCGGCCAGAAGGCGGCACAGCTGGCGCTGAGCCGTGCGGGCCTCAAGCCCTCGGACATCGGGATGGTCATCGCGGGTGGCTGCTCGCCCGACGAGTGCATTCCGGCGGAGGCCTGCCGGATCGCCGAGCGGCTGGGCATCGACGCCCCGGCGATGGATCTCAACGCGGCCTGCTCCAGCTTCGGAGCGCAGCTGCACTGGCTGACCGGGATGCGCCCGGAGCGGCTGCCGGACTTCGTGCTGGTGGTGAACCCGGAGAACTCCACCCGGGTGGTGGACTACAGCGACCGCGCCTCCTGCGTGCTGTGGGGGGATGGCACCTCCGCGGCGATTCTCTCCCCGCGCCACCCCGGCCCCTGGCGGATCACCGAGACCGTGCTGGGGGGAGATCCCTCCGGCGCGGACAAGGTCCGGGTCCCCCGCGCCGGGCACTTCACCCAGTCCGGTTCGGCGGTGCAGGCGTTTGCGATCAAGCGCGCCACCGAGGTCTGCATCGAGCTGCAGCGCCGCTACGTGGCCGCCGCGCCCAGCCGCTCGCGCGCCGACCTGGCCTTCATCGGCCACCAGGCCAATCTGCGGATGCTGGAGTCGGTGGAGAAGCGCGCCGAGGTGGCGGCCGGCAAGCACCTGTACAACGTCGACCGCCGCGGCAACACCGGCGCGGCCGGCGCTCCCAGCGTGATGTCCGAGCTGTGGGGCGACCCCCGCCTGGGCGACGCGGTGGCGATGGCGGTGGTGGGCTCCGGCCTCACCTGGGCCGGAGCGCTGTTCGAGAAGGTATAGTCACCCGGAAGCGGGCGGCCGACCAGGCCCCGTTCCATGTCGGTCCAGGGGCCTCGATCTCGGCCGCGGGCCGGGGTACGACTTGCGCCGCCCATGCGCCGCGCCCGCCCGACCTCCCCGAACCGCTCCGCAGTGGTCTCCCCCGCCCCGCCGGAGGAGGCCTTCGTCCCCCTCCAGAACGGGGTCCGCCCCAAGCTGTCGCGGAAGAAGCGCTTCGTGGCCCTGGCAGGGAACATCGGCGCCGGAAAGACCACTGCCGCCAAGATGCTCAGCCAGGCCTTCGGCTTCGAGCTGTTCGACGAGCCGGTGATCGATAACCGCTTCCTCAAGGACTACTACTCGGACATGCGGCGGTGGTCGTTCACCCTGCAGTTGGAGTTCCTGCTCCGCCGGGTGGAGCACCACGAGCTGATCGGCACGGTGAAGAAGAGCTGCGTGCAGGACCGCTCGCTGTACGAGGACCCGGAGATCTTCGCCAAGTACCTCCACGGCCTGGGCAACCTCTCCGACCAGGAGCTGGACCTGTACTACGAGTACTTCCAGCGGCTCTCCAAGGGAATCGCCAAGCCGGACAAGGTGATCTGCTTCGATGTGCCCCACGTGGACGTGCTGTTGGAGCGGATCCGCACCCGGGGCCGCGAGGAGGAGAAGGGCATCCAGACCAGCTTCCTCAAGGGGCTCAACGGCTACTACTCCAGCTTCCCGGAGGTGCTGCAGGGCAAGTACGGGATCGAGTGCCTGACCCTGGATGTGGCCCGCATCGACATCCGCAGCGGCAAGGGGCGCGAGGAGTTCCTGGATACCGCCACCACCTTCCTGCAGTCGTAGCCGGCCGGGCGCCTTGGCGTTAAGAGCCGGGGGGTGAACAGCCAGGCCAAGCCGAACCCGCTGCCGCCCAAGTCTCCCTCCGATTCGGAGGTGATCCAGACCCACCTGATCCTCCCCCCGGATGCCAACGCCCTGAACACCGCGTTTGGCGGCAAGGTGATGGAGTGGATCGACCTCTGCGCCGGCATCTGCGCCCAGCGTCACTGCCGCCAGGTCGCGGTGACCGCGTCGATGGACGACCTGCACTTCCACGTCCCGATGCGGGTGGGGGACATCGTCATCCTGCGGGCGCGGGTGCTGGCCACCTTCCACACCTCGATGGAGGTGGGGGTGACCGCCACCCGCGAGAACCCGCTGACCGGGGAGCGCACCCTGGCCACCTCGGCGCTGCTGACCTTCGTGGCGCTGGATCCAGAGGGGAGAAAGGCGGCGGTGCCTCCGCTGAAGGTGGAGAGCCCCGCGGAGCAGGTGGCGATGACCGAGGCCACCCAGCGCCGGCAGTGGCGGCTGGAGCGCAAGGGCACCCACTCCAACTGGCTCCGGCTGCTGAACGATTAGGAAGGACGCCTCCCGATCCCTTCGGTCGGTGGGGGAACTTTGTCTCAGGAGACAAGTTCCACGGCGATCCGGGCCAAAAACCGGGGGTAAACCTGCCTCCAGAGACAAACTCCCCCCGGTGGGCGCGGGCTACAGGAGCAGCTGGCGGCCTGGGAGGACTTCCAGGACGTCTACTTCCGCAGCGTCACGGTGTGACCGTCCGCGCCCAGCTCCTGGGTGCTGGACACCACCACCTTGGAGTAGCCCTCGGCCTCGATGGTGACCGGCTGACCGGAGAACGGGGTCCGGGTGCCGAAGAAGACGTTGGCCAGGTCGTTGGTCCGAAAGGAGGCGATCACCTCCTCGCCCTGGCGGAAGGTGACTTGCACCCCGGCCAGGTAGTTGCCCTCCCCGTCCAGGAACTTGAGCAGAAAGCCGTTGGCCGGCAGCAGCTCCAGCTCCGCCACCTGGCCGGCGGGGACCGGGGCCGGCTCGCGGTAGGAGACCGAGTACCCCTCGGCCACCGCGGAGAGCCGCACCGCCGCTGGATCCACCGCCACCCTCACTTGCCCCAGCGCATTGGTGCTCCCGCGGCTCAGCACGATCGGCTCGCACTCCTGGTCGTCCCCGCAGCCCTGCGGTTCACGGGACAGGGTGACCAATTCGCAGTTGAGCGGGGAGCCGGTCCGGGCATCGAGCAGCACCAGGTTGCCCTTCGGCTCCCGGGTGCAGGCCGTCCCCGCATCGGGGACCGCGAGGTCACGCCGGGTGGGCTCATCGATCCGCTCGTCGCCGGTGCCCAGGCCGTCACGCTCGGCCTCGTTGCAGGTGGCGCCGGAGAGGAGGACTGCGAACACCGCCGCTGTGACTGGCCCTGCGGACCGCTTCATGGCCTGGAACGCTAGCGCAATTCCCCAGCGCCACGTGCACCCCAAACGAAGAAGGCCCGCCCCGAAGCGCGAGCCTTCCGTCACTTCCCACCGGGGGGGGACGAACTCAGGTGGAGAAGGAGCTGCCGCAGCCGCAGGTCGACTTGGCCTGGGGATTCTGGAACTTGAAGCCCTGGCCCTGCAGCCCGGAGACGAAGTCCACCTCGGTGCCGCCCAGGTACTTGGCGCTCATCGCGTCGGTGGCGATCTTGATTCCGTCCTGCTCCCAGATCACGTCGCCGGCCTTGGACTCCTGGACCAGGTTCAGGTCGTAGCCAAAGCCGCTGCAGCCGGCGGGGACGACCCGGACCGAGAAGAAGTAGCCCTCGAAGCTCTGGGACTTCATGACCTCGCGGACCTGGAGGACCGCGGCCTCGGTGAGGCGGAGCGGAAGCTCGGTCGGAGCGGGGGTGGCGGTGGTCGACTGCTGGGTGCTGGTGGCGGTATCCATCTGGCTGGGCTTCTCCTTGCTGAGCGCGCCCTAACATAACGGGACGCCCGAATAAATCCATCCGTCCTCCCCCGAGGAGCGGCCAGGCGGACTCAAGCAAGCGAGCGACCGCCGTCCACCGCCAGGATCTGCCCGGTGATGAACCGGGGCCCGGTGAGGAAGTAGTGGACCACCGAGGCCACGTCCTCGGCGCTGCCGAAGCGCTGCTGGGGGATCTTCTGCCGCAGCGACTCCAGGACCTGCGGACCCAGGTCCTCCGGGGGGAGCACCGTCCCCGGGGCCACCCCGTTGACCCGGATCAGCGGGGCCAACTCCAGGGCCAGACAGCGGGTCAGCATCGCCAGCGCCGCCTTGGTCATGCAGTAGGCAGAGTAGTGTTTCCAGGGCTCGAACCCCCCGCCGATGTCCACCACGTTGACCACCTCTCCCCCGCCCCGCTTCACCATCCTCCGCGCCACCGCCTGGGTGAGCAGGTACGGCCCCCGGGTGTTGACCGCCCATTGCCGGTCCAGCACCTCCAGCGCGGTCTCCAGGAAGTCCACCCGGTCAAAGAGCGCGGCGCTGTTCACCAGGATGTCGATCGGCCCCAGCTTCGACTCCACTGAATCCACCAGCGGCTGGATGGCATCGGAGGCACCCAGATCCGCGTGGAAGGTCTCGGCCCTCCGGCCCCCTTCGCGGATCGCCCGGGCGGTGTCCTCGGCGCCCTCGGACGAAGAATGGAAGTGCACGGCCACATCCGCGCCCGCCTGCCCCAGCCTCTGGGCGATGGCCTTGCCCACCCGGACCCCGCCCCCGGTCACCAGCACCACCTTCCCTTCCAGCGCACGCTCCATCGGCTCCCCTCCTGCGAACTGACTCCAGCGGGTTATACCGTCCGTCCGATGACCACGTTCCGTCAGCTGCTGGAGAAGGTGAAGGGAGACATCCAGGAGATCTCCATTGACGAGGTGCGCCGGCTGTTGGACGCCGGGGCCCCGGTGAAGCTGATCGACGTGCGCGAGTCCGACGAGTACGCCGCCGGCCGCCTCCCCGGCGCGCTGCACGTCCCTCGCGGCTACCTGGAGCTGAGGGTGGAAGAGCGGGCGCAGCGGCACGAAGAGGTCATCCTCTACTGCGGCGGCGGCACCCGCAGCGCCCTGGCGGCCCGAACCCTGGCGGAGCTGGGCTACACCCAGGTCCGCTCCATGGCCGGTGGCTTCCGCCGCTGGTCGGATGCCGCGCATCCGGTGGAGAAGCCCAGGGTGCTCTCCCCGGCGCAGAAGGAACGCTACCGCCGCCACCTCACCATCCCGGAGGTGGGGGAAGTGGGGCAGCAGAAGCTGCTGGACGCCAAGGTGCTGCTGTTGGGCGCAGGCGGCCTGGGCTCGCCGGCGGCGCTGTACCTGGCGGCGGCCGGGGTGGGCACCTTGGGGATCGTGGACTCGGATGTGGTGGACCTCTCCAACCTCCAGCGCCAGGTGCTGCACACCCTGAAGCGGGAGGGGATGCCCAAGACCCAGAGCGCCCAGGAGGCGATCGCGGCCCTGAACCCGGACGTGGAGGTGATCCCCTTCCAGGAGCGGCTGACCTCCCAGAACGTGCTGCGGATCCTGGAGGGCTTCGATCTGGTGCTGGACGGCGGAGACAACTTCCCCACCCGCTACCTGCTCAACGACGCCTGCGTGATGCTGGGCAAGCCCAACATCCACGGGTCGATCTACCGCTTCGAGGGCCAGGTGACGACCTTCGTCCCCGGCCAGGGCCCCTGCTACCGCTGCCTCTATCCGCACCCGCCCCCGCCGGGGATGGCGCCCTCCTGCGCCGAGGCCGGGGTGCTGGGGGTGCTGCCGGGGATCATCGGGCTGCTGCAGGCCAACGAGGCCCTCAAGCTGATCCTGGGGGTGGGGACCCCGCTGGTGGGCCGGCTGTTGACCTTCGAGGCCCAGGCCACCCGCTTCCAGGAGCTGAAGCTGCGGCGCGATCCGGGCTGTGGGGTGTGCGCCGAGGGCGCCCAGATCCAGTTCATTGACTACGAGCAGTTCTGCTCCGCGGTGGCCTAGATGCCGATCCCCGAGATCAGCCCCCAAGCCCTCTGGTCGCTGTTGGCCGGTCCGCGGGACCGACACCCGACCTTGCTGGACGTGCGCTCTCCGGGAGAGAACGCCCTGGTGGCCCTGCCCGACTCGGTGCTGATCCCGCTGGGGGAGCTGCACGAGCACCCAGAGGAGCTGGAGGCGCTGCGCGGAAAGCAAGTCGTGGTGTACTGCCACCACGGGGTCCGCAGCCTCAACGGGGCGCACTACCTGCTCTCGTTGGGGATCGACGCCTGCTCGCTGGCCGGGGGGATCGATCTCTACGCGCGGGCGGTGGATCCCTCGCTGCCCCGCTACTGAGCTTGGACTACTTGAGGAAGGACGGATCCACGTTGGTCAGGGTCACGTCCGCCTGGGTGGTCTCCCCCCCGCGGATCCGGACCTCCACCGGCTGGGGCTTCTTGAGCGAGTCGCCGCGCAGCTCCAGCTTGTGCGCCCCCTCCACCAGCTCGATCTTGAGGTTGGCCTTGCCCAACTCGCGACCGGTCTGCGGATTGAAGAGGGCCAGATCGCGGATGTTGGCCGGCTTGAGCTTGAGCACCACATGCCCGGTGCGGAACTCACGCTTGAGCTCCACCACGTCTCCGGGCTGGCCGAACTCCACCTCGTGCTCGAAGTGGATGGCCCGCTCTTCGTTCTCCAGGATGATCGTGTCCCGAAGGTGGACCCCGGGGATGCGGACCTCGCGGACGATCGGCGACTCGCGCAACGCCTCGATCGGCTGGGTGGCGCCCTCGTCCTTGTGGTGCTTGACCAGCACCCGGACCGGGATGTTGCTTTCCACCGAGACGTAGATCCCCTGCCCGGTGGCCTCCACCGCGGTCATCGTGGCCAGGATCGCGTCGCGGAAGATGAACCCCATCAGTCCCAGGGCCACTATGGTGCTGACCAGCAGAACAGTCTTGAGCCCCTTCCTGGACTTCTCCTGGTAGGCTTCCAGGTCCGGGTAGTTGTCGACCTCGTCGGCGGAGACCGCCGCCTGCGCCCGCGGGACCTCCCGTGAGTGGGTACGGCGGGGCTTCTCACCCAAGCTCTGGCGCGGCTTCTCCCCGCTGCGGGCCGGGGCCTGGGCGCGGACCTCGCCGGTCAGACGCTTCTTGCGCGGCGGCTCCTCCTCCAGGGCGCGGGGAGGGGGGACCTCGTCCCGGTCCTCGGTGGGCTCCACCACCCGGGCCAGGTTGGAGTTGCTCATCCGCCGGACCTGCGACTTGGAGGCGGTGCGGGGGATGGAGGTGGAGGAGGCGCTGCTGCGACGGGGAGGGGCCGGCTCCTCGGGGAGTTCGTCGTCCCGGAAGTCGTCGTCCCGGTCGTCGTCCTCCTGATTCAGGTCCTTGGCCGCGGTCCGGGTCCGGATCACAGCCGATCTGGTCCCGCTGCGGACCAGGTCCGGGCGGGACGGGGTCCGGGCGATCGCGGTGCCTTCGGTGCGCTTGGAGACCGGCAGCTCGCCCACGCCGGTGCGGGTACGGCGCGGCCCCTCCACGCCCGGCGGGGCCTCCCAGCCGGCCACGTCTGCGGGGGGCGGCGGGGCGGGACGCTCCACCGCCTCGTGGGAGGCAGCGCTCTTGTAGGCGCCCTTGGCCAACCCCTTGGATGGGCGGTTCTGCTGCCCGCTGGCGGGCGGCGCCTCCCAGGAGGCCAGCGGCGCCGCGTTGCGGGAGGCGGCGGTGCGGGAGAACTCCTCCGGAGGCGGGGGTTCGGCGCGCTTGGACTGCTCCTCCGCGTCCACCTCCTGCTGTCCGGTGGCGGCCTCCTCGGCCAGCCGGTCCGCGAACAGGGTGTGCATCAGCTCGGAGATCTGGACCGAGCTGGCCACCATCCGCTGTCCGACCAGGAACTCCTCCAGCGCCATCTGGAACAGCCGGGCGTCGCGGTACCGGTCGTCGGCGGACTTGGCCAGCGACCGCATCACCACCCCGTCCAGATCGGAGGGGACCTCGGCCACCACCGAGGGCGGTTCGATCGCGCACTCCAGCGCGGCCTGCAGGGTGCCGATCTCGCTGTCCCTCTTGAGCGGGCGGACCCCGGTCAGCAGTTCGTACAGCACCAGGCCGATGGCGAAGATGTCCGAGCGGTGGTCCAGCACCTTGCCAGCGGCCTGCTCCGGGGCCATGTAGGCGAACTTGCCCTTGATCGCGCCGGACTTGGTCAGGGACGGCAGGTCCGCCGCCTTGGCGATGCCAAAGTCCACCAGCTTCACCGACCCGTCGAAGCTGATCAGGATGTTCTGGGGCGAGATGTCCCGGTGCACGACCTTCAGCGGCCGACCCTGCTCGTCGGTCTTGGCGTGGGCGTAGTACAGGCCCTCGCAGCAGGCGGCCACGATCCGGATCGCCAGCGGCTGGGCGATCCACTGGCCGGTGCTCCAGGCCTTGCGCATCACCCGGCCCAGGTCCTCGCCGTGGATGAACTCCATGGCGATGTAGTAGGTGCCGCCGGTCTCACCCAGGTCGTAGATCTGGGCGATGTTCGGGTGGTTGAACTTGGCCGCGATGCGGGCCTCGTTCAGGAACATCTGCACGAACTCCGGGTCCTCGGCCAGGTGCGGCAAGATCCGCTTGAGGACCACCGTCCGGTTGAAGCCTTCGATGCCCGTCTGACGCGCCAGCCAGACCTCGGCCATGCCGCCCGTCGCGAGCTTCTTCAGGAGCTGGTATTTGCCGAAGGACTGCACGGAGAGACGCGGACTTTAACCGGTTCTGGCGTTGGGGGGGAAGTCACTGTCGCCTGCCTGGACACCTCTCCTGCACAGGGTGGGTGCAGCCGCCACCTCCGGGTGGGAAGGAAATTGCCCACCCTGACGCCCTCTTCGTCCTTAGGCCCGTCCGCTTCCGGACGCTGAGCCGGGGTTCACCTCCTTGTCACCTGATCCACGCGGTGGGCCCGCTGGTTGCACAGGGTCCTGCCTGCTGGGGAGCCGTACTGGGGATAGGGGATGGGGATGGTGCGGGGAGTGTGGGCAGCAGCGGTTGTCGCGTGCACGCTGGGGGGCGCTGCGCGGGCGGAGGAGAACGCGTCCGAGGCGGTAACGGCTGCTCCCACCCTCCCCTCACCGGCATCTTCCAGTCCGGCGCCGGCGGCCCCGCCGAAGGTCGCGCCGGAGGATGAGTTTCCGGGGACCACCCGGTCCGATCGGGGCGAGGCCGAGGCCCCCCCGGCGACCGGGCCGATGGTGCAGCTGTCCGCCCGGGTGCTGGCGCGAGGCACCGCCGACGAGCGCAACGCGTTCGAGCGCGAGCTGGGGATCGCCCAGGCCCGGCTGACGGTGAAGGCCAGCTTCGGGTTCGCCGACGCGGTGATCGAAGGCGATCTGGCCCGGAACGACCCGCTGCGGGATGCGTATCTGAGGCTGCGGGCCACCGAGCACCTGCGCTTCTACGGCGGTCAGTTCAAGGCGCCGTTCATGCAGCGGGTGCTGGAGTCCTCCTGGGATCTGCCCCGCATCGGCAGGGGGCTGGTGGAGCAGTTCGTGACCGACGATCACCAGCTGGGCGGTCGCCGCCTGGGGGTGATGGCCGAGGGCCGCTTCAAGCAGCTGTCCGGGCTGCGGATCTCCGGCGGGCTGTTCCAGGGCGCCACCGACCTGGAGGGGAACCGCACCGGGGAGGACGCCGCGGCGCGGGTGTCCTTCCGGCCCTGGAAGCCGCTGACCCTGGCCTCCAGCGCGTATCTGGCGGAGCTGGCAGAGGGGGTCCGGCGCTTCGCCACCGGCGGGGACGCGACCTTGAAGCTGGGAGGGCTGACCGTGACCGCCGAGGCGCTGTTCGGTCGGCTGGCGGTGGGCCGGTTCAGCTCGCAGAACGCGCTGGTCACCTACGACGTGCCGGTGGGCGCGCTGTGGGTATTGCAGCCGATCCTGGGGGTGGAGGGGCTGCAGCTTCGCGGCGCGCAGGCGGGGGTGGCCTGGGGGGGCACCGCCGGGCTCAACGCCATCTGGAACGAGCGGCTCCGGGTCCAGTTGCAAGGACAGCGGATGCAGCGGCCGGGGGATCAGGGGCCGGGCAATGACCTGGGCGTCCAGGTCGGGGCGAAGTTCTAGGCGATGGGAGACCCGACCATGACAGTCGCCTATCCGGAGGGTGCGGTCACCCGGGTTCGCCGCGAGTTCAAGCTGGTCCTGGAGGAGAGCGAAGCAGAGGTGGTCTGTCGGCGGCTGCGCTTCGAGCTGGGCGCGCCTCCGGCGGAGACGGCGATCACCTCGGTGTACTTCGACCAGCCGGGTTCTCCGCTGGCGCAGCGGGCCCAGCGCACGCCCCAGGACTGCCTCAAGGTCCGCACCAAGGAGTACTTCCCGGACCAGCTGACCGGCGCCGAGCCGCGGGTGGTGCTGGAGGCCAAGCTGGAGCGCAACGGGCTGACCCGCAAGCGACGCCGCTGGCTGAGCCGCGGTGAGCTGCCCTCCCACTTCGGCCGGCAAGACGGGGGGCTGCAGCCCACGGTGGCGGTGACCTACGTGCGGCAGGTCTACCAGCACACCGCCTCCTGGCGGGTCACCGTGGATCGCGACATCCGCTACTACCGGGTCGACGAGGGGTTGGCATTGGGCCTGCAACCGGTGACCGCGCAGCGGCTGGGGTCACCCACCGGCTGCGAGCAGCGGGTGGTGCTGGAGGTGAAGCACTTCGGGCAGGGGCTGCCGGAGTGGCTGGAGATGTTGCAGGAGCGGCGGTCCAGGCGGTTCAGCAAGTTCGCAGAAGGGGTGGCGCAGCTCGCGTCCACACCCAAATTCGGCATCCGGGGGGGGTAGGCGAGAGTGTTCATTGACTTCGAAGGCATTGATGGCAGCGGCAAGACCACGCTGTCCAACGCGGTGGCGGCCCGGCTCAAGAAGCTGGGCTATCGGGTGGCGCACGCCCGGGAGAACGGCGCCCTGCAGTCTCCGGCGGCGCGGCGGATCCGCGAGCTGACCCGCGACTCGCAGCTGCTGGAGCTCTCGCCCCGCACCGAGTTCTTCCTCAACGTGGCCCGTGACGCGCAGCAGCTGGCGGAGGTGATCCGCCCGGCGCTGGAGCGCGGGCAGGTGTGCATCTCGGATCGCTACCTCTATTCGCAGCTGGCCCTCAGCGGCGCCGGCCGGGGACTGCCGGTGGAGGAGCTGGAGACAGCGGTCCAGCTGGCCTCGCAGGGGGTGTGGCCGGATCTGGTGATCCTGGTGGACGTGGATCCGGACCTGGCGCGGCTGCGCAAGCGGCTGGGCAAGGTGGGCCAGCCCAAGGCCAGCGACAGCCGCAAGGGGCTGGTGGGCGCGGGGCTCTCGGTAAGGGTGCGGGAGGCGTTCGTAGGGATGGCGCGCGCGGATCCGGATCGCTGGCTGGTGATCGAGAACAACGAGCAGCCGCTGTGGATGCTGGAGCAGCGGATCGTGGAGGCGGTGGTGGCCCGGCTGGAGGGACGCGAGCCCCAGGCGCAGCCGCTGGCCCCCCGCCGGCTGCCCCAGCCGCAGGTGACCGCGGCCAACCTGGAGGAATCCTTCGAGCGGGCGATGGACGACCTGGAGACCCGCGAGCCGAGGCTGTGCGCGTATCTGCTCTCGGGGATCCCGGGGGCCAATGTCCACCGCCGGCGGCTGGGGCTGATGCCCGCCCACCCGGAGATGATCGCCCTGGGCCTGGCCGGGCTGCAGGACGAGGCCTCCTGGGCGCTGCGCGACGCGCTGCTGGGCTTCGCGCCGGCGCAGGTCCTCACCAGTCTGGGGTCGGATCCGTCCGCGCGGTCCATGGACCTGCGCTGCGCCTTCTTCGGGGCCCACCCCGCCGAGGCGGTCAACGGGCTCAAGCTGCAGGACTCGCCCGAGGCCTGGGAGCTGCGGGAGCGCGCCTGGGCGCAGGGGGAGAAGGCCGCGGTGCTGGGCGGGCTGTCCGGGGTGGACACCGCCCGGGCCTGGGCCCTGCGCGAGGAGGGCGTCCGCGCCGGGTTGATCCAGCCTTTGCTCAAGAGCATCCAGGGGATGGCGGGGGCGCCGGCCGAGGCGCTGCGGGAGCGGCTCTTCGAAGAGGACCGGCTGGCGGTGCTGCGCAGCACCACCGGGCTGGACACCCCGCTGGCCCAGCGGCTGCGCGAGTCGCTGGCCGAGCGCGCCACCAAGGTGGTGATGCGCAGCCTCACCCGGGTGGACGCCGGCTACGCCTGGGCGCTGCGGGAGCGGGCCGCGCTGCACTCCAAGGAGGCGCTGGACTCGGTGGACGGGATGGATACCGCGCAGGCCTGGGACCTTCGTGAGCGGTTCGCCGACCGCTGGCCCAGCACCGCGCTGTCCTCGCTGCGGCCGCTGCCCTTCTCCGAGCGGGCCCGCGCCCTGGTGGAGCGGGTGCTGGCCGAGCGCCCCAGGCGGTTGCCGGTGCTGCGCAATGCCTACGCCGCATGGGCGGCGGGGACCCGCGCGCCGCAGCCGGCCCGCGCCCTCTCGCTGGTGACCGCGGCCTCCGTGCAGTCCCAGGTGCCGTGATGGACTTCTCCACGATCTTGCAGAGCGCGCAGCAGCAGCTGCTGTCGCTGCACCTGGGGGACCTGGTGGTGCGGATGGCGGCGGCGGTGGCGATTGGCGCCGGCCTCTCGGTCCGGCCCTGGCGGCGGCTGATGAAGCGGCCGCTGCCCAACGCGGAGATGATCCAGGCGCAGATCCTGTTGTGCGCGGCGGCCGCGGTGATCACCTGCGTGATCGGCGACAGCCTGGCCAAGGCGTTTGGGCTGGTGGGGCTGGGAGGCTTTGTCCGCTTCCGGTCCGGGCTCAAGGATCCCCGCGACGCGGCGATCTTGTTCCTGGTGATCGGCCTGGGGATGGCCTGCGGACACGGCAGCCTGGAGCTGGCCGGGGTGGGGACGGCGTTCGTGGCCCTGCTGCTTCTGGCCATCGATCTGATCTCCAAGCCGGCCCCGGAGGCGCCCCCGCGGGTGAAGCTCTCGGCCACCGCCGACGACCTCTCCCTGGCGGAGCCGGCGCTGCGCCGGGCGCTGGGGGCGCGCAACGTGCTGGTGCGATCCTGCGCGGTGGACTTCGGCAGCAGCCGGATGGAGCTGGATCTGGAAGAACCCGTGCCGGGCAGCATCAGCGCCGCGGTTCGGGACTCGACGGTGGGAACACTCAAGGATCTGCGGTGGGCCACAATCCAGCCGCAGAAGGGTCAGCGGGAGGAGCGGCTATGAAGAGCGGGTGGCTGGTGTTGGGCGCGGCGATGCTGGTGGGGTGCGGGGCGCCGATTCCCCCGGACGACGATGACGACAACGGCCCGGGCTGCCCCCCCGGAGAGTGCGCACCGCCCCCGGCCCACGAGAGCCTGTGGCCGATGACGGTGGGCAGCAGCTGGACCTACAAGATCACCGATCCGATCCGTGGCATCTCCGAGAAGCGGGTCCGGGTGGAGAAGCGGGGCACCATCCCGGGCACCGACCGGGAGGGCACCTTGTTCATCAGCGAGCAGGACCACCTGTTCGAGCACTCCTGGCAGGTGGAGGAGGACGGATTGGCCAAGCGGGTGCGGGAGGAGGACCTCAGCCCCGACGGCACCCCCAAGCGGAGCACCACCTGGTCGCCCTTGACCATCAAGGCGCTGACCCTGCCCCAGTCGGCGGGGTGGGAGAGCCGGGTCACGGTGGTGGAGACCATCGTGGAGGGCGGGATCACCGACGACAAGAACAAGGAGTTCATCTGGCGGGTGGTGGCGGTGGACGTGGACGTCACCGTGGCCGGGGTGCAAATGAAGGCCATCCAGGTCCTGCGGGATCGCCAGGACAAGGAGGGCAAGGCCCGCACCTACTGGTTCGTTCCCGGGGTGGGCAAGGTGCGCGAGGAGGGCGAGCGCACCGAGGAGCTGACCTCCTTCGACGTGAAGGAGTAGCGCCGGGAGCGGACGGGCGCTCCCCTCCCCGCCTGCCCTCCGGTGGGCGGACATATGGGCGGACATAAAGGTCCGCCAGGTGGCGTTTCCCTTCCGAGCCCAGGACTGTTTCGGGCCGGGAGGAAGACATGCGCCGAGCGCGGTTGGGGAGGCTGCTGGCTCCAGCAGGGGTGGTGCTGGTTCTGGCGGCGGTGCTGTGTGCCGGGAGCGCGGAGGCGGCGGCCTTCACCCGGCGCCCCACCCTCAACTCGGTGGACCAGGACTCGGCGATTGTCGTCCTCCGGCTGGACGCCTCCTGCAGCGTGACTGTCCGCTATGGGGCGGGCACCGACCTGGGACAGTCCGCCTCGGGGACCGCCAGCGGCGCCAACCACGCGGTGACCCTCTCCGGGCTGACCGCCGGGACGCGCTACAGCTACCAGGTGGAGGCCTGCGGTTCGAAGCTGGGAGACGTAGACACCTTCCGCACCGCGCCCTCCGCCAGCACCATGCAGGTCCACTTTGCTGCGGTCGGGGACATGGGGACTGGCGGGTCGATGCAGACCAACGTCTCCAACCGCATGCACCAGGCGGCGCCGGAGCTTTGGCTGGGGCTGGGAGACCTGGCCTACGCCGACGGGACCGACGCGGAGTTCACCAGCAACTTCTTCAAGCCGATGGGCGAGGCGATGGAGGACATCCCCTTCTTCCCCTCCCCCGGGAACCACGAGTACTACACCGGCCAGGCGCAGCCGTACCTGGACGCGTTCGTCCTTCCCACCAACAACCCGGCCAGTTCCGAGCGCTACTATTCGTTCGACTGGGGCCCGGTGCACTTCGTCTCCCTGGATGGGGAGTGCGTGGCGGACTACGAAGCCAGCGACTGCGACGATGTGCCGCAGTTGGCCTGGCTCAAGGCGGATCTGGCGGCGACCACCAAGCCCTGGAAGGTGGTGTTCTTTCACCGGCCCTCCTGGTCCAGCGGTGAGCACGGGTCGAACCTCAAGATGCGCGAGCGGCTTTCCCCGATCCTCGAACAGTACGACGTGGATCTGGCGCTGACCGGCCACGACCACCACTACGAGCGGACGCACCCGATCACCGGTGACGCAGTGGATGCCCAGAACGGGATCACCTATCTGGTGGTGGGCGGCGGCGGCGCCAACCTCAGGACGTTCGGGGTGGCCCAGCCGTCCTGGAGCGTCTACCGCAACGCCACCGACTACGGCTTTTTGGACGTGGTGGTGGACGGCGGGACCCTGACCGGGAAGTTCGTCCGGCACGACGGCCAGGTGCTGGACACCTTCACCCTCTCCAAGCAGGTCACCACGCCCAAGGAGTTCACCCTCACCGTCGCCGCCGAGCCGGCGCAGGGGACGGTGCCGTTCCAGACCCTGCTGGGCGCGCAGACCAACCTCTCCAATCCGGACTACCTGTGGACGTTGCCCGACGGTTCCAACGCCAGCGGCGCCCAGGTGCCTTTGGAGCTGACCGAGCCGGGCAGCTACGCGATCAGCGTCACCGCCACCGGGGAGGGGACGTCGATCAGCAAGTCGATCACCGTGGCCGCCAACGCCCCGGACTGCGAGGCCACCAACTCCTGCTTCGTCCCCGATGCCGGCAACGAACCGGAGCCGACCCCGGACGCCGGTGGACCGGGCCCGGGCCCGGGCCCGGACGATGGCTGGAACGGCGGCGAGGGCGGGGCTGGGACCTGCGGGGGCGGGGGCGCGGCGATGTTGTTCCCGTTCGCCGTGGCCGGGCTGGTGATCCGCCGGCGCCGGGCCGCTCAGTCGCGGGTGTAGTCCACTCCGCCCGACGCGCTGTTCTGCAGCGCCTCCAGCACCCGCAGGGTGTCTGGCACCGAGCGGGGCACCCACTCGTTCTGGTACAGCGCGTACTGCAGCACCCCTTGGGGATCGATGATGAAGGTGGCGCGGATGGCGTGCCCCTTCTCCTCCACCAGCGCCTGGTAGGTCCTGGCGATCTGGTGGGTGGGATCAGAGAGCAGCGGGAAGGTGAGCTCTCCCAGCGAAGAGGCGATCCAGGCCTTGTGCGAGTGCTTGGAGTCCACAGAGCAGCCCATCACCACAGTCTTGAGCCGGCTGAACTCGGACTCCTTGCGGGAGAAGGCGTCCAGCTCGATCGGGCAGACCTGGGTGAAGTCCTGGGGATAGAAGAACAGGACCACCCACTTGCCGAGGTGATCGGAGAGGGAGATCCGGGCGAAGTCCCCCTTGCCGACCACCGCCTCCGCTGAAAACTGCGGGGCCTTCTGTCCGACCATCAGCATCAAACGCACCGAATCCGATTGGGTTACGCAGCCGCGGTGATTAATGAGGGCCTCTCCCGCCATGTCAACGCCTCCAGGCAAACCTCCGACCTCCTCCAGAAAAACGGGAACGCCCGATAGCAAGGCGTCGCCCTCCACCCGTACCGCAGGCAAGCGGAGCGACACCCGGACTGCCGCGGAGCGCGGCGTGGTGCGCGAGTTCCAGGGAGGCCCGGACAGCCGCGGCGATGACCACCCGAAGCAGGAGGTCCCCCAGCGCAAGGAGGGGTCCTCCCGGAGCTCCCGGCCCCCGAATCGTCAGCGGAGCCCGGGGGCGAAGCGCACCGGTGGCGCCAAGGCCCCGAGCGCGTCCAGTGGCCGGACCGCCGACACGTCCTCAGGCGAGGCCAGGCCGGCGCCGGTGGATCGCCCGGGGCGGGAAGGCGTTCGCGAGCGCTTCTCACGGCCGGACCGGCCGGCGGGCACCGCCCGGCGCAGCAAGCCCAAGCCCCGTGCGGAGGAGCGGGGGCTGCGGCCGATCCGCGAGGATCTGGTGACCCAGGCCTGCCTGGAGGTCTACAGCGCGATCCGCCACGACGGGCGGCTGGCGGACCGGGCGCTGGAGTACGCGCTGCGCAAGAAGAGCAACCTGTACAGCAACGAGCGGCGCGCGGTGGCCGAGCGGATCTACGCCTTGCTCCGCCGGCAGATCACCGTGGACCACCTGCTGGAGACCGCTCGACCCAGCCTGGTCGGGGTGAACACCACCGCCAAGGACCTGCTGCGTCTGAGCGCCTCCCGGGTGCTGATGGGCGAGGATCCGGTCGCGGTGGCCCGGTCGCTGTTGCTGACCCACGAGGACGCCCAGACCCTCCAGTCCCTGCCGGCGGCGGCAGCGGCGATCGAGGCGCTGCCCCGGGAGCAGCGCTTCCCGATCGCCGCCTCCCTTCCCGCGTTCATCGCCGAGAAGTTCCGCGCCGAGTTCGGTGACGACGCCGAGGTGGCGGTGGAGGCGATGAACGAGCGGGCGCCGCTGACCGCCCGGGTCAATACCCTGAAGACCGACCGCGAGGGCCTGATCCAGCGGCTGCGCGACGAGGGCGTGGAGTGTCGCCCCACCCCGCTCTCGCCGCTGGGAGTGTTGATGGAGACGCGGATCAACGCCTTCTCCCTGGAGACCTTCAAGGAGGGCTTCTTCGAGCTGCAGGACGAGGGCAGCCAGCTGCTGGGGATGCTGGTGGATCCGATGCCCACCCGGGTGGTGGACGCCTGCGCCGGCGCCGGGGGCAAGACCCTGCAGCTGGCGGCGGAGATGGGCAACCGGGGTGAACTGTTCGCGCTGGACGTGGCGGAGGGCCGGCTGGAGGACCTGCGCAAGCGCGCCCGCCGGGCCGGGGTGCACAACGTCCGGGTGCGGGCGATCGCCCCCGAGGAGCCCCAGGCGCTGGAGCAGCTGCACGACCTGGTCGAGAAGGCGGACCGGGTGATGGTGGACGCGCCCTGCAGCGGCACCGGCACCTTCCGGCGCAAGCCGGACGCGCGCTACCGGCTCAGCCCGGAGGCGCTGGAGGAGCACATCGCCCGGCAGAAGCGGCTGCTCTCGCAGTTCGCCGCCCTGGTGAAGCCGGGCGGGCGGTTGATCTACGGCACCTGCAGCGTGCTCCGGGCGGAGAACGAAGACGTGGTGGAGGACTTCCTGGCGCGCCATCCGGACTTCCAGGTCAAGCCGGTGGCCGACGAGTTGGGTCCGGAGTTGGGCGCACAGGTCAGCCGGGAGGGCTTCCTGCGCCTGTGGCCCCACCTCCACGGGACCGACGGCTTCTTCGGGGCGATCCTGATCAGGGCCAAGAAGTAGGCAGCCTGACGCGGTCCGCCAATAAAGGGGACAGGCTACATTTCCTGGCCCAGGGATTGCGTTCCTGCAATCCGACGGCCGGGAAATGTAGCCTGTCCCCTTTTTCGACTCTGCCGCCTCAGGGCTCGGACTGCCGGGGCAGGTACATCAGACAGCCGTATTCGAGATCGTGCAGATATCGGGTGTACACGTCGGCGCCGGAGAGTTCCTCCGCCCGGAGGACCTCGGCGCGGGCCGGCTCCCGTTCTTTGTACAGCCCGTAGACGTGGGCGCGGATCAGCGCCTGGTGCGCCTGGGCCGAGCGCGTGATCGCGTCCCAGTCCAGCGTCGGCGGAGGCGGCGCGTCCGACACGGTTGACGCGGTGACCGCTCCTTGCCGCTGTGCCCCCTGCCTCTCCTCGTCGATCAGCCCCAGCGGACTCTCCGCCGCGGCCAGCAGGTCTCCGGGCGAGAACCCCTCTCCCCTCCCGGCGAAATACTCGATCGCCGGCCGGTCATCGGTCACCGGGGGGACGCCGTGGGAGTACCGCTGCAGGCCCTGAGGCCCGATCAGGAAGCTGCCCAGCACCTCCTCCACCGAGTCGTAGCCGACCTGCGCCAGATTCTCCCTCACCCCGGGCTGGGCGAAGCGCCGCAGCAACGTCTCCGGGTGGACCGTGATCGGCCGATCCGAGGCCAGCACCACCGCCTCCAGCTTGCTGGGGATCCACAGCGAGACGTAGGGGAACTCCTCCTGGATGGACTTGATCAGCGCCCGTCCCAGCAGATCCGACTGCTGATCCAGCGGGATCCACTGGGTGAGCATCCCTCCCGGCCTCAGCCGCTGGCGGATGCTGCGGTACAGCTCCTGGGAGTAGAGGTTGACCGCGCCCTGGGCGGTGGGCGGCGGGGGCTCGAAGGAGATCACGTCGTACCGCGCGTCGGTGGCGGTCACGAAGCGGCGGCCGTCGTCGATCAGGATCTTCGCCTTCGGGTGCCGGGTGACGTCCAGGTTGGTGCTGGCGAAGTACGGGGCCAGCGCCACCACGTCCGGGTTGAGATCCACCACCGTCAGCGACTCCAGGCCCGCGTAGCGGGTGAAGCTGGCCGCGGTGCTGCCGGTGCCGAAGCACACCTGGAGCACGTCCCTGGGATCCGGGTGCAGCAGCATCGGCAGGTGCGCCAAAAGCCGCATGTAGCGCTGTCCGGAGGGGATGGTGCCCGCGTAGGAGACCGACCCGTAGGTCACCTTCCGGAAGGAGAAGTCCGCCGGACACCAGTCTGGTTCACACCGGAAGTAGGGCGAGTCGCAGGTGGACTGCCGGTCGAACTCGAAGATCCCCACCGTCCCGTCCCGGCCCTCGCGCATCTCCAACAGCCGGCTGCCGGACAGCGAGGAGACGCCGCGCACCAGGTGATCGCCGGGGACCAGGGCAATTCCAATCAGGACCAGCACCGCGGTCCCCCACAGACTCAGCCCCTGGCGGCGGGTCCGCCCCGGCTCGAGTTGGAAGATGGTCAGCGCCACCGCCAGGGTCAGCACGCAGGTGATGGCGAACGAACGCTGGGTCCCCACCGCCGGGATCAGCGCCAGTCCCACCACCAGCGAGCCCAGGATCCCGCCCAGGGTGTTCACCGAATAGAGCAGCCCGATCCCCGCGCCGATCCGCTCCAGCCGCTGGGTGGTGACCTCCGCCACCAGGGGAAAGGCCATCCCGATCAGGGTGGTGGGCAGCAGGATCACCAGGGAGATATGCGCGAAGTTCAGCAGGTGCCCCACCGCTCCGGCCCGTGCCACCAGGTGGCGGATCAGGTAGCCCTCGCCCAGCAACGCCACCGAGAGCAGGGCGGACAGCGCCACCAGCACCTGAATCGAGGCCAGCCTCCCCAGCGGGTTCGGCTTCCCCGACAGCCGGAAGGCGAACCACAGCCCCCCCAGCACCAGGCCCAATAGATACGTCACCAGCAGCAGGGTGAAGACGTAGACGCTGGACTCCATGAAGTGCGAGAGCACCCGGAACCAGAGGACCTCGTAGGCGATGGAGGCGAAGCCGGCGACGAAGAAGGCCCCCCACAGCAAGGACAGTCCCCGGGGGCGCGGGGCCGAGGGTCCGGGTTCCTGGCGGGCGGGAACGGCCACCGCCATCGGCCGCAGCCGGCGATCCAGCAGCAGCGCCGCCACCGCCACCGCTCCGTTGAGTCCGGCGGCCACGAACGCGGTGCGCAGCAGGCCCAGCTGACCGATCAGGAAAAAGCCGGCCACCCCGCATCCCACCGCCGCCCCCAGGGTGTTCAGCGAGTACAGCACCGCGAAGGAACGCCCCACGTTCGCCCGGTCGCCGGCCACCCAGCGGCCAAGCACCGGCAAGGTCCCCCCCATCAGGAAGGTGGGCGGGAGGATCAGCAGGAAGGCCAGCGTCGCGCGCACCGGCAACGGCGCCGCCAGTCCCCCCAGCGATCCCAGCAACGACGGGAGGTGGGAGAGCAACAGGCTGATCCCCGCCGCGGCCAGGCCGGTGGCCAGCTCCAGCAGCGCGTAGACCCGGACCGGACGGGCCATCCGATCCGCGCGGGCGCCGAAGAACAGGCTGCCCAGGACCAGGCCCAGCAAGAAGGCCCCCACCACCAGGCTCACCGCGAAGGTGGAGTAGCCGATGGCAAGGGTCAGCTGGCGGACCCAGATGATCTCGAACACCAGCCCGCACATCCCGGAGGCCATGAACAGCGCGGCGACGGCCCGGCGCAGGGAGGGCTTCTGGTGCATGGAGGGAGGGTAGCTGATCTGGTATCGGATCCCCCATGAGCGAAGCGGTCCGATATCGAGTCTCGATGCCCCGGCCCCACTCCCACCTGTTCGAGGTGGAGGCCCGGTTCCCCGCAGGCGCGGACACCCTGCGCGCGGTGCTCCCGGTGTGGACGCCCGGCAGCTACCTGGTCCGGGAGTACGCCCGTCACCTCCAGGACGTCACCGCGGTGGACGCGGCCGGCAAGCCGGTGCCCTGCGAGCGCAAAGACAAACGGACCTTCGTGATCCAGGCCAACGGCGAGCCGATCACGCTGCGCTACCGGGTCTACGCCAACGAGCTCACCGTCCGCACCAGCCACCTGGACGGGAGCCACGGGTACTTCAACGGAGCCACCGTGTTCCTCTATTCGGAGGAGCTGCGCCACCGGCCGCACCGGGTGCGGGTGGACGCGCCCGAGGGCTGGACGCCGTTCGCGGCGCTGGATCGCGACGGGGAGGACTTTGTCGCCCACGACTACGACGAGCTGTTGGACACCCCCTTCGAGGTCGGCCCCCACCAGCCGCTGAAGTTCATGGCCGCCGGGGTCCCGCACGAGGTGATCATCTGGGGCGACCCGAAGCCGGACGGGCAGCGGATCACCGAGGAGCTGCGGAAGATCTGCGAGACCGAGGCCGCGCTGTTCGGAGGCCTGCCGCTCAAGCGCTACCTGTTCTTGGTGTACCTGACCGACAAGGGCCGCGGCGGCCTGGAGCATCTGGCCTCCACCGCCCTGCTCTACCCGCGCTTTGCCCTCAACAACCCAAAGGGCTGGGAGGACTTCCTCACCCTGGCGGCCCACGAGTACTTCCACCTGTGGAACGTGAAGCGGATCAAGCCCAGGGCGCTGGTCCCCTTCGACTACTCGCAGGAGAACTACACCCGCCTGCTGTGGGCGTTCGAGGGCACCACCTCCTATTACGACAACCTGCTGGTGCGCCGCGCCGGGTTGATGTCCGGGGCGCGGTATCTGACCCGGCTGGGCGAGTCGCTCACCGCGCTCCACGGCACCCCCGGGCGCAAGGTCCAGACGCTGCTGGAGGCGTCGTTTGTGTCCTGGATCAAGCACTACCGGCCGGACGAGAACTCGGCCAACAGCGCCATCTCCTACTACCTCAAGGGGGAGCTGGTGGCGGCGCTGCTGGATCTGGAGATCCGGCGGCTGACCTCGGACCGCGCCAGCCTGGACGACGTGATGCGGCTGTTGTGGACCCGCTACGGCGACGGCAGCGGGGTGCCCGAGGACGGGGTGGAGGCGGCGGCGGTGGAGATCGCCGGGGAGGGGCTGCGGCCCTTCTTCGATCGCGCCCTGCGCTCCACCGAGGAGCTGGACTACTCCCCCCTGGCCCACGTGGGGCTGGAGGTGCGCTTCCGGATCAAGGAGTCGCCGCAGGACAAGGGCGGAGGCCCGGCCAGGAACACGGACGCCAAGGCGGGTGGATACCTGGGGATCCTCCCCAAGGGCTCGGCCTCGATTGGCGCGGTGTTGGAGGGATCGCCGGCGATGGAGGCCGGGCTGTACCCGGACGACGATCTGGTGGCGCTGGACGGGTTCAAGGTGGATGCGAACTCGCTGCTCTCCCGCTGCGAGGACCGCAAGCCGGGCGACAGCTGCCAGATCACCGTCTTCCGCCGCGACCGCCTCCTGGAGGTAACCGTCCGGCTAGGACAGAAGCCCGCCGACGCCGTCTATCTGGCCCGGGTCGATCAGCCGGCCGCGGCCCAGAAGGCCGCCTACCAGGCGTGGCTGGGCGAGCGGTGGGATGAGCCTGGAGCCAGCTCCTAACGGCGCGGCGAGCAGGCAGGCTGGAGGCGGAGACCTCCGGGGCTGGCGAAGTGGCCGTCGTTGTCGCGGCCCGCGGTCGTCCTGTACCTTCCCCGGCCATGTCCAGCGTCCAGAAGCTGCTGTCACTGTCGGTCCCGGAGTTGCGGGCGCGCTTCATGGATTCCCAGCGCGCGGTGCCGACCGGCTTTCTGGACGCGCTGGAGACGGACCCACGGGCGGGAGCCCGGGACCTTGCCCGGAAGCTCCGCGAGAGGCGGCACAAGAACCGGGCGGAAGGTCAGCGGCTGAGGAACCTGCTCAAGTTCGAGACCGAGCTGTGGGAGTCCGGGGTGGAGTACATCGCCGGGGTGGATGAGGCCGGGATGGCGCCTTTGGCCGGTCCGGTGGTGGCCGCGGCGGTGATCCTCCCGCGCGGCTACAAGCTGCGGGGGCTGGACGACTCCAAGAAGATCCTGGACGAGGCCAAGCGCGAGGAGCTGGCCCGGCACATCAAGGCGGACGCCCTCTGCTGGTCGGTGGGGCGCGCCGAGGTGGAGGAGATCGATCAGCTGAACATCTACCACGCCGGACTGCTGGCGATGCGGCGGGCGGCGACCTCGCTGCCCACCACTCCCGGCTTCGTGCTGGTGGATGCGCGGAAGATCCCCGAGTACGAGATCCCCCAGCGGGGAATCATCCACGGTGATGCCCTGTCGCTCTCCATCGCCGCGGCGTCGATCATCGCCAAGACCACCCGGGACGCGTGGATGGCGCAGATGGATACCCTCTATCCTGGCTACGGCTTCGCCGAGCACAAGGGCTACCCCACCCCCTTCCACTGCCAGGCCCTCAAGCGCCTGGGCGCGGTGGTGATCCACCGCCGCAGCTTCAACCGCGTCCGCGAAGTGCTCGGCCTGGACCCGGTCCAGACCGAACTCTTCGACGCACCCGGTCAATAAAGGGGACAGCAACTGTCTCCGTTTTCAAGGGCAATCGCGGGCAGATCCCGGTTGCCAGGGTTAGTCGTCGGTTAGGCGGGCAGAGCCAGGGAGGCATCCCAGGGTTTGCCCGTTCGGAC
>JALYOC010000122.1 GCA_030857095.1 Myxococcota bacterium | reverse complement strand
GTTGCGGGGGGTGGGAGGGCCCGGGCGGCGGGGGCCGGGGCGGAGGTTCGGGGACCTTGGCCGCCGCGCCGGAGGCCGAGGACCGCTTCAACGCCGCCGCCGCCGAGTGGCCGGGGGTCAAGGGCGGCACCGGGTGCCCCGACGCCTCGGAGAGCGCCTTGCAGATGGATTCGGAGATCTCGTTGCCGGTCTGGGCGCCGGGGAGATCCTCGATCAGATCAGAGACCGCGTCGCAGGCGCGCAGCAGCAGATCGGTGGCGGCCGACGCGGTGGTCTTCCCCTCCCGGGAGGCCTTGAGCAGATCCTCGGCGGCGTGCGCGATCTGCCCCACCGCGGGCAGCCCCAACATGCGGGCCTCGCCCTTCATGGTGTGCAGCTCGCGCGCGACCTCCTCCGCGGCCTGGGCCGCGGTGGGTTTCTCCAGATCGATGGCCCCCAGCTGGATCTTGGTCAGCCGGTCGGCAGTCACCTCCTGGAACTTCTTGAGGAGGGACTTCTTGAGCGCTTCGTGGTCCATGGACGGTCGGGCTGGGAGCTAGTCGGCCTTGAAGCGGCGGATCAGCTCGGCCAGGCGACCGGCCAGCTGGGTGAGCTCGGCGGCGGCGCCGGTGGACTGCTTGGAGGCCTGGGTGGTCTGACGGGTCACGTCCTCGATCTCCGCCATCGACGCCACCACCTGCTCGGTGGCGGTGCGCTGCTGCTGGGTGGCCAGGTTGATCACCCGGGCCGCGTCCGAGGTCTCCTGCACCCCGGCCAGGATCCCCTCCACCGCCTGGGCGGCCACGCTGCCCAGCTTCTCGCCGGACTCGGTGGCCACCTTGGAGGCGTCCGCGGCGGCGCCCGCCGCGGCGGTGGCCTCCCGGATCTCGGTGATCAGGTTCTTGATCTCCTTGGTGGACTCCAGGACGTTCTCCGCCAGGCGCCGCATCTCGGCGGCCACGATCGAGAAGCCCTTGCCCGCCTCACCGGCGCGAGACCCCTCCAGGGCGGCGTTGAGGGCCAGCAGGTCCGAGCGGTCGGCGATCTCGTCGATCACCTCCACCACGGTGCCGATCCGCTCCACCCGCTTGGAGAGCTTGGTGATCGAGTCCGCCACCGCCACGCCGTCGGCGCGGATCTGCTGCATGGCCTGGATGAACTCGCCGATCGCCCCGCGGCCGGCCCGGGCCGCGCCCAGGGTCTCCTCGGCCACCCGCGCCACCGCGCCCGCGTTCTCCGCGATCTGGGCGGAGGCGTGCTTGAGCTCCTCCATGGTGGCGGTGGTCTCGTGGATCGCCGCCGCCTGCTCGGTGGAGGAGGTCTCGTGCTGGGTGGAGGCGGCCAGCACCTGGTTGGCGGAGGAGGACAGCCGAAGCGCCGCCTCGTTGATCTCGCGCACGAAGGTGCGCAGGGTCTCGATCACCTTGCCGAAGCCCTCCAGCAGCGGCGCCAGCTGGGCGTCCTCGGTGGCGGTGTCCCAGTGGGAGAGATCTCCGTCCCGGACCAGGGACACCAGCGAGGCCACCGACTGATCAATCTCGTGGGCGGAGTGCGCCTTGCGCCGCTCCCCCTCCTTGATCTGGGCGGTCAGCGCGGTCAGCGCGCCGTTGACCGCCTTGGCCAGGGCCGCCGTCTCCCCGGAGAAGCCTGCCTCCGGGATGCGGGCGGCCAGGTCGCCCTCGGCCACCTTCTGCAGCGCGGTGATGATCGCCTTGAGCCCGCCTGGGGCCTCCGACCTCCCGGCCGCTGCCTTCTGGGCGGGGGACTCCTTGGCGGCGGGGGTCTTCTTCTTCGGCTTCGACTCAGGAGTGGTCAGGGACATGGTGCTCTTTGGCAGCGGAGGCGGCGCGTGCCGTCTCCGGAAGATCGATCAAGAGGATGGGACGGTCGGAGCCCAGCCACATCCCGACCGCGAAGGAGAGCCCCCGGGACACCGGGGGAAGACGCCGCAGCTCTTCAAAGGACACGTTGACCACCCCGCGGACCCCGTCCACCGCCAGCTCGCCCTCCCCCTCGGGGGTGGCGAAGACCAGCGCCCGGGCGGTCCGGTGGGGGGTGCCCAGCTCGGGGCGGACGATGGCGTTGGGACCGGGCCGGTCGATCCGGCGGACCTGGGAGGCGTCCACTCCGTAGACCGCATCCGCGATCTCGAACAGCAGCAGCTCCACGTTGGGGACGGCGTCGGCGACCGTGCTCATCGGGACACCGCCCGCTGCCGAGCGGTCTGGAGCACCTTGGAGAAGTTGAGCAGGGAGATGATCTGGCCACCGGAGGCGGGCTGGACCACGCCCAACAGATGGTCGGTGGAGAAGTCGCCCCCCACCGGGGGAGGCATGATGTCGCTGAGCGGCACCCGGGTCAGCCCGGCCACCGTGTCCGCCAGCACCGCGGCCACGTAGGAGCCGGAGATCCCCACGAACAGCCGGGTGCGAGAGCCGATCCGCGCCTCGCCCTTGCCCAGAAAGCGCAGCAGGTCCAGGACCGGGAGGACCTCGCCGCGGTGTCCGGTGACCCCCAGTAGGAAGGAGGGCGAGCGGGGAAGCGGGGTCAGTGGCCCAGCGCGCAGGACCTCGCGCACGTTCTCGGAGGGGACCCCGATCCGCAGCCCGCCCAGCTCGAAGGAGAAGAACTCCTGCTCGGCACGGGGCTTGGCGGCCGGAGCGCGTTCCGGGGCGGCGCTGAGCGCTCTTTGAAGGGGAGTTGGATTCAAGGATGTGAAGTATCGGAACCAGCGTAGACTGGGTCAAGACAACGCGTGCCGCGAAGCGGACCTAGAATCGGCGGCCAAGTCGCGTTATTTCACCGATCACCCATGAGCGCCCGAGTCCTGGTCATCGACGATAGCCCCATGCTCGTGGAGCTGACCGTCAAATCTCTCCTCTCCGCCGGCCTGGAAGCCCAGGGTGCAACCGACCTGGCCAGTCTGGACGAGCGGCTTACCACCGGTCCGTTTGACGTGATCCTCGTCGACGTCAACATGCCGGAGATGTTCGGCGACGACGTCGTGGAGTTCCTCAAGGGGCAAAAGGGGGTGAAGGCCAAGACGGTCCTCTACTCCGACCTCCCCGAGGGCGAGCTGCGGGTCAAGGCCAAGACCTCCGGGGCGGACGCCTACATCACCAAGTCCGCCGGCATCGAAGGGATGCTGGAGCTGGTGTCCAACCTGCTGGGCGTCACGCTCAGGGGGCAGGCAGGCACGCCGCCCGCCGGCGTCCCGGCAGCCGCGCCCAAGGCCGCGGTCCCGCGCCGCAAGCGGATCCTGATCGTGGACGACAGCGAGACCACCATCGCCCTGCTGGAGGCAGAGCTGAGCGCCAAGGGCTTCGAGGTCCACACCGCGGACACCGCGGATAAGGCCACCAAGATCATCCTCAAGAAGAACACCCGGCCGGACCTGGTCCTGTTGGATGTGCGGATGCCCAACGTGAACGGCGAGCAGTTCTGCCGCTTCATCAAGAGCAACAGCCTGTTTGCCGGGATCAAGGTCCTGCTCTGCTCCGGGGAGAACATCGAGGAGCTGCAGCGGATCTGCCGCGAGGCCGGGGCGGATGGCTTCGTCCCCAAGGACGCCATCCTCTCCAAGGTGCTCAGCCGGGAGCTGGGGCCTTCGGGCGGGTAGCCCGGGATCGGTGGAGGTGTCCGCCGGCGCGCAGGCGATGGGAGTCGTCCCGTGGTGGCTGAGCTGACTGGCTTCTTTCACGGGAACCTCGCGCCCCGTCCTGCCTCTACCGGGGCGCTGTGGTTCCTGTTCGTGGGCCAGGACCTCCTGGTGGAGGACTCGCCGCAGGGGGTGGTGCTGGCCCGTCCGGCCTCCCTCCCCACCGTGCCCCAGTTCCTGGGAACGCTGGACGGGGTGGACTGCTTCGCCGCCCGGCTGCGGCCGGAGGAGGCGCCCCCGGCCGCCCGCCCGGAGGCGCTGCGCCGGGCCTGGGGCCAGGTCCCCGAGCCCCATTGGTGGATCGCCGGCCGCGCGATCCAGGTGCTGGAGTGGGAGCGCACCCACCAGTTCTGCGGGGCCTGCGGTGCGCCCACCGTCTCTCTGAGCCACGAACGCGCGCGGCGCTGCGAGGGTTGCGGGCTGAGCTTCTACCCGCGGGTGGCGCCGGCGATCATCGTCCTCATCCACCGGGGGGAGGAGGCGCTGCTGGCCAAGTCCAGGCTCTCTCCCCACGGCTTCTACAGCACCCTGGCCGGCTTCGTGGAACCGGGCGAGTCACTGGAGCACGCGCTGGACCGCGAGGTGCTGGAGGAGGTCGGGGTGCGGGTGAAGAACGTCCGCTACTTCGGCAGCCAGCCCTGGCCGTTCCCCCACTCGCTGATGGTCGGCTACCACGCGGAGTGGGAGTCGGGGGAGATCCGCCTGGACGAACAGGAGCTGGCCGACGCGCAGTGGTTCCGCCACGACGCGCTGCCCACCATTCCCCCCAACGCCAGCATCGCCCGGAAGCTGATCGAGGCGTGGAGGGAGCGGTTCAGCGCCTGGCGTTGACCGGGCCGGTGGTGGGAGGGCCGGAGGCTGCACGCCCGCGCAGGCACGGGGGCCCAAGCTTCCCGCTCAGCTGGCCGCGCGCGCCGGCTCCCGCTCACCCTTGGCGCGGGCGAAGTTGCCGATCACCAGCCAGGGCGCGGCGCGCTTGAGCTCGGCCAGCATCTTGCGGATGCCGATCGCCTCACCGCCGGCGCCGGTGTCCCGGGCCAGCTCCAGGTACTGCAGCGGGTCGATGCACAGCGACCGGGTCTGGATCTGGTCCACATGGTAGCGGGTGACCAGCCGGATCAGCGCCTCCACCTCGCCCTCCCGATCAGTCACCCCGGGGAACGTCAGCAGATTGAGGGCCAGGTACGCGCCGCGCTCGCGGGAGAGACGCACCGAGGCCTCCACGTCCTCCCAGCCGTACTTCACCGGCTTGTAGTACGCCTCGTACAGCCCCTTGCTGGCGGAGTTGAGCGAGACCCGGATCGCGTCCAGCCCAGCGTCGAACAGCGCGCCCAGCCCCTGGGTAAGGCTGGCGTTGGTGTTGATGTTGATCGACCCCTTGTCGGTGTGCTGGCGCATGAAGCGGATCGCCTCCGCGATCTGCTTCCAGCGGGTCAGAGGCTCGCCCTCGCAGCCCTGACCGAAGCTGACCATCAGGCGGCCCTGGGCATGGAGCAGGTGGTGCAACCCGATGGCGCCCATCTCCTCCCCGGAGGGACCGTCGTCCATCCGCTCGTGCGAGGCGGGCGGGCCGTCCTTGGGCTGATCCGAGATGCAGCCCACGCAGCGGGCGTTGCACATCACCGAGGCGGGGATCGCCGCCTCGTCGCGCTCGTAGAAGACGTTCTGGCTGGTGAAGCAGCGATACAGCAGGGCGCAGGTCTTCAGCTGCTTGAGCACCCGGTTGTCGGGGAAGGCCGCCAGGTGGCCGTCCACCTTCTTCTTCAATTCGGGGGTGGAGTAGCTCTTCGGTTCCCAGTGCGAACGCTTGTCGGTGTGCATCGCCCAGGCGACCGGGCCTCCCTCTCCCCACGCCGCGGCGGTGTACGCCCACTGGGGAAGGATCGGCCCGTCCGACTTCACCTCTCCTGGCAGATAGGTCCGGGTGTAGCCCGGCGGCAGCAGCGCCCCCACCGCGTGGGGCACGAAGGTCTTGCCGCCGATCTTCATCTCGCGAACCAGCTCCAGTTCGCCGGTCTCCGGATGGACGCCCACCGGAAGCCGCCCGGGGAGGTGGGCCAGACGGCCCGCCTCCGGCAGCGCGATCGGCCGGTCCTGGGGCAGCAGCACCTCCTCGCCGCTGCGAACGGTGGCCAGCAGGTACGGGTGCTCGAGCACCTTTCCCTTGGGATCAGCGAAGAGGAGTTTGTAGGCGGGCATGGCGTGGGAGGGGTTTACACCGCGAACAGCCCAGCGTCAGCCACACGTCCCCTCGCCCTCCCCTGCCCGCGAACCGCTTGACGGGAAGCAAGCCGGTCGGGCGAAGGTGCGGAACCCCGATTTCGTCCTTCCAAAAGCGCGCTCGCTGAGGCGAAGGAGCGGCGCCGTAGGGACGTCACCCAGGCGACCCGCGCAGCCGTCGAGGCGTTCCTGCTGGTGGCCCGGACGGCTCTGGGCAGTTGCGATTCCCACCCAGCGCAGAGATCCTCCACCAATGCGACTTTCCCTGTTTCTCTCGCTCCTCGTCCTCGCCGGTGGCGCCGGCTTTCTCGGCGGGCGTCTCTCGGCCTAGCATCGTCGCGAATTCTGCCTCCCAATCCGTCTCGTTGACGGTCGCGCTCGGCGAGCTGGAGGAGCCCCTGCCGCTGCCCCAGGGCGTCCTTGCCAGTGAGCAGGGAGCGGCGGGCGCGTCTGTTTCGTGGGGCCCGGTGGCTGGCGCGGCCAGCTACTACGTGGGCGTCTGGGAACGCCAGAGCGGTGCCTTCGCCGCTTGAGCGTGAGCACGCTTGTTGATGGCGATCCGAGCGCGCTCTTTGAGGGATTTCCCGTTTCCGTTTCCCGAGAGGCCTAAGGGGTCTGGGAAACGGAAGCCGGAAACGGCCCTCTGGCTCCGACGGG
>JALYOC010000078.1 GCA_030857095.1 Myxococcota bacterium | reverse complement strand
GCTGGAGATCGGCATGGCGCTGCCGGTCAGCTACCAGCTCTCCGAGGGGCTGAGCCTGGGGGGGACCACCACCGCCATCGCCCCCGCTGGGGTGGGCGACCTGCGGCTGGTGCCGAAGGTGAAGCTGCTGGAGGTCTCCGGGCTGCGGCTGGCGGCGGTGGCCGAGGTCTCTGCGCCCACCGGCGCGGCGGATGCGTTCCTGGGCTCCGGTGGCTTCTCCGCCCGGCCCCGGCTGGTGGCGGACTGGGCGCCGCTGCCAGCGTTGCGGGTGCTGCTCAACGGCGGCGCGAACCTGCGCTCCCCACAGCGGCTGTTGAACCTGGTGGTCGGCCATGAGGTGACCTACGGCGCGGCGGTGGAGGGGGCGCTTCCCTGGGCGGGCCTCCAGTTGGCGGCGGGCGTCGCGGGGGCGGTAGGGCTGTCGCCAGGCTCCGCCGCCAACCACCCGCTGGAGCTGTTGGCCTCCGCGCGCCTCCCGCTGGGCAGGCACTTCCAGCTCACGGTGGGAGGCGGCGCCGGACTGGGCAGCGGCTACGGAACGCCCAGCTACCGGATGCTGGCGGCCTTCTCCTACCAGAGCGCCCGTGGGGTGGCGCTGGAACTACCGCCTCCTCCCGTGGCGGTGACCCCCGTGGACCCGGATCCGGATCACGACGGGATCCCCAGCTCCGTGGACGAGTGCGACGAGAAGCCCGAGACCCGCAACCACTACCGGGACGAGGATGGCTGTCCGGACACGCTGCCCGGTGAGAACTCAGGTCCGGTGGTGAAGGACCAGGACAAGGACGGAGTGCCCGACGATCAGGATCTGTGTCCAGGATTGCCCGGAGAGGCCGATGAGGATGGCTGCCCGCCGGACGACGACAACGATGGGATCGTGAACCCGCTGGATTTGTGTCCGACCCGGAAGGAAGTGATCAACGGGTTCGAGGACGAGGACGGGTGTCCGGACAAGCTTCCAAGACAGAACACGCGCCGCCGCCGCTAGTTTGGGCGGGTGGACGGTAGGGTGTAGAAATACGCCGTACGCGCAGCACTTCGATCTTCGTACCTTCAGACAAGCGCGGTTGAACGTTGCAGGTGAGTCCGGGGGGACTGCCGTGGCCGAAGTGACGGGTGCGCAAGTGCCGGTGTACGTCCTGTTGGTTGAGGACGACGTGGAGATCCGCGAGCTGCGCTCTGTCCTTGAGGGGCGTGGAGCGGTGGTGCACACCGCCCAGAACACCGAGCAGGCCTTCGCCCAGTTGGCGCACAACCCCGTCGAGGTGGTGATCGCCGGACTGCAGCCCGGCCCAGAGGGCGTGCTCTCCTTGCTGCACCGGATGGCCCCCTCCGGAGTCGCTGCGCCGGTGGTGGTGGTCGGAGGAAGGGGCGGGCTGGGCGCGGCGCTGGTCGCCCTTCGGGCAGGCGCCTACGATCTGCTGACCCTGCCGACGGACTCGGAGCTGCTGTGGGCCGCCGTCCATCGGGCCCGGGAGCACCATCGGCTGCGCCTGGAGGTTCATCGGCTGCGGCAGTCGGCCGGCGGCGGCTCCCCGCTGGAAGGGGTGAACGGCAAGAGCCCCTCGGAGCTGCTCCCTCTAGCGGAGCTGGAACGCCGCTACATCCTGCGGGTCCTGGACGAGGTGGGCGGGAACAAGGCCCTGGCGGCCCGGGTGCTTCAGCTGGACCGGACCACCCTCTACCGGAAGCTGGACCGCTATGGCCTGGGGGCACGTGGCGCGGCGCGTTGAGGGAGGAGGCGCGAAACAGACGCGCGTTGAAACGATGGGAGGTGGGTGCTAGTCCCCGACCCATGGCGACGCAGGCCGGTGGCATCACCTACGCGCTCGACTTCGAGCGCCCGCTCCTGGAGCTGGAGAAGAAGATCGACGAGCTCAAGGCCCTCTCCGCGACGGGCTCGGTGGATTTCCGCTCCGAGATCGCGAAGCTGGAGAAGAAGGCCAAGAAGCTGCAGACAGAGATCTTCACCGATCTGTCGCGCTGGCAGGTCGCGCAGCTGTCCCGGCACAACGCGCGGCCCTACTTCCTGGACTACGTGAAGTATCTGTTCAGCGATTACAACGAGCTGTGCGGTGATCGGCTGTTCGGCGAGGACCCGTCGATCATCGGCGGCTTCGCCCGGCTGGACGGCCAGCCGGTCTTGCTGATCGGCCACCAGAAGGGCCGCAACACCAAGGAGAACATGGCGCGGAACTTCGGGATGCCGCGCCCCGAGGGCTACCGCAAGGCCAAGCGGCTGATGGAGCTGGCCCAGCGCTTCAACCGCCCGATCTTCACCTTCGTGGACACCCCCGGCGCCTACCCCGGAATCGGCGCCGAGGAGCGCGGCCAGGCGGAGGCGATCGCCAAGAACCTGGAGGTGATGGGC
Source organism: Myxococcota bacterium (assembly GCA_030857095.1). Lineage (GTDB taxonomy): Bacteria > Myxococcota > Myxococcia > Myxococcales > Myxococcaceae > JALYOC01. Next base: position 65,541 of record JALYOC010000078.1, on the reverse strand, counting down.
GGGCTGACGGTCCCCATCATCTCGACCGTGATCGGCGAGGGCGGATCGGGTGGTGCGCTGGCGATCGGGATGGGGAACCGGGTGCTGATGATGGAGAACAGCGTCTACTCGGTGATCAGCCCCGAGGGCTGCGCCTCCATCCTCTACCGCGACGCCAGCAAGGCGGCCAAGGCCGCGGATGCGATGAAGATCACCGCCAAGGACCTGCTGGGGATGAAGATCATCGACGAGGTGGTTGCCGAGCCTCCCGGCGGTGCCCACCGAGATCCGGCGCGCGCCGCCGAGACCCTGGGCCGGTCGCTGCGCAAGCACCTGGCCTCGCTCAAGGGACTCAATCCCGACGCGCTGGTCGCCGACCGGTACGCCAAGTTCCGCGCCATGGGCGCGTTTCTGGGCAAGTAGGGAACCATGAAGCCCCGCCCCTTCATCGTCGCCATCGACGGCCCTGCCGGAGCGGGGAAGTCCTCGGTCTCCAAGCTGTTGGCCCGGAGAATGGGCTTCTCCCTGGTGGACACCGGGGCCATCTACCGCTGCGTGGCGCTGATCTCGCTGCGCCGTCAGATCCCCTTCGACGACGACGCCGCGCTGGAGCAACTGCTGGGCAATCTGCACCTCGACTTCGAGGTGGTGGGGGAGGAGAACCGGGTGATCCTGGATGGACAGGACGTCTCCTCGGAGATCCGCACCCCCGAGATCTCGATGGGGGCCTCCAAGGTCTCCGGGCGTCCGGTGGTCCGCGCCGGCCTGCTGGCGCTGCAGCGAAGGCTGGCCCTGGAGTCGGCCGCCGGCGCGGTGCTGGAGGGGAGGGACATCGGCACCGTGGTCTTCCCGGACGCGGACCTGAAGTTCTTCCTGGACGCCGATCCCACCATCCGCGCCCGGCGCCGCTTCGAAGAGCTGTTCCAAAAGGGCGTGGAGAGCTCGCTGCAAGAGGTGCTGACGGATCAGACCCAGCGCGACAAGCAGGACTCCGCCCGCGAGGTGGCTCCGCTCAAGCCCGCCGACGACGCGGTCCGGGTAGACTCCACCTCCATGCCGCTCTCGGAGGTGGTCACCTCCATGGAGAGGGACGTCCGCGCCAGGATGAAGACGCTGGGCAGGGGCTGAACGCGGCGGTGGGAGTTACTGCTGGAACCAGCCCAGCAGAGACTCCAGCTGCTGGCGGTCCACCTGGTCGAAGGTGTTCAGGGACTCAGAGTCCACGTCGAACACCGCGATCAGCCCCCGGTCGCGGCCAAACACCGGGACCACGATCTCCGACTTTGACCGGCCATCACAGGTGATGTGCCCGGGGAACTTGTCCACCTCCGGCACCACCACCGTCTCTCCCCGGGCCGCCGCGGTTCCGCAGACTCCCTTGCCGAAGGGAATCTCCAGGCAGCCCAGCGTCCCCTGATAGGGGCCGACCCGAAGCAGCTGGCCGGGCTTCACAACCCGGTAGAAGCCGGTCCACAGATGCCCAAACGCGTGGTGGACCATGCAACTGATGGTGGCCATCCCGGCGATCGGATCGTCCATCCCCTCCAGCACCGAACGCACCTGGGCGGTCAGTTGGCGATACGCCTCCGCCTTGGGAACGCCACGCAGATCCAGGGTCGCTTCTGCCATGCGCTGCTACATAACCGGCTCTGTATCAGGCCGCCGCGCTGCCCTTCCTGCGCGCCAGGCGCCGGGCCACCGTTGGGCTGGTCAGCTCGCGCAGCGCGTCCTTGCCCACCCAGCGGGCGGTCTTGTCGTCCGAGGCGGCCAGGCGCCGAGCCACCACCAGGGCCATGCGGGCCTCGTAGAACCCGGTCCTCCAGTCGGCTTGCCGGGGACTCGGTCGCACATCGTCTCGTCCCCCAGGGTGCAGGCGCGGCTGAACAGTCCCTGTGCCCGCTGCGGATCGCGCTGCACCCCGTGGCCCAGCGCATAGAGCGAGCCGGCGTTGGCGCAGCCCAGTGAGTTTCCTCCGGTGCAGCCGCGCTCGTAGAGGGAGGCGGCGAGGCGGGGATCCCGCTCCAGTCCGTCGCCGTTCTCCGCCGCCCAGCCCAGGTTCACGCAGCCGTTCGGATCCCCCTGCTGGCAGGCCCTTCGGAACAGCGGGGCGGCCGCGCCCAGTTGGGGCTGGACGGCTCGGCCTTCCCGGATCATCGCCCCCAGGGTGGTGCAGGCCCGGGCCTCACCGTCCTCGCAGGCCTTGGCGAACAGCTGCGCGGCGGTGGACTCGTCCTTGGCCACCCCGCGACCCTGGACCAGCAGCACCGCGAAGTTCGAGCAGCCCATGGAGACGCCGTGATCGCAGGCCCTCCGGTACAGCTCGGCCGCCAGCTTCTCGTCCTTCGCGGTCCCGATCCCGTGCTCGTAGGTCCAGGCCAGATCGTTGCAACCCTGGGCGTCAAACCCGTCACAGGCCCGCACGAAGTAACGGAAGGCCAGCGCCTCGTTCCGCGCCAGGCCCTGCCCCTGCAGGTACACCACCCCCAGGTTGGTACACGCCGGGGCGCTGCCGCCGGAGCAGGCGCGGTCATAGAGCTGATTGGCGCGCGCGCGGTCCACCCCCACCCCGCGGCCCTGCGCGAACAGCAGCGCCAGGTTGTAGCAGGCCTGTGGATGACCATCGTCGCAGGCCCGCTGGTACAGCGCCGAGGCCAGCCGCTCGCTCTTGGCCACCCCGCGGCCGGTCTCCAATTGATAGCCCATGGCCGCGCACTGGACGGGCCTTCCCTGACACGAGTCCAGGTAGGGCCGGGCCTCGAATTGGAGCGTGGCATCCTCCGAAGGCGGGACCGCGGCGGCGGACACTCCGACCAGGGCGAGCAACGCCCCAACCCGGGTCTTCCCCCACTTCGCCGTCAACCACCGCATCCGCCACCTCCAAGACGGCACGTTAGAGGCCGATGGCCCCGGGCTGTGACAGCGGGGACCCCTCCCCGGGCAGGGGAGTCAGCTGTGGGCTGACTGATCGGCTGCTGGGGGCTCATCGGTCGGCTCCTCCGACGCGCCCGCCTTGGCGTCCTGAGGCTCCTTTGTGGGCCTGGCCGCTGCCTCTGCCGGCTTCCGCTCGGGCTCGTGGGGGGCCTTCCCCTCGGCGGCCGGGCGCTTGTTCATCTTGTAGCGGGCCGCGGCGCTGTCGACGATCCGGCCGATCAGCTGGGTGTAGCTGACGCCCCGCTCCTTGGCGCCCAGGGCCATCTCGGAGGTCGCCTCCAGGTAGGGGTTGGGGTTGACCTCCAGGATGTAAGGCTCATTGGCGGCGGAGACCCGGAAGTCGATGCGCGCGTAGTCCCGCAGCTTCAAGGCGCGGTAGGTGAGCAGGGCGGCGCGCTCCATGCGGGAGCGCAGCTCGTCGCTGATGTCCTTGGCGATCACCAGCCGGGGCGAGTCCTTGGTCTCCGGGCCGAACTTCACCTCCCGGGTGGCGATCTGCGGCTTGTCGGCCTCCCAGGCGGCGCCGAAGTCCAGCTCCACGATGGGGAGGATCTCCGGGCGGGCGGTTTCGCCAATCACCCCCACGTACATCTCGCGCCCCTCGATGTACTCCTCAGCCAGCGCGTCGTCGTCCAGCTCCTTGCGGATGTCGCGCACCCGCTTGGTCAGTCCCTCCCAGTCCCGCACCAGGGTCAGGCCGATCGAGGCGTCCGACTTCGCCGGCTTCACGATCAGCGGGAAGCTGAGGGTCCCGCGGGTCTCGAAGGTGATCCCGTCGAACGTCGCGAAGCGCGGGGTCTGGATCTGGTGGTAGTCCAGAAGCTGCTTGGTGAGGATCTTGTCCTGCGCCAGCAACAGCCCGGTGGTGCCCGATCCGGTGAAGCGGTGGCGCGCCAGCTCCAACAGCGCGGCGATGTTGACCTCCAGCCGGTAGTCCTCGGCGAAGGTCTCGCAGACGTTGAACACCAGATCGCACCTGGCCTTCTCGATCCGGCTGAGCACGTCGCGGACGCTCTCGTCCACCGGCACCGTCACCGGCTCGTGGCCCAGCTCGCGCAGCGAGTGGCTCAGCTGGCCCACCACCGCGTCCTCCGTCTCGCCGGCGGGCAGGTAGTGCAGCACTGCGATGCGGTAGGCGGCGGGGGAGGCGCTCATTGCGCCCCAATCTATTGCCCACCTCGCGAGGCGTCACCCCGCTCGGGGACGATCAGTCCTCGAAGAAGCGGTCGGTATAGACGTAGTTCATCGCCAGGGTGGTCAACAGCGCGGTCAGCTGGGTCAGGTACTCGCGCGTCTTCTGGATGTGGATGGTCAGGTGCAGCGCCACCACCCGCTCGATCATGTGGTCCAGCAGCGCCTTGACCACCGGGCGGCCCACCCCGGAGTAGCGGGTGACCGCCTGGAGCAGCGCCTGGGTCTCGGCGCGCAGCAGGGTCTCGGCGTCGATCGGCGCTGCGCCGGCGCGCTCGAAGAGGTGCAGCAGGTGGGCGTCGAACTGCTCGGTGAGCTGGAGATCGATCTTCTCCTCCAGCTTCCGCTGCTTGTAGTGATCGAGGACCGTCTCCTCCATCTCGCTCACGTCCGCGTCGCGCGCGTCCAGGGTGATCGGCGCCGGCAGCTGGCCCACCCGCTGGAGGGTCTCGTCCACGTAGAGCAGCTTCTTGAGCGCGCCCCAGCCGTGGTAGCGGCGCTGCCAGTCCGAGCCAGGGGTCAGCCAGACGGCGAAGGTCTCGGCGAAGTCCTCGTCCGGGTGCTTCTGCGCGTACCACCCGGAGATGTGGATCACGTACTTCCGGGAGAAGGGCTTGGCCTTGTAGTCGTCGTGGTACGGCTTGCCGTAGTCACCGAACAGCTTCTTCCACTCCTCGGTGTCGTACAGCTGGTACGCGTAGTTCAGCGCGTGCCCCGCCTCGTGGCGCAGGTACATCATGATCTCCTGCTCCGACTCCACGCCGCCGTAGAACTCCTCCTCCAGCGAGTGCAGCTTGGGATCCGCCAGGTAGAAGGGGATGCCGATCACCGGCACCCCCGAGGGGCAGCCCCACTGATCCGACAGGTAGCACTGCGGCCGAAAGGCGATCCCCTTGGCCTCCAGCTCGGCGTAGAGGGTGTTGATGTGCTTTTGCAGCGGGGTGTGGACCAGGTGCAGCTGCAGGTCCTTGATCTTCGCCCTCAACAACGTCTCGCGGTCCGGCAACATCGGCTGACGCGCTTCGCGAGCCTCGGGCGGCTTCTCTCGAAACATGATCGGGGTGGGAACCCCAGTCTGCGGTCCGGTATCCACGGGCACTGGCACTGTAGTTAAGGATCCCGGCGAGTAAATTCACGCCCGCAAAGTGCCCCACCGGGCGCCCTAAGCGCCTGGATTCAAAAGGAGATTGGGGCCCAAACGGTCGCCTGGCCGGCGGCGCACCGGACGTGCCAACCCCCCCAGGCCTGCCCGGGGCCAGGTGGGATACCGACGGGGGGGGACCGGCGGAACGGAGCTACTCGAAGATCGGGATGTCCTCGGTCTTCTTCTTGCGGCCCCCGCCGGTGGGCGCAACCCTCTGCAGCGCCACGTCCACCTGGAAGGCGTCACCCACCACCGAGTTGAGATCCACTGTTCGGGTGGTGGCGGTGTGTCCCTCCAGCTTGAAGGTGAAGGGGTGGATGCCGTCGCGTCCCAGCGACAGCTCCAGTGGGGTCTTGCCCCGGTAGACCTCGCCCTCGAAGACCTCGGCGCCCTCGGGCGAAGAGGTCAACTTCACCGACAGGCTGGTGCGGGGCGCATCCAGGGAGATCACCTGGGGCGCGGGATCGGCGACTGGAGCGGGGACCGGGCTGTCCTGGCGGGTGACCGCGAAGCCCACCGCGCCGCCGATCAGCACCACCGCCGCGCCCACCACCAAGGGGATCGCCAGGGACGGTTTCCGGACCGGTGCCGCCACGTGCGGCTGGGACCGGCCGCGCGCCGGATGGTCGGGGGAGGTGGGCCGGTTGCGCCGGTTCCCACCCGAAGAGCGGGTGGCGTGGGGGTCCTCCTCCACGATGATGTTGGAGGGCGGGTTGCTGTTCCGGGCGCTGCGGGCTCCCTGCGAGGAGGGCGTCTTGCCGCTGCGGCGGGAGTCGGAGCCGCTGCCGGACTCACGGCTGACGCCGCCGTCGTTGAAGGGCAGCGCGTCCAACTCCGCGTCGGAGAGGGAGGAGATCGCCGCGTGCAGCTCCTCGATGAACTCCTCGGTCGACTGGTGGCGGTCCACCTTCTCCGCGGCCAGGCCCTTGCGCAGAAACTCCTCGATCCCCTTGCCTACCGGCGCGCCCTGACGGCGGGTCGCCACCGGCGGCAGCGACTGGGTCAGCGCCGCCTGCAGCGCCTTGCGGACCGTGTTGGCCCCGAACGGAGAGGAGCCGGTGAGGCAGTAGTAGAGGACCCCGGTCAGCGAATAGAGATCGCTGCGCGCGTCCACCGCCTCGCCGCCGGCCTGCTCGGGCGGCATGTACTGCGGGGTGCCCAGCACCTGACCGGTGGAGGTCAGCTGCTCGTCCTCCTCCTGCTCCAGGGCCTTCACCAGCCCGAAGTCCAGGATCTTCACCAGGTCCTGCCGGTTGACCGTGGACACCAGCAGGTTGTGGGGCTTGAGGTCCCGGTGCACCACCTGCTGGTGGTGGGCCAGCTGCAGGCCGTTGGCGGTCTGCTCGATGATCTCCACCGCCCGGCGCAGGGACATCGGCCCCTCGCGCTTGACGATCTGCTTGAGGCTCTCGCCTTCCACCAGCTCCATCACGAAGAAGCAGGTGCCGTCCTCGGCCCGGCCAAAGTCGAAGATGGTGATGATGTTCGGGTGGACCAGCCGGCTGGCGGTCTCCGCCTCCCGGCGGAAGCGCTCGAAGAACTGCGGCGCCGCGGCCAGGCTGGGGTGCAGGGTCTTGAGCGCCACCGCCCGGCGCATGGACATCTGGGTGGCGCGGAACACCATCCCCATCCCGCCCATCCCCAGCACCGACTCGATCTGGTAGCGGCCGTCCATCGTTTTGCCGATGTAGAGGCCGGGGCAGGGGTGATCAGGACCCTGGGTACTGCCGCAGAGCGGGCAAGGTGGATGCTGGGTCGCCATGTGAGGCGCCGAGTATAGGCCCCCGGAGGAGGGCGAGGGCAGGGGTTTGAACCCGGCGGCCCGTCCGCCTGCCTGGCGCTCTTCCGAAGGTGAGATCTCGCCGCCGGCGGGTTATGTCCGGCGCCCCCATGAGCGTCGTCACAGTCTCCGGACTCAGCCTCTCCTACGGCAAGAAGACCCTCTTCGAGGATGAGAGCTTCGCCATCGGCCCCCATGACCGCATTGGTCTGGTGGGCGCCAATGGCACCGGCAAGTCCTCGCTGATCAAGATCCTGGCCGGCGTGGTCAAGCCGGACAGCGCCGACCTCCGCTTCGCCCGCAAGGCCAAGGCCGGCTACCTGCCCCAGGACATCGCCGGGCTCCCCGCCGGCAACCTGATCGACTCGGTGCTCAGCTCCGTCCCCGGACGGGAGGAGCTGGACCAACGGTTAAAGGCGCTGGAGGAGGCGCTGCCCAACCTGGAGGGTGACGACCAGCTGGAGTGCGCCCAGGAACTGGCGGATGTGCTGGAGGCGATTGAGCACTTCGACGATCACTACGGCCGTCACCACGCCGAGCGGATCCTGCTGGGGCTGGGCTTCCGCCCCGAACAGTTCGAGAAGCCGGCCTCCACCCTCTCCGGCGGCTGGCGGATGCGGGCCGCGCTGGCCTCCCTGCTGCTGCAGGATCCGGAGCTGCTGTTGTTGGACGAGCCTACCAACCACCTGGACGTGCCGACGCTGACCTGGTTCGACGGGTTCCTCAAGAAGTCGCGCAAGGCAATGGTGCTGATCTCCCACGACCGGGACTTCCTGAACCGGCAGATCAACCGGGTGCTGTCCCTGGAGGTGGAGGGGCTGCGCAGCTACACCGGCAACTACGACCAGTACAAGAAGCTGCGCGCCGCGGAGGCGGAGCTGCTGCACGCGGCCTCGGAGAAGCAGGCCGCGCGCCGCGCCGAGCTGGAGGGGTTCATCAACCGCTTCGGGGCCAAGGCCAGCAAGGCGGCGGCCGCCAAGAGCAAACAGAAGCTGTTGGACAAGATGGACGAGGTGACCCTGTTGGAGGAGCGGGCCAAGGTCCACTTCCGCTTCCCGGAGGTGGAGCGCTCCGGCCGCGAGGCGGTGACCCTCAAGAACATCCACAAGGCCTACGGCAGCCACGTGATCTACCGGGGCCTGTCCGCCACCGTGGAGCGGGGAGCGCGAATCGCGGTGGTGGGCGCCAACGGCGCGGGCAAGACCACCCTGCTCAAGCTGGTGGCAGGAGAGATCACCGCCGACTCCGGCGAGTCCTTCCTGGGGCACAACGTCTCGCTGGGCTACTACGCGCAGCACCACGCGGAGAAGCTGGACCACAAGTCAACCATCCTGGCCGAGATCATGCGGCTGGTGCCGGACAAGCCGCAGAGCCATGTGCGCGCGATCCTGGGCGCGTTCCTCTTCTCCGGGGACGACGTGGAGAAGCAGATCGGGGTGCTCTCTGGAGGAGAGCGGGCCCGGGTGGCGCTGGCCAAGCTGCTGTTGATCCCCTCCAATCTGCTGCTGATGGACGAGCCCACCAACCACCTGGATCTGGACTCCTCGGAGATGCTGATCGAGGCGCTGAAGAGCTACAGCGGCACGCTGATGTTCGTCTCCCACAACCGCAGCTTCGTGAACCAACTGGCCAACCAGGTGTGGGACGTGCGCGACGGCGGGGTGGTGATCCACCCCGGCAACCTGGACGACTATCTGCACCACGAGGGGCTGCAGGCGGAGAAGGCCTCCGCGGCGGCGACGGCGGTGGTGGTGTCCTCGGGCGCGGATCGCTCCGGGCTCCCCGAGAAGGAGCGCAAGCGGTTGGAGGCCGAGGCCCGCCAGCGCCGCAGCTCGGTGGAGGGTCCGCTGCGGAAGGAGATCGCCAAGCTGGAGGGGCAGATCTCGGTTCTGGAGACGAAGCAGGCGGAGGTCGAGGCGGCCCTGGCCGATCCGGAGCTCTACAACGACTTCGTCAAGGCCAAGCCGCTGATGGACGCCCACCGCGAACGCAAGGGCGAGTTGGAGGCCTTGTACGCGAAGTGGGAGGACGCCAGCACCCGTCTGGCGGAGGCCATCCGGTAGCGCTAGCGGCGCTGCAGCAGGTAGTCCCGGGCCTTCTGCAGCTGCGCCCGCTGCTCCTCGGCCACCCGCACCAGATCCACCGCCACCCCGTCGTAGCGGGAGCGATCCCGCTCCTGCAGCTGGGCCTGGAACGCGGCCTCGATCACCGCCCGGGGGGCGTTGGGCGTCACCCCCAGCAGCGTGGCCGCGGCGTGCCGGCGCTCAGCGGCCAGCTCCCCGGAGGCGTTGCCCAGATGGGCCGCCAGCCGGGCCTCCTCGTCCTTGTTCCTGCCGAACGAGAAGTGGGACCGGGGCGCGAACCAGGCTGCCACGCCCAGCAACAGCGCCAGTGGCAGTCCCCACTGGACCAGCCGACGCCGACGCTGCTCGTCCAGCCGGCCAGCGTGGCCAACGAGCCCAGGAAGAGGAGAAGTCGAAGCACGGGCGGAGCCTAGCGCGTCCGGCTCAGTAGCGGCCGCAGCGTGCATGGGGAGTTTTTGGGGGCATTGGGTATTCTCGGGCATGCACCTGGCCATCACCACTTCAGACCGGAGCGATCCCGAGCTGCGGCAGCGCGCGCAGGTCGCGGCCCGGGAGGTGGGGGTTCCCTGCGTGGAGCGAACCCACAAGATCCCGCTGAGCGCGCTGCTGGAGGAGGGCCGGGAGGCGGTGGTGGTGTTCGAGGCCTCCGCGGTCTCGCTGGTCGATCACGCGGGCACGCTGCGCTTCTCGCCCGGGCTGGCGCACCTGAGGATCAAGCAACTGGATCGCGGCGTCCGGGACGACATGCTGGTGCGGCACGCCCGGCTGCAGGAGGGCGACGCGGTGCTGGATTGCACCGTGGGCCTGGCCGCCGACGCCCAGGTGGCCGCCCGGCTGGTCGGTAGAGCGGGCTCGGTCACCGCGTTGGAGAAGAGCCCCGCGCTGTACCTGCTGGTCCGCCACGGACTGGAGCTTCTTCCACGCCATCCCTCCGCCGGGCCTCTCCGAGTCTTGCACGCGGACGCCGCCGACTACCTGCGCGTAGCGCCCACCGGCGCCTTCGACGTGGTGCTGATCGATCCGATGTTCCAAAGAGAGCGGAAGTCCTCCGCCGCCTTCGAGGCGCTGCGGCGTCACGCCGACTACTGGCAGCTCACCGGGGAGACTGTTCGCCAGGCCCAGCGGGTAGCCCGCCGGGCGGTGGTGATCAAGGCGTCCCGCTACTCGTCGGATCTGAAGAAGCTGGGGCTGAAGGCAGAACCCGCGCGCCCCGGCGCCACCGTGCTGTGGGCGCGTCTGCCGGGGCTAGGGGACCCAGGCGCGCCGACGGTCGGACAGCCCGAAGGGGTCAGGGAGCCCAGAGCGCCTGGAGCGGAAACCCGCTCTGGATGAACGGCTCTGGCTGCACGGACGCGTCGCCGGAGAACGTCTCCAGCAGTCGGTAGGTCTCGTCCTCCAACCGGAAGACCTCCAGCGTCCGCACCAGCGGATCGATCAGCCAGGCATGGGCGATCCCCGCCCGCGCGTAGATCGGCAGCTTCTTCTGCCGGTCCAGGGCCAGGGTGGCGGGCGAGAGGACCTCGCAGATCCAGTCCGGGGCCAGCTGGAAATAGGCCACGTTCTCCAGCTTCGGCATCCGCTCCCGGCGCCACCCGGCCAGGTCGGGAACCAGCACATGCCCCAGGAGGTGGAGTTCCGGCTCATCCAGGAGCAGCCAGCCTCCGGGGGTGGCGTCATCGCCGTAACGGGTGTCCAGGGCCGCGCCCAGCCGGGAGGTCGCGTAGGCATGGAGGGAGGCCGGACGGGGACTGGCGTACAGCTCCCCGGAGACGATCTCCCCTACATACCGGGCCGGCAGCGCCTCCAGGTCGTAGTAGGTCCCGTGGGACTTGGGCTTCACCTCGCTCACCCGGGGATCATGCCCACCGAGGCCGAAAGCGGCAAATCAGCGCTGCTCGGAGGCGCTCCACCGCGACAGCTGCTCCGACGGGCTGGGCTTGGCGTCCGGTTCACCCGCCGCGGCCAGGACGTCGGCCGGAGGGATGGACCGACCCTGGTGGCGGAACACGATCCGGATCCCGGCCCAGGTGTGCACCGCTCCCTGACGCTCGAAGCGGTGCTCCACCCACAGCCACTTGGAGTCCCAGTCGGCCAGCCGGGTGGTGATCTCGTACGCCTGGAACGGCTTGAGCTCGCGGCGGAACTGAACCGAGGAGGAGGCGGCCACCGGGAACCACTTGTGACGGGTGGCGACCTTGAACAGCCCGGTGCGCAGCGCGTGATCAAACCGCGCGAAGTCCATCAAGGTCAGGTAGCGACCGTTGTTGACGTGCAGGTACGGGTCGATGTCGGTGGGCCACACCCGCGACGGCAGGCGGGCCTCGCCCAGCAGGGGAACCCGGGAGCGGAGGGTGCTGCCCACCGCGGTCTGCGCCAGCCGGGCGAGATAGCCGGTCAACATGGGGCGGCTGGGACTACCCCGCCTGGTAGAGGGCGTAGATCGCCATCCAGGCCATCCCCAGCATGATCAGAAAGGCGATGATCGCCACCCGGTCGAACATCCGCAGCGACTTGCGGCCCGAGGCCAGGCCCCAGGTCCAGGCCACGCCGGAGATCCCGTTGGCCAGGTGGTAGCAGACCGCCAGCGATCCCAGCAGGTAGACCACCAGGGTCGGGCCGTGGTGCCGCATCTCCCGGGCGATGTCCGCGAAGGACTCCGCCTCCCCGCGCACCAGCCGGGGCTGCAGCATCGCCAGCCACAGGTGGGCGCCGATGAAGCCCAGCGCGCCGACGGCGGTGACCCGCTGCAGGATGTACTTGAAGTTGTTGTAGGTGTTGTACCGCTGGTTGTTGGGCCGCGTGGTGAACAGCCGCTGGATGCCCCACACCGAGTGCAGCGCCAGCGGCAGCAGCACGATGAACACAGTCAGCCCTTGGGCCACCGGGTTCGGATGGTGGGTGACCGCGGTCTGCCACGCCTGGGCACCCTGGAACGCCGCCAGGTTGTCCCACAGGTGGTTCACCGTCCAAACGCCCAACGGCAGGATGGAGAGGAACGAGGCGAGGCGGGTCCACAGGATGGAATTCGCGCTCTTCGCAGCGGGCTCAACGGCAGGGGAAGCAGTGGTGGAGGTCGCCATGTTCGAGAGGCGTTTTCGCGCGAATGGCCCCCAGCGCGCAAAACAAAACGTCTTGGACCCCTGCGATAACGAACGGCGTCGATTAGGAGGGCTGCGCCTTCTGCCGGCGCTTGTCCTTCCGGGAGGTCCGGCGCTCCCCCTCCGCAGGCAGGGCCGGCAGCGGGGTGGCCAGGGCCGGCGCCATCAGGGTCCCCGGATAGGGGGTGCCGTTCTCTGGCAGCAGCGGCAGGGCGATCGGCTCGGTCAGTGGCAGGGCGGGCATCCGGATCACGAAGGTGGTTCCTTCGCCGGCCTTGCTCTGCACCGAGATGTTCCCCCCGTGGTTCTTGATGATCCGCTGGCTGATCGCCAGCCCCAGGCCGGTGCCCTTCTGCTTGGTGGTGAAGAAGGGGATGAAGATGTTCTGCTGCTGATCCTCCGGGATGCCGGGGCCGGTGTCGGTGACCGACAGCTCCACCTGTTCGTGCCCGCGGATCTCCCCGAAGCGGTCCGGTCGCTGGGTGCGCAGGGTGATCTTCCCCGGTGCGTCCCCCATCGCCTGCAGCGCGTTCTGCACCAGGTTGATCAACACCTGCTTGAGCTGCTCGGCGTCGGCCTCCACCCGGTTGATCGGCTCGGCCAGCTCGGTGTGCAGTTCTACGGAGGGGGGCATCTCGGTCTGGATCAGCCGCAGGGTGCGGGTGACCACCTCGTTGAGATCGGTGGACCCGAAGTTCTGTTTGAGCGGCCGCGAGTAATCCAAAAAGGCGGTCACCACCCCGTTGAGGCGGTTGACCTCCTCCACGATCACCTCCAGGAACTCCCCGTCCTCGCCCGACAGCTTCCGGGGATCCAGACACTGCGCGGCGCCCTTGATCGCCCCCAGCGGGTTGCGGATCTCGTGGGCCAGACCGGCGGCCATCTCACCCAGCGCCGCCAGGCGATCCCGCTCGCGCATCTGATCGTAGATCTTGGAGTTCTCGGTGACGGTGGCCAGCTTCTCGGCGATCTCCAGGATCAGCGCGATCTCGTCCGAGGCGTAGGCCTCCGGCACCCGCTCGTCCCATAGGTTCAGAAAGCCGATCACCCGGTCGTTGCCCACCAGGGGCACGGTGATCCCGGCCTTCATCTGGACCATCGCGCTCTTGATGTCGCTCAGCCGTTTGATCTCGTCCCGGCTGCGCTTGCCATCCGGGGGGTGGGTCCGCAGCTGGGAGATCCGGCGCTCCAGGTGCTCCAGCAGCACCGCCTTCTGTCCTCCCGCCACCGCGTTGAGCAGGCCGCGGGCGGCCGCCGCGTCCAGGAAGGCCGCCGGCTGCGGCCCTCGATGGTCCAGCTCGCGGAACCCGGGACGATCATCGGCCAGCAGGTACACCGAGGCGTGGGTCACCCGGCGGGTCTCGTTGAGCGCGTCCAGCACCAGCCGGGTGACCTCCGAGACCTCGATCACGTTGGAGAGCCGGGGCCGCAGTTCGGACAGCGCCCGCAGCAGCTGGAACCGCTCGCGGAAGAACAGCGCGATCACCCGCTCCTCCACCTTGGTCCGCAACGGATCCTGCAGGATCATCACCACGAAGGTGGCCACCACGGTGTTGAACAGGAACAAGGGGAGGTTCTTGCCGGCCCACGCGGTGAGCACCGCGAACACCACCGCCAGCATCACCGCCAGCACTGCCTGGGCGGCGATCTTCCCCAGCAGCTCATGCAGGTCCATCAGCCGCAGCCGCAGCAGGGTCTGGGCCAGGAAGAACAGATAGAGGGTGGTCAGCACCGGCCCCAGGGAGGGGAAGGGGAGCCCGAAGCGCGGGAGCAGATCCAGCGCCGAGAACAGCATGCAGGCCGCCGCCCCGTAGGCCAGGTACATCAGCCGGGCCCGGTCGATCCGCGACTCGCTCTGCCGCATCCGGTGCAGCAGCAGGGAGACCGAGGCGGTCATCGCCCCGAACACCCACACCGCCAACGCGACCTTGGCCCACAGCGTGTTGGCCAGCGGGCTAAGGCCCACCGCCAGGCCGAAGACGGTCGACAGCAGGGCGACCTTGCGGCCGTTGCGGTTGGCCGCCGGGCTGACCCCCAGGAACTCCAGGAAGAACCCCAGCGCGGTGGACGGCACCAGCGCGCCCACCACCAGGGTGGCGCCCAGGGCCACCCGGTGCAGCCACCAGTTGCCCCAGTTGGAGAACAGGCTCTCGAAGAAGACCGCCAGGTAGAAGCTGGACGCGGTGAGGGCGAAGACCGAGTACAGGGTCATCACCCGGGTTCGTTCGCTGCGCAGCAGGACGGACAGGCCCAGGGCCAATCCCACAATGGCTGCCAGCAGGGCGCTCTGGGTGCGGATGTCCATGGGTCGGGTAGGAGAGTGTACCTTTGTTGCCCCCGGGAAATTTTCGGGCACGCTTTGGTTGTCTCTTGCGCGCCTGCCCTGCGTCTTGCTGGGTGACTCGCTAAGATCGGCTCTTGATGTTCACCGCTCGCCTGCTCCTCGCCGCCGTCCTTGCCACCCTCGGTCCCACCGTGGAGCTTCCCGGCGAGCCGGCGGGGGTGAAGCTGGCCGCCGCGCCCGCGCCGGAGAAGGTCTACCAGGAGGAGGACTTTGCCCCGTACTTCGCCCCGGGCGTCCTGGCCGAGGCCAAGGCCGCCTTCGATGCCGGGCAATACGCTCGCACCCGCACCCTGCTGGAGGGCGAGGAGAAGACCTGGCCGGTCCGCTACCTGCGCGCGCTGGCCGCCGAGCGGCTGGAGTACACCGACCTCTCCGCCTACGAACTCTCCGAGCTGCTGGGCACAAACGAGCCTGGGCTCACCCGAATCCGGGACCGGGTGCTGATCCACGCCGCGCTCTCCTACGAGGCGGAGGAGCAGTGGTCCAAGGCGGCCGACCTGTTCGCTCAGGTGCCCACCTCCTCCAAGCTGTTCATGGACGCGCGCTTCGGACTCCACCGCACCGCGCGGAGGCTGCAGGATTGGGATCGCGCCCGGGCGGCGCTGGACGCGGTGGCCGCCGGACGCTGGGCGGGCTGGGGCCGCAACGTGGCGGCCGAGGCCCTGCTGGGGCTAGCGGATCTGGCCCGGGAGCGGAAGGACAAGCCGGCCGAGACCGCGGCGCTGCTGCGGCTGTGGACCGAACATCCGCTCTCGGGGCTCTCCGACCTGGCCGAGAAGCGGCTCGGGGGGAACCTCCCGCTGGAGGCCACCGTCAGCCGCGCCGAGCGGATGATCGACGCCCACCGCAACGAGCAGGGGATGGCGGTGCTGGCCCCGCTGCTGCCCACCCTCAAGCTGCCGGACCCGGTGGCCTGCCGCGCGCACTACAACTACGGCAAGGCGCTGCGGAAGCAGCGGGAGCACCTCAAGGCGATCGAGGTCCTCACCCCGGTGGTGGAGGCCTGCCGCGGCGACGACCTTCGCCCCAGGGCGCTGTACGTGCTGGGCTCCTCCCGATCGATCGCCGACGTGGAGCACGGCCCGGGGATCTACGAGACCCTGGCCCGCGAGTTCCCCGGCCACACCTACGCGGATGACTCGCTGTACTTCGCCGCCGACATCTACCAGCGCAACGGCCACGTCGAGGAGGCGCTGGCGAAGCTGATCGAGGTCGCCCAGCGCTTTCCCCAGGGGGACTACGCCGCCGAGGCGCTGTTCAAGGCGTTCTGGATCCACCGCGGCGCCGGCCGTCCCGCCGAGGCCCTGGCGGTTTTGGGCCGGATCGAGCAGCTGTTCAACAAGGCCAGCGAGAGCTTCGAGGTGGAGCGCGCCCGCTACTGGCGCGCGCGGATGCTGTTTGACGAGGGGAAGAAGGCCGAGGCCGCCGACCTGTTCGAGAAGGTGGCCAGCGATCACCCGGTCACCTACTACGGGTTGATCTCCCGCACCCGGCTGGAGGCGCTGGACCCGGCGCGGGGCGAGGCGCTGCGCCAGCGGCTGGTGGTGCCCCCCTCCAAAGGAGCGGTGCTCGCCACGCCCTGGCCGCTGCGGGCCGGCGCCCTGGAGCAGGATCCCCACTTCCACGCCGGCCGGGAGCTGATCCGGCTGGGCTTCGGGGAGGCCGCCTCCTCGGAGCTGATGGCGGTGAAGCGCTCGGCGCTCAACAGCCAGGGACGGCAGCTGCTGGTGCACGCGCTGACCGCCGCCGGAGACTCGCGCGCAGCCCACGCCATTGCCCGCACCGAGCTGCGCGGTCACCTCAACGGCCCGATCAGCGCCGACTCCCGTCCGGTGTGGGAGGTGGCCTATCCGGACGCCTTCCGTTCACTGATCGAGAAGCATTCGCAGACCGCCAAGTTGGATCCGGATCTACTCCAGGCGCTGATGCGCGAGGAGAGCGCGCTGGATCCCAAGGCGCTGTCCTGGGCCGGGGCCCGCGGGCTGACCCAGCTGATGCTCTCCACCGCCCAGGCGGTGGCCAGGAACGTGCCGGAGATCAAGAAGGTGACCCCGGAGCTGCTGATGCAGCCGGACCCCAACATCCGCCTCGGCGCGGCCCACCTGGGCAGCCTGTTGCGGCAGTTCAACGGCAACAAGGCCTACGCCATCGCCAGCTACAACGCCGGCAGCCACGCGGTGAACCGGTGGCGGGAGCAGCGCGCGGATCTGGAGCTGGACGAGTGGGTGGAGGAGATCCCGATCGCCGAGACCCGCGGCTATGTGAAGCGGGTCTTGCGCACCTACAACACCTACCAACTGCTCTATTCGCGCGGGACTCCGACCGTGGTTCCCCCCGCCACGGGCGGTGGGGCCCCCGTCCCCGGTTCGCGCTGAGAAGCCCGCCGGGGTAGGGAGGTTGTCCCTCCGTCGGGGACGACTTCTGGGCACCGGACCCTGAACCGGCCTACACTTCTGTTCCGTGGACGACGAACCCGCCACGCAGGACGTCAGCAAGAACGCGCTGTTGAGGGCGCTGCCGAAGATCGACGCGCTCCTCGCTGAACCGTCACTGCAGCCGCTTTTGGGCGCGCACCCCCGCGCCAGACAGCTGGCTGCCTTGCGCACCGCGGTCTCCTCCCTGAGGGCCCGCTGGCTGGCCGGCGACACCCGGCCGCTGGAGCCCGGCGAGGTCCAGGCCGCCTTGACCGCGCTGACCACCCCGTTGCTGCGGCCGGTGTTCAACGCAACCGGGGTGGTGCTGCACACCAACCTGGGCCGCGCCCCGCTGGCCCCCAAGGCGATCGAGCGGGTGCGGCAGATCGCCGAGGGCTACTCGAATCTGGAGTTCGATCTGGAGGAGGGGGATCGTGGCAGCCGCTACGATCCGGTGGTACCGCTGTTGTGCGCGCTGACCGGCGCCGAGGCGGCGGTGGTGGTGAACAACAACGCCGCCGCGGTGCTGCTGGTCCTCTCCACCCTGGCCGCCGGCAAGGAGGCGATCGTCTCCCGCGGGGAGCTGGTGGAGATCGGCGGAGGCTTCCGTGTCCCGGACGTGATGGCCCAGTCCGGCGCCCGGCTGATTGAAGTCGGCACCACCAACCGGACCCGTCTCTCCGACTACCAAGCCGCGCTGCGGGCGGAGACCGGGCTGCTGTGCAAGATCCACCGCTCCAACTTCGCCCTGGTGGGCTTCACCGAGGAGGTCCCCACCCGGGACCTGGTCACCCTGGGCAGCGCCCGCGGAGTGCCGGTCTACGAGGACCTGGGCTCCGGCTCGCTGGTGCCCGCCGCCGCCGAGGGCCTGGTCCCCGAGCCCACCGTCGCCGCCGCCGTCTCCTCGGGCGCGGACCTGGTCTCCTTCTCCGGAGACAAGCTGCTGGGTGGACCCCAGGCGGGGATCATCGTCGGGCGCCGGGAGCTGATCTCCAAGATCCGCAAGCACCCGCTGAACCGGGCGCTTCGGGTGGACAAGCTGACCGTGGCCGCGCTGGAGGCCACCTTGGAGCTGTACCGGGACGGCGAGCTCTCCCTGCTGCCCACCCACCGGCTGCTGACCCAGTCCACCCAGACCCTGCAGCAGCGCGCCCAACGACTCGCGGCGCTGTTCGCGGAGCGCGGGTTGACGGTGGCCGTGATCCGGACCGAAGGGCAGGTGGGCGGCGGGGCGATGCCGCTGGCCAAGCCGGGCTCCTATGGCTGCGTACTGGCCAGCCCGGATCCGGATCGCGCCCAGGAGGTCCTGCGCGGTGCGTCCACCCCGGTGATCACCCGGATCTCCGAAGGCGGAGTGCTGCTGGATGTCCGCTGTCTGGACGACGGGGCGCTGGTGGCCCTGGCGGACGCGGTCCACGGAGTCTCTGCGAGGCTGCCATGCTGAACAGCTCGGTGCTGGTGCTCAACCGCAACTACCAGCCGGTGCACGTCACCAACGTGAAGCGGGCGCTGACCTTGATGTACCAGGGGGCGGCGCGGGCCATCGACCACCAGTACCGCCTCTACGAGTTCGCTGACTGGGCCGCGCTGGCCGCCAGCCACTACGACACCATCGGCACGGTGAACCAGCGGATCCGGGTCCCCCGGGTGGTGGTGCTCTCCGCCTACGAGCGCCTGCCGCGGGTGAAGGTCCGCTTCTCGCGGCTGAACATCTACGCCCGGGACTCCGACACCTGTCAGTACTGCGGCCAGCTGTTCCCGCGCGCGGAGCTGAACCTGGACCACGTGCTGCCGCGCTCGCAGGGGGGCCGCACCTCCTGGGAGAACGTGGTCTGCTCGTGCATCGTCTGCAACCTGCGCAAGGGTGGCCGCACCCCGGAGCAGGCGGGGCTGAGGCTGCTCAAGAAGCCGATCTGCCCGCGCTGGACCCCGCTGTTCCGCGGCGCCCACCGGCGCAAGACCTACCGGGAGTGGCTGCCGTTCATCAACGTGGCTGACGCCTCGTACTGGAACGTGGAGCTGCTGGACGAATAGCGCTGCACTGGACGAACGTGGGCTGCGCACAGCAGGTGTCGGTGTACCTGTCGGTACGCGACCTGGGGTCGGGGCGCGCGAAGGTCGACTTCGATTCCACCGCGTTGGAAGATGGCTCAACGACTTTCTTCCGGGCCGGCAGTTCTTCCGCACGCGCTAGGTACTCCTCCATGAACACCCGCTTGAACTTCAAAGGCGTCCCCTTCCTGCTGCTGTGTACCGTCGCGGCCTGGAGCGTGGGCGCGGGCTGTAACTGCAATCCGGACCTGAGGCCCGACGGTGGGTTGGACGGAAGCGTCGAGGAAGACGGGGGGGGAACCGACAGCGGCACCCCGGACGCCGGCCCGGATCCGGTTCGTGACGGCGGGGAGCTCATCACCACCGACGGCGGCGGGCAGTGCGTGGTCAACGGCGCAGTCTGTACCCCCGACGGCGATCCGGCCTGCTGCTCCGGCTACTGCAACGGCACTACCTGCCAGGCGGCCATCTTCTGCGCGCCGGCGGCCGCCGCCTGCACCGCCAACACCCAGTGCTGCACCGGCAGCTGCGTGAGCGGGGAGTGCACCGAGGATCGGTGCAACAACCTCGGCCAGCAGTGCTCCATCGGCGCGGACTGCTGCTCGGGCACCTGCAGCACCGGGGTCTGCGCCCAGATCTCTGGCAGCAGCTGTCTGGCCACCGGGTCGGCCTGCACCGCCGGGGGCACGGCCTGCTGTTCCCAGAACTGCCGCAGCGGGATCTGTGAGCGGGCCGCCACCTGCAACACCACCGGCGACGTCTGCTACAGCAATGGCGACTGCTGCTCGCTGCTCTGCTCTGGCACCGGCGGGAATGCCGGCGTCTGCACGACGGGGACCGGGCTGTGTGACCAGGCCGGTACCCCCTGTGACTCCTTTGGGACCTGCTGTTCGCGCGTGTGCGCCGATCCGGGGTCAGGCCGGAAGGTCTGCCAGGCGGTCTCCGGCTGCCGTCCCGCGGGAGACAGCTGCACCAGCGATCTCGGCTGCTGCGGCGGCAAGCCCAATGGCACCGTGGACTGCGACAACGCCGGCTCCTTTTGCGACAACGGCCAGGCCTGCCGCGCCCCAGGCACCATCTGTGGCAAGCCCACCGAGGCGGACGGCGGCTGCGCCCGCAATCAGGATGGGTCCTGCTTCGAGGTCAACAACGAGACCAACTGCTGCGAGGGGGTGAAGATCGGCCCCCGCGACCTGACCTGCAAGGTGGACGAGGTGGGCGTGCCGCGCTGCTTCGGCGGCGGGGATCCGGGGACCTGTCCCACTGGCTACACCGGCGTGGCCGGCTGCTGCATCGCGGTGGGTGAGATCTGCAACTTCAGCGACCAGTGCTGCAACGGCAGCCCGTGCGTCCCGGATGCAGTGGGGGTTCGTCGCTGCACCGTCTCCACCTGCATCGGCCTGGGGAACGAGTGCCAGCCGGCCACCGATGGCGGCAACTCCGGTTGCTGCTCCGGCACCTGCCTGCCGACCTCCGAGATCACCTACGCGTGTCAGTTGTCCGGGACCGGCACGGATGGTGGCGGCTGCCAGGCAAACACGGAGGTGTGCACCGCCAGCTCGCAATGCTGCTCCGGAATCTGCGAGGGGGGAACCTGTAAGGCTCCGGATTCGTGCCAGCCCGCTGACCAGGTCTGCTCCGCGGACGGTGACTGCTGCAGTGGCCTCTCCTGCAACATCCCCTCGGGTCAGACCACCGGTACCTGCAAGACCGGCTCGACCTGCCCTGGCGCGGGCCAGAACTGCTCGCCCACCAGCCTGTGCTGCGGCGAGGGCACCAGCCTGCAGTGCCTCAACCCCTCCGGCTTCAACTGCGACGGCACCACCTCCTGCGCGTGTGAGTTCATCATCACCAAGCCGGGATCTCCGCAGCCGGAGTAGTGCCTCCTGATCGGGTGCTCGCCAGGGCAGGAACCTGGCGAGCCGCCCCGGTCCATGTATGGATCGGGGACTGGAAGGTGCGGCGCCCAGCCAAAGGGCCGTACACTCCAGGCCTTCGGGAGTTCATGTCAGTGAGCGTGGTCAAGCCCAGCGGGCTCAGCAACGTGATTGAACTGGAGCGCGCCCGCGCTCCGGAACGGGCCGCGCCTGTTCCGGCGCGGGTTCCCGCCGGCCCTCCCGGCCTGGTCCGGCGCACCCGCCCCCGGCGGATCATCGCGGTGGGAGGAGGGAAGGGCGGGATCGGCAAGTCGATGGTCTCCACCAACCTGGGGATCTCGCTGGCCCGCCACGGCCACCGGGTCTTGCTGGTGGACGCGGATCTGGGCGGGGCCAACCTGCACACCTGCCTGGGCGTTCCTCCGCCCAGGTTCTCCCTCTCCGACTTCGTCAACAAGCGGGTGGAGCGGATCGAGGACATCATCGTCCCCGGGGGAATCGAGAACCTGTCGCTGATCGCCGGCGCGCAGGACGTGCTGGACGCGGCCAACCCCAAGTACCAGCAGAAGGTGAAGCTGCTGCGAAATCTACAGACGGTGGACGTGGACTACCTGGTGCTGGATCTGGGCGCCGGCAGCTCCTTCAACGTCCTCGACTTCTTCCTGATCGCCGACCACTGCCTGCTGGTGATCCTCCCCGAGCCGACCTCGGTGGAGAACGCCTACCGCTTCGTGAAGGCCGCCTTCTTCCGCCGGCTGCAGTACCTGGAAGAGCAGCTGGGGATCGCCGACCTGGTCGAGGAGGCGCTGACCTCCCGGGAGGGCGTGGTGCGCACCCCTTACGAATTCGTCACCCGGGTGAAGGCCTCCAACCCCGAGCTGGGGGAGCGGCTGGAGCGCGAGCTGCGCGCGTTCCGGGTCAAGCTGGTGGTGAACCAGGCGCGCACCCCCGGAGACGCGGACGTGGGCCCGGCGGTGGTGGCCTCCTGGCGCAAGTTCTTCGGGCTGGAGATGGATTACCTGGGGGCCATCCGCTACGACGACGAGGCCTGGAAGGCGGTGCGCAAGCGCCGCCCGGTCCTGCTGGAGAAGCCGGACAGTGACGTCGCCCAGGGGCTGTCCCGGATCGCCGAGAGACTGCTGTCGATGGACGGCCGCCCCCACACCCCCCACTCGGTGCCATGAAGCCGTTCCAGGAGCAGACCTATTACGAGCTGTTGGAGGTCTCCACCCGGGCCTCCTCGGACGAGATCGTCCAGGCCTTCGAGCGCGCCAACGAGCTGTACTCCGCCGACTCGGTGGCGATGTACGCGCTGGAGAACCCGGAGATGGGGAACGAGCTCCGGGCCCGGATCCGGGAGGCGATGGAGATCCTCACCGACGAGGATCTGCGCGGGGAGTACGACCGGATCATCGGGGTGACCCCGCCCGCCCTGCCGACGGAGCTGCTGCGCCGCCACCAGGATCGCGACGACGAGGGCGAGTACGACGGTGCTCCCACCCAGCTGGCGATGACCGAGGTGATGAACGGCGCGGAGGCGGGCAACTCCTCCCACCGCGAGATGCGGGTCGCCTACGTGCCCCAGACCTCCTCCAACTGGGATCGCCCCGCGCCGGAGCCGGAGCCGGAGCCGGAGCCGGAGCAGCCGCTGGCGCTGGCCCCCCTCCCGCCGGAAGAGGAGCGGGCTCCCCGCGTCCCGCCGCCTCCAGCCGAGCCGGAGTCCCGCTACCCGCCCGATCCCCGTGCCACCCCGAGGGCCCGGCTGCACTCGGCCCAGGTGATGGCCTCCGACTCGGCGATCGCGGATGCGGAGTCGGCGCTGGCCCAGGTGGCGGCCAAGGTGAAGGAGGCCCCGCCGCGCCCCAAGGCGGTGGAGATCACCGAGGAGACCGAGTTCTCCGGCGAGCTGCTGCGCCGGGTCCGCGAGTCCCGCGGCGCCTCGCTGATCCAGGTGGCGGACCGGACGCGCATCGGCAGCCGGCACCTGGAGAACATCGAGGCCGACAAGTACGCGTCCTTGCCCGCCACCGTGTACCTGCGGGGGATGCTGCAGCAGCTGGCCCGCGAAATCGGCCTTGATCCCGCCCGGGTTGCCAAGAGCTATCTGTCCCTGGCCAAGCGATAGTCCCCGATTCCTTTGATCGTTATGTTGACGGTTCCCAACTCCATGCCTACAAAAGTCGAGGAATGACGGACGAAGAAAAGGTGAAGGCGATGCGGTTGGCCCGGGCGATCGCCTCTGACATCTCGCTCTACAACGAGCAGAAGATCGTCAAGGGCATCGAGCAGGACAACCTTTTCGACGTCCTCAAGGATGAGATCGAGGAGGGGCGCGAGCTTTACAAGAGCCGCGTCACCAAGGAGCTGTTCACCACCACGAACTTCTACGAGCGGGCCATCATCGACATCGTGTTGCGCTCCAAGGCGCACGTGAAGTCGAAGATCTGGTAGCCGCCGTGGGGTCGCAGGTGCAGGTCCCGGCCTCGGCCAAGGGGCAGCGCCTCGATCAGTACCTGGTCGAAGTCCTCCCCCTGCTCACCCGGTCGCGGCTCAAGTCGCTGATCGAGCAGGGGCACGTCACCCTCAACGACAAGCCCACCACCAAGACCGCGCAGCGGCTGCACGGCGGCGAGCAGCTGCGGGTGGAGATCCCCGCGCCCGTCCCGGCCAAGCCCCAGGCGCAGGACCTGCCGATCCGGATCCTGTTCGAGGACAAGGACCTGGTGGTCCTGGACAAGGACGCGGGGATGGTGGTCCACCCCGGCGCTGGTCACGCCGACGGGACGCTGGTCAACGCGCTGCTGCACCGGGTGAAGGATCTCTCCGGGGTGGGGGGCGAGCTTCGCCCCGGCATCGTCCACCGGCTGGATCGCGAGACCTCCGGCTGTCTGGTGGTGGCCAAGCACGAGCGGTCGCTGACCGCGCTGCAGGCCTCCTTCAAGGCCCGCGCGGTGGAGAAGACCTACCTGGCGCTGGTCCACGGCCAGCCGCCCCAGGAGGGCCGGATCGAGACGCTGTACGGTCGGCACCCGATCCACCGGCAGAAGTTCACCGGGAAGGTCCGGGAGGGCAAGCCGGCGCTGACCACCTTCAAGCTGCGCGAGCGCTTCGAGCACGCGGCCCTGCTGGAGGTGGACCTGTTCACCGGCAGGACCCACCAGATCCGGGTCCACCTCGCCGAGGCCGGGTTCCCGCTGCTGGGGGATCCGCTCTACGGCCGCGGTCGGAAGGGCAAGGGCAAGGTCCCGGAGGTGGAGGAGGCCCTGGGACGTCAGGCGCTCCACGCCTGGAAGCTGGCCTTCCCCCATCCGAAGACCGGCAAGGCGATGCACTTCGAGGCCCCGCTGCCGCCGGATCTGGAAGCCGCGCTCACCGCGCTGCGTCCAGTGCCTCCACCGTCCGCGCCGCGCCCCCGCCGAAAATCTCGCTGAAGGGCAGGCCAGCACTCCCGGTCCGTGCCAGGATGCCAACGATGGATCCGGGCCAGCCAGAGGAACAGGTCGACTTCGAGCGCATCACTCAGCTCTTGCGGGAGGCGCTGCACGCGCCGGAAGGCGCGGAGGGAAAGCCCCGGCTGTACGTCGCCGGCCAGGACGAGGAGGGGCTGTTCATCGTCGTCCTCCAGGACGGCGAGAACACCTACCAGCTCAAGGTGCCGGACCTGGCGGTGCTCTCCTCCATCGCCGGACCCAAGCTCAAGCCGCGCCGCACCGATCCGGAGCTGGCGCTGCCGTTCCGCCCCCAGTCCTGGTCGCCGCCCCCGGTGCGCGAGCACCCCGCCTCCGGGAGCGCGGTGTCCCTGATCCGCGCCGGCGCCGATGCGCAGCGGATGGAGAACATCGAGGCGGTGCGCGGCCAGGCCACCCAGGCGGCGCTGTTCACCTCCCGCGGCCCGACCCGCGAGGCGCAGGGGATGGAGTACAAGGCCTTCAACGAGGACGCGGCGGTGGTGTGGCTGCGAGTGGGAGACGCCGCGACCGGCAAGCCGGAGATCTCCGGGGTGGGCGCGTTCGATCAGGCGGGCGGCGAGGGCTCCACGGAGAACCACGGAGCGGCCAGCGACGCGGCGGCCCGGGCCTTCGAGCGGAACCTGGAGGCGATTGGGGCCGGCGGGGATCCGGAGCAGCAGCTGCGCCGCGCGGTGGCGCAGGCCGGGGAAGCGGTCCGCTCCCTGGGCGTGGGGGCGATGACCACCTTTGCCGCGGCGGTGGTGGTGGCCCAGCCGGAGGGCGGAAGCTGGAAGGGGACCGCGCACGTGGCGGTGGTGGGTGACTCCCGGGCGATCCTGTTCGCGGCGGACGGGACGATGAAGGAGAAGACCAAGCTGCACAACATGGGCGCCCTGGTGGCGGCCGGCGAGATCCCCGACGCCCACCCGTCGATGGCGCTGCGGGTGGCCAACGCGCTGTCCCGCAGCGTGGGCGCGGAGGAGGAGAACCCGGACCTCTACCGGTGGGAGCTGGCCCCCGGAGACCGGATCGCGGTCTTCACCGACGGGCTGGGCGACGCCCACGAGTTCGAGCAGCAGCCCACCGGCACCTGGCACGCGGACCGCTGCGCCGAGGAGCAGGCGCGGGTGATGAAGTACCCGCCCAACGCCAGCGAGGCGGTGGCCTCCCTGTTCGGCTACGCGCTGGACCAGATGGTCCAGGGCTACGGGAAGCCAGACAACATCGGAGTGGCGGTGGTGGACTTCCGCCGCAGCTGAGGCAGCCGCGCGCGCTGCTCAAGCAGCACTCCACTGAACTCTGGCTCAGCGGACCGCGGTGTTCTGGTCGTGCACCAACCGCCACCCGCCCGCTTCCCGGGCGAAGGTCAGCGTCAGCAGCAGCCGCTGCGAGGTGGGCCGCTGCTCCCGGTCCAGATCCCGGTAATCGACCTCCACCAGCGCCAGGCGGGTGTCGCCCAGCTCGCGGGTTTCCAGCACCCTGGGGGTCCAGGTCCAGTCCAGGTCGGCGAACCATCCGCGGTGGAAGGCCAGTACCTCCTCGCGGCCCCGGAGGATCTTCCCGAACGGCATCACCACGGTGAGGTTCGCCTCGGAGATCGTCGCCGCGTAGGCCTCCAGGTTCCGCGAAGAGACGGCCTCCAGATGGGCGGCCAGCACCTGGGGGAAGGAGCGGGTGGAGTGGAGTGCCTGCAGCGGATCCTGAATCTCCCGGGACATCTTGAGCAGCTCCTCCTCGAAGCCCACGCTCTCCCAGAAACGCCGGGCGCGGGTGTTCCGGGGCAGCACGTGCAGCCGGACCCCCTGGCAGCCCTCCTGCCGGCAGCGTTCCATCACCTGCGCCATGAACTCTCGGCCCCGTCCGATCCGGCGTGCGTCGGGCCGGATGTACAGCTCGTCGATGTAGCCCTCCAGGATGTCGGAGCGGTACCAATGTTCCACCACCAGGTACACGCAGAAGCCGATCCTGCGGCCGCCCTGCACCGCCCACACGAAGCGGCGGTTGCCGGGGTGGAGCAGGTGGCGGCGGTACTCGGTCCGGATCAACTCTTCCGGGTGGCCGCTGAAGGTCTGCAGCTCGTCCCAGTACGCGGCCAGCGCGTCCAGGAACTCTTCGTGCTCCGCCGGGGAGGGGGAAAGCGGGATCAGCTCCACCCCTACAGCCCGCCGAGGGTGATGTCCTTCTGCCGCTTGCTGACCACCTTGATCGGCTGGATCGCCATCACCCGCATGAAGACCTTGAGCAGATCGGGATCGAACTTGTGGCGCATCTCGGTCCACATCAGCATCAGCGCCACCTCCGGACCGTAGGCGTCCCGGAACGGCCGCTTGGAGGTCAGCGCGTCGAAGGTATCGGCGATGGCCAGGATCTTGGCGAACATCCCCAGGTTGGTCTTGGGGATGATCATCTGGATGTTGCCCTTGGCGTCGCGCACCGCGGTGCCAAAGTCGGTCTTGTGCTCCATGGTGGTGACCACCCGGAGCAGGGTGGAGCGGTTGAAGCCCTTCTCCATCAGGATGTTCCGCACCGACACCAGCGGGGCCTTCTGCACGATCGCCCGCTCCTCCGGGGTCAGCGCGCCCTTCTTGGCCGCCAGCGCCTCGGGGATGGTCACCATCCCAGCGTCGTGGAACAAGGCGATGTAGCCCAGGTCCCGCAGCTGCGGCTTGGTCAGCCCCAGCTCCACCCCGAACACGATCGACATCAGGGCCACGTTGACCTGGTGGAAGACCAGGTAGTCGCTCTCGCTGCGGAAGGTGGTCATCCCCAAAAAGTGGGTCCGCTGCTCGTAGGAGATGTCCACGAAGTCCTGGATGATCCGCAGCGCCTTGTTGCTGGGGACCGGCTTCCCTTCCTTCACCGAGTCCAGGTACTTCTTGAGGAAGAACACCGCCCGCCCGTAGACGGTCATCGCGTACTTCTTGCGATCCACCTTCTGGTCGTCCGGGTTGGCCAGCGCGTCGCGGGTGAGCTTCTCCTTGAGCTTGGAGAACTTGGCGACCTTCATGTTCACCAGCTTGCGCGCCCCGACGCCGTCCTCGTCCGCCTTGGCGGTCTGCTCCTTGCCGAAGATGGCCAGGAAGTTTCGCAGCTCGCCGACCTGTACCGGCTTGTGGAGGGTGAACCCGCCCACGTCCTTGTCCCGCATCTCGGTCAGCAGGTAGCGGGTGTTGTCCAGGGCGTTGAGGTCCACCTTCACCAGCATGTTGTTCAGGTAGAAGGAGTCCTTCACCCCCACCAGCTCCAGCCGGCCCTCCTTGCCGATGATCTGGTTCACCGTCTCGGTCAGCTGGGCCAGCGGCTTCTGGAAGACCGCGTTGTCCGCGTCGTACATCTTCACCGACCGGATCAGCATGTACAGGCCGGACACCAGCGAGCGGGCCAGGGTCTGCAGCTTGTCCGAGTGCTCGCGCCCAAACGCGTTGATGTCCTCGCCCTGGGATTGGGTGATCTTCAGGTCGCCGGCCATGGTCGCCTACCCCTCCGGCCCCGCGCCCTCTCCGAAGAGGGCCTTCTTGGTGACGTACATCGCCTTGCGCGCGGAGGTCAGGATCTCCAGCGGCTGGGCCTTGTCCTCGGTCACCGCCTGCAGCAGCCGGTAGGCCTGGATCGAGCAGGCGCTTTGCAGCCCGTGGACCGCCGCCAGCTTGTCCTCCAGCACCCGCGCCTTGTTGAAGAGGGAGGTCTTTTGGGCCAGCTGTTCCTGGAACAGGGTGAGCATGGCGGGCGCGCCGGTGCTGCCCAGCGCGGCGTACACTGCGGCCTTCTCGTCGGGGTGCCTCTTCTCGAAGCCCGGATCCCTCAACACCCGCATCAGATCGGCGAAGGCCTGTTCGCGGTCGAAGTCCGGCAGCAGCTTGTAGGCCAGGATCCGGACCTGCTGGTTGGGATCGCGGAAGGCGGCCTCGATCAGCTTGCGGTTCTCACCGGTGCGCCCCTTGGCGATGATCTGCATCGCCTCCAGGCGGACGGCCAGGTTCTTGTGCAGCAGCACCTGGGCGAACATCTTCAGCCGGTCCGGATGGTTGCACTTCTCCAGGATGTACACCATGTCCCGCACCGTCTGCGGGCGGTCCACCCCCAGCCGGGACACGAAGGGGTCGGGGACGTCGCGGGCGAAGCCGGCCAGCACGTCGCAGAGGATGGCGCGGTTCTCGGCGATCTCGATCGTCTCCAGCACCCCCAGCAGGGTGGGGACCGCGCCGGGGTCCAGGGCCTGCAGGTAGCGGGAGAAGTCCTGGGGCTGCTTGGGGCGGTTGGTCTTGAGCAGCTCTCCGATGCGGGTCAGCCGGTGCTCCTCGCCCATCTTGGAGACCAGGGAGGCGCGCAGTTGGGAGAGGCTCTCGTTGTTCTTGGCCCGCTGCTCCATCGCCTTGAGCTTGAGGACCACCTGGTTGATGGTGCCGAAGTCCTCCTGGATCAGCAGCGCGTCCAGCAGCTGGATGAACATGTCCTCCAGCAGCGAGGCGTCCTCCACGCCGCCCTCCACCACCTGGAACACCGCGCTGATCAGCTTGGGGAATAGCCGCTGGTCCTCCTCTTCGTTGATCTCCCGCTGGATCTTCGCCTTCAGCTCGTCGCTGCAGGTCACCCCGCTGACCACCGCGCCGCGGATCTGGTCAATCCCCTCCAGCTTCACGTCCAGGTCGGCGGTGGAGAGGCGGGCGAAGCGCAGGAAGTCCTGGGAGTCGGTCTTCAGCCGCGAGTAGAGGTAGCCCACCACCTGGTCCACCTCCACCTGGACCTCCTCCTCCGAGTACTCGTCCATCTTGAAGCCTTCCACGACCACGTACTCCACGTGCTCGAGGCTGGCCCTCCACAGCTGGGCGATGATCTCGTCGGCGCCGCGCTCCGGCTCGGAGAGGGCGATCAGGGTGAACTGGGTCAGCTCCGCCAGCGGGAGCCCGGGGCGGAAGATCAGGTTCCGGATCCCCTCCCGGAAGAACTTGAACGCCAGCGGGGTCTCTTCGGCGAACAGGTTCTGCTTGAGGAGGAAGAAGTTCTGCCCCTCCACCTGCAGCGACAGCGGGCCGTGCTGCTCACAGAACACGGCCAACGCGTCGTGGGCCGGCTGGAGGAACTCGGGGAACTTCGCCTCGTTGTGGCGGTACATCCCAATCTGCTTGACCCCCTTGAGCAGGTGGAAGGCGAAGTCCCGGGCGTGCTCCACCTTGGTCCGGTTGGCCGGATCCTGCATCGGGTCCGGCGCCGGCGGGGCCGCCGTGGGGTTCTTCCCGCTCTGTCCTTGGGGCGCTGCCATGGTCCGGGGCGCAGCTTAGCTCCCTTCCGGCGGCCCTTTCACGTCCCCTCTCCACCGTGCCGGAGACGGGGGGCCTGCCTGGACGCTTGCATGCACGCAGTGCCCGGACGCAAACGCGGCGCCCGAGGGGTTCCCCGGACGACGCGAACACCTCAGGACCGTGACCGGACCGCTACTTCTTGGCCGGGGCGGTGGCGCCGCTCTCGCCCTTGAGCCCGGTGCGGAGCAGGAATGCCACCAGCAGGCCGAACACCGCCAGCGCGAACAGGTTGGAGCCCAGCGGGCTGTGGGCCTCGTGCTCGCCCAGGAAGCGGAAGATCCCACCCACGTGCTCGGGGATGTTCAGCGCCTGGAGGATGGCCCCGTCCTTGGGGATCATCATGAAGGCCACCAGCACTCCGGCGATGGCGCCACCGGCGATGTAGCCCGACGAGAGCAGCACGCCCGGAGAGAACTCCGACTCGGCGTCAGTCTTGCCCTTGCCCCGCAGCCGATCCACGAAGTAGCGCACCAGGCCGCCCACGAAGATCGGGGCGGTGGTGGAGATGGGCAGGTACACGCCCACCGCGAAGGGCAGGGAGGAGACGCCGCACAGCTCCAGCATCAGGGCGATGAACACCCCCAGCAGCACCAGGTCCCAGGGCAGCTTCTGGGTCAGGATCCCGTCGATGATCAGCGAAAACAGCCGGGCCTTGGGCGCGTCGTAGCGAGTGTACTTGCGCCCCTCGAACTCGGAGATCCGGCCGCCGATGCCCGGGTCCACCAGGTACTGCAAGGTGCCCTGGCCATCCGCCAGGTACTTGCCGGTGGGGGCGGTGCTGGTGTCGCGCACGTAGGCGTAGCGGTAGTCCAGATCCTTCCCCGGGGTCAGGGTGCCCAGCTCGGAGAACTTCACCTGGCCGCTGCTGCCCTCCACGGTGGCGTTCTGGATGTCCAGGCCCTCGGTGAAGGTCCGCAGCGACAGCGCGCCACCCTCCTCGCGCAGCTCGTAGCCCGCGGCCCAGGCGCCGCGGCGCAGCTTGGCCCGGTCCAGTCCCTGGGCGGCCATCCGGGACTCGTCCGGGGCGAAGGCGAACACCTTCTGGGTGCGGCCCTCGGAGACGATCTCGGTGGCCTGAACCCCGGGGTGGGCCTCGGGGATGATCACCGTGGCGCCGTTGTTCAAGGTCCACAGCGTCCCGCCGATGAACAGCGCGCTGGTCAGCACGCCCACGAACAGCGCGATCTGCTGCCGCCGGGGAGTGCCGCCCACCAGATACGCGGTCTTGAGGTCCTGCGCGGTGGTGCCGCCGTTGGAGGCGGCGATGCCCACGATGGCCGCGGTGGACAGGGCCATGAAGCGGTCCGCCGGAGAGGTCCAGCCCAGCAGCAGGAACACCAGACAGGTGAAGAGCAGGGTGGCCACCACCATCCCGGAGATGGGGTTGGAGGAGGAGCCGATCTCACCGGTGATCCGCGAGCTGACGGTCACGAAGAAGAAGCCGAAGACGATGATCAGCAGCGCCGCCAGGAAGTTCACGTGCAGCGGCGGCAGCAGCCAGATCGCCAGGATCAACCCCACCACCCCCACCAGCACCACGGTGATCGGCAGGTCCTGCTCGGTGCGGAGCATCTGGACCTGCTTGCCGGACCTGGAGTCGAGGAAGGTCTGGATGCCCCGGCGGAAGGCGCTGAAGATGGTGGGGAAGGAGCGCAGCAGGCTGAGCACCCCGCCGGTGGCCACCGCGCCGGCGCCGATGTACAGCACGTAGGTGTTGCGGATCGCGCTGGGGGACATGTCCCGGATCAGCGTCCCGTCCGGCGAGAGCAGCGGGACGTCCAGGTTGGCGCCGAAGAAGGTGATGATCGGGATCAGCACCAGGTAGGAGAGCACGCCACCGGCGAAGGTCACCCCGGCGATCTTCGGCCCGATGATGTAGCCCACGCCCAACAGCTCTGGGCTGACCTCGATGGAGGCCGACGCGCCTGCGTAGCCCCACTTCTTGATCCCCGCGGCGGTCTTGGTCACCCCACCCAGGGTCACCTCCGCCGCCTCCCGCCACAGCTTCAGCCCCTGGTAGGCGAACTTGTAGACCAGGCCGGTGACGAAGCCGGCGATCACGGTCTTGGCGTTGGTCCCACCCTGCTCGCCTGCGATCAGCACCTCCGCGCAGGCGGTGCCCTCCGGGTAGGCCAGCTTGCCGTGCTCCTGGACGATCAGTCCGTAGCGCAGCGGGATCATCATCAGCACCCCCAGCACTCCGCCGAAGGCGGCCAGCAGGAAGGCGTGGGTGAGATCGATGTCGTAGCCGAGGAAGAGCAGGGCGGGCAGCGCCACTGCGATGCCGAAGGCCAGCGACTCACCGGCGGATCCGGTGGTCTGGACGATGGTGTTCTCCAGGATGCTGGAGTTGCCCAGCGCCCGGAACACCGCGATCGACAGCACCGCGATCGGGATCGACGCGGACACAGTCATTCCCACCTTCACCGCCAGGTACACCGAGGAGGCGGCGAAGACGATGCCCAGCACCGAGCCGAGCACCAGCCCGCGGATCGTCAGCTCTCGCGGGGACTCGGTGGCGGGGATGTAGGGCTGGTGGAGCCTGTGAGACACAGCGACGGGGACGCGATCATCGACAACCGGTAGCGACACGCTGATGGCTCCTGGGTGGGACGCGGGCGGTGTCTATCAGGAAACAGCGCTGGAAAAGGGGACAGGCTACATTCCCAACGCACTGCGTCGGAAATGTAGCCTGTCCCCTTTTTCGACTCCCTTTTTCGACTCTAACCCGGACGCTTCAGGCCACCGCCTGGAGCAGCCCGTAGCGGAGGGTCCCGGTGAGCACCTGACCGACCGTCATGAAGGGGTCGGTTGCCCACGCACGGTAAAGTTGTTCCACCGAGATCTCGCCCACCAGCTCTCCGCTGCCCGCGTGAACCACCGCCACCCGGCCCAGGCGATGCTGCTGCATCACCCCCAGCCCGGTGAACACTGTGTCCTCCACGAACAGGGTCACTGCCTGCGACACCAGCTCCTCGACCACTTCCTGCCCCATCCGCAACGCCACCCCTCTCACGGCACCCCCATTTCGGTGCCGGGTCCTCCCCTAGCAAGTGTCCTGCCGAACGACCCCGGCGAGGGCGTGAGGCTATTTGTGGATGGCGTTCCGCAGTCTTCCGGTGAGGACCTTGATGATCCCCATCGCGATCTCCGGCTTCTCGGTGAGGATCTCCTGAAAATCTTCCCGGGAGATCTTCAACAGATGGCTCTCTTCCAGGGAGGTCACCGAGGCGGAGCGGGGGGAGGCATCCAGGATCGCCATCTCCCCGAAGCACTCTCGCTCACCCAGCTCCGCGATCACCCGGTCCTCGCGGTGGACGCGGACCTTGCCGTCCAGCACCAGGTAGAGGGCATCGCCGTCCTCACCCTCGGCGAAGATTTCCTCACCTTGTTCCCGGGTCTCCTCGGTGGCGATGATCGCGACCTGGGCCAGGTCCTCGCCGGGGATCTGCGAGAACAGGTTGATGGACTTGAGGAACAGCACCTTTTCGACGGTGGACAGCAAGGTGGTGGACGCTTAGCACACGCGCGGCCGGGTGCGCGTCGCTGGTGCTCAGGGGGTGGAGGGGCGAAGTCCCCCGGCGGCCAGCGCGTTGATGTCCCGGTTCTCAAGCACCCGCCGGGGCGCCCCGGTCCGGGCCACCTGGAGCATCGCCCGGCCGACCTTCTCGGTGTTGGTCACCACCCCCGGGCCCAGCCGGCTCAACAGCGGGTACAGCGGCGCGGCGACCGAGTAGATCACCCGATACAGCC
Organism: Myxococcota bacterium; assembly: GCA_030857095.1. Lineage (GTDB taxonomy): Bacteria > Myxococcota > Myxococcia > Myxococcales > Myxococcaceae > JALYOC01. The sequence goes on along the minus strand of JALYOC010000078.1, from coordinate 32,145 downwards.
GCGTCTTGGACACGATTCCGTTCAGGGGTTGGATGAAGCCGGGGCGGAACATGTAGGCGCCCTTGAAGGGCAGCTGGAGCAGGGCGTTCTCGGTCCGGCCCTTGACCCGGGCCCACATCGAACGGCCCTGTTCGCTGCTGTCGGTGCCCGTGCCGGAGACGTAGATGAAGGTCATCCCCGGGTTCTGCTCCGCCAGCACCCGGGCGGCGGCCAGGGTGTAGTCGTAGGTGACGCGGGTGTAGTCCGCCTCGGACATCCCGGCAGAGGAGACGCCAAGACAGAAGAAGCAGGCGTCGTAGCCGGTGAGCTCGGCCCGGATCGGCGCGAACCGGGTGAAGTCCCGGTGGACCCGCTCCTTGAGCCGCGGGTGCTGGACGCCGGCCGGACTGCGCCCCACGGTCAGCACCTGCTCCACATCCGGCGCGCTCAGGCACTCCCGCAGCACGCCCTGGCCCACCATCCCGGTGGCGCCGAAGAGGATGATTCTCATGGTTCACACCTCAGACCGCTTCCTGTGCAGATAGCACGTGGACGCTTGGCTGGAGAGAGGTGGAAGCGCGCCGCTACCCTCCGCCGTCGGGGCTACCTCCGTCGGACCCTCCGTCGCCGGTGCCGGCGTCCTCGTCGTGGCCGCCGTCGGGCGCCGCCACGCAGCAATCGTCGCAGCCGTTGGGGGAACAGGACAGGGTCAGCGGGCAGCAGTGGGAACCACTTCCGCAGGCGGCTGAAGCCTCCTCGCACTGCTGGCAGGCCAGATCGTTCTCGCAGGCGGGATCCAGACAGTCGATCCGGCCGTCGTCGTCGTTGTCCTGCTGGTCGTCACAGACCTCGTTGGAGGCGGCCAGGGCAAAAGTCCCGGCCTGGTCCAGCGAGGCGAAGTAGAACCCCGCGTCCCACTGCCGCCGCGAGCCCATCGGCGCGGTGCCACCGTCGGCCCGCACCGCGAGCAGCTTCCACCGCTCCGGGGTCTGCGCCTGCAAGTCGTACCGGAGCTGGGCCGACGAGATGAACTGCACCGCCTCCGGCCGGACGGCGATCGCGCGCTCCAGGCCCGCCACCGGGGCGGGCACGGTTCCCAGTGAGACCACCACCGTCTGGGTCAGGGATCCGGGGGGGATAACCAGGGTCACGCCGGACGGCTCCAGTCGCAGGGTCCCGCCATCGGGGCCGATCTCCTGGCTGTGCGGGCCCAGCTCGACCAATCCCCCGCATGCCCACAGGATCAGCGCGCTGGCGGCCCCCACTGCGATCAGACGGCTAGAACGAGAAGGCATAGGAGAGGACCGCGCTGGCGTGGAGGTCGGGCCGGAGCGCCGGCTGTCCCTCAAGGATGAACAGCTGGCCGCCGGCGCCGCCCTGGAGTCCGACCCGCACCGGCCCCAGCGGGGCGGACACCGAGAGCAGGCCGCCCAGCACCAGCTGCCCCGCATCGTGTTGGCTCAGCGAGAGGCCCTGCGAGGCCCAGCGTCCACCCAGCTCCGGACCGGCCTCCAGCCGCAGCCAGGACAGCTCCAGCACCGGCCACAGCGCCGAGAGGGACGCGCCCAGCTCCCGGTACGAATAGGTCGGCGCCGCGGTGCCCACCAGGTCCAGGCGCAGTTGCCAGGCCAGCCCGGCCAAGCGGGTGCGCAGCCCCAGCCGGCCCCCGCCCAGCGCCCCTTGCAGGTTGATTGCTTCACGCGCCAGCACGCCCCCCAGGAAGACCTCGGCGGGGATCCCGCCGCCCTTGCGGGAAGCCAGCTGCAGCGGCCTGCCTCCCAGCGAGGGGAGGGGATGGACCTGGCCCGCCAGCAGCCGGACCGTGGCCGAGGCCAGCGTGTCTCCGGAGCGCCGGTCGACCTGGTACTCGCCCGCGGGGAGCGCCAGGCTCAGCTCGCGCGCGGCGCCGGGGACCTCGGCCACCATTCCGGCGGGACCCCTGAGGACGTAGACCGCGTCGGCGCCGCCGGGCAGCAGCAGCCGTGCCTCGCCGCGGCGCAGCTCGGTGAGCACCACGTCGCCCCGGCCGCTCATCCGCACCTCGTAGGTCGGATGCTGCGCCCCCACCTGGGTGGCAGCGGTGCCGGAGACGGTGCGGTGGGACGCATAGCGGAACGCCTCGGAGAGGGTGACCTGACCATCTCCGTCCGTGTCCCCGCCGCCCCGCAGCGCCATCTCCAGGTGGTGGCTAAAGAAGCTGCCGCCCAGAAACGCCGACTCCTGCGCCAGCTCGCCCACCGCGGTGGAGGCGATGAAGGCCACGCCCTCCACCGAGTCGGCGGCGGGCAGCTCCCAACGGGAGAGCGGGACCGCCCGCGCCCCCTTCACCTGGGTGAGGCCGCCGGCCTGACAGGCGTCCACCACCGCCACCTTGATGTCCGCGGTGGAGGCCTGGATCAGCTTGCGCAGCTCGGCGTAGCGCAGCCGGTCCGCGCCAAGCTCCAGCGCGTCCGCGTCGGCGTGGCCGGAGAAATAGAACACCAACATCGCCCGGCCACCGCGCAGGCGTGCCTGGCCGATGGCGGCCTCCAGCTCCCGCACCCCGGCGCGGACCTGATCGGCGCCCGCGCCCCGGATCAGCCGGACGTTGCGCTCCGGGAAGTCGCCCAGCTCGGTCAGGGCCCGGGACATCCGCTCCGCGTCTCGCTCGGCGTACCAGAGCGGTGAGCGCCCCTCGCCTCCGCGGTTGTTTCCCACCACCACCGCGAAGCGCTCCACCGCCCAGGCAGGGGCGCCGAGGGTGAAGCACAGCAGGGCAAGCAGGGCGCGGCTCATGGCGTCTTCTCCAACAGCAGGGTCGCGTGATCCACCCCCGGAGGCAAGCTGGGCAGGGCCTTCAGCGAACGCACCGACGAGGTGTTCAGCGCGTCCTGCACCCGCTGGATCGCCTGGGGGAGATCTTCGGCGGAGCTTGCGCAGAGGGCGACGAACCGCTCCGGTCCCGGAGTGCCGTCCAGTTGGGCGCCGGTGTCCAGCCGGACCTCACCCACGATCCGAGGAGGTGCCTGATCCGGCGAGGGCACCAGCACCGAGAGCTCCGGGTCCAGGGAGAGCAGGGTCAGCGCGCAGGGGGCCGCGGACTGGATCCGGAAGGCCAGCACCGCTCCGGCGGGGACGGTGGCTCCCTCGGTGAGGAGCACCTGCGGTGGGCCCAGCCGATACACGGTCAGCGCCAGGGCGCCCTTGATCCCCAGGTAGTCCTCAGGAGGCTCGCGACGGACCAGCAGGACCGCCAGCGCCACCGCGGCGGCCATTCCGATTCCCAGCTGCAGGCGCGGAAGCTGGAAGAAGCTCCGTCGCCCGCCGCCGGAGGCCACCGCGTCCACCGTGCGCGGGAACACCCGGGCACGGAACTCGGACTCCTGCGCGTCCGCCTCCTGTTGCCGCCGCTGGCAATCGGCGCAGCCGAGGAGATGTCCGGTGATCTCGTCGGAGGGCGTCACCCGGTGCTGCTCCAGCGCGAGATCGGAAGGATGGCGGGGGCTCATGCGTCGCTCCGCGCCAGGAACTTGCGCGCGTTCTCCAGGAAACGGGTCAGCTTTCGAGAGACCGTCTTGGAGGAGATCCCCAGCATCCGGCCCACCTCCTGCTGTTCCAGCTCATCTACCAGCACCCCCACCGCGATCAGCCGGGTCTGCTCATCGAAGCGGGCCAGCAGCGCCCGGCTCAGCTGCCGGTCCACCAGCCCGGAGTCCCCGCGCACCGCCAGCTGGGGCAGCGATTCCTCGGAGGCAAAGCGGGCGGTGTCCCGCCGCAGGTTCAGACAGTGCCGGGTGGCCGCCGCGTAGATCCAGGCCGGCGCCGCGGCGGGATCGCGCAGCTGCTCCAGCTCCCGGGTCACCTTCAAGAACACCTCCTGGGTGGCGTCCTCCGCCAGGGCACGGTTCCCGAGCAGCCGCAAGCAACGTCGATAGGCGACGCCGCCGAAGCTCCGATACAGCTCGGTGATCCTGTCGCCCCGGGTGGTCAGGCGGGTCTACCCTTCCGGCGCAAGGCTGCGCCCACACTTCCTACTCTGCTCCGGCTCCGGCGCGAATGCCGGCATCCAGCACGGACGGGAAGCAGCCCTCCCAGGGAAGCTCCGAGGACCAACCCGCGTCCGGGCTCCACGGATCGCTGGACCAGCCGCCGTCGCCCTGATCCCAGTTGTAGCCGCCGCCATCGACGTCCGGGGTGCCCCCGTCGCTGTCACCCGGATTGGCGCCGCCGTCGCCGTCGCCCGGCGTCCCGTCATTGTCGCCCGAGGTGCCGCCGTCGCCGTCGCCTCCGCCCGAGGTGCCTCCGTCGCCGTCGCCTCCGCCCGAGGTGCCGCCGTCGCCGTCGCTTCCGCCCGAGGTGCCTCCGTCGCCGTCACTCGGAGTGCCGCCATCGCTGTCGTCCGGATTGGCGCCACCGTCCTCGCCGCCGGGCGATCCTCCATCAGCATCCGGCTGCCACGGCGAGCCAGCGTCTTGCGGATTGGCTTGGTCGAAACAGGCGCCGCCGTCCTCCATCTGATTGGGAGGCGCGGCCACGAACTCACCGGCGAGCAGGGTGCGTCCCGCCAGCAGTCGGTGCTCTGGTTGGACCCGCTGCGCCGGCACCGGCCGCCAGGTCGAGGACTCGAAGCGGAAGAGGGCCGGAGCGCGGGCGCCGCTGTAGCGGACCTCCATCGCCACCTCCCGCTCGAAGCGGGTGTCGGTGGGGCTGAGGAAGACCTCCAGTCGATCGGGGCCGGCCTCGACCACCGTCAAGGTCAGCACTGTCTCGGTCGTCAGCGCGCCCGCCGGGATGACCACCCGGGCACCCAGCGCCGACTCCAGGGTTCCCCCCAGGGGGCCGACCCGGGTGGAGACCGACTCACTGGGCGAAAGGCAGCCCACCAGCAACAACGCCGCCGTGGCGGCAATCCCTCTGATCCTTGAATTCATGCGCACAAGGACACGCGGCGCCGACTTTCAGCGGACATCTTTTTTCGAGAGCCCTCTGCACGGGGGACCAGCAACTTGAACTTCCGCAAGCTGGAGACGCTGGATCGATGCCTCGATTACCCCAGCGCGGACCGCCGCCCATTTGCCGGGTCGGCGAGCCTCAGGCCGGCTGAAGGAACCGGCCGTCCACCAGGTGGTCGATCACCTCGCGCGCCGAGCGGGGGTCCAACTGCACCTGCTTCCCCAGCTGCGCCACCGCGGCAGAGACGGTGGTGGGGCGCTGGAAGGCGGCCAACGCGCCCAGCAGGATCTCCGCGTCCTCCGCCAGATCCAGCGTGGGATCGGTGAAGGTGCGCGGATTCACGGAGGGGGCGCAGGAGAGGCCAGTGCCGTCCACCGAGCGCACCACGGTGACCAGCTCCTTGGCCACCTTCGGGGAGGCCCGGTGGCTGCCCAGCCAATCCTCCAGCTTGAACTGCAGGGTGGAGGGGGAGGTGTTCAGCAGCCGGGTCCGGCCGTGGATCGGGACCTTGCGCTTCTCCGCCCGGTGCGCCCAGGCCAGCGAGTCCACGTGATCCGACGCGCGCTGCACCGCGTCCTCCAGCGCCGGGTCCTTGAAGCGCAGCATCGGCACCGAGACGTCGCCCGCCTGGCGCGCCTCGAAGTAGTCCAGGAACTCCTGGAACGTCTTGGCCTCGGTGACCATGTCGAAGCGCGCCGGATGTTCGGTCACCAGCGCGCCTGGCTGCGCCTCCAGCCGCTGGTAGCCGATCACGCAGTCTAGGCTGATCACCTTCTCCACCAGGCGCAGCTCCCCCTCCAAGGTGGCCTGGCTGGCGAAGGGAAGCCCGGCGATGCCGGAGATCTCGATGTCCAGGTTCGGGTGGCGGCGGCAAGACGCGATCAGCTCCATCAACTGCTGGTCCGACGCGCAGGGCTTGAGCAAGCCGCGGCGCATCTGCTCCAAGCGCTGCTGCTCGGAGAAGCAGCCGATGTCCAGCACCATGAACACCCGCTGGAAGGTCCGGGCCAGCGCGTCGATCAGCTCCATGCTGGCCACGCCCCACAGAAAATAGGTGCAGGAGTGACGGGAGAGATCCACCCCCGCCCAGGTGCTGGAGAGGAACTCCGCCGAGCTCCCCGAGAAGTCGTAGCGCATCTGCCAGGTCCGCGGCGCGATCTCCTGGTGGTCCAGGCGCACGCACTCCTCGGACCGCAGGAACGGCTTGGCGCGGCCGAAGCCTGCCTTCTGGTTCCCGCGTGCGCCGCCGCAGTACAGACAGTTCTCCCCGCATCCCTTGCCGGGAGCGACCCAGCCAGAGAACGCGTGCTGGTCCATCTTGCTGAGGAAGATCTCGTCGAAGTGCGAGTAGTGGACGTCCTCGGTGTTCTTGGCGCCCTGCACATAGGCCAAAGGCAGCCGCCGGGCGGTGCCGTCCGGATCCCGGGTCACGCAGTTAGGAGGGGAGGGGTCTCCGCGGCAGAGCGCCAGCAGCGGGAGTTCGCCGTCGCCGAGCACGATGTGATCGATGAAGTCGAAGGCCCGCAGCTCCCGCCAGAAGTAGGAGGCAGTGTTGCCGCCGATCACGATCTTGATCTCGGGGTCCAGCTTGCGCAGCGCCCGCGCCACCCACAGGGCCCGGTGCACGTGGTGGAACCACTTGAGGCTGATCCCCACCAGACGAGGCCGCACCCGCTTCACCACCGCCTCCAACGAGCGGAGCACGTCCGCTTCGGTCTCGTCCCCGTCGTAGAGCCGGACGAAGGCCTCGATCCCTCCACGCCTCAGATAGCTGGCCAGATACAGGATGCCGCAGGTGGCTTCGCCGGTGCCGGCGCCGACAAGGAGGACTGGCGAGAGGACGCGACCGCGGCTCATGAGACGAACACTCCGACCCTTCCGAGAGGGAGACAGGGTATTCGGTCTAGAGGCGTCAGCCCAGCGCCGCGCGAACCAGCTCCTCGCTGCGCTGCCACAGCTTGGCGGCCAGCTGCAAGTCGTCGGCCAGGGGGTTCGGCCTGCGCTCCTTGCACTTGTCGTAGTAGCGCCCGGTCACCTGGCTCAGCTCCGGCGCGGTGGCGCAGTAGACGGAGGTCCTGGCGCCCTCCTCGTTGGAGATCATGAACAGCTTCACCAGCGCCTCCAGCGGGCCGGGGAGCTTGCGCCACAGCTCGGACGCGACCACGCCCGGGTGCAGCGAATAGGTGGTGACCCGGGTCCCGCCCAGCCTGCGCGCCAGCTCCTTGGCATGGAGCACGTTCATCAGCTTGCTGATCCCGTACTGGCGGATCCGCCCCCGCGTCGAATCGATCGGTCCTTCAAGCCAGTCCCAGCGGATCTGGGCCACCCGCTCGCCGGCGCGGCTGGCCACGTTGACCACGCGCCCCTGGGGCGCCTCCTGGAGCCGGGGCAGCAGCAGCTGGGTCAGCAGAAACGGGCCGAGGTGGTTGGTGCCGAAGGTGATCTCGTAGCCGTCGCGGGTCACGCCCGGGTAGCCGGCCAGCCCGGCGTTGTTGATCAACACGTCGATCGGCTTCCCGCTGGCCAGGTACTGCTCCGCGGCAGCCTTCACCGAGTGCAGGTCCCCCAGGTCCAGCTTGAGGAACTCGGCCTTGCTGCCCGGCCACCTTTCCGAGATCGACTCCAGCACCGGCCGGGTCTTCTCCTCCGAGCGGGAGGCCAGCACCACGTTGCCGCCGCGCGCCGCCAGCGCCTCCACCGTGGCCCGCCCGATTCCTGCGTTGGCACCCGTGACGAAGAAGGTCTTCCCGGTCGAATCGCTCATGGACTGCGGACTCTGCCCGGTCGTGACCACCGGCACCATCTACCCGACCTCCAACTCGTGGGCGCTGAAGGGCTGGAAGTAGGGGACCGCCCAGATCGACCCGTCGGGCCCGGCCGGAGCCACCAGATCGCCCAGCAGGTGCAGGTGAAACGCAATCGCGCCGGGAAGATCGCGCAGCGCACCCGGTCCCTTCCCAGCCAGGCGCAGAGCGCGATGACCACCGCGCCCCCACCTTGAAGGCATGGAGGTTGCGCCCACCCAGCCGCGGCGCCGGCCGCGATCCGTGACCCGGCTGTCGGCGGCCGATGCCGCCTGGCTGCGCATGGACCGTCCGGCGAGCCCGATGATGATCTGCGCGGCGATGTTCACCGAGCGCCCCCTCGCTCTGCCGGCCCTCCGCGGGCTGCTGACCGAGCGGCTGCTCTCTCCCAGGTTTCGTCAGCCGCTCTCCCGACGCGGGGAGCTTCGGCGCCCGTTCGAGATCGAAGCGCACGTTCACCGCTGTCCAGGGGGGGACCCTCCGAACGCGGAGGCGCTCTTCGAGCGGATCTCCGGGCTGATGCTGCGGCCGCTGCCACGGAGCCGCCCGTTGTGGGACGTAAACCTGGTGGAGCACTGGGGACCGGGAAGCGTGCTGGTGTGGCGGGTTCACCACGCGGTCGGCGACGGGCTGGCGTTGCTGCGGGTGCTGTTGAGCGCCGCGGATCAGAGGGATCCCCAGGGCCTGGCCCCACCGGTTCATCCCGGACCCCGGTGGCGCGATGTTCCCCGGGGATTGGCCTCGTTGGCCCGGGTGGTCTTTCTGCCCGCGGACTCCCAGAGTCCGGTGAAGCGGCCGCTGGCGGGGCGCCGAGAGATCGCGTGGTCGGAGCCGGTCTCCGTCGAGGAGATCAAGGCCATCGGAAGCAGGCAGCACGCCACGGTCAATGAGGTGCTGACCTGCGCGCTGGCCGGAGCCCTGCACCGTTCGCTGCTGGCTCGCGGGATCTCTCCTCCCCGGTCGGTCCGGGCGATCGTGCCCTTTGATCTGCGCGCGGGACAGACCGATGAGCGGTTGGGAAACGAGTTTGGACTTCTCTTCCTCTCCCTTCCGCTGGGGGCGCTGACCTTCGCGCAGCGGCTGCGGAAGGTGAAGCGCGAGTCCGCCCGGATCAAGACCAGCCCCGAAGGGGTGGTGACCTTCCTGCTGCTGCGGCTGATCGGGCTGCTCTCTCCGGGCCTGGCCACGCTGGCGATCCGGTTCTTCAGCCGCAAGGCGAGCGTGGTGCTCAGCAACCTCGCCGGACCGCGCCATCGTCTCGCCCTGGGAGGCGCGGTCATCTCCGACTTCATCTTCTGGGTGCCCCAGACCCACCGGATCGGGCTGGGCCTGAGCATCCTCAGCTACGCGGGTAAGGTGCGGATCGGGGTCAATGCGGACGTGGCCTGTCTGCCGTCTCCCCAGGCGCTGGCCCAGGACTTCGTCAGCGAACTGCGGTCCGCGTCCCAGGGGCGGGCCAGTGGCTTCGACAGGCGCCTTCGGCGCCGCACCCAGGAGCTCTCCCCGTGAGCCGCCTCTCCGCAGCCGCTGCTCCCTTGCTGGGCCACTCCTCCCAGGTGCTGACCGTGCCCCCCCCCGGGCCGATCGACAAGCACAGTGACGGGTTGGACGGCGACTTCAAGAAGCGGAAGTCAGTCCGCGCCGCTCACGCCCGGGCGACCTTCACCGTCAACAGCTCTGCCCTCCGGCGCACGAACTCCGAGTCATCCGCCAGGCGGGGCCGGGCCAGGGTGTCCAGCCTGTCCGGGGTGGCCCTGGCGCAGCCCACCAGGGAGATCTCCCGGACGATGGGGGAGGTGTCGGTCAGCCCGTGGATCATCACCTCGCCGGTGTCGGAGACCCCGGCCTCGGTGGCGTAGAAGATGGCGCAGGCGCGGGTCCAGGCCGCCTCGTCGCGGCACAGCGAGTCGATGGCGGTCTCCGCGCTTGGCTGCACCAGCGAGATCGCGTCCGCCAGCATCCGCAGCTTGTCCTCCCGCTTGCCGTCCTCCAGCAGGGGCAGCAGCCGCTGCTTGAGGTTCCGGTCCAGCAGGTTGTCCAAAAGTTCCACCGCGTTGCCCCGACGGCGGGCGGCGTCTCCGGAGCTGGCGTCGCGGATCCCCGCGTAGATCCGCTCCATGTTCGCGTCCGGGTAGAGGACCGCCAGCAACAGGAAGATCCGCTGTTCGGTCTGGTCCACCTTCTCCGACAGCGCCGAGGCCAGGAGCGCGGCGGCGGCGGGCAGCCCGGAGCGGGGCGTGGAGGTGGAGGGTCCGGAGCCCAGGCCCAGCGCCTCGGCGTGGGCCAGGGTGGTGGCGGCGCGGTGCAGCTCGCGGTCCAGCGCGGCGGCCACCTTCTTCTTGTCCACCGCCAGCGACCGTTGTCCCCGCAGCGCCCGGGCCAGCGAACGGTAGACCCGGGTGCGGACCTCTTCGTCCGGATCGTCCAGGTGTCCGGTGAGCACCGCCACCGCCTCCGGGGAGGCCATCCGTCCCAGCACCCGCGCCACTCCGCGGCGGACGGCCGCGTCCTCCAGCCGGTTCCCCAGCACCTTGGTCAGGGCGGGGGTGATCGCCGAGCCGAACGCCGCCAGGGCGTCGATCGCCTCCGGCGCGCAGTCGGCGCTCTGGGTCCGGTAGAGCAGGGGGAGCACGAACTCCGGGCTGCGCAGGCGGGAGGCGGCCAGGATCGCCTGCCGGCGGACCTTGAGGTCCGGGTCGTTCATCAACTCCAGCACCGGCTGATAGAAGTTCCTCACCCCGATCTCGCCCAGGATCCGCGCCGCGTGCTCGCGCATCTTCGGCTGCGGGTCGGCGATCAGCGCCTTGAGCGCCTCGGCCGCGGAGAGCACCCCGTCCAGCCCGCCGTACTGCATCATCCCGGTGATCGCCGCCGAGCGGACGCCCGGATCGGGGTCCGCCAGCAGCGGGCGCACGCTGCGCACCGCCTTGTCCCGGCCCAGGGTGCAGCAGACCGCGATCGCCTTGGCCCGCACAGTGACGTCCGGATCCTCGAAGCGGCGGAACACCGAGTTGGCGAAGCGCAGCGCCTGGCGCTTGGCGTAGTACTCCAGCGCGGCGATGCGGACCTCCGGCAGCAGGTGGTCCAACAGCGGCTCCACCCGGTGGTCCAACTCCACGTTCTCCAGGGAGGGGAGCAGCTCCAGCGCGCCTTGCACCTCGCGCGGATCGTCGCTCTCCAGGGCGCGGGTCATCACCCCCGCCGCCTCCGCGCCGCCGGACCGGTAGCGCACCGCGCCCAGGTCCAACCGCTTGTGCTTGAGGTTCTCCTGCAGCGAGCGGATGTAGTGCCGCCGCGCGGAGACCACCAGCCCGCACCACACCGCCGAGAGCCCCGCCGATAGCCAGGCCAGGGTGTAGGGGTCGCCGCCGCCCCAGGCCCGGTAGCCCAACAGCGCCAGGCCTCCCAGCCCGATGCTCAGCTGCTTGACCACCCCGTCGATGAAGGCCTTGGCCGAGGCCCGCGCCGCCGGGGCCACCGGCAGGTAGAGGATCTGGGTGGTGGCGTCATTGACCGAGTAGCGGAACAGGGCATCCGAACCCTTGGTCAGCGACGCGGCCCACAGGGTGCGGAACATCGCCACCCCCAGGTTGCTGATCAGCAGACTCAGCGGAAGGATCGCCAAGGAGCCGATCACCCCCAACCGGTTGAGCAGCCGGCTGGTGCCAAACAGCTGCAGCCCCAGGGCCAGCGCGCCGACGATGGCGTAGAAACGGCCGAAGTAGGCGGCCAGGTCATTCTTGCCGTGGACGTCCGCGGCGATCACCTTGAACTCGAAGTCCACCAGGGTGATGGTGAAGTAGCTCACCAGCGCCAGCAGGGCGATCGAGCGCAGGTGCGGCGACTCCAGCGTCCGGGCCATTCCCCCCTTCTTCGAGGGTCCGGCCGGACCGGAGCGGGCGGCGCGGGCGAACAGCCGCTGCCGGCCGGCGCGGCTGGCGTAGGAGCCGGCCACCGCTGCGCCGATCAACAGCAGGGTGCACAGCAGCAGCAGGGCGGAGGCGCCGAAGGTCAGCGCCACCCGGCTGGTGACCAGACCCACCAGGATGTTGGAGAGGGTGCCGCCGGCGCCGATCAGCCCGTACAGCCGCTTGGCCTCGCCGGCGTTGAAGACCTCGTTGCAGAAGGTCCAGAACTGCATGATGCACAAGGCACCCATCACCTCCACCAGCACGTAGATGACCGGGTACACCCAGCCCAGCTGGGTCTGCTCCAGCCGCCACGCGCCCACGAACAGCACCGCGAAGCTTAGCGCGGTGAACACAGTCAGCCGGTCCCGGCGGAAGCGCGCGGCGACCGGGTTGTAGACGAACCCCACCGCAGCCACCGCCACCGCCGAGGCCACGTACATCCAGGCCAGCTGATCGCGGGTGCCATGGGCCAGGAACAGGGCGTCCCGCACCGACCGGCCGGCGACGAACGCGCCCACCGCGAACAGCCCATGAAGGAAGAGGGCGAAGGCCAACTTGCCCTCGCCCCCGCGGACCGGCACTGCGCTCTGGAAGAACCGCCTCAGCATGGCGCGCGCAATCTAGCGCGAGCGCCCCCTCAAAAGGCACGGACCGGATGTGAAGGAGGCCACGCCCCGTCGTCTCGCCTGCTCGGCTGGACGGCGGGGTTGACGCCCCTTCGGCTCCGGCCCGAAGCACGACTGTACCTCCGGGTACGACTAGAACGCCTGCACGCCCTCGGGGGTGACCTCGGACATCAGCGCGGTCAGCTCACCCTTCAGCTTCTCCTTGGCGCGGATCTCCAGCTGGCGGGCGCGCTCGCGGGAGAAGCCGAAGTGCTCGCCCAGCTCCTTGAGGGTCATCGGCCGCTCGTTCATCACCCGCTGCTCGATGATGAAGCGCTCGCGCGGGTCCAGCCGCATCAGGGCCAGCTTGACGCGCTGGTTGATGATCCCCGCCTCCTCGCGCTCCGCGAACTCGTCGTCCTGGCTGATCGCCCCGGAGACCACGAAGTCCACGTGGGAGTTGCCGCCGTCCTCGCCCATCGGCGCGTCCAGCGACAGGTCCCGGCCGCCCATCCGCTGATCCATCTCGCGGACCTCGGTGGCCTTCACGTTCAGCCGGCGGGCGATCTCGTCCACGTCGGCGGTCTGGTGGGACTGGCCGTCGCCCATCTTCTCCAACTCGCGGCGGGTACGTGCCAGGGAGAAGAACAGCTTCCGCTGCGCCTGGGTGGTTCCCAGCTTCACCAGCGACCAGGACTTGAGGATGTAGTTCTGGATGTAGGCGCGGATCCACCACACCGCGTAGGAGATGAGGCGGATGCCCTTGTCCGGATCGAACTTCTGCACCGCCTTCATCAGGCCGATGTTCCCCTCCTGGATCAGGTCGGAGATCTTGATCCCGTAGCTGCGGTACTCGTAGGCCACCTTCACCACGAAGCGCAGGTTCGCGGTCACCATCACGTGGCCGGCGTGCAGCTCGCCCTTGCAGAACTTGCGGGCCAGCTTCTGCTCCTCCTCAACGGTGAGCAGGGGGTACTGGTTGATCTCCCCCAGGTACATCGAAAGCGAACCGGCGGTGCTGTCGTTTCGGGATTCCATGTTCTCTCCTGGCCCGGTGGCCTTTTGAATCGTCTGATAACCCTGGGACCCGGCGTGTCGCCGCGTCCTCACGGGGGTTGCCATGAGCAACTGCGATGCCAACGGTCGGAGACCCACTTGCGGCTCGCAAACCACTGATTACGCGAGGGTTTACTCAGCGTGCAGGGCAGGAGGGGGGAGGGGCGATCACGTAACAGTTACAAGCGGTTCAACGAGATGAGGGATCCGACCGGAAAAGCTTCCGGTCTGTTCAATACCGTTCGCCCGGGCGCCGGTTCCTCAAGCGCTCTTCTGAAGGTAGGTCTTTTCCACCTGCTGGGCAGCCTGGGCCACAGTGTCTAGCCACTGTTGCCTTTCACCAGGTGACAGCGGGCGGGCGCCGAAGCGGGCCTCCAGATAGCGCCGCGTCGCCTGCTGGACTGTCGGCGCCAGTGGATGGGCCTGCGAGTCCAGCCGGGAGGAGAGCTCTTCGATCCCCTCGCCGGGCTCCGCGCGCAGCTGGTGCCTGGCGAGCAGGCGCTCAAGCCCCTCCAGCAGCAAGGTGGCCTCGGTCCGCGCGGCGGCGGTCCGCGGCCGGCGCGGGAAGCGCCAGAAGGCATAGACCACCAGCGCCCCGGCGGCGGCGATCATCCAGGGGGCCAGCGCGCGGGGCCCCGCCTGCGAGTCGGGCGCGTTGCGGGGGGGACGGATCAGGTCCTTGGCGAAGCGCGCCTGGTCGATGAAGCTGTAGTCCACCACCGCGCCGCGCCACCACTCCTCCACCGTCTCGTAGAGGCGGACCAACGCGGCGAAGAGGGTGTCCGCCTGGGCCACCCGGTGGGCGGGCGGGGTGGCGTCCACGGTGACGAAGCCCCGACCGGGCACCAGCACCTGGGTCCAGGCGTGGGCGTCGCCGGCCCGGACCACATACTGCTTCCCCATCCGCTCTCCGCCGAAGAAGCCGCCGGCCACCCGGGCAGGGATCCCCAACGTCCGCAGCATCACCGCCAGCGCGGTGGCGAAGTGTTCGCAGTGGCCCGCCTTGCGGACGAACAGGAAGTCCGCCAGCGGATCGTCGGAGGGGCTCAGCTCCAGGGTGTAGCCGTAGTCCGCCTGGAGGAAGGTCTGCAGCCTTCTGGCCACGGACAGCGGTTCGCGGTCCGCGCCCACCACCCGCTCCGCCAGCTGCTGCACCCGGGCGTCCAGGGTGGGGGGCAGCCCCAGATATCGCTGGGGATCGTGGACGGGGTCACCGCCGGCCGCGTCCGGGGAAGCGCTAAACGCGTGGTAGGTGTAGCTGATCGCCCCTTCGGAGAAGCGGACCTCCTGGCCCTTCACCTCCTGCAACCCCACCCGCGAACTGAAGGACGCGCCGTGGGCGGTGGCGTTGGCCAGCAGGGTGGGGGAGTCCAGCGCCACCAGCACCCTCGAGCCGTAGGACGGCAGCAGCTCGATCCGCTGGTGGACTGTCTTGGCCGGCCGGCGCGCCAGCTCGATCTGCTGCTTGGGCGACCCCAGCTGGGTGCTCCCCACCCACTCGGTCCCGGTAAAAGTATCAAAGGCGGTGCCCAGCCAGTACCCCTCCAGCGCGTCCGCCCGGGGATCGGGGTCCAGCGAGGCCCGCAGCACGATCCGCGGGTTGCGCTTGATGCTCCCGTCTCCGCCCAGGCTGACCCGGTCCGACATCCCGGTGGTGGGGGATCCCCAGCTGGGGGAGACCTTCCGCCCCACCAGGTTCCAGGAGAGGCGGGGGAAGACGAAGAAGAACACCGCCGCCCCCAGCAACGCCGCCAGCGCCCCCACCGCCAGCCGCCCGGCCAAAGGACGGAGCGGGAAGTCGGCGCCCGGAGGCAGGCTTTCCTCCACCACCGAGAACCCCAGCGAGAAGGTGGCGGTGGCGCAGAAGGCGATCAGGGTCAGCGCGAAGAGCAGATCGGCGGAGAGGGCCGCCCCGCCGGCGATCATCAGCAGGCTGGTCAGGTGCACCTGCGCGTCCAGCTGCGGGGTGGGCGGGGCCAACAAGCGCTGGGCGGAGATGAAGCCGGCGAAGGTACAGGCGGCCAGCACCAGGTCCAGCGAACCGGCGGCCACCAGGGTGTAGAGGCCGATCCCGGCGGCGGCCAGCACCAGCGCGGTGAGCAGCCCCCTCCCGGAGAGCACCCGGCGATCAAGCAGGGCCAGCACCAGCGCCACCCCGTAGACAGCCATCCCCCACAGCGGAAGCTGTCCGGAGATCGCCATTGACCCGAAGGCGGAGGCGGCCGCCAGGTCCCGCAGCAACAGCGTCAGTCGGCGGCGGCGGGCGGCGATCATTGTGCCGCTCCAGGTCCAAAGCCCAGCTGGGCCAGGGCGCGCAGGATGCGTTTTTGTTGGCCGGTGCCCGCCGCAGGGCGCAGCCGCTTCCCGTCCGCCTCCAGGCCCACCTCGTGCCCCAAGGTGATCAGCCGCTGGGTCTGCGCGCCCACCTCTTCACAGCGACGCTCCAGCGCCTCCGCCCCCAGCCCGGGGCGGACCTGGAGCACGAACGAGCGGCGCTCCTCGCGCTCCCGCTCCACCCGCAGCAGCCTCCCGGCGGTGGCGCTCTTCTTCCAGTGCACCCGGCGGGCGTCTTCATTCTCCCCCAGCTCGCGCAGCCCCAGGATGTCCCCGCTGCCGTCGTTGTGCCGCGGGTTGCCCGCCTCTCCCACCGGACCCAGCTCCGATTCGTCCGGGTTCCCGCAGGCAAACGCCCGCCGCGGATAGACCAGGAGCAGATCCTCCAGGGGAAGGATGGTGCTCTTGCTGAACAGCCCCAGCGGGTAGCGGGTGGTGACCTTGATCCCGGTCAGCCGGTAGGGGCCCCGGCGGGGGGCCGTGCACTGGGCCCGGATGATCTGCTCCTCGCCCCCCCGCAGGTAGGGCGCGGTGGCCGAGCCGGTCAGCAGCTCCCCCTCCTCGGAGAAGTGGAGGGCAAAGGTGGTGCCAGCCGCGGTGCGGGTCACCGCGTAGCGGAAGGCGAACGGCTCCTGGGCAAAGGCGGCGTCGGTGCCCAGCCGGCGGACGGTGATCCCCCTCAAGGCCCGCTCCGAGAGCACCCCGGAGACGATGATCATGCTCAAGAGCAGGCCCAACAACAGATACAGCAGGTTGTTGCCGGTGTTCAGCGCCCCGAAGCCCACCCCCACCGTGAGCACCACATAGGTGCGGCCGATGCGGGTAAAGCCCAGCCGCCGCCGCCGGCGGGCCTTCTCCCGCATCCTTCCCCAGGCCCGGCGCGGCTTCTTCACCGGATGCGCCGTGCGCTGCATCCCGGCGGACGGGGACTGCGCCTGCGCGGCGCTCACCGCGGCGCCGACACCTTGCGGGCCAGCTCCTCCAGCAGGTGCGCGGCCTCGTCCCGGGAGAAGGTCCCCTGTACCGCCGAGCGCAGCAGCAGCCGGTGGGAGAGGGTGGGGACCAGCACCGACCGCACGTCGGCGGGGGTGACGAAGTCCCGCCCGTCCC
Organism: Myxococcota bacterium; assembly: GCA_030857095.1. Taxonomy (GTDB): domain Bacteria; phylum Myxococcota; class Myxococcia; order Myxococcales; family Myxococcaceae; genus JALYOC01. Next base: position 15,414 of record JALYOC010000078.1, on the reverse strand, counting down.
ACAGGGCCTGGGCCTTGGCGGCGGCCATCATCGCCAGCACCGCGCGGGTGGACGCGCCCCGCTCAATCTCCGCGTGCTGCCGGGTGGCGGTGGCCAGGCGGATCGCGTAGTCGGCCACCGCGTCGCCCACCGTGACCTCCGAGGAGCGCCGCTGCAGGCCCAGGATCTCCTCCCCCGAGCACACCGGGGACAGGTCGTTGACCGGGTTGTTCAGCCGCCGGTCCCGCAGCAGCGCCGCCTCCACGTCCGGGGCGGGGTGCCCCAGCGAGATCCGCATCAGGAAGCGATCCAGCTGCGAGTCGGGGAGGGGATAGGTGCCGGAGAAGTCCGCCGGGTTCTGGGTGGCGATCACGATGAACGGGGGGGGCAGCGGATGGGTGCGGCCATCCAAAGACACCTGGCCCTGGGCCATCGCCTCCAGCAGGGCGGACTGGGTGCGGGGCGGGGCGCGGTTCAGCTCGTCGGCCAGCACCAACTGGTGGAACAGCGGCCCGGGCCGGAACTGGAAGGTCGCCGACTGGGCGTGGAAGACGGTGGCACCCAGGATGTCGGTGGGCATCAGGTCCGCGGTGAACTGCACCCGGGAGAAGGTCAACGAGCAGGAGCGCGCCACCGCCTCCGCCAGGGTGGTCTTGCCCACCCCGGGCACGTCCTCCAACAGCAGGTGGCCGCCGGCGACCAGACAGGTCACGGCCGCCCGGGTCTGGGGCTGCTTTCCGTGGACCGCCTTGGACAGGTTGTCGGCCAGCTTGGCCATCGCGTCCCGGGCCTGGGAGACTTCGAGGACGGGCTGGAGCGGTCGCGCAATGTGGGCTGTCACGGCCCGCACTCTAACGGGGACCGGCGGTGGATCCCACGGGATGCGCACCTGGGGCCTGCTCTCCCACCAGGCGGGCGCGGGGCGACCTAGACGAAGAGGATGTCCTCCGGGGTGTAGTAGGCCCGCTGGGTGGACCGGGAGGAGGCGACCCCGAAGTAGCGGAACATCGCCTCGCCGTGGCGATCCAACCCCCGCAGCCGCAGGGTGCTGCAGTCCAGCCCTCCGGTGAGCACCGCCACCGCGCTGTCCACGAACTTCTGCACCCGGGAGAAGTCCAGCACCACCTCCTGCTTCTGCAGCTGCTCCAGGTGCGTCCGCAGCTGGGCCGCGGTCTTGGCGTCGAAGGTGCCCTCCAGGCGCAGGATCAGGGTGGTGTCGTTCTCTTCGCGGTGGATGCTCAGCGGTGCGGTCATTGGGCGGCCTTCTGGCTGCAGGGTGGGGGCGAACTGGCCCCGGGGCGGCACCTCGAACAGCAGGAAGCGGGCCAGTCACCGGGGGTGTGACCCCCCGTCGTCTTGGCCCACTGCGCTGTCCAACCTCCAACACCGACCGGGGACCGCGAACTTTTTTCCGGAAGGAACTACTGGGGAGGTGAGGCTGCTACCCCTCGACGGCGGCGGAGGACGGGGTCTCCGCCCGGGCCTGCTGCAGCTTCACCGACTGGGCCTGGAGCTTGTGGAACTCGCCCACCACCTTCTTCGGGTAGCCGGCCATGAACTTCTTGCGGTTCGCCGGCTTGGCCAGGATCTTCTTCGCCAGCCCGGGACCGGCGTTGTAGGCCACCAGGGCCTTCTCCACGGTGCCGAAGCGCTGGATCAGATCCGCCAGGTACCAGGTCCCCAGCTCGATGTTGGTCTCCGGGTCGAACAGGTTCTGGGTCTTGTTCAGCTTCCAGCCGCGCAGCCCCGCCAGGTAGGTCCCGGTGTCGGGCATCACCTGCATCAGGCCCATCGCCCCCACGTGGGAGGTGGCGAAGGTGTTGAACGAGCTCTCGCAGCGGATCACCGCCACCACCAGCAAGGGATCAATCCCGTTCTTCTGCGCCTCGCGGACGATCGCCACCGACACCCGGCGCTGCTGCTTCTCCGCCAGGCCAGAGCGGGCCACCTGCTGGGTGATCCCCAGCTCCTCGGCCTTCCGGTACAGCTCCTCCTCCTGGGCGCTCTGCGCGCGCAGCGCGGAGACCTCCTTCTCCTTCTCCGCCAGCCGCTGCTCCAGCAGCTTCACCAGCTCCTGGTGCGTCAGCGCCGGCCCAGCCGCGGCCAAAGCCTCGCTCTCGCGGACCCCCCCCAACGCAGAAGCACCCGACGCCGCGAGAACCACCACCACTCCCCACACGAACCGACGATCCATCCGTCACCCCTCCACCGAACCCCAAATGGCGGCCGCGTCCCGACCGTGAGCGGCTCCACAGCAGCATGCGTGCCAATGGGGCCGCACTTGCAGCCGCGCCGACCCAGCCTGGGTGGAAAGGGGAAGCCCTGGCCTGGGGCCTGGACGCCCACCGGGTCTTGCGGTTGCGGCACTGGGCAGAAAACTTTTCCCCATCCTGGGTCGGCAGGATCCCCGGCGCTGAAAAAGGCGGTGAGGCGCCAAGGCCGCACCCACCGGCGGGTGGAACGGGCACTTGCCCCGGGTTGATCCGTCCCTAGCTTCCGTGACGTTCAAGGGGAGTGCGGATGTTCTACGCGATTGCGGCAATCCTGATGGTGCTCTGGGTGATGGGGATGGTCAGCGGGGCGGGCCTGGGCGCCTGGGTCCATCTGTTCGTGGTCCTGGCGCTGGTGAGCACCGTGCTGGCGGTCGCGCGCGGCGGCAGCCGGCGCCCCCATCCCAATCCCCATCCAAGGACGACGCCGTGAACAGCATTCAGCTGGATCTGCGCCTCCCCAATGACTCGCTGGGCTTCGTCCGGCGCGAGTGTCCCCACTGCCGCCGTCAGTTCAAGACCCGGCGCCGGGCCTTCGATGGGCGGGTGCTGATGCGGCGGCTGGGCGCGGCGGTGACCCACGAGAACGCCCAGGACATCCAGCTGGGGCTGGGCGAGCGGTTCAGCTGCTTCTACTGCGGCAAGGTGGGCCCGGCGGACGACTTTCTGACCGCGGATCAGAAGGAGTTCGTGGAGCGGCTCTCCACCTCCCTGGTCGAGCACCTGCGCTTCGAGCAGCTCTCCCAGGTGGTGCGGACCCTCTCCGACAACCCGCGGCCGACCTTCGTCCCGGTCCGGCCGGCGGCGATGCCGGCGGGGATGCCCGGGGAGTTGGAGGACATGCGGCCCTTCCCGCTGACCTGCTGCAACGACGAGGTGAAGGCCGCCGCCGGCTGGAATCAGCCGTTCCACTGTCCGGCCTGCGGGGTCCGGCACGCCCGCGGCGGGGCGCCCACCCACCACAAGCTGCAGCTGACCTTCGTGCGCGAGTAGGTCCTTTCAGCCCAACGCGCGGGCCACCAGCCAGTAGCCCCCCAGCGCGGCGATCAGCAGCGAGGTCCCAATCACCACCCGGCGGCGGAGAGGCTCCCGCCGGGCGATCAGGCGCAGCAGCGGGAACAGCAGCGCCACCACCACCGCCTGTCCCAGCTCCACCCCCAGGTTGAAGCCGGCCAGGGCCAGCGCCGCCGAGTCTCCCAGGCCGTACTGGGCCAGCACCGAGGCAAAGCCGAAGCCGTGGATCAGCCCGAAGGCGAAGGTCAACAACGGCCGATACCGCTCCCGGACCCCGATCAGGTTCTCCACCGCCACGAACACCACCGAGGCGGCGATGGCCAGCTCCACCCAGCGCGCGCCCAGCGGGGAGAGGGTGACCCACCCCAGCGCGGTCACTCCCAGGGTGATGGAGTGCGCGACCGTGAATGCGGTCACCATCCACAGCAGCCGCCTCCAGGAGCTGGCCACCAGCAGCAGCGCCACCAGGAAGGCCAGGTGGTCGTAGCCTTGGAAGATGTGCTCCGCCCCCAGCCACAGCCAGCTGGCCAGGCTGGAGGGGCCCCCGGCCTCTTCCGGCGGTAGCTCCAGGTACAGGGTCTGCTGCCGGCCCTCGGCGAAGCGCTGCCCCACCTCTCCTTGGGACTGCGCGCCCAGGACCACCCGGTAGCCTTCCGGCAGCACCGAGAGGATCCGGAACTGCTGGCTCAGCGGGCCGGTCCCCGGGCAGCGGTGCTGGGCGCGCAATTCCACAAAGCCCTCCTGGAGGACGATCCCGGTCTCCTCCCGCAGACAGCGCTGGTTCCCGCGGGAGAGGGGGACGCTCTCCCAGAAGCCCGCCTCCACCGCCTCGCGCACCCCGGGCAGCTCACCTTCGGAGAGCACCCCATCCCCGTCCAGATCCACCGGGGCCAGCAGCGCCAGGGTGGGGCCGGTGAGGGTGGCGATCTCTTGCACCCCGCCGTCGGCCTCCAACTGGAAGCGCACGAAGATCAGGTCCGCGTCGTGTGCCAGGACAGGGGAGGTGAAGCAGAGCAGGGCCCACAGGGCGGCGGCGGCGCGGCGCATGGAGGTGTCCTCTATCTCAACCAGAGGCACAGCAGCGGTGCTTGGTTGCGGCAGCAGCGGACGGTCCCTAACTTCAGCGCGGGCGTGGGGCTTTTCTTGGGGGGCGGGACACGATGGGTTCTAGGCATTCGCGCTTGGCGGCCGCGTTGGCGGCGGCATGGGAAGCAGAGGTCGTGGCGGCGCGCGCCATGACGATGTTGGCGGACCGCGCGCCCGATTCCAGGGTGAGGGCCAGGCTGCTGGTGCTGGCCGCCTTCTCCCGGGCCCACGCCTCCCGGCTGTTGGCCCGGCTGGCCTCGCTGGGACGCGGTCCGCTGCCGGTGCCTCCCGCCGAGCTGGTCCTCTCCGACGATCTGCGCCACGCCCTGGAGTTCGAGGCCTCCAACGCCCGGGGCGCGGCCAACCGCTACAACAGCATGGCCGCCCTGGCCCGGACCGAGGCGGATCTCTCCACCGCCTGGGTGTGCGAGCTGAACCGCGCAGAGGAGGAGGACCGGGCGCAGGAGCTGACCCGGCTGGCCCAGGGCGGGATGGTCCAATTCCAGGCGGAACCGGTGGCCGTCTGATCGTAGAGTGCCGGCCATGGCCAAGGCCGAGAAGTACGAAGACCTGATCTTCCAGCTGGGTGACCTGGCGCGGGAGACGCTTCCCAACAAGCCCACCTGCCCCCGGTCCATGGACCGGGTCTACAAGGCGGAGGACGTGGTGCTGGCGCGCCGGGACGAGGTCGCGCAGCTGGAAGCGCAGATGAACGACGAGGACGCCGCCTTCGCCGAGTTCAAGGAACAGGTGGTCCTGGAACGCTCGGAGCAGGAGGCGATCGTCAAGCGCTTCAAGCGCGCGGTGGACGCCATCCAGGGGCGGGTCAAGGAGCTGCGCAAGAAGATCAACACCGCGCGCGCCCAGGTCCGCTACGACAAGGTGGGCATCAAGAAGATGGAGCAGCGCCACGCCGAATTGGAGATGTCCACCCTGGACGCGAACCTGCTCAACCTCTCCAAGAGCAACCTCAAGAAGGTCCGGCTGGCCACCCTGCGCAAGGAGCGGGAGCTGGAGGAGCTGCAGCGGGAGTTCGAGGTGATCCTCACCCCGCCGGAGGGCCAGCCGGGCGCGCAGGGCGTGCTGGCGCACAAGCGGTTGCTCATCCTGGAGGACGAGGAGGAGGACCGGGCGCTGGATCACGACGAGCGGATGGCCGAGCTGGACGCGCTGATCGCGACCAAGGAGGAGGAGCTCAAGGCCTCCGAGGAGTTCTTGGACCAGGCCGTCTACATGCTGGGTGAGGACGTCTATACGAACCGGATCGCCGACCCGGGGCTGGCCTCCCTGTACCCCCGGCTGGACAACGCGAGGTAGGCGCCCGGGCCGGGGGAGAAATCTCCTGCGCTGCCGGGGCGTTGGGCAACTTGCAAGGCGGCGCGGACTGCTATATCCCGCCCCTCCCGCGTCCGGCACCCTTTCTGGACCTCCGGGATCCACACCCTACGCGGACGCTTCAACGCGCTTCCGTTTTCGAAAGAGGTAACAGACGTGAAGGGATTGATCGGCAAGAAGGTCGGGATGACCCAGGTGTTCAGCGAGGACGGCAACATGGTCCCGGTCACCGTCATCGACGTTTCCACCTGCACCGTGGTGGGCAAGCGGACCGCGGAGAAGGACAAGTATTCGGCGGTCACCCTCGGCTTCGGGTCCATCAAGGACAAGTCGCTGACCAAGGCGGAGATCGGCCACTTCAAGAAGCAGGGCGTCGAGGCCCGCCGGCACCTCAAGGAGTTCCGGGTCACCGCCGAGGAGGCCGAGACCTTCAAGCTGGGGACCGAGGTCGGCGCCGACATGTTCGCCCAGGGCGAGCTGGTGGACGTCACCGGCGTGACCAAGGGCCGTGGCTTCCAGGGCGTCATGCGCCGCTGGAACTTCAAGGGTTCGCAGACCAAGACCCACGGTACCCACGAGTACCAGCGGCACGCGGGCGCGATCGGTCAGCGGAAGACCCCGGGCCGCGTGTACCCGAACAAGAAGATGCCCGGCCACTACGGCGTCGACCAGGTCACCACCCAGAACCTGGTGGTGGTGGGCGTGGACACCGAGAAGAAGCTGCTGCTGATCAAGGGCGCGGTGCCCGGCTTCAGCGACGGCATCGTCTATGTGAAGCCCAGCATCAAGAAGGCCCTGCGCGCCGCGCACGCGGCCAAGCAGAAGGGCTAGTCCCGGCCTTCGCATCCCCGCGAGGGGAAGGCAGCTGCAAGAAAGGGGTGGCTCCGAAAGGGGTCGCCCCTTTTTCGTGACGCGTCAGGCCAATAAAGGGGACAGGCTACATTTCCGACCGACTGCGTCAGAAATGTAGCCTGTCCCCTTTATTGGCGCGGTGTGTCAGCAGAGGCGGTTGAGGCCGTTGAGGGCGGCCACCCGGTAGGCCTCGGCCATGGTGGGGTAGTTGAAGGTGGTGTTGACGAAGTACTCGATGGTGTTGGCGCCGCCCTTCTGCGCCATGATCGCCTGGCCGATGTGGAGGATCTCCGCGGCCTGATCCCCGAAACAGTGGATGCCCAGGATCTCCAGCGTCTGCCGGTGGAAGAGCAGCTTGAGCATCCCCACCGTGTTCCCGGTGATCTGGGCGCGGGCCAGGCTGCGGAACAGGGTGTGCCCAACCTCGTAGGGGACCCCGGCGGCGGTCAGCTCCCGCTCGGTGCGGCCCAAGGACGAGATCTCCGGGGAGGTGTAGATCCCCACCGGGATGTTCTGGACCAACCGCTTGTCGGCCGAGGGCTCCACGATGTGCGCGGCCGCGAACCGGCCCTGGTCGTAGCTGGCGCTGGCCAGGCTGGGGGAACCGACCACGTCTCCCACCGCGTAGAGGTGCGGGTGCTCGGCCACCCGGTAGCGGTCATCCACCTTCAGCTGCCCGCGGCTGTTGGGCTTGATCCCCAGCTTCTCCAGCCCCATCCCGTCGGTGTTGCCGGTCCGGCCCTGGGCCCACAGCAGCACGTCGGATTTGATCTTCTTGCCGCTCTTGAGGTGCAGCACCACCCCGTCCTCGGTGGGCTCCACCTTCTCGTATTCCTCGTTGTGCCGCAGCACCACGCCCAGATCCCTCAGGTGGTAGGAGAGGGCGTCGATGATCTCGTCGTCCAGGAAGTCCAGCAGCTTGTCCCGGCTGTGGACCAGGTTCACCTTCACCCCCAGGTTGCGGAAGATGGAGGCGTACTCGCAGCCCACCACGCCCGCCCCGTAGATGGTGATCGTCCCCGGGGTGTCGTTGAGCTTGAGGATGGTGTCGCTGTCCAGGATCGTCGGGTGCCCGAAGTCCAGGTCCGGCGGCCGGTAGGGCCGAGACCCGGTGGCGAGCACGAAGTGTCGCGAATGGAGCAGCTGGGTGGAGCCGTCCGCGCTCACCACCTCCAGGGTGTGGGGATCCACGAACCGGCCCGACCCGTGGATCACCGGGACGTGGTTGCGCAGGTAGAAGTCCCGCCGCATCGACACCTGCTTGCGGATCACCGTCTGGGCCGCCCGCAAGAGCTGGGGGAAGGTGAACTGGGCGTTGTCGGAGAGGGTGGCAAAGAGCGGGTTGTTGCGGAACTCCAGCACCGCCTGCACCGACTGGCGCAGGGCCTTGCTGGGGATGGTGGCCCAGTGGGTACAGCCGCCCCCCACCTGATCGTGTCGTTCCACGATCACCACCGACTTGCCGGCCTTGGCGCTCTTCATCGCCGCGCCCTCGCCTCCCGGGCCGCTGCCGATCACCACCACGTCGTGCTCTCGCTCAGTCACCGGCGCCTGGGCCACCTTGGAAATCCTCCTGGGTAGGAGGAACTACCACGGGCCGGGGCCGGGGCCACTTGCGGGTCGCGCCGCGTTGATTCGTCCACTACTGCAAGCCGGCCCCCAACTTTCGCATCGCCCCTGGCGGTAAGACTTGCCGGATGGCGGTGCCGTTACGACCTTCGACCCCGCGGAACGCCGGTCCCGCTGGATGAGTGGAGCTATGAGCCGACGAAGCCTTGGATGGATGAGCCTGGTGGTGGCCCTGACTGTCAGTGGACAGGCGGTGGCCGCCGAGGAGCTGTTGGAGAACGTGGTGGTCCGCAACCGGCTGTTCCGGGTGCAGGGGAAGCTGGAGGTCTCGCCCAGCTTCGGCCTGGCCCCGGTGACCTGGCTGACCGAGCACTACAACTTCAACCTCGGCGCCGGCTACAACCTGCTGGAGACCCTGGCCCTGGAGGCGCGGGGCGGCTACGCGCTGACCCGCCACACCAGCACCGCGCGGCGGATCGCCGGGATGTTCCTGGCCCGCGATCCCAACGCCGGGGCGCAGGCCACGGTGGATGACTTCTCCAACCTCTGGGAGATGAACGCCAACCTGGTGCTGGGGGTCCGCTGGGCGCCGATCTACGGGAAGCTGTCGCTGCTCTCGGAGACCCCGGTCCACTTCCAGGCCTACCTGTGGGCCGGCGGGGGCGCCGCCAACTTCAGCCGCCAGTCGATCGTCTACTGCATGGACGTGGAGCGCGGGGACACCGTGGGCTGCAACAGCTGGCTCACCGAGAGCCGGATGGCCCCGGTGGGCAGCGCGGCGGTGGGCTTCCGCTTCTTCACCCATCAGGGCGGGGCGCTGAAGCTGGAGCTGCGCGACTACCTCTATCCGGATCGCTATCGCCAGGGGATCGACCGGGTGGCGGCGGAGCAGGGGAACAACGCCACCGGCACCGACGGGGATCGCGGGCTGGCGAACATCGTCCTCATCGATCTCGGCTACACCTTCTTCTTCTAGAGAGCGCCATGTCCTTCGTCCTGATCGCATTCCTTGGCGCAGCGCAGGCCGCAGTCCCGGCGCTGCCCGGCCTCTCCCAGATCCTGCTGACCCAGACCGGGCCCTCCACCCCGGACGAGGCGGCGGCCGAGCCCACTGCTTCGCCACCGGAGCCCGCCGCGGTGGCCTCCGACGTGCCGCTGGCGCAGGACGCGCAGTTGATGGGCGCCTTGCCCGAGCCGGATCCGGACAAGCAGCGGCTGGTGGCGGGCGCGCCGCTCTACAACCCCAACGTCGCGGTGCACATCGTCCAGCGCAAGCAGTTCACCGAGCGCGGCCGCCACGAGCTGACCCTGTACCCGGCCACCACCCAGCTCAACGGGAAGTTCACCCAGCACTTCGGCACCGCGCTCTCCTACGTCTACCACCTGCACGAGAACCTCGGGATCCACCTCACCCCCCGCTACAACTGGTCCGCCCAGGAGTCCCCGTTCAACCTGGAGCTGGTGGAGAAGGTCCGTCAGCAGGGGCAGCCGGCCACCACCCTGTTGTTGAACTGGGCGGCCACCGGCGGGGTGGAGGTCACTCCGCTGTACGGCAAGTTCGCCCTCTACGACGGCCTGTTGGCCCAGTTCAGCGTGGTGCTGATCGGCGGCGCCGGGATCGGCCAGACCAGCCACCTGCTCAAGCCGGTGACCTTCGGCAGTGGCAACCAGCGCTTCGCCGAGACCTACGGGGACACCGGCCGCCGGTTCGTTGGCGAGATCGGCGGCGGGCTGCGGATCCAGATCGGCGACCGCTTCACCTTGCGGATGGAGGTCCGGGACCTAGTCTACACCGCGCGGGTGGAGGAGGTGAACGGCTGCAACCTGACCGACCTCAACGCCATGTACGCGATCTACGAGACCCAGCTGGAGGGCAACTCGCTGGCCGGGGTGGCGGTGCGCGGGGGCTGCAACCTGGCCGCCTTCCAGGGCGACGGGGGGGCCACCGGGGAGAACCGGATCCACGACGTGCCCCGGGCCCGCGACCTGGTGATGGAGCCGTCCGCTGACGTGCTCAACAACATCGGCTTCCAGGCCGGCTTCTCGATCATCTTCTAACCCTTGGGGCACCTCATGCGACGCGCAGTGATCACCGCACTCGTCCTGGTCTCGACCAGCGCCAGCGCCCAGGGGATGGGCGAGTTCGACCGGGCCAAGGCCGCGCTGGATGCGGGCCGGGCAGCCGAGGCGGTCGGGCTGTTCCACCAGATGGGCCAGGTCTCCGACCCGGGGCTGGCCGCCAAGTCCGACTTCTATCTGGCCGAGTCCCTGGCCAAGGCCGGACTGCCGGTCACCGCCTCGGCCTTCTACGCGGACCTGGTCCGGCAGGGCCCCGGGCAGCCGTTCTACCTGGACTCGGTCAAGGCGCTGGTGGAGCTGCAGGAGAAGCTGGACGATCCGTTCTTGATCCCCTCGGTGCTCCACAAGGAGTTCCGGGAGGAGTGGGGGGCGCTGCCCGGGCCGGCCCGCTCGCGGCTGTATTACCTGGTGGCGCTGATGAAGCACCGGGACCTCAAGTTGGAGGAGGCCCGGCAGCTGCTGTTGCTGGTGGGCAACGACAGCCCGGTCTACGGCAAGGCCCGCTACCTGCTGGCGGTGGTGGTCTCCGACCCGCGCTTCCCCGGCGGCCCCCGGCTCCCGGAGGCCCAGGCGGCCTTCGATGAGGTGATCAAGCTTTCGGACAAGACCCAGCAGGACCTGGGCGATCTGCGGCAGCTGGCCGCGCTGGGCCTGGGCCGGCTGCACTACGGCGCCGGCCGGTATGATCAGGCGATCGCCTCCTATGACCGGGTCCCGCGCTTCTCCCGCTACTGGGATCAGGCGCTGTTCGAGTTGGGCTTCGCCCGCTTCCGGGGCGGGGACTTCGGCGGCGCGCTGGGCGCGCTGCAGGCCCTGCATGCGCCCCAGTTCGAGTCCGCCTTCCAGCCGGAGTCCTGGCTGCTCAAGGCCACCGTCTACTACTTCAACTGTCTGTACAACGAGGCGGCCACGGCGATGAAGGCCTTCGCGGACATCTACAACCCGATGGCCGACCAGATGCGCACCCTGGTGAACAACAACGGGGAGAACTACGACGCCTACTTCCGGATGCTGACCGATCCCAAGGACGGCTCACTGCCCCGGCAGGTGAAGTTGTGGGTGCGCAACAACGAGCGGATTTCCGACCTCTTCAAGCTGCTCACCCAGATGGACCGCGAACAAGCGCGGGTCACCCAGATGGGCGGGCCGGCCCAGGGCGCGCTGGCCTCCTATCTGGAGCAGAATCGCCAGGTGGTGGTGCAGACCGCGGGCCGGCTGGTGCGCAACCGGCTGGCGGAGGCCACCGAGAACATCGTCCGCTTCAACCAGGACGGTTCGCTGATCCGCTTCGAGACGGTGGTGGCGGAGAAGAAGCTGCTAGAGGAGGGGATTGACCAGCGGAAGATCCTGGCCGAGCAGACCCTGTTCCGCCCCGGCATGCCGGGCGACGAGTTCAACTACTGGCAGTTCCAGGGCGAGTTCTGGATCGACGAGATCGGATACTACCAGTACACGCTCAAGCGCGGCTGCAAGGAGCTGGGCGCCGAGGCCCAGGGTGAGCCGCCGGCGGGCACCTCCGCCCCCGACGGCCCCTCGGCCACCACCTCGGCGGGACCGCAGTAGCCGAAATGCAATCCGGAACTTTCTACTGATCAGCCCGGCGGCATCGGCCGCCGAACAGATCCGGAGCGACCCAATGACCCCGGGGGCTGGAAAACCTTCACCCCGGTTCCTAGGTTGGGCCGACCGTTTCTTCGGGACCCTGGCAGGAGTGGCGATGAGCTTGGTGAGGTGGATAGCGCTGGTGGCTCTGGTGTGGACGCCGGTGGCAGTGTCCAAGGACGCGTCCAGTGACGCGGCCAAGGACGTCCGGCCGAAGTTCAAGTACGCGCTGGAGATCGACCGCGAGCGGCGGATGGTGCTGGCGGACCAGAAGCGGGATGAGCTGATCGAGCAGCTGGAAAACGACATCATCCCCAAGTTCGAGGCCGACCATCCGCAGCGGCCGGACCTGCTGTTCCAGCTGTCCGAGTACTACTGGGAGAAGTTCCGGTTCCTCTACGCGCAGGAGGAGCAGCAGAACGACCAATCCTACCAGCAGTACCAGGCCCGGCTGAGCGTCGGGGAGAAGAACCTCACCGCCCCCAAGGTGGATCACCGCGAGAGTGAGAAGCACCGCGCCCGGACGATGGCGCTGTACGAGGAGATCCTCTCGAAGCACCCGAAGTTCGAGAAGACCGACCAGGTGCTGTTCTCCCTGGGGTCCAACCTCCAGGATCTCTCCGACGCCCAGCAGGACCCACAGCTGCGCTCGCGGGCGGCCCAGCGCTACGAGGAGCTGATCAAGCGCTACCCCCAGTCGCGGGTGGTGCCGGACACCTACGTCCAGCTGGGGGACTACTACTTCGACAACAACAAGCTGGAGCAGGCCACCGCCAACTTCCAGAAGGCGCTGCGCAGCAAGGTCCCCAAGATCTACTCCTACGCGCTCTACAAACTGGCCTGGTGCGACTTCAACTACAACGCGTACGAGAAGGGCCTGGCCAAGCTCCACCAGGTGGTGGACTACGCCCAGACCCAGGGCAAGCGGATGGTCGACCTGCGCAACGAGGCGCTGGCGGACGCGGTGCTCTTCTACACCAAGCTGGATCAGCCCAATCAGGCCATCGCCTACTTCGACAACAAGGCGGAGGAGCCTCGGCGCTCGAAGCTGGTGGCCAAGCTGGGCGGGCAGCTGTCCGAGGCCGGCTACTACAATCACTCCACCCAGGTGTTCCGCAAGCTGATCGCCGAGGACCCGCTGCGCCCCCTGGCGCCCGCGTTCCAGGAGGCGATCGTCGCCAACTTCGAGCAGCTGCGGCAGCGCGACGCGGTGAAGAAGGAGGTCAAGGCCCTGGCCGAGACCTACCGTCCGGGCGGCGGCTGGTGGACGGCCAACCAGCAGGAGCGGGCGGTGCTGCGCGACGCGTTTACCGTGGGCGAGGAGGCCACCCGGAAGATCGTCACCGAGTACCACACCGAGGCCCAGAGGACGGACCAGGTGAACACCTACCGGCTGACCCGCGATCTGTATCGCCAATACATCACCGCGTTCTCTATCAGCGAGGACCCGGAGTTCGTCTCCGACTACGCGTTCAACATGATGTTCTATTACGCGCAGATCCTCTGGGGCCTGGAGGAGTGGGAGGCGTCCGCGGATGGCTATGATCGGGTGGTGGCCTTCAAGGTCCCCGATCGCCCCGAGGCCCGGGAGCTGGCCAAGGAGGAGTACCGGAAGATCTCCGCCTTCTCCGCCATCCTCGCCTACGACAAGCTGATCAAGATTGAGCGGGGCGAGCTGTCCGTGACCGTCCTCAAGGACGGACAGAAGATCCGCGAGGACAAGGACAAGGGCGGGATGTCCAAGCTGGGCAAGGGGATCAAGCGCGAGGTGCGCGCCCAGCCGGTGGCCCTGACCCGCTTTGAGCAGAAGATGGTGGCCGCCAGCGATGCCTATTCCCGGCTGGACCCCAAGCTGCGCGAGCAGAAGGACGAGGTGGAGATCCGCGCCAACGCCGCGCTGATCTACTTCGACAAGAACCACTTCCCGGAGGCGGAGAAGCGCTTCGCGGAGATCATCTCCCTGTGGCCGGAGGAGGAGCGCGCCCGGGAGGCGGCGGACCTGACCATGTTCGTGATGGAGGGCCAGGAGCGCTGGGAGGAGCTGCGGGATGCCTCGGCGCGCTACTTGACCAACGGCAAGCTGGCCAAGCCGGGCAGCGAGTTCGCCCAGCGGGTGGGCGGGGTGCTGGAGGGTTCCAGCTACAAGTGGATCGACGAGGTGGTGAACAAGAAGAACCAGCAGCCGCTGGTGGCCGCCGAGCAGTTCTTGAAGTTCGTGGAGGCCTACCCGAAGGCCAAGACCGCGGATCGGGCCATGACCTACGCGATGCTGCTGTTCCGCGACGCCGGTCAGCTGGATCGCGCCATCCAGACCGGCGAGCGGGCGCTGCAGATCCACCCCGACTCTCCGCTGGAGCCCAAGGTCCGCTTCACCCTGGCCAGGCTGTACGAGGTCACCGCCGACTTCCAGCGATCCGCGCAGATGAACGAGGCCTTCCTGGCCTCCCAGGACCGCCTCAGCGTGGCTTTCGAGTCCTTGAAGAAGAAGCTGCAGGAGGCCAAGGCCAGGAAGGCTCCAGAGGAGACGGTGAAGGAGCTGTCCGAGCGATGGGCCACCGGGGAGGAGTTGCTCAAGGAGGCCGAGAGCTGGGTGGCGGACGCCCGGTTCAACGCAGGCCTGTGGTGGGAGGGCCTGGGCCAGCGCGAGAAGGCCGTGGCCTCCTTCCGCGGCTACCTCAAGCAGTTCCCGGATCGCGTCGACGCCCCGGCCATCGCCCTGCGGGTGGCCAGCCTCTACGAGAAGGACCAGAAGTGGGCGGAGGCCAACCGGACCTACGCCGACTTCCAGCAGCGGTACGCGAAGAAGGCGGAGGCGGCGCAGCAGTTCCAGGCCCGCTATGGCCAGCTCAACGTCCTGCGCCAGGCCGGCCGACGGGGCGAGGCGGAGCGCGCCGAGAAGGAGCTGGTCCGCGCCTGGACCCAGCTGCCCGCCCCGGCGAAGGAGGAGCTGTCGGCGCTGTCCCACTATGCGCAGGTCCGCTTCGCGCAGGTGGAGCCCCGGCTCCTCCAGTTCCAGCAGATCAAGCTCAACCGGCTGGGGACCCTGCAGCGGGATCTGAAGGCCAAGCAGAAGCGGCTAGCGGAGCTGGAAAAGGCCTACGTGGAGGTGATCTCCCTGGGCGCTGGTACCCAGGCCATCGCCGCCCTGACCCGAATCGGCTTGGCCTACGAGGACCTGGCCAAGAACATCCTGGAGTCTCCCACCCCGCGCGGGCTGGACGAGGAGCAGGAGGCGATGTACCGCGGCGAGATCGAGGGGCTGGCGGCGCCGGTGGAGGAGAAGGCGATCGAGGCCTTCGAGAAGGCGCTGGAGAAGTCCTACGAGCTCAAGCTCTACAGCGACTGGGTGTTCCAGGCGCAGGAGAAGCTCAACAGCTACCGCCCCGGCGCCTACGCGCAGGTCAAGCAGGTGGAGTTCCGCGGCGCGGAGTACCTGGCCACCTCGCCGATCATCCGCGAGCCCACGGGGACTGGCGCTGGGGCGGTGGATCCGCAGATCAAGGCGCCGCCCGCGCCGCCGGAGGGCGCCGCGGGTCCGGAGTCGAAGACCCCCAGCGCGATGGGAGGGACGCTGTGATGCCAGGGTTCGGGATGGGAAGGCCGGGGATGGACGGGAGGAGCGGAAAGA